>JAUBSN010000082.1:0-38660 GCA_036704825.1 Microcoleus sp. F8-C3 | reverse complement strand
GCTCGAATAAGGTTTCATTTTTTTCGCTTATGTACTCAATACAGTGTATCATATATACATGGAATCTGCTGTATATTATGTCCGGTCGATCGACCGCGATCGGAGTCTGGAGCGATTTTCACCAACCATCTATATTGCAAACAAACAATACAATAAACCCGCCCCTCCCGAACTTAACCTGTAACTGCTTCCCAGGCCTTAGCCTGGGAACGCTAGAACACCTACGCTTTGCGGGAACGACGGCGAATCAGCACGCTCATCACTTGCTTCGGATTAGCCGCACGCTGTACCGGACTCCAATCGCCAACAGAGGCAAATCCCAGCCGGTACAAAGTCAGTATGGTTTCCCTGACAACCTTGGGCGAACCGACAACCGTTAACAGCACCACTTCCTGTTCGGATATTGCTGAGTCTGAATCTGGGCGATCGTCCAAGTTATCGTCAGGCAAGAATTCCTGTGACATAATTATGTTCTCCTGGTTTTGGGTTTTCTAGAAAAACCCAAAAACCCAGCCGCCCCGCTTTTCAACACATAGCAGGGCGGCTACAGAGAATGTTAAGATACTCCGTTAGCCTCCAGACTGCTTGTTCCAGTTTGGCGGTTATGCTGTCCATTGCTGCTACCAACAGCTTTGGGCAGTGCAACTAGATTTTTGGGCGACGACGCGGGCTGCCTCCTCTACAAGCAAAGCAACCTCTCACTTCAAAGCGTAGCCGCAGAGGGGGCGGCTGTCAATCCATTTTGGATTTTAAATTTTGGATTTTGGATTCAAGCACAGTCCTAGACGCACGAGCAGTGAGAAACCGGGTGGGAGTATCTCAATGAAAGCAGCCCTCCGCTTGAAATTGGAGTTAGGAGTCAGGAGTCAGGAGTCAGGAGAAAAGAGTCAGAAGGAAGAAGTCAGGAGCCAGAAGAAGTGTTTTTACAAATATGAGATGCTCCCAACCGGGTTTTTGCCCAGAAGAGGCGTTACAGCCGATAGCAACTGTAAAAAACCCGGTTTCTTTGAGTTTTAACCGCAGATGTCGGCAGATATACGCTGATGGACGCAGATGAATACAGCCGATCGCCCGCCTCGCTTTTTACTTGCTCAACACACCGTCGGGAATTCCCAAAATATCCTCAATTCGAGGCATATCTTCCAAAGCAATCACTCGCCCTTCATCCTCAAAACCAGCAATTCGATCGAAATTTAAATACCGATACAAATCACTGGCAAAAGGATCGATTTTCTTCGACACAATGTCATGGTATTCTTGGACTGTGGGAATTCGACCTAACAGCGAACAAACTGCGGCTAATTCGGCAGAACCGAGATAAACTTGTGCGTCTTTGCCCATGCGGTTGTTAAAGTTGCGAGTAGAAGTTGAAAATACCGTTGTCGCATCTTTAACCCGCGCTTGATTGCCCATACAAAGACTGCATCCGGGCATTTCTGTGCGAGCTCCAGCGGCTCCAAAAATGCTGTAATAACCTTCTTCTTTGAGTTGCTGTTCGTCCATCCGAGTCGGCGGACAAATCCACAGGCGGGTTTTGACTTCTCCTGCACCTTCCAACACCTTCGCTGTGGCGCGGTAGTGACCGATATTTGTCATGCAAGAACCGACGAATACTTCGTCTACGCGATCGCCCGCAACCTCACTCAACAGCTTAACATTATCCGGGTCGTTGGGAGCAGCCACGATCGGCTCTTTAATCTCGTTCAAATCGATTTCGATGATTTCAACGTATTCCGCATCAGCATCAGCTTCCAGCAACACCGGATTAGCCAGCCATTCCTCCATCTTCGCCACCCGGCGCATCATCGTCCGCGCATCTTGATAGCCGCGCGCCACCATGTTTTTCAGCAGCGCGACATTAGAACGAATATACTCGGAAACAGTCTCCACGCTCAGTTTAATCGTGCATCCGGCGCAAGAACGCTCGGCCGTCGCATCTGTCAATTCAAAAGCCTGCTCGACCTTCAAATCGGGCAAACCTTCAATCTCCATAATCCGCCCCGAAAAGACATTTTTCTTGTTCTGTTTCTCGACGGTGAGCAAACCTTTTTGAATCGCCACATAGGGAATTGCATTCACCACATCCCTGAGCGTTACTCCGGGCTGCAATTCGCCTTTAAACCGCACTAAAACGGATTCCGGCATATCCAAAGGCATGACGCCCAAAGCCGCAGCAAATGCCACCAATCCCGAACCTGCCGGAAAGGAAATTCCCAACGGAAAACGAGTGTGAGAATCGCCGCCGGTTCCCACTGTATCTGGCAATAACATTCTGTTGAGCCAAGAGTGAATAATGCCGTCTCCCGGCCGCAAAGCTATGCCGCCCCGCTGAGACATGAAATCGGGCAATTCATGGTGAGTTTTGACATCAACTGGTTTCGGATAAGCGGCTGTGTGGCAGAAACTTTGAATTACCAAATCGGCGCTAAATCCCAAACAAGCAAGTTCTTTCAATTCGTCGCGAGTCATCGGCCCGGTGGTATCTTGCGAGCCGACTGTTGTCATTACTGGTTCGCAAGATGTACCGGGACGAACGCCGGACAAACCGCAAGCTTTGCCTACCATTTTCTGTGCTAAAGTGAAGCCTTTTCCCGTATCGGCGGGAGTAGTCGGGCGGGTGAAAATAGTGCTGGGTTCTAATCCTAAAGCTGCGCGGGTTTTGTCGGTTAAAGTTCGTCCAATTAATAGCGGAATTCGGCCGCCGGCGCGAACTTCGTCTAGAATTGTGTCGGGTTTGAGGGTGAAGGTGGAGATGATTTCTCCGGCTTCGTTGGTAATTTCGCCTTTGTAGGGATGGATGGTAATTACCATTCCTGTTTCCATTTTGGAGACATCGCATTCGATCGGCAATGCGCCGGAATCTTCAGCGGTATTGAAGAATATCGGGGCGATCGCACCTCCTAAAATATAACCCCCGCTGCGCTTGTTGGGCACAAACGGAATATCGTTGCCAATATGCCAGAGCACGGAATTAATTGCCGATTTCCGCGACGAACCGGTACCGACAACATCGCCGACGTAGGCTACGGGATGACCTTTTTGCTTCAAATCTGCAATGGTTTGCAAAGCCCCAGGCATCTTACTTTCCAGCATCGCCAAAGCGTGTAGGGGAATGTCCGGCCGCGTGGTAGCATGAGGTGCTGGCGACAAGTCATCGGTATTGGTTTCTCCAGGAACTTTGAAGACTGTAACAGTAATGACTTCCGGCAGTTGGGGGCGGCTGGTGAACCACTCGGCATCCGCCCAAGAATCGACTACCTGCTTGGCGTAGGGATTGGTATCGGATAAAGTCAGAATGTCGTGGAAAGCGTCAAATACTAACAGCGTTTTGCTCAATGCTCGGGCTGCGGTGGCGGGAATGGCGGTTTCGGCACTGGGATTGAGCAAATCGATTAAAGATTGGACGTTGTAACCGCCCATCATTGTCCCCAGCAGATAAACTGCCCATTTGGGAGCAATTAGGGGGCTGTGAATTTCGCCTTTAGCAATGCCGGTTAAAAAACCTGCTTTGACGTAGGCAGCGCTGTCTACGCCTGGGGGAACGCGATCGCGCAATAATTCTATTAAGGTTTCTTCTTCTTGTGCCGGCGGATTTTTCAGCAGTTCACAGAGTTCCGACGTTTGCTGGGCGTCTAGCGGCAGCGGTGGAATTCCCTCATGGGCCCGAACGGCCGCGGTACGGCGGTAAGATTCAAGCATTTCTCCTCTCTCCTCGGATAGTATTCGGTGGTTGTTTGTAGGTGACTTTACTTTTTAGATTAGGAGCTTCCGCTGCACATTGGGCAAAGTACCTCGCTATACATAAAAACTTAACGCAACTTTAAAAACAGTAGATTGCCATACCAAAGACAGATGTGTTCTCCACCGGGAGTGAAAAATATCCAACTGTAGCCGAACAGTGTAGAGGTCTTCAGTTGCATTGTTGTGGTTAAGATTAATGTGTTGTGGGGTACTGTCGATCGTCAAGAGCATCGATCCCTGACAACTAAAGCTAGGGAAGCATTTGTCAATCAGCAATTATGCTCAGAATATACTCGGATTGTGAGTACAAAACTCAGATTGGCGCGATCGAGGAATCATGCCGAGCGCCATATTGATGCCCGCCCACTCCCAAATCACGAATTTTCTACTCCTAGAAAAGCAGTTTTTTTGAGTAATCTTACTGATTGACAAATGAAATTAAGTCTTCGGTTGCTACCAATGCTCTGCATCTGAAATTGTCATTTACCACAAGTTTAAAAAAGTTGTCTTGCTAAATGGATCGATTAAACAATGGAAAGTTTTATCCCTGAAAACTCTGGAGACAGTCACGGCTGGGCTTCCAAGCCAGATTTGTCCAAAGAGTTGCAAGGAACCAAAGAATTACTCCTGACGATCGCCAGCTCGATGCCAATGCCCCTGATCGTCAGCAGTTTGGCGGACGGCACAATTCTTTATAGTAACGATTTATGCCGTCAGGCTTTCGGGTTCACAGGATTCAAGTCGATCGAGCGCCAAAAAGCCGAAATGCTCTACCACAACCCAGTAGAGCGCCAAGAACTGATGTTGCGGCTAGCCCGCAACGAACACGTCAGCGAGACAGAAGTCCGGCTTAAAAAAGCTGACGGCACGCTGTTTTGGGCAAGTGTATCGATGCGGTATCTGACATTGGTGTCGGGGAAAGCTGTTCTGTCCGTGTTCAGTGATATTACCGATCGGAAGCGAGCGGCCGCGAAGGAGCAGGAATTGCTCGCGTCAATCCACTCGCGAGCCCGCCAGCAAGCGGCCGTCGCTTACTTGGGGCAGCAGGCCCTGGCGGAAACAGATTTGTCCGCACTGATGGACAAAGCTGCGGTTTTAATTGCTCAAACCCTGGAGGTTGATTATTGCCAGTTGTTAGAACTGTTGCCATCGGGTCATGCTTTTCTGCTGCGAGCGGGGGTTGGCTGGCAGCCGGGCCTCGTCGGCAGCGCTACTGTTACTGCTTCTGCCCGATCGCAAGCCGGTTACACATTGCTAGTGGGCAAACCGACGATCGTCGAGGATTTGCGGGTGGAAACGCGCTTTAGCGAGTTGCCGCTGCTGCACAACCACCGGGCTGTCAGCGGCGTCACTGTAATTATTCCCGGCAATCGGGGACTGGGGAGCAACTGGGGACAAGGAGAACCAGCGAACAGTTCCTCCTCGCCGGCCTGGGGCATTTTGGGGGTTCATACCAGCCAAAGGCGGGTTTTCAGTCAAGATGACGTTTATTTTGTAGAAGCGATCGCCAACGTGTTAGCTGCCGCGATCGAGCGGATTCGATCGCAAGAGCGTTTGCAAATGATGGAACGGGCGATCGAAAGTTGCAGCAACGGCATTGCAATCACCGACGCAACCGTTGCAGATAATCCGATTATTTATGTCAATCCCAGTTTTGAGCGGATTACTGGTTATCGCAGAGACGAGTTAGTGGGCAAAAATTGCCGGTTTTTGCAGGGCACAGACACTGACACCCCCGCTGCCAAACAATTGCGAATTGCGATTGAAGAAGGCAGGGAATCTCAAGTTATATTACGCAACTTTCGGAAAGACGGCACGCCTTTTTGGCACGAACTGTCGATCGCTCCGGTTTACAACTCGCGGCGACACTTAACCCATTTTATTGGAGTACAAACAGACATTACCGACCGCCAGCGTTCGGAAGAAGAATTATTTTTAAATTCTCAAGCTTTAGCAGCTTTTAGCGCTAATCTCAAACACTTGCACCGGATTACAACTTATCATTATCAAAACTTTGAAGAACTGGTTGACGATTATCTAGCAGCAGGCTGTTTGATGTTTGGACTTTCTATGGGCATCATGGCTGAAGTTGACAACGATACTTTTATTGTCCGAGCAGCTAAAACAGATATACAATACTTCGTGCGAGGCTTAGAATTGAACCTTAGCGATACTTACTGTGCCGCAGTCATTAAACTTAACAAAACTGTTGCCTATTCTCATATAGGAGCAGATATTGAGATGCGCGAACATCCTGCTTATCATAACTGTCAGGCGGAATCTTACATCGGAACGCCGATATTTGTCAACAATAAAACTTACGGTACGTTAAGTTTTAGTTCGCGAGAGATCAAAAAAAGAAAATTCAAGTACGAGGAAATAGAAATTATAGAATTGATGGCTCAAAGTATTGGCAAAATTCTGGCGGTTCACCAAATGGAACTCGAACGGCAGCAAGCTGAAAAAGAGCGGTGCGAGTTGATAGTATCTCTCAAAGAAAGTGAAGAACGCTATCGCCGTTTAGTAGAACTATCTCCAGAAGCGATCGCCGTTCACAGTCAAGGGAAAATCGCCTACATCAATGCTGCCGGCGCCAAACTTCTCGGCGCGAGTTCTCCCGAGGCGCTAATCGGCTTTCCAGTATTGCATTTCGTCCATCCAAACTATGTGGAAATAGCCACAGAGCGCATTCGGCTAGTCGAGACAGAAAATCAGCCGATAGACCTTGCCGAACAAAAACTGATGCGGCTCGACGGACAAATAATAGACGTTGAAATGGCCGGCATCCCCGCTACTTATCAAGGCTCGACGGCCGGCCAGATTATTATCCGAGATGTCACCGAGCGCAAGCGAGTAGAACGGCAACTGCTGCACGGCGCTTTTCACGATGCGCTGACGGATTTGCCGAACCGGGTTTTGTTCATCGACAGGCTAGGACAAGCCATCCGCAGATCCAATCAGTCCCCCGAGTACAAATTTGGTTTACTTTTCCTAGATTTAGACCGCTTCAAAGTAGTTAATGATTCTTTAGGACACGTTTTAGGAGACAAACTGCTAATCGCCCTTGCAAAGCGACTGCAAACCTGCGTCCGGGTTTCTGATACCGTCGCCCGGCTGGGAGGAGACGAATTCACCATCCTGCTAGACCACATTCAGAGCCTCGGCGACGCCACCCTCGCAGCTAAAAAGATACAAAAAGAACTGACGAAGCCGTTTCATATCGAAGGGCACGAAGTATTTACCAGCGCTAGCATTGGCATTGTTTTCAGTCGAAGCGAAGCCACCACCAGTGGCGAATCGAATTCGTACACTCACCCGGAAGAATTCCTACGCGATGCTGACATCGCTATGTACCGCGCTAAAGCTTTGGGTAAGGCCCGCCACGAGGTGTTTAATTTGGCGATGCACGACCAAACTATGTCGCTGTTGCAGTTAGAAACTGACCTGCGGTTGGCTATTTTGGGCAAGGAGGAATTAGGAGAGAGCAAAGACCAATGTTCGCACTTTATTGTGCATTACCAACCGATTGTTTCGATCGCCAGCGGTGCGATCGAAGGCTTTGAGGCTTTGGTGCGCTGGCACCACCCAGTTCGGGGTCTAGTTCCGCCGTCTACTTTTATCCCTGTAGCTGAAGAAACAGGTTTGATCGTGCCTCTGGGAGCCTGGGTGTTGCGAGAAGCTTGTCAGCAATTGCGGATTTGGCAAGAAATGTTAACCGAAGAAGACGGAAGAAGTTCGATGGAAGTCGGAAGAAGGCAGAATGAAAAAATCCGATTCAAGTCGGCAAGGGGCAATCTACAGGATTTAAATAATTTAACGGATACAGGGAATGAGCAACAGGGAAGAAGGAACAGGGAAGAAAGAATGGGTAAAAAATTACCAATTTCCAGTGGCAAATTGCCGATTACCGATTTCCACTCCCCAATTCCCAATTCCCAATTCCCAATTCCCAATACTTCGGCTACGCTCAGTACAAGTCCCCAGTTACCAATTGCCAATTTTCAATTACCAATTATCGATCATTCGGAATTAACAATGAGCGTCAATCTTTCTCCAAAACAGTTAGGTTCCACAAATTTAATCGAGGAAATAGATGAAATTATAGCAGAAACTGGCTGCGATCCTAGTTGTTTAAAATTGGAGATTACTGAAAGCGCGATCGTGGAAAATGTCAAGAAAGCCAATATTGTGCTAGCCCAATTAAAAAGTAGAAATATTCGATTGTCGATCGACGATTTCGGTACAGGGTATTCGTCTTTGAGTTACTTGCACCGTTTTCCGCTGGATACACTGAAGATCGATCGATCTTTTGTGAGGCGCTTGGGGGCTGTCGAAAACGGTGACGACGGGGGTCAGCCTTTGCAGATTGTGCGGGCGATCGTCACTTTGGCTCACAATTTAGGATTAAATGCGATCGCCGAAGGTGTAGAGACAGCCGAACAGTTAGCACAGCTTCGAGAACTAGGCTGCGAATTAGCTCAGGGATATTGGTTTTCTAAACCTTTGGACAGTTCTGCCGTGACAGATATGCTGATAAATCTGGGTAATAGAGCAATTATGGACTGAGTAGGGAATAAATGGTGCATCAAAATTAAATTTTCGATGATGATATCAAATCTGTTAGCATCGGAATTCTTCATCTGCGTGAATCCGCGTTAATCCTTTGTCATCTGCGGCCCGATGAATTATATTTTTTTACCGCAGATGAGGGCAGATAAACACAGATTAACGCAGATGAATTAGATCGAGTCCAGTTGCACCGTCGGTGATTGTTGACTATTGACTGGATTTTACGCTTGACGATGCTACCGGATTTGAGATGGTTGAGAATTACCAAACTGACGCACAGTAACGCTTTCGCAATTGCCAACTGCCAATTACAACTTACCAATTCCCCATTAACAATTAGCTTTGAGGGGAATCTCGATCGCCAATTCTGTCCCCTGTCCGGGCGAAGAAGTGCATTTCAGCGATCCGTTGTGTCTGTCTGTAACAATTTGATAGCTAATTGACAAGCCCATCCCAGTGCCTTTACCCACAGGTTTAGTGGTAAAAAACGGGTCAAAAAGCCGAGTGCCGACAGTCTCCGGTATTCCCGGCCCGTTGTCAGCAATCCGAATGATTACATTGCCCGCTGGCGATAGTTCAGTGCGGATGCGGATGTTGCTGGGCTGTTCCCGCATTTCCTCAGCAGAACGGCGCTGATCCCGTTCTTCCAAAGCATCCAAAGCATTGCTCAAGATGTTCATAAATACTTGATTTAACTGTCCGGCATAACATTCTACTAAGGGCAGTTGAGCGTATTCTTTAATCACCTGAATTTCGGGATGATTGTGTTTAGCTTTGAGTCGGTGCTGCAAAATCATCAGGGTGCTATCTATGCCGTCGTGGATGTTGACTGCTTTCTTTTCAGCTTCGTCCATGCGGGAAAATGTGCGGAGAGAGGCAACAATTTGTTGAATTCTGTCTGCACCGACTTTCATTGAAGAAAGCAATTTTGGCAAGTCTTGCATCAAAAAGTCGAGTTCAATATTTTCTACTTCCTCTTGAATTTCCGGGACGGGATCGGGATAATGATTTTGGTAAAGTTCGAGCAGGTGTAGCAAGTCTTGGGTATAGTCGTTGGCGTGGGTGAGATTGCCGTAAATAAAGTTAACTGGGTTGTTGATTTCGTGGGCTACTCCTGCCACAAGTTGACCGAGACTCGACATTTTTTCATTTTGAATTAACTGCGATTGAGTGCTGGTTAATTTCTGCAAGGTTTGTTCTAATTCGAGAGCTTTATTGCGAGTTTGCGTGTAAAGATCGGCTTGGTTGAGGGCGATCGCCAATTGAACAGTGATCGCTTGCAGTAATTCTACTTCGCCCTCATTCCAGGGCCGCACAGCAGCGGAGTGGGCGCAGGTAATAACGCTCACTACTCCCGAAAGTGCCTGCATCGGAATTGCCAAGACAGATCGGTAGCCCAGAGAGTCAAGAGACCTTCTCCAAACAGGATCTGCGATCGCTCCGACATCATCTATTTGCAGCGTTTCTAGACGCAAAAGCTGTTCTCCTATAGTGCCGAAGTCAGAAGCTTTATAGCAACCTATTAAATCGGGAAGTTCTCTTCTGCGAGATTCTTGAATAATTTCCCAAAAAGCCTCTTCTGGTTCGCTGCGATACCAGGCAAAGTAGCACCGATCGATTTGCATGAAAGCCCGAATTTCTTGGACTGCGACAGCAATAATGCTGTCGAAGTCGAGGGAATTGCGGATTTGAGTAGTGAGAATATTGAGCAATTTTTCTCGATCTGCCTGCTTTCTGAGTCGGGCTTCCGATTGCCTCAAAGCAATTTCTCCCCGCTTGCGATCGGTAATGTCTTCGATGACAGCTAATAGATATTGCGGTTTGCTATCAGCATCGAGTATTGCTGTTTTCTTGGTATGAAATATCCGCGTTTCTCCTTGCCTCGTTTCAATATCTTCTTCGGCGATGTCTACCATGTGCCCGCTGTTGAGCACTTCCCGGTCTTTGGCGGTGAAAAAATCAGCTTGTTCTGTTGGGAAAAAGTCGTAATCATTTTTGCCGATAACTTCTGCTGCACTGAAACCCAGTAACTGTTCAGCTACTGGGTTCCACAGAACAAACCGCAGTTCTCGGGCATTCTTGGCAACCACTCCTACGGGTATGGTTTTGAGCACTGATTCCATAAAATTTTGAGCGTGTTGCAGTTCTGCTTCTGCCTGTTTGCGATCGCTAATATCTCGGACGTTGGCAATGATGCTGAGATTCCCGTTGAGATGAATTCTGGAGAGGGCAACTTCTGCATCAAAAGTTGAACCGTCGTTGGGACGCCTCGCTTTCCATTCCACGCGACCTGTTTCGCCGGCTAATACTTTTTCCCAAAGTTCTTCCATTTTTTCAATGGGATTGCCGTCTGTTGAATAGTCTTTTTTAATTGATAATTTTGTTGCTTGCTCACTGGTAACTCCGTACATTTCTAACATTCGATTATTGACATCGAGAATATTTCCTTCTAAATCGTGAATCAAGATAGCATCGTAGACATTGTTAAATATTGTTCTCAGGTTTTGCTCGGAAACTTGCAGCGCTGCTTCTGCCTGTTTGCGATCGCCAATTTCTTGCTCTAATTGGGTGACTGCTTGGGAAAGTTCGGCCGTGCGATCGCTCACTCTGTCTTCTAACTCGGCTGCTGCTTGCCGCAGTGCTGCTTCGGCGGCTTTGCGATCGGTAATGTCGATCGCCGTACCGAACAGTTTTACCACCTTGCCGTTCGCATCGGTTTCGGCTTGACCCACGGCGTTTACGTGTCGCAAGATGCCGTCGGGACGGTAAAGGCGAAAGTCAAAATCAAAGGGGATACCTGTTGCGAGTCCCCGCTGCACTTGAGTATGCCACACTTCCAAATCTTCGGGATGGATCAGAGCGACCTGTTCGGCTAGGTTGGGGGCGAAGGCGGCCGGTTCGAGTCCGAAGATGCGGAAGAGTTCCTCTGACCAAGTGATGGTTCCGGTGGCTGCGTCGAGATCCCAATTGCCGACGTGGGCGAGTCTCTGGGCTTCTTGTAGCTGCCGCTGGCTGTTGCGGATGGCGGTTTCGGCAACTTTGCGATCGGTAATGTCGAGCAAAACGCCGCAAAATACGATTTCGCCGTTCTCGCTGCGGGTGGGCATTGAGTCGCCCTGCCACCAGCGAATTTCGCCGTCGGGCTTGACTATTCGCCCTTCGTAGTGCCAGGGAGAGAGATTTTCTACGGCTTCGTTGACGGAGGCGAGGTGGGCTTCGAAGTCTTCGGGGTGGATGCGAGAAATGAATGTATTTAAGTCTTGCATTATTTCTGCTGCTGTGACGCCGGTAATATCGAAGATGCGATCGCTCATGTACTCAACTTTCCACACTCCCTGGTTGCTGCAAAATTGGAACAGAGCTCCGGGGATGGTGGCTGCGATCGTCCGAAACCTGGTTTCGCTGACACTGAGGGCGGCAAAAGTCTCTCTCAGTTCTGCCGTGCGCGCTTCTACTCTGCGCTCTAGTTCGGCATTTGCGTGTTGCAATGCGGCTTCTGCGCGCTTGCGATCGGTAATGTCGGCGGCTGTACCGGTGGTGCCGAGGAAGTTTCCGGTTTCGTCGTACAGGGCGATCGCGTTGAACATTAAATGTTTCATGCTACCGTCTTTGGCGATTTGGGCGGTTTCGTACTGGAAAATAGATTCTCCGGCAAACAGGCGGGCGAAAACTTCTAAATCTTTCTGGCTTTGTTCTGGTGTCGTAAAGTCGGAGAACGGCCTACCGAGCATTTCTTCTGGTTCGTAACCGTAGATGTACTTAACTGCTGGGTTGACGAAGGTGTAGCGTCCTAAAGCATCGACCGACCAAATCATGTCTTGGGAGGTTTCTACCAGGCTGCGGTATTTGGTTTCGCTGGCTTTGATTGCTTCTTCTGTTTTTTTGCGTTCCGTTATGTCGCGGGAGACGGCGATTGTCATGACGGTTTGACCGTCTGCGTTGCGGATGGGTGTTTTGACTGTACTAAAAATTCGCACTTCTCGATCGTGCCGCGCGATCGGTTCTTCGGAAATTTCTAGAGTCTGTCCGGTTTCAAATACGAAGGCGTCATCTTTAATGTACTCTCGAGTACGATCGGGAGCGGAGAAAGGTGTATCTACGATTCCTTGAAGTTCCTCTTGAGTCATGCCGTAATAGTCGCGGAATGCTTTATTCGCCCAGACGATTTTTGATTGAGGGCCTTTGACTAATACGATATCGGCGATCGAATCGAGAATTTGGTGATATTTTTGCTCGCTGTCGCGGAGTTTCTGCTGGGCGGATTCGATTTCTGCTATTTGCCTCTGGGTTTGCAAGTGCAGTTCGGCTTGGTGGATGGCAACTGCTAAATGGTCGCCTACTTGTCTGGCAAATTCGATTTCGTCTTCTTGCCACTGGCGGGGTTGACCGCAGGAGTGAATGCACAGCAATCCCCACAGGTGTTGCCCTTGCAGTAGGGGTACAACTAAGTTGGCTCGGATTTGAAATCGCTTGAGGATTTTGAGGTGACAAGGACTCAACCGGGCTTTGTAAATATCCGTGACTGCTTGAACGTATCCTTTGGCATAGTTGGCGGCAAATTGTTCGCCGAAGCAGTAGTCTCGGACTCTTGCTCCCAAAGATGGGCTGTATAAGGGCAGTACGTCTTCGGACACTACTTCGCCCTCATTCCATTCGGATTCGGGAAAGAAGCGGTAGACGGCGACTCGATCGGCATTTAGGAGTTGCCGAACTTCGGTGGCTGTGATTCTGAATATTGTTTCTAAGTCTAGGGATTCACGAATTTTGCTAATAACTCCCATCAGCGCTTGCAGCTTTTTGAACCAGGTTTGAGACTGGGTTTCTCTTTCTAGGCGAGCTAGTTTCTCGCGCAGGTTGCTGACTTCGTGATACAGGTATTCATGAAACATAATGCTTTTTTTTAGTTATTTTGCGGTTTGTTATCGAGGTTGATGGCATCTCAATAGCTCTCTGCAAGTTGAGCCTGGTAACTCAAAAAGGCAAAGAACATATTCTCCTCCTTCTGCTAGCACTTAGCAGCTACTCACGCTGCATTTCCGTATTTTTTCGAGATTTGGAGGTCGATCGACCATCTTATCTCCCGTATTTTTACTTAAAAAAGGCATAACTTGCTACGTCATAAATTGTCAATTATTGAGAAGTATGATAACAAAACTTACACGTAAACCCGGTTTATTAACCTAATTAAGCCAGGGAAGCTCCGAAAGTGGAAACAAGAAACCCGGTTCCATTGCGGGATCGGGAGGAGCGTCCCCGGCTAATTTTGACATTGTTTTGGCTCGCCTTCGGTTGCAATTGTCACCTTTTTATTATTACCGCAAACTCGATCTATGGTTTCCTTAGTTTGGCGATCTAATATCCTGTTGGAATCGCCTCTCTTAAATTGTGTTTAAACTTAGGCTATGGCCTTTTCTATAGTTTTAAGTAATGCTCGATCGCTTTCTCCTAAATTAGATTTTTTACCGCCTTTAGTGTCAACATAACTTTGAGATATTTTTGCTGGTATTCTCAGTTTTTCATGCGGAGAATTAGATTTTTAAAATGATTAAAACTCACCTCTGATGCGGTGAATTTTCGATCGAAATGTTGAGGTATTTGCAATGCGAACACGATTGAGATATTGAATGCAAAACCAACAGCAGAAGCAGTCGGTTTTGCATTCAATAAAAAATGGCATATTTTGCTTTAATAGAGAAACTATGACAGTATAGTCGCGCAGAGCAAGTTCAACTGCGTTTGCCATTTTTTGCATTTTTAGCTAGTTTTTGAAAATGAATTTTTATTTATCAATCGATCCGTTGATGCCCCTTTTTATCCTTGTGAAATATAGCCTAACAAGCACGAGAAATGATATGTATCAAAGCGGTTGAAATCCAAGAAGCCTAATTCCGACAGAGCGATCGCACTGTCATACTCAGTATAAATTATTATTATATTGAAGCGACGATCGGCTGCTGCGATCGACGAAATGCTACAAACTTAAGAAGCAGTTTTCAGTATTGCCTTCGCTTCCTCAATATTTTCGGCAACCAATTTGCCCGACTCGATAAAGGCAGATCTTTCGGTATCGCTGAGTTCGAGTTCGACTACTTGTTGGACTCCCTGAGATCCCAAACGGCAGGGAACTCCTAAAAAGATATCTTGCACGCCGTATTCGCCGTGCAAATAAACGCAGCAAGGCAACAGTCGCGACTGATTAAATAAAATAGATTCTACCATCAAACAGGCAGAAGATGCGGGTGCAAAAAAAGCACTACTAATCTTCATCAATTCGACAATTTCTGCGCCGCCGTGGCGAGTCCGCTGTACGAGTCGAGCGATCGTCCCAGCATCCATAAGTCGATCGATGGGAATACCGTTGACAGTAGAATAGCGGGGCAAAGGAACCATCAAATTGCCGTGAGAACCGATAACAGTTGCATTGATTTCAGCAATTGAAACGCCCAATTCCATCGCAATAAAAGTTTGAAAGCGGGCGGAGTCGAGAACTCCCCCCATCCCCACGACTCGGTGTTTGGGCAAATCCGCTGCTTCCCATGCTAAATAAGTCATGATATCTAGGGGATTGGTGATGACGATTAAGATTGCTTCGGGAGAATGCTCGATCGCCTGTTTTGAGGCTTGGGTGACAATTTGAGCATTGATTTTAATTAAATCTTCCCGATTGATACCGGGTTTGCGCGGAACTCCGGCGGCAATTACTATGATATTTGAGTTTGCCGTATCTGTATAATCATTTGTACCGACAATTTGGCGATCGTGCCGTTCTACTCCCCTGGCTTCCATCAAATCCAAAGCAACGCCCTGCGGCCAACCCTCCACAATATCTAGCAATACTACATCTGCCAGATTTTTCTCGGCAATTCGCTGCGCTAACGTACTGCCGACTTTGCCTGCACCAATAATTGATACGCGGTTTGATGGAGAATTCATTGGATTTTAGATTTTAGATTTTAGATTTTAGATTTTAGATTTTAGCAATCAGCTTAATTGAGGAAAGGTGCGCGGTGTGCACCCTTCGCTGCATTAAGAACAGTGTGTTTAGTTTTGGTGAGTTACTGAAAATCTTCGAGTTGGTCTACCCGCAGCCAAATATTGGGGGTGGGTACTTTGCCAAATTTGACGAAGGCATAGTCGCCGCGAACATCCATCACTTCGCCCTTTGTTTCAAATATATACGAGGAAAAGCGCTGGTCGCTGGCTTTTGCTTCTAGACTGTTTTCCAATTTTTCGCGTACAGCGCGAACTATACTGCCTTTCTTGATTGCCATAACTTGCTTTGTTTAGTTTAAAAAACTATACAAATTTTAATCTAGATTTGGCTGGAAAGGACTTCTTCTTGCTTCTGACATCTGGCACCCTTCTCGCTTAACAGGATTTCCGACCTGTTCCGCAATAGTTCAATATTCTTGTGAACACGGTGTCCCGCCCGCCCCTGAAAACCTTATTGACAATGGTGCAAGATATCAGTTCTGCCTTCTGCCTTCTGCCTTCTGCCGACGGACATCCATTACATCCCGTACATAATCCGTTGCCGAACTTCCTTCTGCTTATTGCTGACAGGCGGGGCAAAAATGAGTCGATCGCCCTGCTAATTTTATACGTTCGATGGTTGTGGAGCAAGTGCGGCAGGGTTGACCGGCGCGATTGTACACCCAAGCGACGCCGCCGTAGTTGCCGTTGACACCTTGGACGTTGAGAAAATTGCTAAAAGTGGTGCCGCCGGATGCGATCGCCTTCTGTAAAACTTGAATAATAGCTGTATGGATGCGCCCAATTTGGTCTGCGGTCAAATCCGCGCACAGAGTTGTCGGCATCACTCCCGACAAAAACAAAGTTTCGTCTGCGTAAATATTGCCCAAACCAGCTATCAGTGCCTGGTCTAGCAAAGCTGTTTTTATGGGTCGCGCCCGCCGGTGCAGCTTGCGGGTCAAATATTCTGTTGTAAATTCGTCGGAAAACGGTTCGGGGCCTAAGAGTTTCAGACCGGTGACAGTGCTGGAAACCTCGGTTCCTGCGGGCACGTACCACATTTGCCCGAAGGTGCGCTGGTCTACAAACCGCAGTTCTTGGTTTCCTTCAAAAAACAGCCGGACTCGCGCGTGTTTTTGCAGGGGTTCGGATCGGTTCACCCACAGCAGTTGCCCGGTCATTCGCAGGTGAACGCCCAACCAGCCGGCTTTTGAAGGCAAAAGGGAGGGGTAGAAAGAAGGCGTTGGGGAAGAGTTTGGAGTTTGGGCAACAAATTCTCCCACTCTCCCCCTCTCCCCCTCTCCCCCTCTCCCCCTCTCCCTTTCTCCTTCTGGGAATTGAGATAGTTCTGCCAGTAGATATTTGCCGCGTCTGTACCAGCGGACGATCGACTTTCCTTTGACTTTTGTCAAAAAATCGGTCGCAGAGATTGAGCGGGCGATCGTGCTGTTTAACAACACGTCGCCGCCCAACATTTCTCGATCGAGGGTTGCTTGATTCAAACCCCGGCAAATAGTTTCAACTTCTGGCAGTTCTGGCACAATTACCGCTGTTCTGTTCCTTGATTTGGCGCACCTTCGACGCTGCCGGGAGTTTCGGCACCCGGTTTGCTGTCGGTTGAAGTTTTCGGCTGCTGGGGGGCTCCTCCGCTGCCGGTTTTCCGGGTTTTTTCCTCGACCGTGGTTTGCTTGCCGCCGGAAGCTGCGGTTGATTTTGCTTTTGCTTTGGGGGCTGCTACTTCCACTAATTCGCTTTGGGCGAAGTTGTTGGTGTTGACGCCTGCATAATTTACGCTGTTAAAGCGAACGATAACTGGGTATTTAATGCCGCTTTGGTCTACCGTAGCAACGGTGCCCACTTCTTGATACCAGTAGGATTCTTTGCGGAGAATCCGAACTGTAGAACCGCGTTGAACCATGAGCTTTGTTTCCTTTGCGATGAATAAACGGATCAAGCCATTTTTTTTACTCTAGTCGATCGCGCGGCGCATTTAAAGTCTGCAGCGAAATTTTTACCTGTCGCGCCCTTTTTCGATCGAATTTTTGTAAAGAAAAGTAAATACTTTGGTAGGGCGATCGCTGAGGTTGCAAAATAAATAAACCCACATTATCCGTCAAATAAAACCCGTCGGAGCAAGTTGAAAACAAACTTTACAAATAGTTGTGAATTGCTAAAGTTAAATGTTTTGGGAAATTCAGATAAGTCATGACTGAACCTCACGCCACAGTAATACTCGCGATCAGTGCCGACGGTAAAATTGCAGATGCAGTGCGATCGCCCGCGAGATTCGGTTCTGCCAACGACAAAGCCCACCTCGAACAGCAAGTAGCAGCAAGCGACGCGGTTTTGTTCGGCAACGGCACTTTACAGGCTTACGGGACGACGATGAGAGTGATTTCGCCGGAATTGCTCAAACAGAGAGAACTGCAAGGGAAGCCCCCACAACCGGTGCAAATTGTGTGTTCGCGATCGTCCCAATTTGACCCAAACTTGCGATTTTTCCAGCAACCTGTGCCTCGGTGGCTGCTGACGGGGGGAGGGGAAGAGGGGAAGAGGGGGAGAGGGGAAGATGGGGAGAGTCAAACTCCAACTAATTTGTCTCTTCCTTCTTCCTTCGATGTTCGATGTTCGATGTTCGATCGCACAATCTATGCGAAAACCGCAGGTGGAGAGATTGATTGGATTGATGCGTTTCAACAGCTAGCAAACTTCGATATCAAACGTTTGGCGATTCTGGGCGGGGGAAAACTCGTAGCGTCTGTGCTGGCCGCAGGCTTGGTAGACGAACTCTGGCTGACGGTTTGCCCGTTAATTTTGGGCGGCGCGGATGCACCGACACCTGTGGAGGGGAAGGGTTTTTTGGCGGATTTAGCTCCGAAATTGGAACTTTTGGCGGTTAAACAGGTGGGACAAGAGGTATTTTTGCATTATCGGGTCGATCGCCCACAGAGTGAAAATACCCATAAACAGGGGAAATTATATTAACTTAAATGAACAAGACTTACGCATTGAGAGTCTCAAAGCTCGATCCCCCCTAACCCCCCTTCTTAAGGGGGGGGACAAGAGTATTCTCAAAGTCCCCCTTTTTAAGGGGGATTTAGGGGATCTCTGCGTAAGTCTCGATGAAGTTCGCTCTACGCTCAAATCTCCCTATGCTGAAACAGCCAAAACCTGAATATTCTGTAGCCTGGATTAGCAAAATAGGCGAAATCCCGCAAGCGTCGTGGGATGCCTTGGCGATGCCGCTAAAAACGCCATTTCTGGAATGGGATTGGCTGAACAATCTCGAAATATCGGGCTCTGCGACAGGTAAAACCGGTTGGCTGCCGCATCACTTGACTGTGTGGCGAGACAAACAGTTAATTGCTGGCGCGCCACTTTATGTCAAAAGCCACAGCTACGGCGAATTTGTGTTCGACAATCAGTGGGCCGATTTAGCTCAACGTTTGGGTATTCAATATTATCCCAAATTGATGGGAATGACGCCGTTTACTCCGGCTGAAGGCTATCGGTTTTTGATAGCCGAGGGGGAAGATGAAGACGAGTTAACGGGAGTAATGGTAAGCGCGATCGACCATTTTTGCGATCGCCACAATATCTCCGGCTGCAATTTCCTTTATGTCGATCCAGAATGGCGGCAGCGCATGGAACGCCACGGTTTCAGCGGTTGGCTGCACCACAGCTATATTTGGCAAAATCAAGGCTATCAAAATTTTGACAATTATTTAGGCGCATTTAATGCCAACCAGCGCCGCAATATCAAACGCGAACGCAAAGCAGTTGACCAAGCTGGTTTGTTGGTAAAAACGCTGACGGGCGATGAAATTCCCCAAGCCATGTTTGCTCAAATGTATGCTTTTTATGAGAATACTTGCGACAAATTTGGTTGGTGGGGCAGCAAGTATCTGACTAAGCGATTTTTTGAACAGTTGCACCACAATTACCGCGATCGAGTTTTATTTGTAGCGGCCTACGACAAGGAAGACGAGAGACACCCGGTGGGTATGTCTTTTTGTTTGTATAAGGGCGATCGACTGTACGGGCGTTATTGGGGAAGTTTGGAGGAAATCGACTGCTTGCACTTCGATGCTTGTTACTATACGCCGATCGAATGGGCGATCGGTCGGGGCATCCAAAGCTTCGATCCCGGTGCGGGCGGCAGGCACAAAAAACGGCGAGGCTTTCCAGCTACGCCAAATTATAGTTTGCACCGATTTTATAACAACCGTCTGGCCCAAATTCTCAAGTCTTATATCGGTCAAATTAACGAAAGAGAACAGGAAGAAATTGATGCAATCAACGAGGATTTACCTTTTACTAAGTCACCTCCGTTGTTACTCGGCGATTGAAATTGCTTGAGAGTCAAACTTTCGTCTCAGTTATATCCGATCGCACTCGCGATCGGGCAATTTCATCATCCAATCCGGTTGATTTTACCCGTTACCCGAAATCAAGACACGGCGCCGTGCCGTTTCCCTACAATTAGGGGGGGATGGTTACATCCAAGCGAGGGCGAAGGCGGGCGAGGAATCGCCCCTGCTACGACGTTTTCGGTATCGATATTTTCGCGTAGGGAAACGGCGGGAGTGCGGTGTCCTCAATAGCCCTGTTGTCGATGGTTAATTCGGATATTGAAATCGCGTCTACAAAAACAAAGTCCCAGCAGAGGGGGACTAAGACATAAGTCAGATTAGGTCTTAGTTATTCGTTATTGGTTATTGACAGCAGGTAACTAATAACTAATAACTAATAACTAATAACTAATGACTAATGACTAATGACTAATTCAAAATTACCTTGCCATCTTCCTGAATTTCCAGGGATTTTGTATCAGTGCCCAACTCAGTTGTCGCGCCGAAACTGACTTGCAACATTCCCGGCATCGCCGTTGCTTGGGGGCGAACCAGCAGCAATCCGCCGTCTGGGCGCTGGTAGGTGAGGGTGATGGGCACTTTGAGGGCTTGAAGCAAAATTTCCGATTGTTCGCCCAGAGTGCGCGGCTGGGTCTCGCCTACGATTTGATAATTGATGACAGCATTGGTGGTATTTACCAGTTTAATTACGATCGTGCCTTCGGCAGGCGTAACTCGCGCGCTGGGCATGGGGAAGCGGGCAGGCGCGTCTGCGGGTGTAGAGGGCATCCCGCTGGGACTCGGACTCGCAGCCGGAGTCGGTTGGCTGACGGGTTCTTCAGTGGCTGCGGGAGTTTCTGCGGGTTGGGAAACGGGTTTTCCTTGTTGGGGCGGTGGGCCGCCGGCCTGGGAAAGTGTTGCCAGACTAACGAGTAAACCTCCGCAGGTGGCTGCTAGCAAGCTGATTTTTTTTAACGGTAGATTGTGGCGAAACATAAGTAACTCCTCACAAGTTCGATCGAGGTTGTCCAACAAAGTTCATGTTAATCTATGCGGGATTTGAATTTTAATAGCTGGGTTTGGGCCCGAAGTAGGAAGAATAAGAGTTTGAGAGTTAGATTTTTTTGAAACCGCAGAGGGCGCAGAGGGCGCAGAGGAACAGAGGAAGTTTAGAGGCGAGATGCTTCTGATTTGTGGGCGGGGAGGGTGACGGTAACGGCGGTACCTCGATCGACTTGGCTGTCAATGCGGATTTGGCCGCGGTGATTTTCGACAATTGCTTTGGCGATGGCCAATCCTAAACCGGAACCGGCGGCGCTGCGGTGGGTGCGGGCGGGATCTGCGCGGTAGAATCGATCGAATAAATGCGGCAGGGCTTCTGCGGCAATTCCAATGCCGGTGTCTGTTACTTTTATTTGCAGTGCTGGATTTAATATCGGAGAATTTCTTTTGTTTTTAGCTGCAAGTTGCAATTCTACTTCAATTTCGCCGCCAGAGGGCGTGTACTGCACGGCGTTGCTGACGAGATTGGTAAAAAGTCGGGCTAGTTGATCCCAGTCGCCCAACAGTGTAAAGTTGTCCTCAGCGTTGGGCAGATCGATAATTTCCAAAGAAAGAGAGAGATTTTGGGTAGTGGCGATCGCCTGTTGTTCTTCAATTACCTCCATCAGCAAAGCATCGAGGGGAACCTCAATCCACTGCTGCTGCACGATACCGCTGTCTTGTCTGGCTAAAAACAGCAAATCGTCAACCAAGCGCCCCAAACGGCGCGTGAGACGTTCGATAAGTTGTAGCTGTTGGTACTGCTGCGGTTCGATATCCGGTTCCGCCAAAGCTACTTGCACGTTAGTTTGAATAGTGGCGATCGGATTTCTCAGTTCGTGAGAAGCATCAGCGGTAAACTGTTTGAGACGCCCGTAAGAATCCCGCACCGGTGCCATCGCCAATCCCGACAGCAGCCAGCCAATAGCCGCCACGCAAATTAGCGTTAAACTCGCGCCCAAAATCAAATCGAGAATTAATTGGCGGATGGGTTTTGTCACTTCAAACCAAGGATGGCTGACTCGCAAATATCCCAGAACTTGGCGACCGATTTGTACTCGCTGCGTTACTTGTCTGAGGGAATAGTTTTGCTCGGACTGTGACTTATTATTAAATATCCAAACTGTTTCGCCGGTGCGGTTAGCGTGAATGGGAATATTCAGCGGTTCCGATAAAGTAGACCACAGCAATTCGCCCGTAGGACTGAACCATTCTAAATCAATGTGGTCGTCTTCTACTGCATCGGTGCTATCTCTAAAACTGGCTTGAATATTAACTTGCAATTTGTTTTTATCTTTGGTGCTAGGGACTTTTAGCGGTTCGATAACGAGAGTTCGCTCTATTACTTCGACCACGTGATTGAGGGTGTCGTCAATGCGATCGATCAAAGTATTGCGGACGTAGAAATAGAAACCAGTGGCGAATACAAGCAACAATACAGCAGTAACGGCAGTGTACCAAATAGCGAGGCGGCGGCGGGTAGCTTGAAACATTGGGAATTTGGGAATTGGTAATTGGTTGCTTGTTATTTGTTACTTGTTATTTGTTATATCATGTGCGGGTAATCGCCGAGTGTTATTGTTGTTGTGTAGTGCGAGATTCTAGCTCGCGTTCCGATAGCTCGTGAGCTAGAATCTCGCACTCTTGTCGCAATCAATTACCAATTCTCAATTACCAATTCCCAATTACCAATTCCCAATTACCATTATTAATACTTCAGACAGATGTCGAGGTAGCTGTCATGCTGGTAATCTACTCGCTAAACTTTTTAGGTATCAAGCCTGTGAACAAATTTTTATTTCGAGCGGCGATCGGGCTATTAATGGCATTTTTTGGGGCAATTACCTATTTTACAAACGACGTACAAAATCCGGTAACTGGAGAGAGACAGCGGGTGCAACTTTCTCCCCGCCAAGAGATAGTTTTGGGATTGCAGGCGCGAGATCAAATTGCCGCCAAGTACGGGGGGCTTTATCCCAGCCAGAGTATTCAGCAGTATGTCGATCGAGTAGGAGAACGAGTGGTCAACGGTTCGGCCGCGAAACAAGCGGGTTATCCGTTTGAATTCCACCTGCTGCGAGACCCAGAAACTGTCAATGCTTTTGCTTTACCGGGGGGACAAGTTTTCATTACCGCCGCACTCCTGGGACGGCTGAATTCCGAGGCTCAGTTGGCTGCTGTACTGGGGCACGAGGCCGGTCACGTTGTGGCGCGCCACGCTGCGGAACACTTGGCAAAACAGCAGTTGGGCAGGGCTTTGGTAACGGCGGTTGGGGTGGCTACTAGCGACGATCGCGGGGGCGGGCAGCAGGCAGCATTAATTGCTCAAGCTGTCAATCAAGTTGTCGGTTTGCGGTACGGTAGATCGGACGAACTTGAGAGCGATCGGCTCGGTTTTCGGTTTATGACGGAAGCGGGTTACGATCCTAGAGGTATTGTTGAGGTGATGAAAATTCTCGGTGCAGCTAGGAAGGGCGAAGCGCCGCCGGAGTTTTTGAGTTCTCACCCCAACCCGGAAAACCGAGTTCAAAAGTTGCAAGCTTTAATCGCGCAAAACTATCCTAACGGCGTTCCAGCTAATTTGGTTTCTGGACGCGAAGAGTTTGCTAAGAATGTGTCTGGCGGTTAGCCATAATTCTACTATTCACAGATTTCTCAAATCGCCGCTTTATTAGTTTTGGCTGACGCGTCTTCGCGGTTCGTTTTTAATCCCAAATCACTGCAGCCCGGTTAACCGACTGATCGAGTGAGGAAATCCGCTTGACAGTGCGTGCCTATTTGATGAGAAAATAAATAAATAAATGAATTAAACTGGTTTAAATTAAAGGATGACGCTGATCAATGGCAATTAAAGACCAGCCCCAACCACCTCGTTTTCGGCAAATTAGCAATATTTTGTTATTGCTATCAAGTTTGTTCCTGCTGGCAAATATCTTTTTGCCGAATTTGTTCGGGCCGCAAATTCCGCAAGTCCCTTACAGCTTGTTCGTCCATCAAGTTCAAGAACAAGATGTGGCGCGAGCTTCCGTAGGCCAAAATGAAATTCGCTACCAACTCAAAGGCGAAGGTGACAAACCCGGTCAAATTCTGTCAACTACGCCGATTTTTGACTTGGAACTGCCTAAACTTTTACAAGAAAAAGGCGTTGAATTTGCGGCAACTCCGCCGGCTAAAAATAGCTGGATCGGCAGTATTTTAAGCTGGGTGCTTCCACCGCTGATTTTTGTAGCGATTTTTCAATTTTTCATGAACCGGGGTGTTGGCGGGCCTCAGGGTGCGCTGTCGATCGGCAAAAGCAAAGCTAAGGTCTATGTAGAAGGCGAATCGGCGAAAATTACTTTTGCCGATGTGGCTGGAGTAGAAGAGGCTAAAACTGAATTAGTCGAAGTTGTTGAATTCCTGAAAAGTCCCGACAGATTTACGGCAATCGGTGCGAGAATTCCGAAAGGCGTGCTGTTAGTCGGGCCTCCGGGAACTGGCAAAACACTGTTAGCTAAAGCAGTGGCTGGTGAAGCTGGCGTACCGTTTTTTAGCATCTCAGGTTCGGAGTTTGTGGAACTGTTTGTAGGTGTTGGTTCTGCAAGGGTTAGAGATTTATTCGAGCAGGCTAAGAAACAGGCTCCTTGTATTATTTTCATTGATGAATTGGACGCGATCGGCAAATCTCGCAGCAGCAACGCTGCATTCGGCGGTAATGACGAACGCGAACAAACTCTCAATCAACTGTTAACTGAAATGGATGGTTTTGCAGCGGGCAATACTACGGTAATTGTGCTGGCTGCAACTAACCGCCCGGAAAGTTTGGATGCTGCTTTGTTGCGCCCCGGTCGTTTCGATCGCCAAGTTTTAGTCGATCGCCCAGACTTATCTGGCCGCGAAGCAATTTTGAACATTCACGCTCAAAAAGTGAAGTTGGGCCCGGATATTAACTTGAAGGCGATCGCCACTCGCACCCCCGGTTTTTCGGGCGCAGATTTGGCAAATTTGGTGAATGAAGCTGCTTTGTTGGCGGCCCGCAACAAACGCCTAACTGTAGCACAAGAAGACTTTGCAGAGGCGATCGAACGGATTGTAGCCGGCTTGGAAAAGAAAAGCCGCGTGCTCAATGAAAAAGAGAAAACCATTGTTGCTTATCACGAAGTCGGACACGCGATGGTTGGTGCTCTGATGGCTGGCGGCGGCGAAGTTGCCAAAATCTCGATCGTCCCTCGCGGTATGGCTGCTTTGGGTTATACTTTGCAGTTACCGACTGAAGACCGTTTCTTGTTAGATGAGTCGGAATTGCGGGGTCAAATTGCGACTTTGTTGGGCGGGCGATCGGCTGAGGAAGTTGTATTTGGTAGCATTACTACCGGCGCTTCAAATGACTTGCAAAGGGCGACCGATTTAGCTGAACGGATGGTGACAACTTACGGGATGAGTAAGGTTTTGGGGCCTCTAGCTTACGATCGGGGTCAACAAGCAATGTTCCTCAATGACGGTATGGGAAATGCCCGCCGCGCTGTCAGCGCCCAAACTGCTGAGGCGATCGACCAAGAAGTGAAGGAAATTGTCGAAACTGCACACCAACAAGCTGTGGATATTCTGAAAGCAAATCGAGAGTTGTTGGAAACAATTACGCAGAAACTGTTGGAAACTGAGGTGGTGGAAGGTGACGCACTTCGCGAATTCCTCGGTCAAGTGCGGCCTTTAGATAAGGTTGCGGCTTCAGTTTAATAGGGTTTAATTAAACCGCAGATTAACGCAGATTAACGCAGATGAGTGCAATATCATCTGCGTTTTTTGATTGACTGCGCCAAGATTTATAATAATTTCAACTGTAAAGATTGTGGTCTGGGTCTAACCAGACAATATAAAAAATATTTTCACTAAAAAATCCATGCACTCTGCCGTATTCATTAGCAGATATTTGAAACTGGTAGGGGATATTTACTAGCTGATCTTCATTGGGAATGCCGAAGCCATTAGGTTCTGTTGTATCTTGCCAGACTATGCCATGACAGCGCAGGCTTTTACTCTGATTATTGATAATTTCTTGCGATTTCAATAGTGATAAATCGCGCAGCCTTCTCAATAGAGATGCCAGATATCTAGAATCTCGATCGGCAAGTGAAAATTTATCTTTCTCATCCTGATAATACCTGAAAGAAAAACTAATTCCTTCGGGTATTTGTATCTCGACAACCTCTCTCTTGGCGGAAGATGGCTGACTGCGAAGATTTGTGTCTTTTCTTTTTTTATTCTTCTTCGATGACACGGGTTTTGTAGTATGCTTTCATTAATTCCTTAGAAATAATAGCACGGCAAGGTTCATCTCTTGGCAATTCACCTCTAGTCTTAATCCAAGGGTCTTCGCGTCGCACCATCAATTCTAACTCATAAGCATCTCGAAAGAAATAATCATCGGATAAGTCGTCTAAAAACTCTTGTACTTCCTGTGGAAATTCTGGTTTTTCGACTTCTTTGAGAATTGGCTTAAACCCAAATTGTTCTTTGTATTCGTAAAATAAAGCCGGGATAGTCGGTCCGTGCACCCAGGCTTCAAAATCTTCATCAAAAAGCGGTTTATCTTCAAAGGCTAGATACCATGCTTGGGCATAGTACAATAGTTTTTGTAGCTTGTGGTTGCTGAGGTAGGAGCCTACGTCATTCGCAAACCAGATGTAGTAATCAGCCAGTTGGGAGGCTGTTGTTACTGTAGTTATTGTGGTCATATAATTCGACTCAATAAGTTTTGTATTCTATGATAGCACAGGGCGATTATTCGATTTTGGATTTTAGATTTTAGATTTTAGATTTTGTAGTTTGGGACGCAGAAACCGTTTTTTTTACTAAAATACTGTATTTGAGCCTTTAACACTGGTAAAAAACCCGGTTTCTTTGGTATTTATGCGTCTAGAACTATTTGGGTTACAACCCTTTGATATACTGCCTCAATACAGGTGGGAGAGTGTAGAGACTTTCCTGTTTTTCTATCAAGCAGCGCCGCGATAAAGATTGGAGGGCGTTGAGTAAATCTGATGATGATATTTGTCCTTTTTCTAGGATTTTTGCTAGGTTGACTGGCTGGTTTTCCCTAGCCAACAATGACATAACTTGTTTTTCTAGTTCGGAAGTGCGATCGTACTGCTGCTGTAAAACATCTTTCAAGTCTTCCGGCAACAATACGGTATCATCTAGTAATAATTCTGTCACGCAGATTCCCAACTCTTGAATCAGATTCGCCACACTTTTTAACCATAGGGGGTTGCCTTGGTAGCGATGAATGAGTGCTTCTGTGTTGTCGCTTTCTTCTAACCCATAATCTCTGAGTATTTCCCGTCCGGCTGCGATATCTCAACCAGCAAGTTGTAAGGTGCGAATAAGAGTATTTTGGCTTTTAACTTGAGTCACTTCTATCGGTTCCAACCGATTAGCAGAAAGCAACTACGAACTGAATTACAGTGCGATCGCCCTTACTTGCACGTTGGGTTGACACAGGAAAACCCAACCTCTTTTTTCACTGACAATCTTATCTATTTATAGCAGGCTAATGCGAAGATTGAACAGAGAGCGATCGCCCCTCACAGCACATACCAAACAGCGCGATGATTCTACGAGTTGCGCGATCGCCCCTCACGCATCAAAAGCGATCGCATCCAACCAATGCAGCAATTACATTATGATTGGTTTGGCGATCGAGTTGGGCTGATAAAAGGCTAATGGCAAGACTCTATTATCGAGGCATGGCAGAAGAAAACGGTAAACCCAAAATAGGACGCAGCGCGAGGCTACTGGGAGTCAGACCCAATATTGACATTGATGTTGAGCAAGTGCCCAAAGACTGGTTGGATGAACAAGGTTATTTACTACCAGAAACAGAGCGCAAGTATTCAGACGAGTCTGTCACTGTAGCCATTAGAAACACAAAAGGAATGTCTGTATCCCTCTCTATCGAAGGCTTACCACCATTCCGCAAACCCCCAAAATTTGGCGGAACAGGAAAAGATCCTCTTTGGCAGATTGACGACAGCAAGATCGTCGGAGATATTGAAGCTGTGCCAGATAGTCCAACTCATGTCTGTATTTTGCCAAGGGCTACAATGCTTTTAGAGAAATATGAAGCAGCCCTGGCCCAGACACAAAACGAATGGGAGAAAGTTTGATAGTTTAATTTAGTCAACGGGAGAACAGCAATGGCATGGGTGTTTAGCTTATCGGCTGAATGTGGCACAAAGCAATCTGAAGCACAGCAATTTGCTCAATATTTCAAGGAAATTTCCTGGGTGCTCTCAAACGGTAGACATTCCCAATGTCGGGCAGAAATTTTTCAGGACATAGAAGAAAATTGGTGGTGTCGAGTTTGTCCGAGTGGCATCAGTGAGATTGGAATTGACACTCCAGAAAGTGCTTATTTAATGACGGAAATAGGTATATTTCTGTATCATAGTTTGCGGTTGGCTCCACCGTTCCGGTATGCTTTAGTCGGTATGGAAGTAGATGAGTTTAGAACCTACAGCGAATTGATTGAAGAGCCTGGCTTGGTTTTTCCTGGATTGGTTTTAGCTGAAGCTGTTTGGCAAGCAACGGGAGCATCTTCGGTTTTTCGATCGTTCAGTCTTGGATATGTTTGGAAGCCCTATGAAGGTGAAGTTTATAGACCACTACTAGCCTCGCCTGACCTAAAAAACAAGCTTGATGAATTGCTGAGGGTGGGGTAAATCCTTTTAGTGGAGACATCGCCCCCCGCCTATCTAATTTACACCCAACAAACCCAATCAAATCAGTAGTTTTCCCGATCGCACCCTCCAATCTTTAGGCGGTTTTACTTGCCTTCTTCTTTTTTCGTTCGCGCGATTCTGCTATTGTTTGTTTGGTAAACTCTATTTCCTCAAAATCGACCTGCATCACAGCCGTCTTAAACTCCAGACCCAAAACACAGCTAATTTCAAGGAGTTCCATATAACTAGCACCTTGATAATCTTTCTTCTCGTGTTCCTTAAGGCGTTCAGGGTCCATATCCAACCTTTCTGCTAGTTCTTCCACGCTGATTTTTGCTGCCATTCGAGCTTTAATTAAAGCATCTGATAGTTTATTGAAATTCTCAACTACAAGTTCGATCGGCTTACTCTTGTCCCACGCCATCAATCGTTCATATTCTGCTATTTCTTCGTGCAACTGATCCAAATGGCGCTGGATCGAACCTCTACCAGCATCCCATTTGAGGAAGTCCTTTCTTTTTGCTTCTTCATCCCGCTCCATTGCTGCTAGAGTTTTGTTGAATTTTTGCACCCAATCTTTGCTGACTTCATACTGAAATTCATTTTTAATCACGGTTCCCACCTCATTAAATCGAGCGCTATAATTCCTTTCTTGTTTTGCCCTCTGTCGCTTTGAAAAAATTCAAAGGAATTTTCTCCGTAATTGCCTACAGGTTCGTCTGAGGGAAAAATCTCCCCTCGATACTTAGCTTTTTGGGCATTTCGATCCTGATGATTGAACAATCTAGGAGCATTGATTCTCAGATACTCCCTGTCTACAGTTTCTCTATCGTAACAAGCATCAAAATCATTAGGCTTATCTTTGCTGGTAACAAAACTACCATCAATATAGATAGTTCTAGCACCTGCCGCTTTTAACTGAGTCATTGCCAGTTTCAACCCCTTTATCATGTTCTTTCTGGGAACAGTCGTACCAAATCTTTCCTCAAACTCCTCCCATTCGCACCAATGAACTCCCCGTGGTAGATTGCCGTTTTCATCGAATTCTGGAATCACTTACTCGCACCCGCGCCACAAATTTCTTATTCGTTTTTCGATCGTACCACAGCGATCGTTATAAACATACAGAAACCCGGCTGCTTCCAAACACCGGGTTTCTAAATATTGTTGCTGAATTTTCGACCGATCAAATTCCGCTCACGTAGGCCATAACAGGAGAACCTTGCTGCTGCTGCTGCGCCATTTCCAAAAGGCGTTGAATGCGATCCTCTGTCGGCGGGTGAGTGCGGAAAAGTGACTGCAAACCTTTAGTCGAAAAAGGATTCACAATCAGCAGCGGCGACATCGCAGGATTGCCGTGCATCGGAATTTCACGACCCATTTTCTCTAATTTTTGCAGCGCGTTTGCTAAACCGATGGGATTATTGGTAATTTCCACCGCACCGCTGTCGGCTGCAAATTCCCGCGTCCGAGAAATCGCCAATTGAATTACGGTTGCTGATAGCGGTGCTAATATGATTAAAAACAGCAAACCAAATGGATTTGGGCCTTGTCTGCTGTCCCGCGTCACCGGGCCGTAAAGCGCTCCAAAAGTCAGTATTCGCCCGACAAATGTAATCGCGCCGGCGATTGTCCCTGCAACAGCTTGAGTGAGGGTGTCGCGGTTGCGGATGTGGGTGAGTTCGTGCGCTAAAACGCCTTCCAATTCTTCGCGGGAAAGCAGCTTGATGATGCCTTCAGTAACTGCTATTGTCGCGTGTTCCGGGTCTCTTCCTGTGGCGAATGCGTTCGGAGATTGAGTGGGAACTAGAAATATTTTCGGCACCGGAATTTGGGCTTTTTCGCTCAGCGATGCTACCATATCGTAGATTTCTGGTGCTTCGCTGCGGGCGATCGGCTGAGCGCGGTAAGCCATTAACGCGGCCGTGTCGGAATAGTACCAAGAGCTAAAACTTGAGAAGGCGGCTAGCGCTAAACCGATGTAAAGTCCTTGCTCGTTCCCGATTAAATAATAACTTCCTAAAACGAGAAGGCCGCTTAGGAGTCCTAAGAGAGCGGCTGTTCTGAGTTGATTTGTTCCTAACATGGCGGGTTGAGGGCGATCGAGATTTTTTTATTTTTGAGCTTGTGATTAGATTTTCATAGTTGGGGGCGATCGCGCCTCTATCTGCCGAAATAACTGCTGCCGCCAATAGTAGTATTTCACGTTTTCAGTCAGAAACGGGGAATGCCTCTGGAGACTCTCTCGCCTGCTCTCAAGAGGCCGCATAGCCGTAGGATATGACATTTGCAGCCAGAACCTGGAAACCAGATTAAAAACAAAATAAACGCAGACAATCTTACATTCATCTGCGTTTACCTGCGTTCATCTGCGGTTGAATTCTCCAACCCTAAACCGCTTGCACTTGCTTTTCCTCAACAGCAACAGGTTCTTGATATACAGTTTGAGACTCCGACGCCAAAAACTCGGCCAATTGAGCTTCGATTTCATCCCGCACAATCTGGCGGTATTCGAGGAAATGCTCGTTATGAGCGCACACAGTCAAATAATGATCCCAAACCGCAGGATTGCGTCTGAGAATACTGAACAAATGATGCCAAAACTTCCAGCGAGTTTTGCGCTTGACTCCCTGCCGCCAAACCACAGTTAACAGTGCTCGCAAATCGATCCAACTGGGAACTCTCGCAGGTATCTTTGCTGTAGGTGCACCCAACATTAAGAAATGGCGATAAGTCCGGTCTAAATATTTCTGTGCATCGTACACTTCGCAGAATGCCTCGACATATTCGCGGGCAATATCTTCGAGAGGCCGCGTCGGGATAAAGTTCATTAAAGTAGTCTGGTTGAGGTTGCCAGATTTGTCGCGCAACCGCCCTTCTTTTGCTAGTCTGTGGGACAATGCCGTGTGCGGCAAAGCTTGCAGCATTCCAAAGGTGGTGCTCGGAATTGCTGCTGCTTCGGCAAACTTGACAATCCGTTGACCTGCGCCTGGTTTTTCGCCGTCAAATCCGATGATAAATCCGGCCATTACTCGCAAACCGGATTTGGCAATTAACTCTACGGATTCGATCAGGGAATTTCGGGTGTTTTGGAATTTTTTCGTCATTTGCAGGCTTTCTTCGTCGGGAGTTTCAATCCCTAGAAACACTGCATTGAAATTGCAAGCAACCATCATGTCCATCAATTCTTGGTCTTGGGCTAAATCGATGGATGCTTCTGTGTTGAAAGTAAACGGGAATTTGTGTTCTTCTTGCCAGACTTTTAAGTCGGTTAGCAACAGTTTGACGTTGCGTTTGTTGCCGATAAAGTTGTCGTCTACCATGAACACGCCGCGCCGCCAACCTAAGTTGTAGAGACAGTCTAATTCTGCTATCAATTGTTGGGGGGTTTTGGTGCGGGGTTTGCGGCCGTAGAGGACGATGATGTCGCAGAATTCGCACTGGAAAGGACAGCCTCTGGAAAATTGAATTGACATCGAGTCGTAGGCGTCTAATTCCAGCAAGTCGAAGCGGGGGACTGGAGTTGTAGTAACATCGGGTTTTACGCCGTCCGATCGATAAATTCCGCTTTTTTCGCCGCGCCCTATTGCTTCGACAAACATCGGCAAGGTGATTTCGCCTTCGTCGAGAATCAGGTAATCTATGCCCGCTGCTTGAGGTTCTTCGGGTACGGATGTCGGGTAAGGGCCGCCGCAAGCTACGGATTTACCGCGCCGTTTTGCTTCGCGAATGATGTCTAGCAAATCTTCTTTTTGAACAATCATTGCGGAGAGAATAACGAGTTCTGCCCACTCCCATTCAGCTTCTGTAATTTGTCTGATGTTGCGATCGACTAACTTAAATTCCCATTCTTGGGGTAAAATAGCTGCTACCGTTACCAAACCCAGCGGTGGCAGCAGCACTTTACGATCGACTAATTCTAGGATTTTCTCGTAAGACCAAAATGTTTTCGGAAACAGGGGATAAACTAGGAGAACTCGCATTATATGTTAAACCTCACATCAGTAAACAAGTTGCGATCGGGCTGGCGGGGGGTGAGAGTTCGATCGACTCTCAAGACTTTATGTTAAGGCTAAAATTACGATCTTGCGCGCGATCGAATATCTGGCGAGGGGTGATACCCCCTAAAGCCAAGAGAATGAGCGCAATTTTTAGCTGGCAGTTCCCTGTTAAAGTTGGCAAATGCTGACATCTTATCGTATTTGACCGTTAATTGACGATAATCGCATTTAAAAAGCATGGGACTAAGGCCAAAAAAACTTGAAACAGTAAATTACTGCTTTGGTGCGCCATAAGAACCCTAAATGAGTTGTTTAATGCACATTTCCTCTTCCTTTTCCCTCAACATTCATCCGTTACATCCGTTACATCCGTTATAAAATCCGCTGCCGAACTTCCTTACCGCCTACTTTGAATCTTTGGCGGGAATCCCGCTAGTTCTTAACATATCGGCCACTGTGCCGCAGTAACTCGGCATTCCTATGCTTTCGGCATTCACAAGATTTTGATAAGTAAAATGGCGGTAGCTGATGCAAAATCTATCCCAAGCAGCCATCTGAATTCGGAACAGCCAAATAAAGAAATCGGCCAGCCGAGGTGACAGAGTAATCCGAAAAAATATCTTTTTATTCAAATACTGGCAAGCTTGTTCTACCACTTCGTTAGCTGTAATCGCCGGAGTTCCTAGCACAAAATGTCGCGGTTCCTCGGAAGCCGGCGGATGTTCAACTAAATAATTAACTACTTTAGCAATATCTGCGCCGTGGATGAAGTGAAAACTGCCATCTGCCTGAAACCAGCGAATTAAACCAATCCATTTTGCGACAATTGGCAGGCCAGATGACAAGTGAGAGACAGGTTTTTCGGCGTCTCCTCCCAATACTAATGTCGGGTAAAGTGCAGTAATTGGAGGCACATTTGTCAAGGCTGACAAATGCACCATGCAGTTGTATTTTGAGCTAATATAATCTGTCCCCAGTTCCCCGGCTTCTTTGAGCAAATTGTTGTCTCGACCGAGAATGCTGGCAGTTGAAAAATAAATTACTTGCTGGCAAGTCTGTGGCGAAAGTAGTTGAATTAGGCGGAGAGTTTTGGTCACGTTAACGTCAAACACTTCTTGAGTTCCTCCCCAAGCAGTGGCAGCTAAAATTGCGACATTAATTGTTTGCAGAAGTTCGGCGTGTCGATCGATATCTCGCATATCGCCTTGTATTATATGGATGCCGGGGCGGGCTTTCCAGTCAAATTTTAATTTTTCTGGGTTGCGAACTAAGAGGTAAAGTTCGTGGTTTGTTTCTTGAATCAAAGTTTCGGCCATGTAGTGACCGATACAGCCACTTGCACCCGTTATGAAAATTTTTTTGGCGTTCATTTTGCAGAAGGGGAAGGGGGGGGACGGCAAGGGGGAGAATTGGGCTGTTTCATTCTCCTGCAATCCGCCAGGGGTTGAAACCCCTGGCTAATAGCAAAAGTCGGTTGAAACCGACTGAAGAGCACCATTGTTAATAAAGGGCTTTTTTGTGGGTGGGGGCGGGTTTATTTAACCTGTCTGCACTCCTTAAAACTCTTGGTGAACCCGCCCCTACGGGATGCTTTATTCGCAAGGGCGATCTTTAGTGAGTTAAAACCGACGGAAATATTAATCTTTAGTCCTCATAGCGAGGACTTTAGCTATGAGACAGGGGTTTCAACCCCTGTCGGATTGTCGGACTCAAGCAGCAACTGCCAGCAATTTGTCGGCTTGTTTTGCGGTTTCAAAGAAGAAACGCACGTTATCTTCGGGAGTTCCCGGTAATACGCCGTGTCCCAAATTGAGGATGTGTCCGCGATGACCGGCTTTGCGAATTGTATCAAGAATTCGATCGCGAATAAACGGTTGAGAACCAAACAACACGCCGGGATCGAGATTTCCCTGAACGTTCATGTTGGGGCCCAAACGCTTGCGCGCGTCGGCCATGTCAACTGTCCAATCGACGCTGATGATATCCGCGCCGGATGTTGTCATGCGTTCGAGGAGGCCGGCGCTACCGGTGACTAACAGAATTAGCGGTGTGTCGGGATGGGTTTTTTTGACTTGCTCGAATACTTGTTTCTGGTAAGGTAGAGCGAAGGTGTCGTAGTCCTGCGGGGAGAGTTGGCCGGCCCAGGAGTCGAACATTTGCACTACTTGCGCGCCGCAGTCGATTTGATAGCGTACGTAAACTGCGATCGCATCGGCGAATTTTGAGAGCAACTGATGCAGTAAAGTTGGATCGGAAAATGCCATGTTTTTGATAACGGCATAATCCTTAGAACCTTTGCCCTCAACCGCATAGGCCGCCAGCGTCCACGGCGCGCCCACAAAACCGAGCACGGTGGATTTGTTCCCGACTTCTTCGCGCAGGGATTTCAGGATAGTTTTGATAAACGGCAAGCTTTCTTCCGGGTTCAGCGGTTGCAGGTTGTCGATTTGCTGCTGAGTGCGGATGGGTGCGTGGATAATCGGGCCTTTGCCTTCGGCAATGTCCATGTCGATGCCCAAACCGGGCATGGGGGTGACAATATCGGAAAACAGAATTACGCCGTCGGGTTGAAACGCCCGCCACGGCTGAAGGGAAACTTCGATGGCAACTTCGGGAATTTCGGAACGTTCGCGAAACGAGGGATACTTTTCTCGCAAATCTCGATAGGCTTTCATGTAGCGACCGGCTTGGCGCATCATCCATACGGGCGGGCGGTCTAGGGTTTCGCCGCGGGCTGCCCGCAACAACAAGGGAACTTCATTTAATGCCGACATTTTAACTTTTCTCTACCTTAGATATTTCAATGCCTTTGGTAGCTTACCACTGTGCGATCGTCCTTTTCGACAAAAAATTCATCTGTCGGCGGGGAGGGAGATGAGGAAAGTGGCTGAGTTAGATAGCAACCTTCTGGCACGGTCAAGGAATTCTTAATAGCTGAAACTATTGCTTATACTGAATTTTCACCTCGACCCTTCTGTTACAATGACAATCGAAACTAACAGAATGCGCGATCGCGACCTCAAGCAGACGAAGCATCTAGGACTCTTTGCAGCAGCAAAGCGCCCAAAATCAGGACGGGGAAATAAAAATATGTTTTTTGACAATTGGGTTGATTTGATTCGGATTTTGACGATCGGCGTTTCCGCTTACGCCGTGCTGATTTTTTTGCTCCTCGCCTCCGGCAAGCGAACTCTGTCGAAGTGGAATGCCTTCGATTTCATCGTTACCATCGCGCTTGGTTCGACACTGGCGACTGTCATCATGTCAAAAGACGTTTCCTTCGTCGAGGGCGTTTTCGGACTCGGCTTACTCATCGGGCTGCAATTCATCGTTACGTGGCTTGCCGTGCGGGTAAATTGGGTAAAAAATCTCATCAAAGCCGAACCTACTATGCTGCTCAGCCAAGGCCAATTTCTGCCTGGGGCGATGCGGAAGCAGCGCGTGAGTGAATCGGAAATTCGGGCGGCGATTCGGGGGACGGGCAGCGCGTCGATCGAAGAAATCGAAGCAGTCGTGCTGGAAACCGACGGCAGCATGAGCGTTGTCAAAAAATCTGCGAACAATTCGCGATCGGCTCTCCAAGATGTAGCTTAGGAATGAAAAATCTTTGAAACGACGGTATTTCATCGATGCCCTCGCAGCATTGCTGGGCAAGGGTTTCAGCGATTTTTTCTGCGGGGTTGAAGGAGTTTTGACGGATATTTTGGGAGGCCCTCGCAAATGGCCTCTGGACATCTTGCCCTGTATATGGTTTATGATGGAGTGCTCCCCACTCGCTGGGGAAACTAATTGAATGGAAACATTATCTACTTACAGTGATGGCTGTTGGGGAACCACCTACACTTAACCAACCCATGAGACTTCTTTTCGATGAAGGAGGGGAAGTGTTCATTTCCTACTACATTTAAATTGATATTCAGGCGTACCTTTAACCAGTACGCAAGGTACAAGCCAAGGATTATACCTACAAACAAACCTAAGCACTTGACTACCATATCATCTCCTTGTTCACCAGGATAGTGCTAACAGGATTGATGCCTCTGGACACGATCCAGAGGCACCACGAACATACTCTCCACTCGCTGAGGAAACTAATTGAATGGACACTAGCGAGGCAAAGAAACCCGATTTCTACCAAGAAACCGGGTTGATGAACCCGCGCTAGTGTCCAAAATATAGAACCGATGAAGCACAAATCCTGCGATTGCTTCGTTCCTCGCAATGACCAGAAACAGTCTTCGCAATGACAAGAAACAGTCCTCGAAATGACAAGAAACAACTTACCTCGTTACGCACACTCCGCCTACCACTACCCGACATTGATCGCGGCCGGCATCGAATCTACTATCATTCTGCCTCGCCGAGTCTAAATTTCTAGTCCGCGAATTGTAGTAATAATCTCCCGCCGGAAACCTTCTATTCGGGACAGCGCAGTAAGTTGAATCTTGATAGCCATCGTCAAACCTTACTCTCACCATAGAACGTCTCTCGCGACAATCAACAGACCGCAAGTCAAAATCATCTTGCAAAAGCCGTTCTCTGTCGTATCGACTGTCATATCGATCGTCATCTCGCCTCGTGTACCAATCGTCCCGCGAATTGCGAGCTCGTCTGTCGCCCCCATCAATTCCCGCAACTTCCAGCGTGTAGCTACCGCCTCTGGAAGCATCTTTTGCTAATACTAAAAGCTTGTAATCACCAGTACGGGGAATTTGATAATTAAAAGAAAGGTCTTGCGTAAAAGCGACTTGTTTGTTGTTCCCGTAAAACAGCACCATGACGGGAGTAAAACCGCGACTTCTATCTGTATCTAAAAACACTTCAATGTTGTCGCCTTCCCTGGCGCTGAATGTGTATTCTTGACCGCGCAATTCTTCGGTCGGAGATCCCGGAACCCACATATTCCGAAAACGGTAAATCGGGGAAGTGCGGCGAATTACTCCGTCAATGCGATCGTTATTCCGTATCTGTTCGCCAACAGCACTAGAGGAAATGCCAGTCAGTGCCAATCCCGTAACTAGGAATGCGGCAGCAATACTGTTTAACAAGTTGTGTGCTTTCATATCAACCTCTCGAAAATTTTAAAATCTTTTTGCTTTTTTGGTGCCGACATTTGGATACACAATCCATTTTAAATCTAATTTCTGCCAACCGTGTGAATTTCACCCAAACGGACTATTTAGCTGGTGCAAAATCTCAAGCTAAAGTCACAGACGTTTATCCCCAATCTAAAGTTGCGATTTATCGCCGCAAATCAGCAATCCCGATTCGGCGTCGAGACAAGCCGTAATTCCCATAGGTAAAGCAGCGTTAACGCCCTCGTGCCCGAAGGGCAAATCCGAGACAATCGGAATATTCAAGTCCCCCAGCCGATCGCGCAAAACCTCTTCAATGCTAAAACTGGGAATACTCGGGTCAATCTCGCAGCGGCTGAAGCGCCCCAAAGCAATGCCCCGCACCCCAGCGAAAGCCCCCGCCATCCGCCACAAAGTCAGCATTCGATCGACCCTGTAAGGAGCCTCGGAAACATCCTCAAATGCGAGAATAACCCCGGTCAAATCCGGTTGATACGGGGTTCCGAGCAAATGAGAAGCCACCGTCAGATTCGCCGGAAACAGCCGCCCAGTTGCTTGTCCGCAGCCCCATCCTTTACCTTGCAAAGATTGTAAGGGACGACCTTCGATGCAGTCAAAAAGTCGATCGACAGACCAATCCGGTTCATCCGCCAAAGTTGTCAGCATCGGCCCGTGAACCCCCCAAATACCCAATTTATCCTGATTCCACAGCAAAGCAGTAATATCTGAAAAGCCGATTAACCATTTCGGCGAATGGGAATCGGGAGTTGGAAATTGGGAATTTGCCGCCTTTCCCACTTTTCCTTTTTCCAAAAGTCGAGTGCTGCCAAAACCCCCTCGAACACAGAGAATACCGCGACAATCCGGGTCATTGAGGGCATCTGCGAACTGTCGGACGCGGTTTTCGTCGGAACCTGCCAAATAGCCCCAGCGATCGTCAAAACCCGGTGTTAATTCAACTCGATAGCCGCGAGATTTCCAAATTTCTACACCCTTTTCAAAGTTGGTTGATTCTCGCAGAGTACCGCTAGGGGCAATTACTTTGAGCAAATCTCCTGGTTGCAGAAATTTTATGTCAGTCATTAGTTATTAGTTATTAGTTATATCGTGTTTGGTGAATCGATCGTAATTGCGTAGATACTGTCTAGACAAGTCAAGGGGTAGCAAGTAAATAATTGGGGTCGAAAGGCTTTTGGGACTTTAAAATCC
>JAUBSN010000081.1:0-39404 GCA_036704825.1 Microcoleus sp. F8-C3 | reverse complement strand
CATGTCTCCTATTTTATAACACTTTTTTGACTCTGCTTACTTTTTTTCTCTGCTACCCCTACTTATTGAGCGGATACCGTAAGACTATTGTTAAATCTGAGGAGTTTGAAGATTCGTCTGGGGAATCTATACCAAGTGGTTGGCAGGTTTATTCACTCAGTGAACTCATGAATTCCATCAAGAGTGGTCTTTCCAGAGCCATTACATTTGATGATATTGGAGTGCCTGTAATTACATCAGCTAATCTCGTTGATAGTGAACTAGATGCCACTGATTTGAAATATTGGTATGAGAAAGATCCACAAGGGGCAAATATAGCTGATTACATACTAGATGACGGTGACATACTTTTAAATTTCATCAACAGCGTTTCTCAAATTGGCAAAGTTTGTATATTCAGAGACTTAGGTAGACCAGCTATATATACAACTAATATTTTTCGGATTAAACCAAACAACAAAGTAACAACGAAGTTTTTCTGGCGCTTGTTACAGTCCAATCATGTCCAGCACTGGATTCAGCTAATCACTAAACCAGCTATTAATCAAGCTTCATTTACTCAACCTGAGTTTGCTGCAATATCAGTTGTTATACCTGAAAGTAAACAGGAGCAAGAATGCGTTACGGAAATTCTGGATACAATGGATGAGACAATCGCACATACCTCCTCCCTCATCGCCAAGCTCAAGCAGATGAAGGCTGGACTGCTGCACGACTTGCTCACGCGGGGGTTAGATGAGAATGGGGAATTGAGGGATGCGACGCAACGCCCCGAACAGTTCAAAGATTCACCACTGGGGCAAATTCCAAAAGATTGGGAAACTCCCACATTTGAAGAAGTCACAGTTGATGATGCTCCTATTTGTTATGGAATTGTTCAACCTGGCTCTTATATAGAGTCTGGTATTCCTGTTATTGCAATTCAAAACCTTAATACTGATTATCGAACTAACATTCACAAAAGCGCACAAGCAATTGAAAGCGGTTATGCTCGCAGTAGAGTTTGTTCTAATGATCTTCTTCTCTCTGTCAAAGGCACTATTGGTCGTGTTGGTATTGTACCTTCAGGGTTCATTGGAAACATAAGTCGTGACGTTGCACGTATCAGGTTAAAGTCTTTGGCTTCGCCACAGTATGTGCGCCAAATGTTACTTGCTCCAAGTTTTCAAGAACGACTTGAGCAGGTAGTAGTAGGAACAACTAGACCGGAGGTATCTATTGGGATTTTGAGGAAACTGAGGTTACCTCTTCCTCCCTTACCAGAACAGGAGCTTATAGCAGATGTTTTTAACGTCCACGATAGTCGCATCCGCATAGAAGAAGCCTACCACAACAAGCTCAAACTTCAAAAAAAAGGACTTATGAACGACTTACTAATCGGAAAAGTGCGAGTTAATTGTCTAGGAGATAAGTAGAATGACTTTAGTAGTTGCCTTGATGATAAATGAGCTTCCAGCTATTTTAGGAGATGTATTAATATCTGGATATGAATTAGAGCAACCTCTATCTATTCCAACGATTGGTGATATTTATGAAATTTTCCCAGAACGCACTGGCTGGAGTATTACAGACTTAAAACAAAAAGTTAATATTATTGATAACAATTTGATTATTGGTTGGGCAGGTAGCCCTCCAGCAGCTAGGGTAATTGTATCCGAATTAAAAAATCGACATTCTAGCCAATCATTTACAAAAGAGTCTCTTGAAAGATTTTTTATTGAAATCAATAATGATATAAACAGATGGATAGCAAAACAAGAAGTTGGTTTTATTGGATATATTAAAGATTCGGAGGGATTCCATTCGTTTAGTCACTCGTTTAATGGCGTTCTAATTCATGAACTAAATATTCCTAGATATGGAAACATAAAAATATGTGGGTCTGGAACATATGATATGGAACAATTACTTAAGCAAGTTTCCAGACGTTATTCAAATAGTAACCTAACAAATTTTGATAATGTTGTGATTGAGTTACTTACGTTGTGCGGATGGTTCTTTGCTGATGAGATGTCAACTTCCAGAAGTTTATTACAATATTACGGTGGAGCATATGAAGTTGCTACTTATATAGAGGAAGAGAAGAGTTTCAAAAAAATAAATGATATTACCTATTTAACTTGGATAGTTCAAGATATTAATATAAAGCCTAAGATTAGTTTGATATCTAAAATATTTAAGGTCGCATATGTGGATAATATATTATTTGTTTATACTATTGACTTTAATTTTTTACAAGAACCAACTGTTGGTCGCTACGATTCCGAGGAATATATAAAATTTCTTCCTACTACAATCAATCTCTACCATATTTTACCTCTTAATACTAATTTAAAAGATAAAATGTTTGAAATGCCTAAACAACAAGAACTCCCCGATTTAATAAATTCCGAGTTTAATTGTAACTATTTGTTTCTTGTTACTATAGAACCTGAACAACCTTCTGGAGCTGAGGTTATATGTAAACCTCTACGTTCTAGCAATAAAAAATCCAATTACATAAAATTTATTTTTGAAGATGAACAATTATTCCTAATTGTAAAATCTACTTATTTGGAGTATCTAAAAAATAGTTTCAATGTTTCAACAAACTCCTGAATACCTCTACTCTGAAAAGCCTACCATCGACCAACTTATCAGCATGGGTTGGCAGCATATCGAAGGCAGTTGGGATAATCCCCAAGTTACCGATCGCGAGAACTTCAAGCAAGTCTTAATTGGCGATCGTCTAAAAACCGCCATCAAGCGCATCAACCTAGATGATAACGGCAATCCTTGGCTCGATGATACCCAAGTGAATGCCGCCGTGAGTCAATTAGAGCATCTGGGCGCACAAAGACTAATGGAAGCGAATCAAGCCGCTACAAAATTACTCCTCAAAGGCACCACTGTTCAGGGACAAGACGGCAAAGACCAAACCGTCCACTTCATCGACTTCGAGCATCCCTACCGCAACGAATTCCTAGCCATCAATCAATACCGAGTAGACCCCCCTTGGGCAACAGGCAAAGGGGGGTTTATCGTCCCGGACATCGTGCTACTCGTCAACGGCATCCCCCTCGTCGTCATCGAGTGCAAAAGCCCCAACCTCGATAACCCCATCACCGAAGCAATCCGCGATTTGTTGCAATATTCCAACCAACGGGGAAGCAGCCAACCCGAAGGCGCAGAAAAGCTATTCCACTACAACCAGTTAATGATAGCCGCCTCTAGAGGACGCGCAGCAGCAGGAACCATTGGCGCGAATTACGAGCATTATGTCGAGTGGAAAGACACCACTCCCTGCCCCAAAGCCGAAATTGCCGCAGAACTCGGCGTTACCGAACTCAACTCGCGCCAAATGCTGATCGCCGGGATGCTACAACCCGCCAACCTCCTCGACATCCTGCGAAACTTTACCCTCTTCAAAACTAGCGACAGACGCACGATTAAACTCGCCCCCCGTTACCAACAATATCGGGCAGTCCACGAAGCAATCAGGCGACTCCTGCACAACCCAACCCACGCGCAACACGGCACCGATGACCAGCGCGGCGGTATCATCTGGCATACCCAAGGTTCTGGCAAAAGCCTGACAATGGTGTACTTGATACGGAAAATCCGCACCATCCCCGCCTTGCGCCGCTTCAAGATAGTCGTCGTTACTGACCGCACCGACTTAGAAAAACAACTGTCCGATACAGCCGCCCTGACAGGCGAACCCTTACAAAAAGCGAAAAACGTCAAAAAGCTAGAAAACTACCTCAAACAACCCGGTGCGGGCTTAGTCTTCGGAATGATTCAAAAATTCAAAGGAGGTGAAGACTCAGAAGAAGAAGAAAAAATTGAGCCTATGCCGAAAAATCTCAATTCTTCTGAATATATATTAGTGCTAATTGATGAAGCGCACCGATCGCACGCCAGCACCCTCCACACGAACCTCTTGACAGCATTACCCAATTGTGTCCGAATTGGTTTTACTGGTACTCCGATCGTTCAATCTGCCAAGAAAACGACCAAGCAAATTTTTGGTGATTTTATCGACCAATACAATATCCGCCAATCTCAAGAAGATAAAGTTACTTTACCCATTCTTTATGAAGGTTTAGAAGCCAGAGGTACAGTCACCCAAGGCGATGACCTAGATAAACTATTTGAAATCGTATTTCAGGATAAAACCCCAGAAGAACGGGCGCAAATTAAAGCTAAATACGCGACTAAAACCCAAGTCTGCGAAGCGCGAGAACTGATTAAAGCCAAAGCTAAAGATATGCTGCGCCATTATTGCGATCGTATCCTTCCCGGAGGTTTCAAAGCACAAGTTGTCGCCTCAACTCGCCTCGCCGCCGTCCGTTATCAAGAAGCATTTTTAGAAGCACAAAGAGAACTGGTGCAACAACTAGAAACTCGCGCCCCCATCCTGCAAACTTTCGACACTGAAACCCTAGAAAACCTGGAGGATGCAGAAACTCGCTTTCTCGCCCAAGCATTACCACATTTAGAAACAATCCGCAGCCTAGAATTCGCCGCCGTCATTTCTGCCGATAAAGATGACGACCCCAACTGGAAAAAGTGGACTGATAAGAGTCAACAAGCAATCAATATTGCCAATTTTAAAGATCCTTTAGCCAAAAACAGTTTAGCAATTTTAATTGTTAAAAGTATGCTATTGACGGGATTTGATGCGCCCTTAGAACAAGTTTTATATTTAGACCGAGGAATGAAAGAATATGAACTATTACAGGCTATTGCCCGCGTTAACCGCGTTTATGATGATACTAAAGAATATGGTTTAGTCGTAGATTATTACGGCGTGAATCTAGCAGAAGCTTTAGCAATTTACGAAAAAGTAGATACAGAAGCCGCTTGGTTTGATATTCGGGAAGAGTTGCCTTCATTGCGAGATAAACACGACAAACTCATTAAGTTATTCAGCAAAAGCGGTTGCACAATAGACGATTTAGATGATTGTGTTGACTTGCTTAGAGACGAGATCCTCCGAGTCGAGTTCAACAATTATCTTAAAGACTTTCTCGACACCTTAGACACAATTTTACCCCGTACCGAAGCCCGTTCTCCTTATAACTTTGTTCGAGATGCCAAGAAATTAGGTTTAATTAAAAAATCTGTTGCTGACCTTTATCGAGATCAAAAACTAAACATTGTCAGCGCCAAAGAGAAAGTCCGGGCATTAATTGACCAATATATTGAATCCCAAGGAATCGATCCAAAAGTTCCACCTATTGATATTATGTCTCTGGACTTTAAAACTCACGTCCAGCGGCATCGGTCAATTAAAGCCCAAGCAGCCGAAATGGAATTCGCCGCCCGCCACCACATTGATATCCACTATGATGAAGATCCAGTTTATTACAAAAACTTGAGTGATAAACTGCAAGAAATCCTCGAATCTCTGGCAGAAAACTGGCAAGAAAAAGTAGAAGCTTTGCGGAAATATATCGAAGAAATCCAAACAGGTCGCCAGACCGATGAAACCGGGTTAGACCCGAAAACTCAACTGCCATTTCTGAATATTTTAGGCGAACATTCTGACAAAAGCCTCACCGAAATTGCAGCACTAACCGTCGAAATTGTCAACCACATTAGGCAAGAACTTCGACGGGTAAATTGGGACAGACCTGTCGTTCAAGAAGATTTAAGAAAGTGGATAGCCGGGTATTTAGATGATCAGGATGCAGTCAATTACGAACAATTAGAATCAGTAGCAGATAAACTGGTACAACTTGCCCGTAAAAATCGATCTCGCCTAATCTTATGACAACAGTAACCTTTGGCGACCTTTCCTTTAAATTACGCCCGAGTGCCAAACGTCGCACGATCGGCATTACTGTCGAACGAGACGGTCAATTAATTTTGGCAACCCCCCCAGAAGTGCCAATGGAAACATTAGAAAAAGTCGTCAACGATAAGCGGTTGTGGATTCACAGTAAACTAATAGAGAAAGAATCTTTCAATCCTCCCACCCCTGCTAAAGAATACGTTTCCGGGGAAAGTTTTTACTATCTGGGACGCAGCTACAGCCTCAAACTGGTGGATGGCGTGGAGGGAAAGCCACCTTTGAGATTGTATCAAAGTCGTTTTGAATTGCAGCGAGAAGCGCAGGCGCAGGGGAGAGAAGTATTTATTCGATGGTATGGCGATCGCCTTTCGTCGATTTTAGATACACAAATTGCTGTTTTGGTCGATCGCCTCGAAGTTTCTCCCCGTTCCGTGCAAGTGCGAGATTTAGGCTATCGCTGGGGTTCCTGCGGACACAAGGGAGATTTATATTTTCATTGGCGAGTAGCAATGCTACCGCGATCGATGATTGAGTATCTGGCGATTCACGAAATGGTGCATTTGATTGAACCGCACCATAATCATGCGTTTTGGGATAGAGTCGAGCAGATTTTGCCAGATTTCGAGGAACGTAAGCGCTGGTTAGCTGAGAATGGGGTGAATTATGACCTTTAGCGAATCACAGACGACGGTATCTATCTATAGATTGGTGCCACGAAGTCAGAAAACTAGCATTGAGAAGCCGATGAGTTCACACTGCATTTGACAAAGCTTCGCTTCCACCTTTAGCTCTCCCACATTTTGGTGAGCTTTTTGTGTGATAGGGCCGAGGCACTTACAACCGAAAAGCCATCTGGCGTAATATTTCCCATTCTCTCTGACGACTAATAAAAGCCGTGAAATGGGCAACGTCTCCCCGATAAGCCCGCTGAGTTTCCTGCGCTCGTCCATGCAGCCACACGAATATCAACTTCGCATCCGACTGGGAGCAACAGTGCTGGAAAACTTGCGCGCTAACTTTAGCATACCCTAAGTTATTAGTCAATAGAAAACACAAATATTTATGGCTCTGCACATAAAACGAATATTGTCTTGAATTTGACCTTGACACATTCCTAGGTATAGCTCATACTATAAAAAAGTACGTCCTACTTTTTTATAGTATGAGCTACACAGAAGATTATTTTGCTAAGGAAAACGCTATGCACATTACCTATCATGCCGGTCAACGAATGAATCACCGTGGCATTACGAAAGAGATGATCGAACTCACGATTCAATATGGAGAAGTTCAAGATGAGGTAAGAACTTTGAGTCGAGAGGCAGCAGCGCGCTTAGTCGTCGAACTTCAGCGCCAGATGAAAATCGCCAAGAAACTTGAGGAAACAGGTTTAAGCCGAGATGCAGCAGCGCGCTTTATCGCCGAACTTCAGCGCCAGATGAAAATCGCCAAGAAAGTTCTCGACAAAGGCGGTCTTACCGTTGTGACCGCTTCTTCCGATGAGAGTGTAATTCTTGGGGGAACCATCATTTTTGATGAAACTATCCTCATTACTACATACAACTGCGCTTCTCAGAAGAAGAGTAGAAAGTGGGGAGGAAAGAAAAATAGATTCCGTTCATGTAACCAGATCGAACGGGCGTTTAGATTTCATAATAAAACTTAGATATTTTAAAGCCCCTTTAGGGGGTGAAAACCTCTTTCTCGCAAGGGAAAGAGGCTAATGACCTAATAAAAAGCTCTGAAACTATTGAAAAACTAGATTTATCCTCGTTCAAGCTAAAAGTCTTTCTCTATCTAGGGTTTAAGCCATTTTAACCTTAATTTTTGTCTAAGTCCTGATAAAAAAAATACCATGAAAAGTGAAAAGATACTCTGGCAGATGCTCAACATCTTTCGACGCCACCCTCATTTTACGAAATACGACTCTACTCAAGTGGCTCTGCAGATTTTGGCATGGGCAAAGCTTTCGGTAAACGAAAGGCTTCCCTCCGATCTACAACTGACTAAAGAGTCCCAACTCACCACTTTTCCAGAACTTTTTAATAGCTTTAAGAAGCTGAGTGAATACCCAGAACTTGGTGAGAACAAAGCAGCGTTCGAGGATATCGCTTATTTGCTGCATAGGGATGTTTCTTGGGGCGTAGTTGTAGACGCGATCGATTTCGCGCTTGATTCCGCAAAGAACAATCTGTTAAACTATTTCGACTTTCCTGAAGACTTTTATCTTTCCTTTCTATCTCATGGATCACCCATGCCGATAGAAGTAATCAAAGTTATGTCTGCTCTGGCTGGAGAGCTGAAAGAAAAGACGGTCTACTGCCCCTACGACTCCCTTTGCCTTATTGCTCGTGAAGTTGGTAAGCAAGGTGGAATTCCATCAATAGAAACTCCCTGGGTGTCTCCTATCCCTTGGCTTATAAGCATCCTTACGGATGCAAATATCCACACTATAGTCAGCAGCGATCCTCTTCAAAGACCAGAATTTCTTAAGGAAGGCAATGTTCAAAAGTTTGATTTCACCATTGCATTTCCACCTTTTGGACAAAAAATTGATATCGAAGTCGTTGAGAGAGATTTCTTCAACAGATTTAAAGAAAGAACCTCATCAGGTTCTGTTCTTACATTGCGGCACATAATCGCTCAAACAGAAGGAAAAGCCATTGTTGCGATACCAGGTAACATCCTCTTTAGTCGTGGGGCTGAACACTCATTGCGAGAAGATCTACTCAATCAAGGAATGATTGAGGCGGTCATCAGTATGCCACCAGCCCTACTGCCTTTCACCGCAATTCCATTTTCAATTCTCATACTCAATACTCGGGATAAAGCCTCCACAGTGCGCTTTGTTGATGGAGCAGCAGAGCAATTTTCAACTAGAGATGGGAGGAACCGCTCTAAGCTTGTGAACTGGAAATTACTGATCGAGACCTTTCATAAGAGCAACGATGAGGCCATCGTAGCTAACATTCCAACTATACATATCCTTGAAAACGATGCAAATCTTGAAGTTTCTCACTATCTCTTACCTCCAGCACAAAAGGTAGTTCGGCATCTTTTGAGCAGAAATGAGACTCGCAAACTCTCTCACCTTGTTGAGTTTCTTCGTCCATCAAAACCTCTCCCAAAAAATGAAACCGAAGGAATTCTAGCGCTTGAGGTGGGTCTTTCGGATTTTCCCAACTATGGCTACCTCACAACTCCTAAGAGGCAGGTATTGCTGTCACCAAAAGTCTTTAATTCACAAGAAAAGAAAAGCTTTCTGTGCCCAGGTGACATTATTATTTTGGTAAAAGGAAGCGCAGGGAAACTCGCTATTACTCCCGACAATGTACCTCCGGTTGGCCCTAATGCTTGGGTAGCAAATCAGTCGTCGTTAATTATGCGTCCACAGGATAGCATCATCGATCCACGGTTTCTATTTATGTACCTCTGTTCTGATGTTGGAGAAACGCTCCTTAAGGGGATTATTTCAGGGGCAACTGTGCCTCTCATACAGCTACAGCAGTTAAAGGACGTAGAGATTATTGTTCTCGATAGAGCCAAACAAGAAAGCATAATTAGCACATTTAACGAACAGGTTCAGATACAAGATCAAATCAACCATCTTCAGGAACAGCTACAACATTTGAGTAAAGTCCACTGGGATATCCCTTCATCTACTAGAGGTTAGTAGTAGACCAAAATTTTTGGCGTTGCACAGTTGTGGTATGCTAAAAACGAACAGTTAAAAAATATCCGGCTAGGATTTATCCTAAATGTCAATCTACAAAATTTAAGATAAATGTCCACAAAAGAGAGAGGGAAACAAAATCATCTTTGCTCAGACTGTGGTCATCAGTTTATTGATAACTACTCTCCCCGGGGATATCCAGAGTAGGTCAAAAAACATTGCCTGCATCTGTATGTTGAAGGAAATGGCTTTCGTCGTATAGAGCGACTAACAGGTGTTTGTCATAATACTGTTATTAACTGGGTTAAAGCGCCTAGATTAAGCTTGTGTGAACAGCCTGATTACGACGAGATTCCGGAAGTAGCCCAAATTGATGAGTTGCAGACATTTGTAGGTAATAAAAAAAACAAGATTTGGCTCGGGACCTCAGTAAATAAGGGATTTGCAGGCATTTTGGCGATGACTATAGGAGACCGCTCGGCAGAAACATTTAAGCCTTTATGGAAAATTATTAAAGGGTGGAAATGTTTTTTTTTGCTACGGATGGTTATGCTGTTTATCCCAAGTTTATTGACGAGGCTGACCACATTGTTAGTAAAAGTTATATGACCCGCGTTGAGGGAGAAAATACCCGTTTAAGGCATTACTTAGCACGCTTGCATAGAAAAACTCTTTGCTACTCTAAGTCTGTCTTGATGTTGGCCATGTCAATTCGATTAGTCATTTATTACTTGAAGCATAAAACCGTGCTTATTCCTACCCAAAATATTTTTGTTTCTTGATAAAGACTCCCTGTAGCCTACCACAATTGTGCAACGCCTAGTGTGGAGCGTTAAAGTCTGGCATTTGCAGTATACAGTCAGGTGTTTGCTGTACAAAAACAGGTAGAATGCAGGCTTTTGCAGGGACTGAATCATACCTGTTTTTATCCGAAAATGTCCTGCAAACGCCTGCAATTTCCTGTCAAATTACTGCCTTTTTGTGCTGTTCATGCCTTAACGTGTTGGGACTGGTTATGGCTGTTCTTGATTAGTAGCAAGCAATGGTTTTGTCCGGACAAAGCTTTATTTATTATTTTAAAACAAAAACAATGCACCCTTATGAATGGGGCATCCTAACCTCAAGGTCAGGTTTAATACTTTCTTAAGCCTCAATAAGAAATGTAGCTATTTGTACTACAAGTTAACTAAATATTCTATCGACTCACTTGCTCATGCTTGTGCTCTGTTGAAATCTAAACTGCCAATATCCAACTTTTGACTCCTGGCTATCTTTGTGACTGATAAAGCTATGGTCGATGTTGGATTTGCTGGCATCAACCCGACCTACAAGCAAAAGCGATCGGCCTCATGGCGAGTTAAGTCCAAACTTGATGCTCGCTGTTGGACGAACGGTCACAGCGAGCATCGACATCTTTACTGACTGCAAAATCGCAAACAGAATAGCTGGGTGCGATCGCGTCAGGCATCCGCCGCCGATACTCAACAGCACCAACTCGAATGCGTCGTGCGATGCTCGGCTCCATCGTAAAGGCGGCTGTCCTGTACACCAACTGGCTCGCTCCTGGCTTCAATATCGATTCACGCGAGCGAGCGTACAGCGGGCGTCAAAATCCAAACAGCGAGCGAGTCAAACTTTCTCCTCAAGGCTTCCCAGAGTGAGCGTGAGCTAACTCCAACTCCCAAGAATTCCTATGGCACTCTTGCAAAAACCATAAAAACCATAAATTGATCATTTTTACCCCCCTATAACGTCTATTTGACATGGCTTGCTATGCGACTACCGTACTTATTACGAGGATTTAGGAGGATTCAAGAGGTGTCGGAGTACAGAAAATCACGCCAAAAGCAACAATTCTTTACAAAAAATGATAAGCATTTATACTTAAAATGAGGCTAAAAGTAGGAAATAGGAGGTGTAATGAGTAAAAAATGTGCTGTTTTTTCCTCTTTTTTCCTCCTTTTTTAGCCCTCTAAAATCCGCATCCAGGTCAAATACGGTTTTTACAAAGTAAAATAGCTCTCAATCAAAGGGTGGGTGGGTGGCATTGACACTCTCAGGGCTGAAGCCGCTGAGATTCTTAAGAAATTGCGTTCTTAATATCCCTATTGCTAGGGTTCCCAAACTCAGCACGTTTGCTCGATTTGAGCGTACTGATATCTTTTGGGCGTTTAGGCGACGATGCGCCAAGTTTCGCGGAGTCCCCGCGTACTATTGACAAAGCTCTATCCCTGATGGTTTTTGCCGCACCGATATCGGCGTGTTCGTGATAGCCGCACTGATTACAAATGAATTTTTCATTTTCTCTGTTGGCTTTTTCAGTGTGTCCACAGTTCCGGCATTCTTGGCTGGAATATTTAGGATTAACTTTAACTACTGTCTTGCCCTGCTTCGCAGCTAGATACACGACTTTCAACCCCAAATTACCCCAACTCGCATCAGAGATGGCTCTATTTAAACCTTTCTTTCTGGATTGACCATTTTTCAGAAATCTTCCATTTTTCTCATCGGTTTTCGCTTTACAGCGACGCATTATCCCAGAAATATTCAAGTCTTCAATAGCTATGATATCCACTTTGCGAGATGCAATTTTGTGGGCAACCTTCCATTGATAGGCTTCGCGCTTGTCGCTAATCTTTTGGTGGAACTTACCGACTCTAATGGCTGCTTTCTTGCGGTTCTTACCGCCTTTAACTTTACGGATAACCCGTCTCTGTCTAATCTTCAGAGTACGTTTAGCTTTCTTATTGGTTGAAAACTTAGGGTTGTCTATTTGGTAGCCATCGGAGAGATGAACCAGTTTAGTAAGCCCTAAATCAATACCTAAAACTTTGGGCTTGTCCCCGATAGTTTTGGGTGTGTGTTCAGGAATAGTTGAGTCTTCGATTCTGACAGAAATATACCAACCATTCTGACGCTTTCTTACCGTACAAGCTTTGATGGTAAAACCGTTGGGAATGGAACGCGAATTATGAAAGCGCATCCATCCCAGCTTAGGTAAGTAAATTTTATTGCCTTGGATTTTCACACCCATTGTGTAAGTAAAGGACTTAAAATTACTGCGGTTTTTGAAACTGGGAAAGCCTCGACCGTCAAAGAAATTCTTATAGGCTGTGTCGAGGCGTTTAACGTTCTGTTGCAGAACCGTCGAATCTATACCCGCGTACCAAGGGCGAGAAACCTTCAATTCAGGTAACGCAGTTATCTGAATATCTCCGGCACTTCTACGCGGGTTTCTTATCTTACCTTCCTTATCTACTTTTGAGTCTTTCCATGGGTTGCCTGTTGCACCATTTTTGCTCACAAAGCAGGTTAAGGGACAAGCTTTGGATTGAGTTCTAAGATCGCAGTAATCCCCTTGAATAAACTGCTGATTGTACTGATTTATTCGGTCATTTAAGCTCCAGTTGTACTGACTTCGCAGCATATCAAGCCAAGCGGACATTTTTATGTCTTGGGTTTGATTTGGGCGTAGTTTATAGACGTAGTTTGTTAGCACTCGGTTTCCTTACCTCCTGGCTAATACTATAGCATCCATCTCAGGGAATATACATTAAGAACTAAGAAAGATTCACGGCGGTTAAAACCGCGTCCCGCTTTCATCTCAGTTCTAAAGACTCTGAGTTTTCCGCTTGGGCTGTGTTATAAGCTTCCCCACTCCTAGAATAATGAGGAGTAGGGAAGTTGCCCTTAACAGGCAATTTTTGATATTCTTAGTTGCTCAAGCGACTCAATCCAAATCATCAATGTCGTCGTCAGCAACATCCACTTCTTGGTACACATTTTGTGAGCTTGAAGCAATTCCGCTACTCTGGCGGGCGAGCCGTTGATTGCGAATGCCCCGATGCTTGGCGCGGCGATCGCGGATTGCATCCATGTCGGTCAATCCGTATAGGATGCGACCAGCACGCATTAATTCCTTTAAAGGTGTTTCACTGTAGTCAGCGCGAAATTGGGCATTATGTGTTTCCCAATCAAATTCGCCACCGTTAAAGCGAGCAACACTTGCCAGTTCCCGACCTGATTCTTCTCTCAAAACTTCTAGTACCATTAGGCGAAGTTTATCGTTGTAACTAATGCACTTGTCGAGGGCTTTTATCTGAGTCTTATGAGCTTTATCGGTAGGGTTTGCATTAGTCGTTTGAACTTTTTCAGTGACTCTCATTTCTCAATCTTCCTGAATTCAAATTTGTTCATATACACAGCAGCAATCGCTGCCTCTTTAAGTTTAATTATTGGGCTTAACTTTCCAATAAAATATTAATAACTGTATTTAAAACTAATTAAGTTGAAAGCAATTAATACTTTAAATATTTCCATGAAAAGTGAAATTTAATTAAAATACTTATAAGATGAATAAAATAAAAAACTCTACTCTACCGTTTTTAGGTAGAGCAGAGTTTTACATATTCAACAAAAGCGACGGTGAAGGAAGCTGTAAAATTTGAGCGAGGGTGAAAGATTATTCTAAATCTTCGTCCTCATCTTCATCAGCATCATCTTCCTCATCTTCTTCCTCGGTATCGAAATCATCTTCGCTGTCCTCATCCAAGTCTTCTTCGGATTCATCTGTTTCCTCATCTTCATCAGCATCAAGTTCATCTTCTAAGTCATCCACATCATCATCATCTTCATCATCGGATTCATCCTGCTTGTTATAGCTATTGCGTTTAGCAAGCGATTCTTGATTGAATTTGACAAGACCTTTAATTGCTTCTTGCGGGTCAAGCTCGAAAACGTCGTATAGTTTTGCCATCACAAGCGCAATGACTTCCATATCGTGGCGCAGTGCATCGGGTTGACCAAATAGAGCTGGAAACACTTCGTTATTCCAACGCTGCCAGTTCATCGTTTTGCCGCGTTTTTTTAACTGTGCAGCAATATCCAAACCTAGTTTTTCCTTGGTAGCGTGACCTACCTTAGTTTGGAGGCGTTTTTCGCGCAGTTGAATTTTGACTCCAAACTTTTTCAGGATGGTAGTTCGCACGCGGTCTAGAAGTGCGTCTGCTTGCTCTTCTACAGTGAGTGTCGAACGGCGACTGACCTGTGATTGGGTAGCTGTTGCTGGACTCTTTGACTTAGCAGCACCATTGCTTTTGCCATTCAAAGTCACCGCTCCATTGGATGGACGAGAGTTATGGTTTTTAGCTGTTGTTGTAGCCATGAAGTTTGATTTAATTAAACTACTTCACGGCTAACAGCGCCGTTAGGCGCTCTCAAATTTCATCAAATTTATAATTAGTTTTTTTATGGCTATTAATAATTATTTATAAAATTGTTACTTTGAAATAAATTTATGTAATAATTCGGTAGATTTTTTCCCGATCAACGGATATACATAATTATGTATATGTAGGAAATTAGGTAAATAATTCCTAAGAATTAAGAGGAGGTTTGGCTGCTGTAGAACTGTTGGCTGATGGCAACGCTCGACCGTAACATATCAATGAGAAGAGTACCTTTGAATATTTCTTACCCTTGAATTTATGCGTACCATTAATGACTGGCTCGCTCTGGCCCAAAGAGGTATTAAGATTGTCGGGCTGGAGTATTACACGCCTGACCGAATCAGAGTGTTAGCACAGTTCCACAATTGGGGGCAGGAACTGCAGTTGCCTGTTTTCTTTTGGAACTCTGGGTACAGTTGCTTGCAGGAAATTGTGAGTCGGGACGGTCAGTGCATCTTGCAAAATACTGACTTGCACCGAGATTCTGACGTGCTTGAGTTTCTATTAGAGAGTAAGAGAGAGGGAATTTACATTCTTGAGGGAGTGCTAGATTTTGATGAATCCGGTCAGGTGAGTTCGCGTCTGGGGTTTCAACTGGCAAATGCTTACTATCACTCATCTTGGTCTGCGGTTCCTCAGTTTTGGGTGATGCTGGAAAACTACATACAATTGCCGGTGAACTTGCAGCCGTTGATTCCCGTACTGACGACTCCATTACCATCCCGAGTTGCAGCGCAACAGGTGGTGGAGTTGTTTTGCGATCGCCATCCTGGGCTTGATGACAAAAGTGATGAGGTATTGCAAGGTGCTTTGGTTCGAGCTTGCCAGGGGTTGCCCCAAGGTGAGATCGAGTTAATTTTAGAGCGATCGCTAGCTTTTGCTTCGACTGTGGAGGAAATGGCGCCGTTGGTGCTCGACCACAAGGTTAACAAGCTGCGGGGGCGAGGCCTAGAGTTTATTGCCGAGGCAGATGTGCCGGATGCAGGTGGTTTAGACTTGCTAGACGAGTCGCTGTCAAAGGTGGCTTCTCTGTTGAGTCCAGAAGCAGAGAAATACGGACTCAAATTTCCCAAGGGAATGATTCTCTGGGGGCCGCCGGGTACGGGCAAAAGTCTGAGTGCTAAGCTTGCGGCTAAGAAGATGGGAGTACCGCTGTTGGCGGCTGATTGGGGTTCGATTGTCGGTTCTTCCAGACCAGATTTAGCTTTGCGCGAATTGCTGGAACTGACTCAGGCTTTAAGTCCTACAATTCTCTATTGGGATGATTTTGATAAAGGTTTTGCAGGGTGGGATTCTAATGCAGATGGCGGAGTTTCTAGGCGCTTATCGGGGAAGCTTTTAACGTGGATGCAAGAGCATCAATACCCAATTTATATCGTGGCGACAGTTAACCGTTTGGGGATGTTACCGCCGGAATTAATTCGTCGCTTTGATGATATTTTCTTTGTGGATTTGCCTCACGAAGGGGCGATGTATGAAATTTTTAATCTTCATCTCAAAAAATATTTTCCTGAGTTCCGCAATGCTTGTATTTCGCCTTGGACGGATGATGAGTGGCGGATTTTATTGAGAGATTACAGGCTTTGTACGCCAGCAGAAATAGGCAATGCCGTGAGAAAATGTGCTGAGGAGATATATTATCGCGATCGGGTACAAGGGAAACGACCGGATGAATTGAAAGTGACTTTGAACGACCTCCGACAACAGCGCTATCAGTTTACGCCGTCGATGCTGCGCGATGAAGAGCAAATTTTAGCGATTCGCAATCAAGCGACTTATGCTCGATCGGCTAGTGGAGAGGATCGATCGCGATTTTCTATTCCGTTACAGGAATTGTTTGGTTAGCGATCACCAGAGGAAAGGGAGGGAAGGATTATCGTGAACTTGAAAATGACACAATTTCACCCTTCCCCCTTTGCATAAGTCATTTTTGCTCTGTCCTCAAATTCAATCGTTAAATCGCGACCTATAGCTATCGAACAGTTCATCAATTTTCTGGGGGTCAGATACAAGCGTCCCTCGCTCATCCCGGAACGTGCGATCGCGGTCTCCCTTGAAGGAAAGCCAATTGAAACTTGTTACTACAGCAAATTTCGCATCAGATATCAGAATTTTGGCGTGGGTATTTCCCAAACGCTTAAGGATAAAATTATCTTTGTACTGATTCGCTAATTTTTTAAGATTTTTCTCAGCTTGGATATCGGATGGGTATTTTTTATCATCTTCATCTTTTCCCAAACCGTACCCAATTAAAAGCTGTATGTTACACTTAAGTAGTTTTTCTAGCTGTTCAATAAACTGTTTCTTTACAACATTAGCTCGAATCCAAGGAGAAATAATCATCAAACGTTTTTGACTGTCTTGAATAGCCTGTTTGAGAATCTCAGGGTGGTCGTAAACTTCTAGGTAACTAATTTGAAATGAATTCAAGCGCTGTTTGAGAATTTCTATTTCCTGCTCTTGCTCAATAATTTTTTGCTCTAAAGCAGCCTTGTCTTCATCCGTTTCAGCCTCTGCAACGCTATTTCGATCCGTATCAATTTTAGCTTGAGCTGAAGATACCTCTTCTTTCAGTGCTTCAGCTTCTTGTAAGGGAGCTTGAGCAACAAATTCATGCCCTAAAACTTCTTCTGCTAACTTTCTGGGTGCGCTTTCCCTCAATGCTTCTAGTAAGCGAAGTTTCTTGACACCATTAGCACGAGCAAAAGCTGCTTCATGTTCATTAGAAAGAACACCATCGATAGCAAAGGTAACCTGAATATCATCACTATCTTTTGCTTTATAAATTAGGAGCAAAGCAGGTTGAAAAAATCTCTGTCTGCGCTCAATAGCTTTCAAGGCTAAAAGGTCTCTATCTTGCTTGAATTTAGCTTTGCTTGCTCCCTCAATCTGGCGAATAATTGCGTCCACATCTTTGAGTTTAAGATCGGAAAGTTCGGGTGGCTTTTTCGGAGATGGTTCAATTTCTATGATTTCTTGATTACGCAAGTCTTTTTGCTTGAGTAAACGTGATTCCAATCGCCCATACCAGCGAGGACACCGTAAAAGCCCATCAAAATTTATATCAAATGTTCGCTCTTCGGGAACAATAATTTTGGCATCGCGGAGCGTTCCTTCGCCTTTCTTAGTCAATTTCCAAACTTGCATCAGAGAGCCATCAGGAGCTATGAGGTCAATATCCTCACTCATCCTTAAATTTATCATTGCATCCCTGATAATAGACGGTTCGAGACCAAGAAATCCAGCAATATCCACTTCTGAGGATAAACTAGCATTAATAGCTTTCAAGACATATTCTTCGATCGGGGGAATGGGTTTACGGAGTTGGGTTAGAGCTTGAACAGTGATTTTATAAACTGGCAATCCGACTTCTTTACAGCTAACTAAATCGAAGCCTGTACGATTGTCATAGCGGCGTAGTTCTTCTGGAGTAAGAAAAACTGATTCTTCTGAACTCATAAGTTAGGCTCCTTTATGGCGCAATTTTTAGGGTGACTTTCAACGTAATCCAAAACTCGGTGTAATGGGTTGTCATGTGAGGTTCTACAGAAGTGGTGATCTCCCACGATGACTAAGCCAACTTTCCCTCTGGATAAAGCCACATTTAATCGTTCTGCATCGCGCAGAAAACCCACTTTACCTTCTTTGTTAGAACGAGTCACAGAGTACACTGCAATATCAGCTTCGCGTCCTTGGAAGGCATCCACTGTATTGCACTCAACTGTTAATGCTTGCCAATTGTTTAATTCTGAGGCAAGGTTGCGAGCGAGCAACTTTAGCTGTGCTGCATACCCACTCAATACGGCGACACTGTATTTTTTCTGCGCCTTTACTGCCGTCTGGTTTAGCTGTTTGAGAAACTGAACTATGACGTTGACCTCACAAATATTGTTAAAGCTAGAATTGGCAGACTGTTCGCGACTATTCGGAAGTTTGGTTGTTGTTAACCAAGTCACAGGTTGTGGTAAAACACTGCGAAGATGCTGATCTAAGTCAGTCCTGGCACTTTTTAGCTGACCATCATAGAAGCACTCACTGACCAAATTGCCGATTGGTGCTACCATCCTATGTTGGATTGTTAACATCTTGCGACACCCATCTGGGAGTGTTCTGAGCAGTCGATCGAATAAAGTTTCTCGAATATGATCCTGATTAAGTTCGTATTTTTCCAAAAAGTCAGAATCTCTACTGGCTTCATCTCGAAATGGTGGGAGTTGTTTGGGGTCGCCTACGAGTATCCAGCGATGCGATCGCGCAATTGGAACCAACACTTCTGTCGCCGTAGCTTTTGAAGCCTCATCAACAATACACAGGTCAAATTCTATGTCTTGAATATCTCTAGGAATTCCGATGCAAGTTCCGGCTACTACTTGCGATCGCTTAATCAAAGGTGCATTGAATTTCTCATTTCGACCAAACTGATCGAACCACTCCGCCTGAATAGCTATCAGCCGTTGGAGCATTTTCGCATCGGGTGCATTTGGATCTATTAGTTTATTGATCCGCTCTTCTATCTCCTGAACCGAAAGTCTCAAAAGTTTATTGATACTGATTTCGGTTAATTCTTTAAGACGCTTTGCTTTTTCCTTCTGTTGCTCTCGTGCTTCTTTTAATTGCTTACGCAGGATACTAATTTCAGCTTCAATACTCTGACATTCCTCTAGCTTATCCTTGGGGATTTTAGTTTCTAACAATGAATCTGGGTTTTCTGGGTTGTAATTTATTGCTAGTATTTTATCCAAATCCTCTTTCCAGATATTAACATCTCCTCTGAGACTTTCAATTTTTGTAACCAGAGTTTTCATTTCTTGAAATAGGGTGGCTATTTCACTGTTATGCTGAGAAATACCTCGTTGCGCTGACCAATTATCAATAAATTCCTGTCCTTTAGCAATTGCACCCTCTCGCCACTGTTCCATCTGTTCTTCGAGTAAGAGCGAATGAACATTCTCTGATACCCGTTCATGGTTACCAAGTCGCACCAACTTCAAGTTAGGATTTTTAGCTTGAATCCGTTCTAGGGCGTTATCTAGTGCAACATGAGTTTGTGAACTGAGCAAAATTCGAGCATCAGGATTAGCTTTAAGAGTTTGCAGAACAACTTCTGTAATAAATGTTGTCTTTCCTGTACCTGGTGGACCTTGGACAATCAGAAAATCTTCTGTTGCGAGTGCAGCTTTAACAACTTCCTGCTGTGATTCATTGAGAGGTTGAATAAACTGTAAATCTACTTCTACGTCAGGAGTACGGACTTCTTGAGGATTGACGAGTAATTGGCGAATGTCTGACCGTACTCCCTGGTCAAATCGAATGGCATCAAGGGCATTTTTTTGTCGATTTAGGGCAACCTCAGCAGCACGAGTATCAAAGCGTAACTCACCAGATTGTGGGAGTCTGTCTGGTTCTCCATATTTAACATAAAGAGTCAATCTGTCACTGATGATCTGTTCAACATCTCCCCCCAAAATGCTAAATCCTTTTTGGTTTGTCACATGGTGGGGTTGTCCAGCTAAGTCATCTTCTGGAAGCTCTGATAGTTCAAAGGTAACGCGGTTTCCGTCACGAGTAACGCTTGTGTATTTAATCGGTTTTTCTCGTTTTTTCTCCCAATCTGTTTTAGCTCTGAGAATATCCCACCAAACTTGGAATATCCGTTGCTTTTCTTTTTCATCTTCTTGTTCTTTTAAGTTGGCTTCATGCTCTATAACTGCATCCTGTAGCTTCTGAATAACCTCTTTTGCTTCATATAAATTCAGTGGCGTTCCAAATTTGAACTCGTAGGATAGATTCCAAGCACGATCTCGACGCTGTTCCAGTTGGGAGTAGGGAGTAGACCAAGCATTGAAAATAACTAGGTGATTTCCTCGGTTTTGATCCACCTTCATGTGATACCGATAGGAAACACCATAAATTTCGTAATGATCTTCACGAGATGGATCGTCTGCGTCGTCCTTAAATTTATAGGGACGAATCCCACAACCCGATTCATTATTGAGATCGTCAAGGATAAGATTCTCGATCTCAACTTCAGAAGAAATCTCAATTTCACTTTTAAGTCTGTTCAAGCACTTTGGTATAAGCTTAAGGAAGCAAGGAGGCTTCTTAATTGCTCCTGTTTTTGTCTTCGCTTGAATAGCATTAAGTTCAGCTAGTAGTACCTCTGCATTAGGTTGACGCTCTGCGGGGTCGAGGGAAACAGCACGCTCGATTATTTCAAGGATTTCAGGTGGTGCATTAAACGCTTTCATTGCGCTGGGGATACTATTATGACCTGTGAGTTCAATATTGGTCAGGCACTTCAAAACCAATACACCAAAACTGAAAATATCGCGGGTGTAGGTATAGGAACCATCGTCGGTTTCTGGCGGAGTGAATGTACGCGATACAAAGTCTTTGAGAGTAATGCTTGGTTGCAAATAGCCCTTAAGCTTGGATATGCCAAAGTCAGCAAGTTTGAGTTTACCGTCACTCCCCACTAAAATGTTGCTGGGCTTGATATCGCGGTGTATTATTCTGCGATTATGGGAAAAAGCCAGAGCCTCCAACACGGGTAACGCTACCGCTTTCCAGAAAGAATCCCAACCGTCTGGTGGAGATTTTTTCAGAAGTGTTGCCAAATCCTTTTCCATCCACTCCAAGACGAGAAAATAGTTACCCGTAGTTTCATCCTTGCCAGAATCGAGAAGTTCCACGATTCCCGGATGCTTCAACTCTTGCAGGGCTTGGGTTTCACGTCTGAAAGACTCGGCTAGAATATCTGCTTCAATCTGCCCGTGTTTGAATTCTTTTACTGCCACCCGCCGGAGGTCATCAAGCATATCGCTTGCCTGATAGACATCAGCCATCCCGCCCGATCGCGGGTTGGGGGATATAGCATAGCGATCGTTTATCAAGCGAGCTGGCATAACTTAGCTACCCATAGAATATTTCTATTCTTTTTGTAACACAAATCCCAATTAGGCTGGTTTTTTAGCAATTATCTATTGCTTAGATTTCCATGCACTTTACCAAACACAGCAGGAACTAATGCGTTTAACTTGCCCATGACGAGGAAATAGTTACTTCCACTTCTACAGGAACTTGCTGCAAATATAGCTCTCCAGCTTCCACCATCACTTTTTTGAGAATGCGACTGGTTCTTTTTAAAGTAGTCTGCGGACACTCTAACAGAATCTCGTCATGTACCACACCGATTAATTTTGCTCCAGTCTTGGGTAGGAGTTTGAACAAACGAGCGATCGCCACTTTCAACATATCAGCCGAAGTTCCTTGAACAGGGTGATTTAGCAACTCAGAAAGTCGGGGTTTCTTTGCCCACCGTCTTCTGCGTCCGCCAATTGTACGGATTTGCTTGATGTCTTTGACGTACACCGTTTTCCTGATGCTGTCGTGCCATCTTCTGACTCCAGAATAAGCTTGGAAAAATCGTCTTCTGAACTCTTTAGCTTCGTTCAAGGTTAAAAAAACATCGTACTTTTCCTCAGCATAAGCTTGCAGTTTGGCAGCACCCATCCCATAAATTAATCCGAAATTAACTGATTTAGCTATCCGTCTATCCTCTGCCGTTACCTCCTCTAACGGCTTTCCCGTAATCAAAGAAGCCGTTAAAGTATGCAAATCTTCGCGTTTAGCGTAGGCATTCAGCATTCGGCGATCGCCAGATATTTCAGCGACAATCCTTAGCTCGATTTGGCTGTAATCTGCTTTAATAATTTGATATCCGGGAGCAGCAATGAAGCACGCACGCATCCCCTTTGCCGTACAATTCCTGGGAACGTTTTGCAAGTTGGGCTTCTTGCAACTAAAGCGTCCAGAACGAGCGCCGCATTGCCGATAGCTGGGGTGAATTCTCCCCGTTATCGGGTGAATGTGTTTGGGCAATGCCTCAGCAAAGTTGGAACACAAAGATGCTAATTTCCGATAATTCAGTAGCAACTGGATAATCGGGTATTGACGAGCTAGAGGAATAAGTTCGCTCTTACTTGTTGACTTAATTGGAATGTTGAGAGCATGAAGAGCACTTAAAACTTGTACAGACGAACGGGGGTTTATGGTTTCCACCATCTCTGGAAATAGCGAAAGTTGTGCGCTAGGGGCTGGTTTAAGACCGGCTTTCACTAATTCCACCAGCGTAGTCTGCTTTTGAGCTTCCAGTTCCTCGCCCACCAAATGCCAGTGTTTTGCATCCAGTAACATTCCATTTAGTTCCATTTGGGCTACAGCAGGCATCGCTTCAAATTCAATTTGGGCGGTTTCTAGTAACCCAGCATTCTGAAGTTTTGAGATGAGTCGCGCTCTAAGTTTCAGCAGGACAGCAGCATCTAAAGCGGCGTATTCTAACTGAGAAGCTGATAACTTACCTCCGAAATTGCTCGACTGTAGGCTTTTGTCAAGTTTGATTCCTAAAAATTCAAGAGCGAGGGATTGTAGATCGTGGTCTTTCTTGAGTCCAGATCGCAACACTTGACTCGCTAGCATGACATCAAAAAATGGGCCAGACGGTCTAAGTCCAGCTATTTCTAGTACCTGCCAGTCGAACTTACCATTTTGAAATATTTTGAGCGCACGGCTGTTTAGAAGTGCTTTTAAAGGCGATAATTCGCGATCGGCAAAAGCAGCTATATCGACAATTATCACTGGGCGGTGGGGGACAGCTATTTGGATAAGTCGGATGCGTTCCGTAAGTGGATCTAGCCCGGTGGTTTCTGTGTCTATGGCTATAACACGAGCTTTTATTAAAGGCGAGAGGACATCATTTAGTCTGGAAAAGTTTGTAATCAGCTCGTATTCCACAGTAGGATTTGGGGCGAAGTGTGGGGAATTATTCATGGGAGTAGAGGGTTTTTAAGGTAATAGTTTTAGTCGTAAAATTGATAGAACTAGCGGAGATATTTTGGCATATATTCGGTATAAAAGGCTAAGTTATATTTAATATCTATTGGAAAAAGTAATAGTAATTTGTTGAAAGGTAAGTTGTGCTGTCCCCACTAATAAAACGGTATAGCGGGGAAGCAATCGTCTATTTTTTGTCTATTACGACTAGGTAGCTCTCAACAGTAACCGGGCGATCGCTCCCCCAAAAGATTTCTAAGGGAAGTTCGATTAACTTGGCAGACGTGCGCTTAAGAAAGGCTCGAAATGCTTGCGATCGCGAATCGCCTCGGACATTCATGGAATTGCTAACAACACTTACCAGGCGTCCAGAATTGGCTAAAAAAAGGTTATAGGCACGTTGTATGATATCTAAATCAACTCCTTTGATGTGGGGCGTAGAAAATGGGGGATTTGCCAAAATTCTGCTATATCGCCTCTGCGGTTCAGTTGTTAAAAAGTCACTTCCAACTAGATTGAACCCTTTTTGAAACAGAAGTTGTTGTAGCAGCGGGTTTATTTCAATTACATCAACGATTGCACCCGCTCTAACCATAGCCTGCGCCAATAAGCCGTCTCCTGCTGTTGGTTCTAAGGCGTAGGTTCCTGAAATGATTTGAGCTTCTTCAATCATAAGCTCAATTAGCTCTGGGGGAGACGGGAACCAAGAATAAGGTGGAGCTTCTCGGATTCGCTCATATAGCATTTCTGCAAGCGATGAAGTATCTTTCATTTTAATTTTGCTGCTATTCGGGCTATAATTCGCAAACCTTGCCTTTTTTTCCCTGTTAAAATAAAGTCAATTGCCCTTCAACTTTTGACTTATCTTTGGGTGACTTAGCTGTTACCATTTCTGTCGGTAAATCTGCATCAGCGCTTTTATCTTGGGACAATTTACGTTTGCCCCAGCCTTGGGATGCTGCATGGCGCACAACGCTTTTCCTAATTGCTCCAGCTAGATGGTGATAATCATTTTTGATGCTGTCAAAGTTCACCGCTGAAAATTCAGCTAATTCGGACAAGTTGTAACCATTTGGTAGCCGATTATGTCTTGTCAAGGTGTCTTGTGCTGCCCACATATAGACGTTGTAATAACTGTGGTGCAGAGGAGCTTCAAATGTAGCTCCCATCATATAAGCCACGACTTCTGTGGAAGTGCAGTAATTCCCTACAATTCTGTTGCTGTACTCCTCTAGAATCAAATCGAGCCTATCGGATAAGCAAGCCGTTTTCAACCAGTCCGGTATGCTTTCTGACCAGGGGGTTTTGTGTAAAACTAATGGGCCTGCATAGTAACGTAAAAGGGGAAGGGGAATTCCGGTCAATTCCAGTAGCACGGCTATTAAGTCGCGGTGCATACCTATCTGGGCTAATAGCTTCAGCTTTTCCAAAATGCCGGACTGAGGTTTTACAGGGTGAGTGGTAATTTGTTCAAGTAATTCGGGCGTTAACAGATTTAGCTGACTCATATCTTTTTGAAGGATAATTGTGTGACGAATTAAGATCAGAAAAATCGCGTAGCGAATTCAGCTACAGGGATTTGCGCCATCTGTTGGGCAAACAATTCGGCAGAGATACGCGCCTCTATATTTCTGAGTAATTTTTACCCACCTTGCTGGATGGAAGGCGGGCGAAATTAAGAGCAATGCCAGCACTATATTGTGTTTCGTGCAATAGCAGTAGGTCTTGGTTGTTTGCAGATAGGCTACGTCGATCGCCGTAGTCTATCCGCCGATAGGCGGTAGTTTAATTACGACTATCGGATGAAACCCCTACTCGTTATCCGTAGCTACGCTGAATTGTTGATTATTACGACTTTGTAGCTACATAATTTATGAACGAGCCAAACAATATCTATGGCAATGAACCCGGTTACAGCGCTGATAGCTATGCTGTTAGCGGCTGTGAAAGTAACCCGTGCGAATCCTCCCTTAACGGATATCGAAGCAACGGTTATAGCAGTCAGCAAACAGAGGGATACGGGGTTCCAGACTACTTTGCTGATGGCTATCGAGAAAACGTTTTTGAAGGCGATTTGAATTTAGCAGATACTCCGTGGACGGAGACGGCTGCTAACCCTAACCCTTATTTTAAGGGAGCTGTAAATGACGCTAATTCCTATCAAAATCAAACAGCTACTTCTCATTTCTACGGCGGTGACTTAGAGCTGTAGTGCTTCAGATTGCAGGCTACAAATCGCCTGTATGAAACTTCTCATTTCGGCGACGATGACTTAGAGCAGCAGTGCTTTACGCCGAGGCTGCTCCATGTAAAGCCTCGGTTGACTGCTTTATTTATTTTAAGAAGCGCAATTGCAGCCTCATCAAGTTCGGTGGGTTCCTTTTTCCCACTTAATTGCTTAACTTTTCTACCGTATCCTCAACCAATAACCAAAGTTTTTTGCACAAACATGAGAAGAATATTATCAACAAGATCCTGGCAATTATCAGTATGGTTATTCTCTCTAGTGTTAATAGCTTCCATTTTGTTTGAGCAACCAATATTTGCTATGGCACGAGTTCCTGCTGATACAACTGAAATGCCAACCAAAATTTTAGAAATACCAGGGATGGACAGGCAAGGAAATCCTACTTCAGTTAACGCCCTCTTGCCAGATTGGACACAAATTTCTTTTTCTCAAATGCCACCCATCAGTCAATCTGGAAGCCTTTCAGCGCCAGATTACACCGAGGCAGTTGGCTATGATTTGAGCCGAAGTTGGACAGCAGGCCAAACTCCTGACCAGTACATCATGTTGGGCGATATCAGCCAACCTTTGCAACCAGAATTGCTATCGTTCGGTTTTGTCGCGCAGCAAGCTGGTCTGAATTTAGATAGCGTAGCTTTAAGCGCATTTACTTTAGTGGCCAAGCAGTCGTTAAATCAGTTAGTTCAGGCTATCCCTCTTCTCGGTGAATTTAAAGTCGCAGAGATTGCGCCGGTGGCGGGACTGCTAGCCACAAAAGCTGCTGGCATTGATGTAGCCGATCGCACTCTAGATCGGGTTCTCAGTTCCAATCCACAATTAGGTCAGTTGAAACTGGGAGAAATTGACCTGTCTCAGTATTCAATATCTTCGATTCCGAACTTAAGCAGCGCTCAACTTGGCGCGTTTTCAGATTGGCAAACAACCTTAATTAAAGACGTACCTGGGCTGAATGCTTTACCTCTGTCTAGCTTTCCCAATCCAATAGCAGAATTCGGCAATTTAGTAATGAGAATTGATGCGATTTATGGCCCCGCCGAGCGACGGCGAACTAAGACGATATCAGGCTCAGACGTTCAGGGATTCTCAGTTAACTGCCAAGAAAATGATTGCGCTTACATCGAACTAGACGATCTGGAGAATTCGGGTCGGAACGCTCGCGGTTCGCTCGAAGGCAAGCAATGGATTAGCGGTAAGTACCAGGAAGTCGAGGGCGGATCGGGCTGTCTTAAAGGTGTCAACGGCGGCAAGGAACCGACGGGAAGATTGCCTTTTGGCAGCGCTTTTAAGGTAGTGGTCATGGAACCGGACGAGCAAACCGATACTGTTGATACGGCTCTATTCTTCCGATTTTGTTCGCCTTGCGGCTGCTCTCCTTATTTCATTGGCCCAGTACCTTTCTTCACCTATCGGGTTAATTCTCCCATTTTCGTTGGGGCGCTGGGATCGTCCTCTGGCGGCTCTTCCTCTGTACCAACTGGGGCAGTTCGCGGCGGAGTATCTTCTCCTGTTACAAAAGGCGTAGCTACAGCAGCTAATATTAATGTTCCTTGCCCTCCGGGTAGCACTGCACCAGCGCCAGTGTCAGTTGGCAATGTTCAAGGAGTCAATGTTCCCGCTTTGTCGGAAGCGATCGCCAGTATTGAAAGCAGCAGTTCTTACGAGAATGCCGGCGTTAATGCTTGCGTTGATGGCGGAAATAATTGCCGGGTTCCGTTGGGCAAGTACCAGTTTATAAACTACGACGATTACGCTGCTAGTTCAATTTCATCTAAACCAGGGGGTACGCAATTTTTAGCCAAACTGCGACGCGGTTATCAACCCACTCAAGCAGAACTTTTTCAATTTTTTCCGCCTGCCGATCGAGAAGCTGTTTTTGCTCAAAGTCTCGCTTCTAAGCTGAATGCCACGTCTCAAGAAAAAGACCCTACTACTGGAAGTTTTTTTAGTGGCGATCGCCTGATTGAGCGAGTAGCTCAAAAGCATTTCGGGGGCGACTACTCCAAAGTTGACGGCTCTTCAACCGATACATTCGGTCGTTTAACTCTCTCAAGTTACGGACAGGATGTTTTGAGGCGCTATCGAGAGGGAGGTAGGGCGATCGCGGAGTCGAATGCTGCTGCTTGCGTTCCGACTTCCAGTGCGGCGCAATCCTCTAATTCTGCGAGTGCTGCCCCCGGCGGCGGTCAATCCACGAGTCAGTATATCAAGCCTGCGAATGGGCCAGTAACCAGCCGCTTTGGGATGCGGACTCGTCCGGTTTCCGGCGTGCGGAAAATCTATAACGGCATTGGAATTGCCGGCTCAATGGGAAGCCCGGTAAAAGCTGTTGGCGACGGCGTTGTCAAGACAGCGGTGTCTAACTGCCAGGAAGGGTTACAGAACTGCGGCGGTGGCTACGGCAACTGGATCGAAATTGAGCACGGCAACGGTCGCACAACTCGGTATGCTCATCTGCGCGAGGGTTCAGTGAAACTCAAAGTTGGCGATCGTGTTTCTCAAGGTCAGGTCATAGGCGGATTAGGCAGCACTGGGACAACGGCAGACCCTCGCTTGCACTTTGAAACCCGCATTAATGGAACGGCTGTTAACCCATCTCAAGAAGGAATTTGAATTAAACGGAGATGTTCTGCACCATGATTTCCTTGAAAAAACGGACAATTATGTTGAAATTTACCTGGGGCTTGCTAACAGCTTTTTTGGTTTATTTGTTGAGCAGTTTATTCACCCATCCCCCAGCTTTTAGCCAGCCGACTCGGAACGCTGATGTCCCTTCAGCTTGCCTTCCAGTTGGTCTGGGGACTCTCAGGACAGAGTTTGTAACTGAAGTAACAGATGGCAGCACTCAATATCGCTTGTTCGATGCCTATTTGCAGGGAGATGCCGTGCCTTTTTCTGTATTGGTTTCTCTCCAAGGGAAGCAGTGTAGCTTGCTTTATTCCAACCCGACGAACGATTTTTATCCTTACAGCCACACTGTCAAGCTGCCGATAGCAAGGCAAATCGCTCTGGGAGAATTGCGTTACTCCATCAACAAGGCAGGGAGTATTGATAAGTTCCGCTCTACTTTGCAGCCGAATTTGGGAGAACCCACTTGGCAATTTTCGGAAGAAGAGCTTTGGGCATTTAAGCAGGTTGGGATTACTGTTCCTTCACTTAGTAAAACCAGCAAAGATAAGTGAAATAGGTTCGCTTTAATAAGACTCCTACAAGCAAAACTTAAACTTTTGCTTAAAGCGGATTTAGTAAATCTGCCGGGTGTCTTTCATAACCGGATTTAGTAAATCTGCCGGGTGTCTTTCATAACTGGATTGGGTATGACATCTACATAGAAATAATTCACGGAGGTTAAAGCAATGTTTAGCAAAAAGCAACAACTAACTTCAGGTTCAGAACACATAGGGGAGCCACCAATCATAGCTGCAAAGAAAAATTTATTACTGTTTTCTCAACCTTCTCATAAGGAACTCCCAAACCCCACTTCTAATTCCCTAAATAATTCTCTGTCCAGAGTATCATCGTTTTTATTTATTGGGCGGTGGTTCCGCTTTGGAGTGGTCTTGTTCTTGCTGTTATCGGTGTTGTTAGGAACTGCTGGTTGCACCGCCAGTGCTACAACGATTTCTTGGACACCTGCTACTAGACTCATCCCTGTTGAAACTGTTCAAGGCATAGTTGCCGAAAATTCTGACCTTAACCCCCAGAATTCAGCATCAAATGTGTTGGCTTGGGCTGTAAACGGACAAGCAGGCCGGTTAGTTATTTTTAATTTTAACAACCCTGGAGTTTGTGGAGCGGGAGGTTGCTTATATGCTGGGTATTTATTCAGAAAGAATGTTCCTCCTCATCGTCGTGTATTTGCTAGTTATTTAAACGAAAACTTGCCACCTAATAAACCGCTACTTCAAGTAGTAAGTGACCCCTCAGAAACCTCTGATTTGCCTTGCTTGCAAGTACAGCAGCCGTCACAAAATGGTATTCGGCAGTTGTTTCTTTGCTTCAACGGCAGCCAGTACCAGTTAGCTAACAGTTCCTTGATTAATCTTCCCAATAAAATGGAATAGGCGACTTTAAAGTATTTGAGCTTGGCTGTTCGTTAGCGATCGCCTGTTCCGCACAAAAAAAAAAATGCCTCGCTCCCTAACTGGATATGAGGCACTTCTTCAAAAGTAACTAACCGAGGCTGTTAGTCATCTGCTTCCGCATCAAAATCATCGTCGAACTCCTCTTCTTCATCAAAATCGTCGAAATCATCCTCTTCTTCTATTACTTCAGCGGCAATTTTACGAGGGGATTTATGATTGGCGGTCTGCTTTTTTCCATTTTCTACTTTACGAGCAGCGGGTGGCAGCACTTGAATTTGCGGTTCGGCTGTACCTGGTAATGCAGGAGTTTCAGTGAATCCGGCAATGATATCGTGCAGCCCCCAAATCGCATTTTTATGCTGCGGGCGTCCCAGATATAGAAAGGGGAAATTATCAGCAGTTGGCTTGGTATAGCTGACAGTTTTGCAACAGTAGCTCTTATTAGAGCCTTCACCTTCTTTAACTCCTTTGAATTCCACCTCTAGGATACCGAGGCTTCGCCATTTATCGGTTTTCCCGCTGAAAGGAATTTGGAAATAATCGGCGAATGCTTTTTCCAACAAACGGTAGAATTCGTCTCTGGCTGCTTTAAAGCTCCAAAGCGCAACATTCTTAAATCTGACGACAATAGGCGTGCTGTGTCTGGGACGATTGTTTTCATCCAAGAAGACAATGGCGTGTTCGCTAACAACATCCATTATCTTTTTATCGAGTTGAGCTTTATACTCTTCGTACAGCCCGACAACACTACCGCCTAGATCGGGAACGTCATTTTTGTAACGAATGTATTCAGGGACGAATCCCAGCACGCATAAGCGGCATTTAGAGAGCAGCAGGCCTGTAACATCTTCTGTTAGTCCAATTGTAGTCATTTCCTCTTCTGTTGGCATGACAAACCAATTGGCTTTTTCTAGCTGATCCTCTGGAATTAATATTCCCGCCACTTGTTCGTTGATGACGATGCCATAGGGCAGAATTGGCCGCCTTACTTGATTGTGACCGGGTTCTAGGAGTTCGGGGTCAATTTCAAAATCAAGGTCTTCTGACTGATGTGGGATTGTGCCTTCAGTCATTCCTGCGTTATTTGAGCTTTTTGCTTTAGCTTTACTATTGGTTTTAACCATTCTAAAAGTTTGTGACATTGCAGTTCCTGCAAGGCGGTAGCCTTACCTTTAAAAAGGGTAAGAGGTAGCACAGTTAAGCCTAGTAATTTTGTCAAAAAAATTAAAAAATCATAAAAAAATTAACTGGTAGTACAGAACTACCGAATCGTGAGGAAGACTAATTAAGTGTGCAAAAAAAAGAACGATTGTGAAAGCGCTCGCGCAGCTTCAGCAATTTCTGAAGTTGCGCTATTATCCTGACGGGGTGACAACGCGGCTGAAACCTTTATGGGCAAAGCGTTAAGGCTCTTGAACCTCCAAAAAGATCTCAGCGATTATACAAGAGCTTATTGACAATTATGATATTAGCGATCGCCGCCGCTCCTTATTCTCCGTTTTCTACCCCCGAAAAAGTCGCGATCGCACGCACATATCTTTTTGGAGGCAGATCGAGTCAAACCCTTATCTAATATGTCTTTCAACTTGCTTGTCACCCCGTCAGGCTATTATCAGAATCAAGCACTCACAATTTTTTTAATTTTCTCGCTGCCAATATTGGGCGCGATCGACGCTCGGTAAAGCGTTTATTCCTATTGTCCGCAGTAGAGGCAGTCCTTCTACAAAGTTGATGGCTCCTTTCAAACCCGCGATAGCATACAAAGAAGCTGCATCTGCTCGTTCAGATAGACTAGCATTGGCTTCTTCTAACAACTTTGTTAGATATTCAGGAACCTGTACGAGAGCGCCATCAATACAAGCAAGGGGGACAAATTTAGTATCGGGAGCTAGGATTTTTGGTTTCAAAAATGGCAGTTCGCGCTGGAAAGTTTTTGGAGTGCGGCGATTGTTTGTTACAGGCGATCGTTCAGGTTTTGGCTTATGCCACCGCTTGGCTCGGTAAAAACTCCCTTTCAGTAGCGGGGGCTGGCTTACCATCAGTACAGCTTCGTGAAAGGGGAGATTCATCTGTTCTCCTTCCTGAATTTTCACCTCTTCTAAGTTAGATTTTGTCAACCAGTCAGGCGCCAGCGGACAGTGAGGGTAAGACACGACTTTAGAGTTGTAGCTTAAGTCGGAAAGCAATTTGCCCGTTCTGGATAGTCTGGCGTTAAGATAATGCCACTTTAATCCAGGTAGATAGGCTCCTGAATATTTTAGTTCAACGGCTCCCATGTAGAGCCATTCTGTACGTTCTAAAGTTAGCGAGATGTCGCCTCTTCCTAGTTTGATGGTGCTGCGTTTTAAAATTTCATAGTCCGGGTGTCTCTTCAAAAGCTCGGACAGCCACTCTTTTTGTTTCTTGTTCACGGTAAAAATATCTTTCAATAATTTTGCTTCCTATCCTGTTGACTGCGTTAGCAGGGATAATATCAAGTGCTGGTTGTTTTCTACCGAAAGTTAGAACTGTTGGCTGTAATTGCTCGTTCCCAAGACTGAACTAACACTGAGTAATTTTGATTTAAGCTTACTTGTCTGCAAACACTAAGTTGTAGCTACAACTGAGGTCATAGTTAATTGAGCGATAGACAAAATATTGAATTCAGATAGATACTTATGAATTTTGAGATTAAATTTTTGATAGCACAGGCTAACTCTACTCCAGTTCTCGCTCAAGCCCAGAGGAGAACCCAGCAACCCACACCCCTATCGTCAATTGACTTAGGCGGTCTCTTCCAACAATACAATAACCCGGATGGATATCTAACAATAGGAGCGCTGATATTCCTCCTCTTACTGTCTCGGTTTCTGGGAAATGGAAAGGGCAAAATTACCACTGGCAAGGTGTGCGGAACTTCCGAAAAAATGGCAGCCACTCAGCTTGCGTTGAAACAAATTAAGGAACGCAAGCATAATAAAGTCACGCTCTGGTGTGGCAGTCCTCGCTATTGGTGGAAGGGGAAAAAACTTAGAGGTTTTGTTACCACTATTCAGACAGCTTTTGGTTCTCCTCCCACTGTTTGGCTCCCTCATGCAGAACGGTCAACTTTAGTAATTGGAGCGCCTGGGTCGGGTAAAACTTTTTCTACAATTGATAGGGCGCTAGAAAGTGCAATGGTGCAAGGATTTCCGATTATTCTCTACGATAAGAAAGGCGATCAGCTCAAACTCCACGCACCTCTGGCAGCGCGGTATGGCTACCAAGTGTCGGTATTTGCACCGGGAGAACCTTATTCAGGCATCATTAATCCCCTCGACTTTATGAAGTCCCCTCAAGATTCGGTCATGGCTGGGGAAATCGGTCAGGTTATTAATAGAAATGCGAGTTCGGGCAATGGAAAAAGTGATGAGTTTTTCTCTAAAGCCGGAGACTTATTGGCTAAAGCACTCCTTCAATTAGTCAAAGGTTCTAGGTATCCAGACATGGCAATGCTCTATGCAATTTTGAGGTTGCCGAATTTGGTAAAACGGATTGACTATGCGGTTCAATCTCGTCAAATTGATGAGTGGGTTGCCACCAGCTTCAACCAATTTTTGAGCGCTAAGGAAGCAGAAAAAACTATTTCAGGAATTCTGACGACGGCGGCCGGAACGTTCAGCAGTTTTATCCAAGCTGACCTGTTGCGAGCATTTTTGGGAAAGTCGGACATCCCAACGAAAATAGAAGGCCGACAGATGATTATTTTCAAATTAGATGACGAGCGGCGCTCCGTCGTGGGGCCTCTGCTAGCAGCCGCGATTCACCTCCTCGTTGTGTCCAACTTAAGTCGCCCTCGGAAAGATCCACTGGTTATTTCACTCGATGAATTTCCCTCCATTCGATTGGATAGGATGCCGCAGTGGATTAACGAATATCGCTCGAATGGAGCTTGTTTCATTCTAGGAATTCAGAGTTTGGAGCAACTGTACGAAGGGTACGGAGAGAAAATGGGGGCGGCGATCGCCTCTGCTTGCAGCACTCATATTTTATTCAATCCGGGTAACACTGATACTGCAAAAAAATACTCCGATCGCTACGGAGAAAAAGAAGTTTTGCTCAAAAGCAAGTCCACCAGCCGTTCAATGGGCGGCCAATCTCAAAGCAATCAATCTATTAGTTGGAACGAGTCGCTTCAAAAAATGCCGCTATTTTCGGTGGACGAAATTTTGCGGTTCCCCCAGGGACGGTGTGTAATTACGAACCCCGGCTACAGTTCCGGCGGCGAGGGGTCAATTCCTTACGCGCTGACTATACCTATTCCCAAAGCAGACTTGCAGCGGCAAAGCGAGAGCGAGGCTCTCTGGGATACAGAGGTCAGGTTCCGGCTGGAGAGTCGGGTGCAACTTGCCAGCCAAGACCAGCTTACAGCCGCTTTGTACGATCGCATTGAGGAAGCAGAACGGATGCTGCCTCTGCCAGACGCCGGAGGTAACGTTCCATCCCAATCGCCGACGCCGCCAGCTTCAGGCAAGAAATTTGGCTCTGACCCGCTAGACTCAGTTGTCAGTAAAACTGGGCGTTCCAGGCGGGTTTTTGCCACTGGCAGTATTGGCAAGCGCTAGCGGGCGTGTGGCAGCCAATGGAAAATTTTCCATTGGCCTTGACCTGAAAGTTGGGATCAGTTCGGATAGCAACAGCCGCGATCGCATTCTGAGCGGCTGCGATAATAGTCTAAATCTCTACCTCTGGAATTCCCTCAATGTCGAAATGAGTGAGGGGCGCGCAAGCAGGCGGTGATGTTCTTCGAGCAGCAACAGGCCATCTCGCCTGTCTTGCCAGCGCGGACGCGAGCCAGTCTTTCGCCTGCGCGTGTTGCCGGCTGTCCCAACTGATTTCATGCCTCGTCCCCGGATGGGCGGGGTGCAGTGCTAACACGGTCAGCTTGATATTTTCTGGCGACAGCGAGAGAGATTCGGCTGCTGTCCACAATTTTACTCGGTCAGACCAATTTAATGCAGGATGGCGGATTGCCCATTCAATTAAATGGACGGATTGACGTTCAAGAAAAGCTGCATTGGCGTTGATTTGCACGCATACATCTTTATTAAGCTTAGCGCTAAACTGAGTATCGACTAAGAATGTAGGAGGTTCCCATTCAAATACCTCTGGAAATAGCAAACTAACTTCCATAATCCACTTATCCACTTTGGGATTCGCAAGTAGCAGGGGTTCAGTGGGGAGTTTCAAGAAAGTTTGTTTCATTATTAGTTGAAATTCCTCTTGTTTCAATTCAATGGGAACTGTTAGTTGTGTCGGATTGGCTAAAAAATTTAAATCAGTGAGGGTGATTAATTGCATAGGTGGGTAAGACAGTTACAGCCTACCCAGAGGGCGCGACGCTAGTCGCCTGGATGCTATTTATTGATAATGAACATTTTGGTTATCAAATATTTATAAATAAGAGTTGAGCGACTTCAAGAAAAATGCTCATGGGTGATCGTCACTTGAGAGGGTTTCGAGTACAGGGAACTTCAGTTTAAGGGCGATGTCTCAATGCCTGCGACTACGCTATTGCTGCCCAGGAACATTGTTAATAACCCTCTCAAGCAGTCATCATGCTTGTCGAGGTTAAGGAGCCTCAACGATTGACCTATCAAGGTTTCAGAGGCGTTGTCACCCGCGTCAGACCCGGAAGCGAAAAAACGAGCCAAACAGTTAGAGGTTGCACTGCTCGGCTATGGTAGCGGCGAGTTAAACTGCGACGCAGCAGCACTCAATGCTGTGCGATCGCACATTCAAACTCATTGGCAAACAGATCATCGGTTAGTTTCAGTAAAAAGGAACCTTACTACAAAGCCTGCTCGATCGCCCGCCGCGCCAATTCCACCTGTTCCACAGCATCCAGATAAGCTAGCGCTGCAGCATCCCAAACCACTTTTCTCTGCATCCTGTTCAAGACGATTTTCCCAAACTCGTACACCGTGCCGAAGCTTTGCAGCCTAAGAATTCGCTCAGCTATTGAGCAAAAACTCGGCGTTGGGTTCAATATCGCCACCACATCCGATTGAAGGAGCGATACCACCTCTGAACCCATATCGACTTTCAAAGTCGCTCCAACTTCCACAATCCGGCCCCAAAATCCATTCCACTTCCTTTCCGCTATTTTTTCAGTAGGAATAAAAGGAATTTTGACCATGACCCATGCCCCCGCGCTGTCTGGACCAAAGCGCGTTTTGACTCCCTCACCCGTAATTGGTTCGCAAGGAGTGCAAGTTTTACATTCTCCACCGCAATCGCTTTCTTGAACCGGCTCGCTACTAATGCTGCCCTCGGTTTCCTTCGAGGCGGAAGATTTTCTCAAAGCAGCCTTAATCAGAGCTTTAGCTTGTTTCGGGGTTTTCGCTGCTCCCGACGAGATCGCAGCCAACGCCACTACTCGCTTGTCCTCTTGTATCTTCGCAAGTTGATACCCCACATCTATGCTGTGGTCATTAATAATGTCCAACCACTTTGCAGCCAATTCGGGGCGATCTTTCTTGAGCTCGTCGGCTGCTTTGACGGCAATGCGCCCTTTCCTGTAGTTCCTGCCGCACCCTAAGCCGACTATAGCCGCCACAATATTTTCCGTCAGTTCCATTTCCCTTGGAGTCAGACCCAAGTCGATCGGGTTCAATGGAAAATTTTCCATCAGCGGTTGCTGGTTGTCCGACGGCGGCTCTGCTGAGTCAGCAGCTTGGTGGGGAGCTTTCTTGGCAGCATGTCTGTTCCTCAGCTCTCTAGCTATAGGCTCCACAACAATTCCTTCCCGAATTCTCTGTACTGGACTTTGGTGGCGGTGGCGGTTTTCTGCCACCAAGACGAAGAGCTCGTCATCTTCAGTCTGGAAGTGGCAGACAATAACTGGGACAGACTTCCAGCCCAGCGCGGATAGCGCCCTCCACCGCCGATGGCCGCTAACGATCGTGCCATCTGTTTTGACGGTCAGCGGTTGGACGTAGCCTTTGAGTTGGATCAACTCTACCAGGTCAGCAATACGAGCGGTGCACCCGTAAATTTCCTCATTGCGAGGGTGAGGCTTGAGTTGGTCAAGACCAATATGCTGAATCGCGTCGCTGACTGAGAGCGACACAGTTTCATTTTTATTCATTTGGATAGCCCTGGTTGTTTATTTGGGGATTGGGGCTTTGTACCGAAGGCCTGCTAAACCCAATAAGGTTTCCTAACAGAAAGCTGGGGTTATTCTCTGTCGGGGCGGCGCGGGCTGTATCGGCAGGTCGCCTTCACTGTCAAAAGGTTCGCTGCTTTTACCTTCTTAGAATAGCATATTTCTTCAACTAGCAATGCGCTACATTATGGTATAAGAAAAGACTATTATGTTTAAAATATTTTTAAATAATTATTGATTTCTATGATAGCCTTTCTGATTAAAAGTGGAGAACTAATTAAAATTAATTATAACAGAGCTTTTATCACGTTGTATTTCAAATTAACAATTACTACAAACATAATGTCTGTGGGAGACTTTAGCCCATTCCTTACATTTTTTCCACATTTCGTGCATCTCTGTGAGGGTTGTATTTTTTGAGTAGCAAGCATTAACATTGGAGTGACTTTAGCTTAATTAATAAGTTTTATAATGTGTTTTGAAAAAAAAATCCCCGTTTAACTTCTTGCATTAGTTAAACGAGGGGAATGAACACTCGCGCTCGCCCCTATATCGCCCCTACATCACTTCTACATCGCTTCTACTTCGCGCTTCCTTGCTTTCTTAGAAGGAAACAGTTGGGCGATCGCCAGAATTGCAGGCAACATGGAATCCCCTTTACGTCCAAGCTTCAGCGAACCCTCTAAGTCAAGCAACAGGGACACCGCAGACGAAAGGGATGTTAGAGAAGCAGCAGCTACTTCTTTTTTCAGAAAGTACACTCGCTTCGGGTTGGCAATTTGACAAATCCGGGCAATTTCAGCGTCTTGCTTAACTCCTCCAACTATCGCCGCTTTTACCCACAACCAAGTTCTAAATTGAGCAATCAGCGTCGCACAAATCGCCAGCGGGAAAGTTTCTATTGCCAAAAGGTCAAGCAGCAAGTAGACTGCTCTCTTAGAGTTATTTTCCCTCAGCGCTTCGGCAAGATGAAGGCTATTTTGAGTGGTTGAAGGAACCAGCGATCGCACTTGGTTTAAAGTGAGGGAAGCGCCGCTGCTCAGGGTCGCCAGTTTGTGCAGTTCTGATTCGGCGCGGGCAGGATTGTTCCCGATCGCAACCGCCAAATAATCAATAGCATTTGAGTTCAGCGACAGCCCTATTGCCAAAGCTTGAGTTTGGATCGATCGGGCAATGAGATCCGTTCGCCAGGGGGGAATAAGGTCAAACTCGAACAGCTTAGCTTGAGAAAGCAGGAATTTTGCCACCTTCAGGCGTTTGTCAATAGAAGGTGCTACAAAAACCAGGTGCGTCTTTTCCGGCACCTGCGGGAGCAACTGGAGAACCTCCAGCGCCTCTTCAGTAAACTGTTTGAAATTACACCCTTCTACCACCACTAACTTTGCTTTTTCCGTTCCCAAGGCGGGAGTTAAGGCGCAGTCAACCGCCTCATTCAATGCCGAAGCATCAAAGCGGTGATAATTGAAGCCAATCCAAGCGGGGTCGAGGTTCTTTTTAAAGGCAGAAAGCTTTTTGTGAATCGCGTGGAGGTCATCCCCTATCAGCAAGCTAATCATGGGTTTTTCTCCTCGAACGACACTTGATAGCGGACGCCCGTTGCAGCCAGAAATATTTTCTGCACCTTAGCTGCGTTCCGGTTGAACTTGTCCAGGTATTGGGCGGGCACGGCCAGCACCGCTTTCTTTTCCGTCAGTGCTACCAGGGAAGCAGCACAGAGTAAAGCGCGGTTCTTCTCAGAAGTTGCTGAGAGCACTTTTTCCCAAATGGCTCGCTCGAAGGAACGGGGCGATCGCAACAAGGAGGAGGTGGGCAGCTTCTGGGTGCGGTCGGGCTGCCTGGGGTTAGCAAGAGCGCCAAGAGCGGCGTGGGGTTTTAATTGTGGCACCTTTGCCAATCCCAGCAAGCAGAGTTCCAGCCACAGCGTTGGGTGAGCGCTCTTGCTGAGCTGCCATTCCGAAGCCTGCAACTGTTCGAGGCCAGCAGCGATCGCATTGCAGTCCCAAGCAGAGGCAATTTCCAGCAGCGCCGAGTGCGAAATGCCGCTAACTAGCATCAGCGAACAGTCCGGCACGCTCGTTGCAAGCAATAAGTCCCGGTAGCAGGCTAGCAGCGACGCCAGCAGCATTTTAGGGCTTTTCCCGCTGTCAATGAGTTCGCGGGACAGTTGCAGCAGCTTGAGCGCGTTGCCGGTGCGGGCCGATTTCAAAATTGCAACTAAATCCGACTCCGGTATCCGCCCCGACAGCTCCAATACGTGAGAACTGGTAATTTCCTCTCCTAATAAGCTCAACTGGTCGAGCAGTTAGAGTCGATAGGAGCGTTACCACTCCTACCTCTCCTTCAGAACCGTGCGTGAGACTGTTGGGTAAGAGAGCATACGTCGCCGTATCTCCCTCCCCTAAGAACCGGACTTGACACTTGTCGCATCATCCGGCT
>JAUBSN010000080.1:26038-40226 GCA_036704825.1 Microcoleus sp. F8-C3 | reverse complement strand
TTCCGGCACTGTCTTCTCCATGTGCCTCACCTTATCAGATTTTTTGGGTTTTTGCTACCCCCGTGAACTTCTACGTTCTTGCCGACCAAGAATCTGTCCTCAGCCAGATTGGGGGCAAACAGTTTTCTGATATGCGCTGTTATGGCTTATAATTAGTACAAGAATATTTACAGAGTCCCGAAAGTTCTTAATCAACCTTATCATCCTTAATGAAGCTTAAAATTAAAAAATTGTTCGTTAAAGTTACCTGGAACCCCCAGAAGGCTGTAGGGTCTGCCATTCGGTTAGCGGTGAGATAAATAATGATGCCCCGGATACTTGTTATTGATGATGACGCGGCGATCGCCGAACTCGTAGCCGTCAACCTAGAAATGGCTGGCTATGAAGTCACCCAGGCAGAAGACGGCATCAAAGGTCAGGCACTAGCCATACAACTGCTGCCCGACCTGATCGTGCTAGACCTGATGCTGCCTAGAGTAGACGGATTTACAGTGTGTCAGCGGTTGCGGCGCGACGAGCGCACAGCCGACATTCCCGTCTTGATGTTGACAGCCTTAAATCAAACTCAAGACAAAGTAGAAGGCTTCAACTCCGGCGCCGACGACTACCTGACCAAACCCTTTGAACTAGAAGAGATGCTAGCCCGAGTGCGAGCTCTACTAAGGCGAACAGACCGCATCCCCCAAGCTGCCAAACACTCCGAAATCCTCAATTACGGCCCGCTGACCCTTGTCCCCGAAAGGTTTGAAGCTGTTTGGTACGCTCAGACCGTCAAACTGACTCACCTAGAGTTCGAGTTGCTGCACTGCTTGCTCCAGCGCCACGGTCAAACAGTCTCTCCCAGCGAAATTCTCAAAGAAGTATGGGGTTACGACCCCGACGACGACATCGAAACTATTCGCGTACACGTCAGACACCTTAGAACCAAGATGGAACCCGATCCCCGCCATCCTCGGTACATCAAAACCGTATACGGGGCGGGTTATTGCCTGGAGTTGCCCAACAACGAGCAAGTAGCTGAAGAAACCAAATCTTCTGCTTGAGCTAGCGCGCCAAATGCAACAAGCAGTTACAAATCCCCCCGGAAAAGCCTGAGAGCAAATGCTCTCAGGCTTTTGATTTGAAATGTCCAGGTCACTCAATATCCAGCTTAATAAAATATTTTATCAATAAATCTATAAATATTTACTGACTGTCTACCCATACCAGTAATAAAGCTTGCGGGAGCCGATCGCTAAAACCCCCTAAAAATTTAGCTGTAAGCTCTTTTGAGCGATTTGTTTACATAACTTAACTAAAATAAGTGAAAAAAATTATCAAAAAGACTTGACTAAACTTTCAAAATTGTTGATTATCTATATCAATAAGCCGCACGAGCTTAAGACTCAATTGACATCTTTCTCAAGAGGTAACTCGCCGTGACAAGCATGGCCAAAAAATCCTTCCCAGCCGAAGGAGAAACCTTTCCCTGGTGGGCCGGGAACGCCCGCTTAATTAACCTTTCCGGTCGTTTGCTGGGTGCTCACGTCGCCCACTCCGGCCTCATCGTCCTCTGGGCGGGAGCCTACACTCTGTTTGAGCTTTCCCGCTTCAACCCAGAATTGCCCATGTACGAACAAGGCTTAATTCTGCTGCCCAACCTAGCCAGACTCGGCTTGGGCGTCGGAGCCGGAGGCAAAATTGTCGATACCTATCCGTACTTTCAGATCGGTGTTGTACACCTAATCAGCTCAGCCTTTCTCGGTTTCGGTGGCATCTTCCACTCCCTCAAAGGAGAAGCCACCCTCGAAGAAAGAACTCCTTTCTTCGGCTACAGATGGGAAGACAAAGACAAAATGACCACCATCTTGGGCATCCACCTAGTTTTGCTGGGTATCGGTGCCTTCTTGTTGGTGGCCAAAGCTATGTATTTCGGTGGTTTATATGATACCACAGTCGGGCAAGTACGGATCATTTCGGAACCCACACTCAACCCCGCTGTCATTTTCGGCTACCTGTTCGGTGCAGGTGGCAAACACTGGCTCGCTGCAGTTGACAACCTCGAAGATGTTGTCGGCGGCCATATCTGGGTAGGAATCCTCTGCATAATCGGCGGGCTGTGGCACATTCGCACCCAGCCTTTTGCTTGGACGGAGCGCCTTTTCATCTGGTCAGGAGAAGCTTACCTCTCCTACAGTCTCGGCGCCCTAGCCTTAATGGGCTTCATCGCCACCTACTTTGTGTCGGTCAACACCCTAGTTTACCCAGAGGAATTCTACGGGCCGGCCCTAAAAATTGGCTTCGAGCAATTTCCCTACTTCCACAACCAAGGAATGCTGACCTCCCGCGTCTGGTTGGCTAACACCCACTTCTGGCTCGCCTTCTTCGTCCTGCAAGGACATATGTGGCACGCCCTGCGAGCTGCAGGATTTGACTTCCGCAAAGGCAAAGTCGTGCAGCCAATGCGCGAAGACATCCAGCCAGGGGGCGAAGGAATTGCAGCCAGTCCAGCCAGTTAACCGCATCAGGAGGAAAGCAAAAATGCAAGGAATAGCAGATCCGAATTTAATTCCAGAACCGGACAACCCACAAAGCGAGTACGGCTGGTGGGCCGGCAACGCCCGCTTCATTGACCTTTCAGGGCGAATTTTGGGAGCTCACGTAGCTCACGCAGGTTTAATCGTACTCTGGGCCGGGGCAATGACCCTGTTTGAACTCTCGAATTTCAAGCCAGAGTTGCCGATGTACGACCAAGGTTTAATCCTGCTCCCGCACTTGGCAAGTTTGGGTTTTGGAGTAGGAAAAGCAGGTCAAATTATTGATACCTATCCCTACTACGCGATCGGAGTTTTGCATCTAATTAGCTCTACCGTTCTCGGTGCAGGCGGACTTTACCATTCCTTGCTCGGCCCGAAAGTATTGCCGCAAAACAAAACTTTCTTCGGTTCTTTCGGCTACGACTGGGAAGACAAAGACAAGATGACAACCATCATCGGCATTCACCTATTGCTGTTAGGTGCTGGTGCTTGGTTGTTAGTAGCAAAAGCCTTATTTTGGGGCGGTCTTTACGATCCCCACGTTGCTGACGTGCGGATAATTAGCGAACCGACGCTCAATCCCGCCCGCATTTTTAGCTATCTCTTGCCAGTACACGGCCCGGAAGGAATGGCAGCAGTTGACAACTTAGAAGATGTTGTCGGCGGTCACATTTATGTTGGCTTGCTCTGCATTCTTGGCGGTTTCTGGCATATCTTTACCAAGCCTTTTGCTTGGGCCCAGCGAGTCCTTTTTTGGTCTGGGGAAGCTTACCTTTCTTACAGTTTGGGCGCTCTGGCTTACATGGGCTTTTTGGCAGCCTACTTCGTGACTGTAAATGACACGGTTTATCCAGAGGTTTTCTACGGCCCTGCGGGTTTGACCGGCCCAGATGCAGCGGTTGTTTCTTCGCGGACTTGGCTGGCAACAACTCACTTTGTCTTGGCGATTTTGGCGCTTTCCGGTCACATCTGGCACGCGCTGCGCGTTCGGACAAAAGCGGCGGGGTTTGATTTTCGATCGGGCGAATTTGTAACGGCAACTGCCAGCAATGTTGAAAAGTCCGATCGGATTCAAGCTCAACCTGCGGCGGCAACAGCAGTCAGTTTTTCAGATGTGACTGTAACTTTTTTGCGGAATTTGCCGATTTACCGCAAAGGATTGTCTCCCATAGTCAGGGGATTAGAAGTTAGTTTAGCTCACGGCTATTTCCTGGTAGGAGCTTTTGCAGTATTGCTGCCTTTGCAAGAAAAAGGTTTAGCACCGCTGGCAGCATTGCTGATAACTCTGGCATTAGTCTTGATTTTGGCAATGGGCCTCTCGATTTACGAGAATCGGAACGTCGAAGCAGGTAAAGTTCTTTACTGGCACAAAACGCCGGAAGATTGGAGTTTATTCCGGGGCGGTTTGGTGATGGGCGGTACCAGCGGAGCTTTCCTCGCCTATTTGCTGCTAGACAATTTTGCTGGCATTGATGCAATTTTCCGAGGTGTTGTGAACTGATCGGCAATGCTAAATAACCGGATTTCTGCCCGCTACTTGCGTGCTAATACCTTCAATAAACCCGGTTTCTATCTACAAAGTCACAGCTCAATTTCTCTCAAACCAGACAAGTACAGAAAGGAAACAAAAAACGATGCAAACTTACGACAATCCCAAGGTTAAATATGACTGGTGGGCAGGCAATGCCAGGTTCGCCAATCTTTCGGGGTATTTCATTTCCGCTCACGTCGCTCAAGCCGCTTTAACTACTTTCTGGGCCGGAGCATTTACTCTGTTTGAACTGTCTCGCTACAACCCAGCCATCCCTATGGGCGAACAGGGGTTAATTTTGCTCCCGCACTTAGCTACTCTCGGTTTAGGTGTAGGATCTGGCGGCAACATTGTGGATACTTATCCGTATTTTGTGGTCGGTATGGTACACCTGATTTCATCTGCTGTTTTGGGTGCTGGTGCTTTATTTCACACCTTTAAAGCGCCTAAAAATTTGAAAGATGCCAAAGGTCGGGCCGCCAAGTTTCACTTTGAATGGGACGACTCGAAAAAGCTGGGTTTCATCTTAGGACACCACCTAATTTTCCTCGGCGCTGGTGCGCTGCTGCTGGTAGCAAAAGCGATGTTTTGGGGCGGTTTGTACGACTCGACAATTCACGAAGTCCGCACTGTTGTGAGTCCTACTCTCGATCCGTTAGTTATCTACGGCTACCAAACTCATTTTGCCAGTGTTGACAATTTAGAAGATTTAGTTGGCGGTCACATTTATGTCGGCGTTATGCTGATTCTTGGTGGCATTTGGCACATCGTCAAAGAGCCTTTTCCTTGGGCTAAGCGAGTGTTGATTTTCTCTGGGGAAGCTATTCTGTCTTACTCTCTCGGCGGTATTGCTTTAGCAGGGTTTACAGCGGCTTATTTCTGTGCGGTTAATACATTAGCTTATCCGGTTGAATTCTACGGGCCTGTGCTGGAAACCAAGCTGGGTATTACCCCCTATTTCGCAGATACGATCGAACTGCCGATGGGCGCTCACACTCCCCGCTGCTGGCTGGCTAATTCTCATTTCTTCTTGGCTTTCTTCTTCTTGCAAGGTCATTTGTGGCACGCTTTGCGGGCGATCGGCTTCAATTTCAAGCAAGTTGAAACTTCTTTGAATGCGGTAGGAAATGAGTCGTAAGACTTAAGCAATCCTGGACGCACTCCCACCAAAGAAACCGGGTTTTTACTGAATTTACGGGTGACAACGAACTATTTTCGTAAAAAACCCGGTTTCTGAGCCCCAATTCGTAAGTCCTATTAAAATTTTGCCGAGTTCCAAAAACTCTGCAAGGAATGCGAAGGGCAACAAGATTCAATTTAAAAATTGCCCAGCTATTAATTTTACGAGGTAAAGAACTGTGACAATTGCTAGCATTAACGATTTTGGAAGAGATGAAGCGAATTTTAAGTGGTGGGTTGGTAATGCCCGCTTAACTGATTTGTCGGGTAGGTTGTTGGGTGCTCATGTCGCTCACGCGGGTTTGATTGTGTTTTGGGCGGGAGCAACTACTATTTCGGAAGTTACTCGCTTTGTACCAGTAGTGCCGATGTACGAGCAAAATCTCGCTTTACTGCCGCATTTAGCAACTTTAGGTTGGGGTGTTGGTGCTGGGGGTGCTGTGATTGATACTTATCCTTATTTTGCGATCGGCATATTGCATTTGGTCGCATCGGCTGTGTTGGGTGCGGGAGGTCTTTTTCATGTCTTTCGCGGTCCTGCGATTTTGCACAATGGCGGCGGAATTGTTGCTCTGTTTCACTACGAATGGAATGATGCTAAGAAGCTGGGATTTATTTTGGGAAGTCACTTAATTGTTTTGGGATTGGGTGCTTTTTTGCTAGTGATGAAAGCGATGAGTTTTGGGGGGATTTATGATAGTGCGATCGGGGATGTCCGCCTGATTGCTAATCCTAATTTGAATCCGGCAACAATTTTTGGCTATCTGTTTGGATTTGCTAACGGCGGCTGGACAATCCTGGGAATGGCTGCTGTTAATAATTTGGAGGATGTTATTGGGGGTCACATTTGGATTGGTGCCGTGTTAATTGCAGGTGGCGTGTGGCACACTCGCGTTGAGCCTTTTCCTTGGGCAAAGCGACTTTTAATTATTAATGGCGATGCTGTTCTTGCTTACAGTTTGGGGGGTTTGGCTTTTATGGCTTTTGTTTCCTGTGCGTTTGCGGGATATAACACGACTGTTTATCCTGTGGAATTCTACGGGAGCGATCGGCTCGCACTGACAAATGCACAATTTTTCTTGGGTATAACAGCGCTTGCCGGTCACATTTGGCACGCTTTTCGCGCCCGCCTTAATATAAGCTGAATGCAATTTAAGTAAGATAAGCAAGAAACAAAGTTAAAGTTTCTTGCTTAAATTACATCAATTTTGAATTTGTAAGTACCAAGAAAGAAAATTAGTCTATGAGTGTTTTTATTTGCTGTTTCTGTATCGTGACTGCGATAGTTTTGTTTTTGTGGAGTGTTGCAGTAGCGCTGCGAGAAGGAGTCTATCAAATTCGGCGACTGCATCAAATTCCGTGTTCGGATTGCGAGTTTTTTACTAATGACTACCGCCTCAAGTGTACTGTGCGGCCTTGCGTTGCTTGCACTGAGGAGGCGATCGGCTGTACTGACTTTGAACCGAAAACTTGTTTTGCCAATTCTTGTCAGCAACATTGCTCAAAGCTTCACAAAGCTTTCATAGAAATACCGACAGCTAATCCTCCAGTTACACGTTTACCAACAGTGATTAAGTAGCTAAAACCATTGATGATGAATCACTCCATTCTTCTTTCTTCACGAAATCTTTTTTACTTTTTTGTTCTTTCTTCACGAATATGAATTTATACAGCGCCAACTCACTCAAAGTCGAACTCAACCAAAGAGGCTGCCGCCTGACTCCCCAGCGAGAAACTATTTTGAGTGTTTTTCAAAATCTACCGCAAGGCAATCATTTAAGTGCGGAAGAATTATACAGGACTTTGCAGAATCAAGGAGAACGAATTGGCTTGTCTACTGTCTACCGAACGCTGCATTTATTAGCAAGGATAGGAATTTTGCGTGAACTGGAATTAGCAGAAGGACACAAACATTACGAACTGAACTTTCCCGAATTGCACCACCACCACCATCTGGTTTGCATTCAGTGTCACAAAACTTTTGAATTTAGCGATGAATCTATTTTAAAAATTGGCAAAAAGCAAGTTGAAAAAGCTGGAGTAGAACTGCTTGACTGTCAATTAACTGTGCGAGCTGTTTGTTTGGAAGCGCTGCGGGAGGGATGGCCTTCTTTGGTACCCAGCAATTGGTTGTGTCCCAGATATCATTCCGAAATTGATGAGAAAATTAGTTGATTTGGATGAAATACACTTAGGTAATGAGGAATTGGTAATTGCTAATTGGTAACTCTTGAACTCAGGTACGGCAATAGCGTTACAAGGAATGCTAGGGAAGTGATTCTTAGGAAAGCAATCTCACGCATTCAAAACCCCTCCTGCTTGATAGCATTGGAATGAACTTTAAGGAATGTTAGCTAAGCAATTATTAGAAAAGCAATGTCACGCCTTCAAAAATTTTCGTCTTTCCCTTCCCATTCCGTCAAGCAACTTCAGAATCGCAACGTTGGTGTTCCATCCTAAATATGTTAGCGTACAAACTAGCAATAATCTGTTTGCCTTCCTGCGTCAACTGCAAGTAATCTAGAGATTCGCTGATGTGAGGATAAATGCCGCTCCAGTAAAACTTAGAGTAGCTTTGCAGCAAGTCGCCCGGATGTCGATAGCCCAAAACTTTAGTAGCACCGCTTTCTTCTAACTCGTAAAACAGCGCGCCAATTTTCTGCAAATATTGCGGGTTGCTGAGCTGACCTATCAAGTCAGCACCGCGCACTAAACTAGAATAATTAACTGCTTCCCCGTCAGTGTTGCTGTCAAATACCGAGAAACGAGTCTGTTCTATGTTCTGCTTAATTATCTCAGCATTAATTAGCTTGTGGTTGCCGAAGCGCTCGTCAATGAACAATTTAGCTCTGTCAACTCGATAAGGATCTAGGCTGGCCGCTGTTGCACCGGGAGGAAGTGCAATTCTCATGCCATCTTTTCCTGTAGCATACAACCCTTCTGATTCTTGGTCTTGCCGGCAAACTCCTTTGACATATCCGATGTCTTGGCACAGCAGAGAAATGATGTAGTGCAGCCAATCTTCGCAGGAGACTCCGCCCTTGCGAATGTGTTTTCCCCGCAAGATTTCTTGACCGACTAAGGTAATGCAAATGGCGTGTTCTACATTGTGATAAAGAGCGTCGCTGTTAGCAATGTTTTCTAATGCCATTGCGCCCACCCAGGCAATAATGTCAGCGTAGTCTGATTTGTATCCTCCGTAAGTGCGGCTGTACCCGTTCTGAAGTTGTGCGATGAAAGCCTCGATCAGCAGTTCTGTAGAATTAAACATACCCAGTCCTTTTACCTTAATATTGCTTTTCAAGAACGGTGAATTTATTCTGGAGTTCTCTAATTTTATGGATGAGATTTTAGCTGACAACTCATGCACTCTCTGTGGGTGGTGAGATGTGCGCGGCAATCTCAAAACAGATTGACGCTACGCCTGGGAAGCCACGAAGCAATCTACCGCCCGCACTCAAAACTCCCAACCAATTCAGTCCATCACAGACACCCATCCCCGCCGTACTGCATACAGCAGCCTGCTGACAATTTTTCGCTCCTCTAAACTTTTTAAACTCTGAGAATTAATTGCGTATTGAATTTGGTGGAATACAGTTCGATCGATCTTACCTGATTTCCAAATGTTCAAGTAAAGTTCGGAAATTCCATATTCAGAAATATAAGCTTTGGTTGTCATCTGCCGTCAACTTAATGTATATTTCTTATTCTCGGGCAATTTTAGATAACTTTATGTGATGTCGATCGGCTAGAGACTGTGATGCGATCGCCGACTGGAGTGAATGGGCGTATCCAAACAAGGGCAATTTGCTCGAAAAATCGCGCTCTTTCGATGCCGTATGTTTTGCCTCGGACTCTGACAATCCTCATAGTTATGCCTAAAATATAGGATTTCACATACCGTTCGCCCGTTGCGATCGCCCCCGGACAACTGGCAGCAACGAAGGAAGTTCGATCGCCCGCCGTGCAAATTTCTTGCCAAAGAAACTCCCGTCGTGTACAATATAGAGTCTGGTATCCTCACTTACCCATAATTATTTTCATTCATCCCGTCCCCCCAGAGGGGAAGGGACTTTCAGTGCGGATACAGCCAAATCACTATATTCAGCAAAAAGCTAGAAATGCCGTAACTCATGCCCACTATTCAGCAACTCATCCGTTCAGCACGGGAACAAACGCAGAAAAAAACCAAATCGCCAGCTCTCAAGAGTTGCCCCCAGCGCCGCGGAGTTTGCACCAGAGTGTACACGACCACCCCGAAAAAACCCAACTCGGCGCTGCGGAAGGTGGCTCGGGTAAGGCTCACCTCTGGTTTTGAAGTCACAGCCTACATCCCAGGGATCGGTCACAACTTGCAAGAACACTCGGTAGTAATGATCCGGGGCGGTCGGGTAAAAGATTTGCCCGGAGTTAGATACCACATCATTCGGGGTACATTAGACACCGCTGGGGTGAAAGACCGCAAGCAGGGTCGTTCCAAATACGGGGCCAAGCGTCCTAAAGAGAAAAAATAACACGGAACTCGCCCGATCGTCGGGGTTGGGAAGCAAAAATAAATTCGATCGCGCCGCTCGACCGTCATCGATAGCGGAGCCCAAAACCCCAAACTCAATCATTCAAAATCAAAAATCCCACATAGAACTATGTCTCGCCGCACAGTTATTCAAAAACGTCCAGTTCCACCAGATCCAACCTACAACAGCCGGTTGGTAAGCATGATGGTGAGACGGATCATGCAGCACGGCAAAAAATCCGTTGCCTCCAGCATCGTCTACGACGCCCTCAAAACCATCCAAGAACGCACAGGGGCCGAACCGTTAGACTTGTTTGAAAAAGCAGTCAAAAACGCGACACCCCTAGTCGAAGTCAAAGCCCGCCGGGTAGGTGGCGCCACCTACCAAGTGCCGATGGAAGTGCGTTCCGATCGCGGTACCACCCTCGCCCTCCGCTGGCTGATCAGATTTGCCCGCGCCCGCACCGGTCGCTCGATGGCCGCCAAGCTAGCCAACGAACTGATGGATGCAGCTAACGAAACAGGCAGTGCTATTCGCAAGCGCGAAGAAACACACCGCATGGCCGAAGCTAACAAGGCTTTTGCTCACTACCGGTACTAACAGCCAACTCGGGCATGGAGAAGAGCGCGATCGTTCGGTATAAAAGCATCGGGTGAGAAATTGGAAAGTGTAAGTTTTGAGTGTTGAGATTGCTTCTCTTGGCGCAGTTGCGATTTGTGAAGCAAACTCAAAACTCCCAAAATCCAAATTCACGGACTCTCTGAATCCTCCATGTCGCATCCTTAATATTTTTGTAAACAAACTTTGCAAAAAATATTAAAATGTAACAATAAGCTCCAGAGACTTTGGTAAGTCGCTGGAGAGTCCAAAATAGGGTTACTGTGTAGTATAATAGTATTATAACAGCAACACAAGATTAAGGAGGTAGCTGTGGCACGTACCGTCCCGCTAGAAAAAACTCGCAACATCGGCATCGCAGCCCACATCGACGCGGGCAAAACAACAACAACTGAAAGAATTCTGTTCTATTCAGGCATGGTTCACAAAATGGGTGAAGTGCACGAGGGAACAGCAGTCACTGACTGGATGGATCAAGAGCGGGAGCGGGGAATTACGATTACGGCCGCTGCTATCACCACCAGTTGGAAAGATTACAAAATCAACATCATCGACACTCCCGGACACGTAGACTTCACCATCGAAGTCGAACGCTCGATGCGAGTGCTCGACGGAGTGATCGCAGTGTTCTGCTCGGTAGGGGGAGTGCAGCCGCAATCCGAAACAGTTTGGCGACAGGCCGACAGGTACAAAGTGCCGCGGATCGTGTTCGTCAATAAAATGGATCGGATGGGCGCAAACTTCTACAAAGTCTACGGCCAAATTCGCGATCGCATGAGAGCGAACGCCGTACCCATCCAAATCCCGATCGGCAGTGAAGAAAACTTCCGGGGAATTGTAGACTTAGTGCAAATGAAAGCCTATATCTACAACAACGACATGGGAACCGACATCGAGGAAGTAGAAATCCCCGATGAAGTAAAAGATATCGCCGCAGAATACCGCACCAAGCTGATCGAGTCGGTAGCAGAAACCAACGACGCCCTCACCGAGAAATACCTCGAAGGCGAAGAGTTAACAGAAGACGAAATCCGCTTGGCCCTGCGCCACGGCACTGTCGAAGGTACGATCGTCCCCATGTTGTGCGGTTCTGCCTTCAAAAACAAAGGCGTTCAGTTGTTGTTGGATGCAGTCATCGACTATCTGCCGTCGCCCTTGGAAGTTCCCCCAATTCAAGGACTCCTGCCCAACGGCGACACCGCAGAACGATTTGCAGACGACAGCGCGCCCCTGTCAGCCCTGGCCTTCAAAATCATGGCTGACCCCTACGGCAGGCTGACCTTCGTTCGGGTCTACTCGGGTATCCTCAAAAAAGGCACCTACGTCCTCAACTCCACCAAAGACAAAAAAGAGCGGGTTTCTCGCTTAATTGTCCTCAAAGCCGACGATCGGATAGAAGTTGAGGAACTGCGCGCCGGAGACTTGGGAGCAGCCTTGGGTTTGAAAGACACCTTCACCGGCGACACCCTCTGCGAAGAAGGAGCGCCAGTGATTCTGGAATCTCTGTTTATTCCAGAGCCAGTCATCTCTGTGGCTGTCGAACCCAAAACCAAACAAGACATGGAGAAGCTCTCCAAAGCCCTCCAGTCGCTCTCGGAAGAAGACCCCACCTTCCGAGTTAACGTTGACCCAGAAACCAACCAGACAGTCATCGCCGGTATGGGCGAACTGCACCTGGAAATCCTGGTTGACAGGATGCTGCGGGAATTCAAAGTAGAAGCGAACGTGGGTCAGCCACAAGTAGCCTACCGCGAAACCATTCGCAAATCCGTCCGCGCCGAAGGTAAATTTATCCGCCAAAGCGGCGGTAAAGGTCAGTACGGTCACGTCGTGATCGAACTAGAACCCGCCGAAGTCGGAAGCGGCTTTGAATTTGTCTCCAAAATTGTTGGTGGCACTGTACCCAAAGAGTACATCGGCCCTGCAGAACAAGGGATGAAAGAAGCGTGCGAATCAGGTATTGTAGCAGGATATCCCGTGATTGACCTCAAAGCTACTATGGTAGACGGGTCTTTCCACGACGTAGACTCCTCAGAAATGGCATTTAAAATCGCCGGTTCAATGGCGATTAAAGAAGCCGTGATGAAGGCGTCGCCAGTGCTGCTAGAGCCTATGATGAAAGTAGAGGTTGAAGTTCCCGAAGATTACATCGGGAACATCATCGGCGACCTCAACTCGCGTCGGGGTCAGATTGAGGGTCAAGAGACGGATCAGGGAATTGCCAAAGTTTCTGTAAAAGTTCCACTAGCAGAAATGTTTGGCTACGCCACTGATATCCGCTCGAAAACCCAAGGTCGAGGCATCTTCACAATGGAATTCAGCCATTACGAAGAAGTGCCGCGAAATGTGGCTGAAGCCATCATCGCTAAGAACAAAGGTAACTAACGATTTTGAATTTTAGATTTTGGATTTTGGATGAAATCCAAAGTCTAAAATCTAAAATGTTAAAATCTAAAATCGCTAAAAGAAACAAGGAACAAATCGAGAATGGCACGCGCAAAATTTGAACGGAATAAACCCCACGTAAACATCGGCACGATCGGTCACGTTGACCACGGCAAAACAACTTTGACCGCCGCGATTACGATGACTCTCTCTGCACTAGGTCAGGCAAAGGCTAAGAAATACGACGAAATTGACGCCGCACCTGAAGAAAAAGCACGGGGTATTACGATTAATACTGCTCACGTCGAATACGAAACCGCAACTCGGCACTATGCCCACGTAGATTGCCCCGGTCACGCTGACTACGTGAAAAACATGATCACCGGTGCCGCTCAAATGGACGGTGGCATCTTAGTGGTATCAGCAGCAGACGGCCCCATGCCTCAAACTCGCGAACACATCCTGCTAGCTAAGCAAGTTGGCGTTCCCAGCTTGGTTGTGTTCTTGAACAAAGAAGACATGGTAGACGACGCAGAACTACTGGAACTCGTGGAACTCGAAGTCCGCGAACTGCTGAGCTCTTACGATTTTCCCGGCGATGACATCCCCATCGTTACAGGTTCTGGATTGCAAGCTCTCGAAGCTATGATTGCTAACCCCAAAATCCAGAAGGGCGAAAATCCCTGGGTTGACAAAATTTACAAGCTGATGGAAGAAGTAGATTCTTACATCCCCACCCCAGAGCGCGAAGTTGACAAGCCTTTCTTGATGGCTGTGGAAGACGTATTCTCGATTACTGGTCGGGGTACTGTTGCTACTGGTCGGATTGAACGCGGCACAATTAAAGTCGGGGAAAACGTGGAATTGGTGGGTCTTAAGGACACTCGCAGCACTACGGTGACGGGTGTGGAAATGTTCACCAAGTCTCTGGAAGAAGGCATTGCCGGCGACAACGTGGGTCTACTGCTGCGGGGGATTTTAAAGACGGATATTGAACGCGGAATGGTGATTGCCAAGCCGAAAAGCATCATGCCTCACACTCAGTTTGAATCTGAAGTGTACATCCTCAAGAAGGAAGAAGGCGGCCGGCACACGCCCTTTTTCTCTGGCTACCGCCCTCAATTCTACGTTCGTACCACTGACGTGACCGGCACGATCGCACAGTTCACCGCTGACGACGGTAGTGAAGCAGAAATGGTGATGCCCGGTGACCGGATCAAAATGACTGTTGAGCTGATTCACCCGATCGCGATCGAACAAGGAATGCGTTTCGCTATCCGCGAAGGCGGACGCACCGTCGGCGCCGGCGTTGTTTCCAAAATCCTCAAGTAGGACTCCGATAACAGCTTAAATAGCAGAAAAGCCGCCAAATTCAATCAGGCTTTTCTGCTATTTAATGATGAGTCATCAATCGATTTTAGATTTTAGATTTTAGATTTTAGATT
>JAUBSN010000080.1:0-25938 GCA_036704825.1 Microcoleus sp. F8-C3 | reverse complement strand
GACTTGCAACATTCAATCTGGGATATTCAACAAGAGTCTAAAATTTTACGCTCTCCAACGACTAAAATTGGAAGATATCGATTTTAGATTTTAGATTTTAGATTTTAGATTGACTTGCAACATTCAATCTGGGATATTCAACAAGAGTCTAAAATTTTACGCTCTCCAACGACTAAAATTGGAAGATACTGTTTTGGGGTAAGGTCATTAGTCAGCAGTTAGTTGTTAGGAAAAAAACAACTGACAAAAAAACTACTGACTACTGACTACTGACTACTGACTAACCACAAACAATAAACTGAACCTAGAAAATTCAAGAAACAAAAATGGCAACAATTCAACAGCAAAAAATTCGCATTCGCCTCAAAGCTTTCGATCGCCGAATTCTAGACGCATCATGCGAAAAGATTGTAGATACAGCAAATCGGACAGCAGCCACAGCGATCGGCCCGATTCCCCTACCGACAAAACGGCGGATTTACTGCTTGCTGCGATCGCCCCACGTAGACAAAGATTCTCGCGAACACTTTGAAACCCGCACGCACCGCCGCATCATCGACATTCACCAGCCATCGGCCAAAACAATTGACGCTTTGATGAAACTGGATTTGCCCGCCGGCGTAGATATCGAAGTCAAGCTGTAGATTGACTTATCGAACACTCGAAAAGAAGGAACAAAGATTAAATAAATAGTTCCTTCTTTTGTTGAACTTTCCCTACTCATTAGTTATTAAATATTAGTTATTACTTAATAATCAGCAATAATTTCTGCTCCAGCACGAACTTAAATAATTATTCTTAATTAAGGCGCGATCGCTACAAAAACCATCCTTTAGCATTCGCTATCATCGCCTGCAGTATCGCTTAATTCAGCAAAAAGGTATATTTAACATTTTGAGGCAATAACGCCTTGGTCAAGCTGTCAGCACCGGAGATAGCTCGCCCCCGATCCCGTTGCCATCGCAAAAGCCCGATCGCTCCTGCCCCGGAATTGCCTGTAATCAGTTAAAGTAAGAAAAATAAGCGCAAGTACCGTCACTTTTGAGCGACAATGGCATCCTCTTCCTCTGTAGCAGTTCGCGAACTCCCCTTATTTCCGTTGCCGGAAGTGGTTCTATTTCCAGGTAGACCTCTCCCGCTGCAAATCTTCGAGTTTCGCTATCGAATCATGATGAATACGATTCTGGAGGGCGATCGGCGTTTCGGTGTACTCATGTGGGACCCCAATCAAAACAAAGTCTCTGCTGTTGGCTGTTGCGCCGAAGTGATTCACTGCCAGCGCCTCCCCGACGATCGCATGAAAATTATGACTCTCGGCCAGCAGCGGTTCCGAGTGATCGACGCAGTTCGGGAAAAACCCTATTTAGTCGGTCTAGTAGAATGGATTGAAGACGAACCGCCGCAACAAGACCTCAGACCTTTGGGAAAAGATGTCGAACAACTGCTGAGAGATGTAGTTCGCCTCTCCAGTAAATTGATGGATCAGCCGATCGACCTGCCCGAAGACATTCCCAGTTTGCCCACCGAATTGTCCTACTGGGTAGCCAGCTACCTTTACGGTGCAGCGACAGAACAGCAAACTCTTTTAGAATTGCAAGATACTGCTGCGAGATTGGAACGCGAAACCGAAATTTTGACTTCTACTCGCAATCACTTGGCAGCCAGGACTGTACTTAAAGATACGCTTAAGTAGCCAATGGGCGCAGGAAAAAAGTACGATCGGTTTTGCCTGCCTTAAAGCAATAATTAAATACAAATCACACTATTTTCGATTTTCGATTTTCGATTTTCGATGGGGAATGATTGATGAACTAAGGGTTCTGATCGCGGGCTGACAGTTCCATGATTTTTTGGAACTGCTAGCTTTTTAATCCTTAACTTCACAGAGGTTCGGACAGGTTCTTTATAGCAGAAAATGCTTGTGTTAGAAAATCTCGACCAACCGAAACCATACGATGCAGTTAGAGGCGGTCAACTGCCACCTCCTGTGGGCGGTGTCGTCCTCGGCGGACTAGCAGGAGTCAAACACCGGCTGTCTAGTTCTGTCAGCGAACATCGCATAGCCGCCCTGAGAGAGACACTGAATTATGGCGATGCAGGCTTAAAAATAGCCATCAAGATTTGTCAAAGCGAAACAGGGCCAGTGCAGCGGGCAGCCTGCGATTTGCTTCGACAAAGGCTGAATTCGATCGCCCGCGAAAAATTACAGGCTTTTGTAGCTTCAAGTTCAGATTCAGAAGCGGATGTAGACAGCACTCAAAAAATATTAGATCGCTCAGCCGGTGCAGTCTCAGAAAAAAATTACGATCGGGAGTTGTCCGAAGCACAGTTAGTATTTGAGACAATTATGCAGCAGATACAACCAAATTTGTTGCTGTTAGAAGCACTGGTAGCCTCTGTAAAGCGCGAAGAATTTACCAGCGAACTGATGAATCTTTGGGAACTGTTAATCTTAGAAATTCAGGAACCTCTCAAAGAACTGCGTCAGGCTGTTGGCAGCGCGATTTCCGCCCAACTGCGGATTCATTGGCTGTACAATCAAGCTGAATCTCAAGCCAATCAGTGGCAGCAGCGAGCTTTGCTAGCTCTTGAGAAAGAGGATGAAAATTCAGTTCGCCTCACCTTGGTTCGCAAGCAAATTCAATTCGATCGAGTGGCAGAACTAAAAATTGACTTAGACGAGCAAACTGTGCGAGTAGAAACTCTCAAGCGCAACTTGCTGGCTTTGGAAAGTAAGATTGTTGAAGCTAATTCCAAGAAAGAGATCCTCATGATGCAGCTTCATTTTGCTAAGGTACAGCAGCAAATTGACTTCACTTTCAGCGAAGTCAATAGTATATTTTTTAGTCCTTAGTTGTCTGATTCTGCGGTTATATATTGCGCGAGTTCAAACTTGTCTGACGCAAAAATGTATTGTCCCGCTGAAAATTGTTTTCTTATCACGCTTAGCTCCTTCGAGATTAGCGCCGCACAAAAATGCCCCGCTCAAATTAGCACCCCTCAAGTCAGCTCCTCTCAAATCTGCGCCCTCAAGGTTACTTTCACACAAAAAAGCGCCTCTCAAGTTGGCTTCGATCAGACTCGCTCCCCGCAGTTTAGCCTCGCTTAGATTGGCTTTTTCGAGGTTTGTATTGTTCAAGCAAGCATCTATGAGGTTCGCTTCCATCAAGTTGGCGGCGTACAAGCAGGCTCCGCTCAAATTAACACCAATCATTTTGGTGTCGCTCAAGTTGGCTGTTTCCAAGTTTGCTTCAATCAGGTCAGCTCCTGTTAATCTGGCGAAAGTTAGATCGGCTCGGCTCAGGTTAGCCCCATTGAGGTTTGTCATCACCAGGCAAGCATTCTTGAGCTTGGCAGCTATTAAGGTTGCCCCGCTCAAGTTTGCCAAAGAAAAATTTATTTCTTTGAGATTCGCGCAGGCTAGATTAATATGAATGAGGAAAGCTTCTCGCAAAGAAGCCTCTTTCAAGTTGGTTTCATGAAAATTTCTTTCTCCGGCTGCATATCGCTTGAGAAGTTCATCAGCATTCATCTCGCCAGCCTCCTAAGTTTTACGGAAAATCTTATTACTGTCAGTAATAAAATTATATTACTGACAGTACACTGTAGCAGCCAAAGATTTTTAAAGTTTCTGTGTGATTTTTTAACTCTTCGAGTGCCGATCGCACAAATGCTTCGCAGGAGTTAGCCTCAACGTCGATAAAGAAAATATATTCTCCGAGCGATCTTTTAGTCGGTCTAGATTCAATCCGACTTAAATTGATACCGCGACTGGCAAATACTTGCAAAGGTTTTACCAGTGCTCCCGGCATATTGGCAGGTACGCTAAAAGCTAGTGAGGTATGGGTGCAATTAGACGGTGAAGCATCGAGGATCAATTTAGGACTAGGTTTGGCGATGGATTTAATGGATGAGATATCTGCTGGTTCTACGTTGGCGATTTCTCTAACACTCGTGCTGAGTACCCAAAATCGTGTGTAATTATCGGGATAATCATTAATGGGTTGAGCTAACACTGGCAAATGGTAAAGTTCCGCCGCTCTTGGCGAAGAAATCGCCGCTACATTTCTATCTTCCAGATATTGCAATGCTTCCGCGGTAGAATTCGCCGGAATCAATTGAGCTGAGGGAATAAACTGCGCCAACCATAATTGACACTGAGCTAGGGCTTGCGGGTGAGAGTAAACTTTTTTAATCTCGTTAAAATTTTTAGCGTGAGACACCAGCGCGTGGGAAATTGGCAAAACTAAGGCGTGTTGAATGCGGAGTCGATCGAGCCGCCACAGTGTATCTAAAGTGACAGTCACGCTGCCTTCGATCGAATTTTCGACTGGCACAACTGAATAGTCTACCTGCCCTACGGCAGATGCCTCTAGTGCTTGAGAAATGGTGGAATAAGAACACAGGGTGCATTCCAAGTTAGTTTCGTGGCTCAACCAATTGACATAAGCTAGAGCGGCTGTTTCTGCATTTGTACCGACAGGGCCCAGATGTGCGAGCGAAATTTTCATTTAGAGGCAATTTTAGGTTACAAAAGTTTGCTTTACTCTCATCAGCTAGGAAGTATGATGAAAAATTAGCGATATCCGTGATTTCTCGGATGACATTGCTGGGTGCGCGACTTAGTGCCGCGACTTAGTGCGCGACTGATGTCACCTTAAAAAAGGTGATAGTTTATTAAGATATGCTTAGGAATCCTCTATTTTGATATTTTCTCATGTATATCCGCTTTAATTCTTCCCAATCCGTTGAGATCGCCGTACCAGACGAACGGGTTCCTATCCAACATTATCTGCGCCAGCCGAGGCGACTGGTGAACGCCCTAGTCGATCGAAGTCGCACACAACAGCTAAGCGATAACTGTTTCCGCCTGAAAATGCGGCCGTTACAATTTATGATGCTGAGCATTCAACCCACAGTAGACATGAGGGTGTGGACACAGGCGGACGGCACAATCAATTTGGAGTCCGTCGCCTGCGAAATTCGCGGCGTGGATTATATAAACGATCGCTTTACTCTCAATCTCAAAGGACAGCTTCGCGTACACCAAAGCAGCGGGGTAGCATACTTGAAGGGAAAAGCGGATTTGGAAGTGCAAGTAGAGTTACCGCCGGCATTTTGGCTGACGCCCAAACCAATTTTAGAAGCAACGGGCAACGCTTTGCTCAAGAGCGTACTTCTGAGCGTTAAACAGCGGTTGATGCACCAGTTGCTCTTAGATTACCGCCGGTGGGCAAGCAGCGAAACTAATATAATATCTAGCGATATTCCCCAAATCTTATCTATAGAAGGGTGAACTCGTATTAGGGAAGCTGAGCTTTTAATTAATTTACAGGCATATTTGGGCAAAAATCAGCAGAATTGTCCAGATATTAGTGATAAGCTCAAATTGCGCGCCGGAGCTTCGTTTGAGTTAGCCTCCCAGCATAGATAGCAGCCGATCAGTCAAGATCGTTTTGAGTCAGCGCTCCATGTCGATCGTCTTCGATGATTCCTATACCCCCAGGAGACCAAGCAGGTGACTGGTCTTTTGACCTATCGTCCTCGTGGCAGGGGAGTTCGCCCTGTGGCGCCGTCGCTATTTTTCCCGGTTCCAGATCCGTCGCGCCCACCCGAATCTTGATTTTTGGCCCGGAATTGCCCAAGCGAATAGTCATCCCGTCCACAACTGACACCTGAGCGATCGGTCTATCATCTACATAAGTGCCGTTAGCACCAAAATTAATAATTTCCCAGCCATGGGCGTGATTCCACAGTTCTACATGGTGGCGGGAAACGACAGCGCTGTAAATAATTACATCATTGTCGTTCGATCGACCGATCCGAACCACCGGTTCTGATTCAAAACACCAACTTTGAACCGGGACAGACTGGATAGGATGTAAAAGAGTTAAGGTAATCACTGATGTTTTGACGCTCCACCGCCAGACAGAAACGGGGATACTCCCAAAGAGCTTTTTTGGGATAAAACTGCAAAAACTTTGATTTTTAAAGCATTCATCAGTGCGCTATGATTTCCTCTATCTGCTGTAAAAGTAGAACTTTTGGTTGCTTGAGGCATTTGAAGCAACTTTTGAGGGCTAGTTTTTGGCGCAGGCGCAAATTTTTGCGCTACTCGGTAACAACCAAACACGATGTAATGAGTCGGGTGAACTTCCCAGTGATGGACAGCGGTTTTAACCGCTTGATTGATTTGGTCTGTGAGGGAGCGATTCTGCCGGTGGGTGAGCCGCTCAATTTGAGCGGCGAAATAATTCTTTTGCCGCTGATGAACCACAGAATTTAACTCTGACCCACGCGGGTTGCACCGCTGATGCGAATTCTCGATCGGGCGACAGTCACTGCTCAACGACTCGCTGTTTGTAAAGAAAGAAGTTAACCAATTATTAATCCTGGGGTCTCTAGATAAAATAGTTGTTGATTGTATCAAACAGCATAGGTCATTTTGAGTTGCTAACATTTTCCTTATTGATGCGATACCTTTAAAATACAATGCTTTGAGCAGCACTGGAAGTTTGAGCGACAACGCATCAATCTCTCATAGCAAAAATACCGATCGACCTTCCTCGCCCGCGCCGCCCCAAAATGCGATCGGCAATTAGTCGCAGGGCGAGCGGGAAGGCCACACTTCAACTCAAATCTGACTCAGGCGGATCGGGGTTCGGCTCTGGCGGGACAGATTCTTGCCTTTGCCGCTTCAACTCTGCAACTTTTTCTTGAGCTACATCCCTGACTTCTTGAGCTTTATCTTGGAATTTTTCCGCGAGACTTTGAGCGCCCCGCTTCACATCTGCCACATTTTTGAGAGTTCTGTCCAAATCTTCGTGTAAAAACTCTGCTACCAGACCGACTTTTTTGTGCAGTCCCTCCGCGTACTGCACTGGCTCCGATACAGCAGTTTCAGAGACGATCGCGCGCTTGCTGCCAATGGTCGAAATAGCTGCCACAGGTAACAAGTAAATTCCGTCTAAAACACCGCGCCAGCCACTCGATTTAAATAGGTAGTGGGTGACTGAACCCGTGCGTACATCAAATAGGTAGTCAACTATTGCACCCGCCTGATTGCCAGCGTCCGTGAGTACCTCAAGGCCGATCGGACAAACAGCTTGTTCCGGCTGATGCAATTCCGGCAGTTCCGGGTTAATGGTGACAAAAACATTTTCCCCCACCGTATCAACTTGCGCCCAAGCGAACCAAGTTTTTTTGCTGCCCAAAAGTCCCGACTTGCAAGTAAACCCGATCGCCCGCTGGGAGTGAGCATCGAGCCAAACCCGATCTACCCTGCCGACCTCTTCCGCCGTTCTGCGGTCGATGATGCGGCGGCCCTGCAGTTCGCTGCGCCTAACAATCTGTGGTGATGTACTCATAAATAAACTCCTGAGTGCCGCCTTTGAAAAATGTCGATCGTCAAAAGAAGCCGATTTAATATTCTTCTTCCGAATAATGCCGATTGTTATCTGCCTCGGTTAACTCCTCCTCTTCCCTGGAAGTGCCAACTTCTTTTTGGTCGGGAACAGGAATCGTGCTAATGTGAACGCCGCCCGAGGGAGCGTGAATTTCCTTAGCCTCCCTTGGCTTGACGCTAATTTGTCCTAACGGGACTGAGGACTGATTCGGGCCTACGTTGATTTGAATTTTCGGACCTGAGCGAGCCAAGTGAACGATCAGACCGTCCACAATGGGAACCTTAGCGATCGGCTTACCATCGAGGTAAGTGCCGTTGGTACCCAAATTGATCAGTTCCCAAGTTATGCCGCTGCGCCGCAATTCGATGTGGCGACGAGAAACCACAGCGCTAAAAAGAACGACGTGGTTTTCTGTCGAGCGCCCGATCCGGACGACCTGCTCGTCTTCAAAGATCCAACTGCGGACGGGTATAGACTGTAGTGGATGTAGCAAGGTCAGCTTAATCACATTGGCAGCATTGAGTTTTGGTAGAGCGCCTCAAGATGCGATTTTAGATTTTAGACTTTCGATCGCCCAATCCAAACTCGCTCTAAGAGATTTGAAATAAAAACGTAACCAGGTCTCCTTTGCCCAGAGAGATGCGGTCTCCCGGTCGCAACCGGTGGCGGTTTCCCTTGGGTAGCGGAGTATTGTTGACGTAAGTGCCGTTGGAACTGCCTACATCTTCTAGGTAGCAAGCATCTCCCTCCACCCGGAGATTTGCGTGTACCCGAGAAACTATCTCAGAATTAGCAAATCCCGAAACATCAATATCCGGCGGTACTAAGTCATTTGGCTTGCCTATGTGAACCACAGAAAGACTGTGAGGCAATTCCATCGGCGTATTTGTCTGAACGTGTAGCAGGCGCGCCGACTGCTGTTGCAGTTGAGTTTTAGCTGCACCCGCAGGCTGTGGGCCTGGAACTGGAGGAGAGATATTTACTGGTGTTGCCACCGATTCAGTTGTAACAGGCACCGAGGGCGATGGCGGGGGATCGGGAATCGTCGGAATGCTGGCGGGAGTTTTTTCCAAGTTAAGCCCCTTATTCAGGGTAACTAGAGGTTCCATTGCCATCAGGGGATCGGGTGGCACTAAATCCGGGGCCGGTGAGGATACCACTGTGGGGCCTACAGGCGAGGGGGACGGTACTGTCACCTCAACTTCTGGAACTATGGAACCCGGACGCAAGTTAAAGCCACACTGACCGCAAAATGCTGCATCTGTCTGAACTGCTGCACCGCAGTTCGAGCAACTTGCGGTAACAGGTAAAGGCGTGTAGCAAGCCTCACACTGGCTGGCCCCGTCGGGGTTCTGGTGATTGCAATTGGGACAGACAATCATCGATTTCTCCTTGCTATCGGCCAGATTTTCAAATCAGCCTCATAAAAATACTCGTGTATATGGTCAAATTTTAACTTTAACCGCCACAATTCTTATATTGCTTCGCTAATACTAGCAACTGAGCTGACGCCGCGACGTTAGCTGTAACGGGCAAGATTGAGTTAGTGATAATGCTGACTGTGTTGGCACGCTGGCGGCTCTGTCGGCTATTATTTTACTGCTTCGCCAGCCGCCGCATCGAGCAGCCACCAAAGTTCGCCTTCTGGTTGAACGAGTCTGGCTGGATAGGTCATTTCGTCGGCTGCGGGGGCAAAAATTTGAGCAAGGGCTGGTTGTTTGCTGGCTCCTGCGACCATGAAGATGACGCACCGGGCCCGGTTGATTAAGGGGACTGTAAAGGTAATGCGGGGTTGACCGTCTTTGTTGCCGACAGTTACTAGGGCGTCGCGGACTTCCAAGGCTGCTGTGCCGGGAAATAGAGATGCTGTGTGGGCGTCGTCTCCTATGCCCAATAAAATGATGTCGAAGGCAGGAAACTCGCCCTCGGATACTTTGAAGAACTGCTGCAATTCGGTTTGGTGAGCCTCCGCGTCGGCTGCGGGGTCGCCGGCGCCTGTGGGCATAGGGTGGATGTTGCTGGCGGGGATATTCACTCGATCGAGCCACGCGAGGCGCGCCATTCTTTGATTGCTGTCTGGGTGTTCTGGGGGAACGTAGCGTTCGTCGCCCCAGAAAACGTGAATTTTGTCCCAGGGCAGGTCTTGGCCCGAGAGCGCTCTGTAGAGCGGTTCCGGTGTGCTTCCGCCCGCTGCGGCGATCGTACAAAGTCCGCGTTCTGCTATGGCTTCTGAGATTTTCGACAGCACAATCTCCAGCGATCGATCTATCAGTTGTTCCCGATTTGCTAATACTTCAACTACTTTTTTCATTAATTTCCTCTCAACTTTCCTTGGGTGTTATTCTCAGCAATTGCCAATTTTAGCTTGACATTTTGGTTTGAGGTCAATCTGCTGACAGACTCGGCAGGCAGGGAACTACATCCTATAACATATTATCATCTTATGCCTCTTGATTTAAGGAAAGCAAGACATATTTCTACCAGTGCTTTATGGATTTTCACCAGTTGCATTGAGCTTTCGCAACTTTCAATCAAAAGTTCGATCGTACTCGGAGCATCTGGGCAGAAAGTAAAAAGCGTTTTTTTGGGAGTCCGACCCGTCCCGCACAGCAAAGTTTAATATAGCGAGCCGGACGATCGCACGCCGACAGTAAAAGCCAAACCGAGATGCTCCCGATCGCACTTACCCCGATATAGCAAAAATAATCAACATTGATGTGGTAGACTAGGAAAAATAGTTTTAAATCCGCAGGCTCGGAAGGAAGCAAAACTATGTCAATTTTTAAGCGATTTCCTACATCTGTCCGCTATCTAATAGCGCGGTTGCGCCACTGGACGCAACCCGCAGTTTGGGCTCCCCTAGCCGTGCTGTGTGCGGGGGGGTTATTTATCTGGGAGGTCTCTGTAAATCCAGAAAGGTTGAGCATAGATGGCGAAGAAGAACCAGCCTCAAACACTCCAGCTTCGCTATCGGGGCTATCTGCTGAAGATAGCGCCATTGCGGCTGAAATCGACAGCTTACCAGTGCTAGTCAATCAGTTTAATGGCTCTACTGCTTCTGAAGTGAACTTGTTAAATTCATCAGCAGTAAAAAGCAAAGGTTTATTCGAGGAACTTCGAGATCGGGACTTAGAAACTCCTCAGCCATCTTCAGCCCCCAAGCGGGTAGGAAGCAGCGGATTTTTATCCTTGCCAAATTTAGCAAATCCTGCTGTCGAGGCGGGAAACAATAACCCTCAAAATTCCAGCTTGTCAAGTTCAAACGCAACATCAGCGTTGAGTTTATCTGGCAGTGAGAGACTAACTTCCGGGATAAAAACGATTAAGTCTGAGTCTGGGGGTACAGCGACAGCAACTTTATCGCAGGCGTCGAGTGATGCTAATTCAGATAAACAAAACGAAAATTCTCTGCCTTTGAGTCCGCTGCAAGCAGCTATGAAAAAATACGTTGTTGCTAACACTTCGACAGCGGCGGCTTCGGGTGAAAAAACAGCAGACTCGGGTACATTGCTCGATCGACCTGCTTCCGATCCCGCTGCAGGAAATGCGACAAATTTGCTCCCAACGACCGCTAAAGCTCAAAGTGGAGCAAATCCTGTGAATGTTCCCACAGCACTTCCCCCACTTGTGGCTCCGACAAATACTGCGAGCAAGGAATCTCAAGAATTATTAAAACCGACAGCTACACTCCCTGAATCATCGGCGGGGTTAAATTCCCGAGTACCGAACCTCCCCGAAATTAATGCAGGGGCTGCAACGGTGGCTTTGCCGAAAAATCCCTACCAAACTAATTTATCTGGCTCAGGCTTCGCACCTGAAGTTCAACCTGTGGCACTTCCAGTAGCCATACCAACGCCCTTACCTCTACTTCCAAATGTCGGTTCATCTCCCTTTCCAAGCGGGATTGGTGGAAGCAAGATAATTAGCCCTCAATTCTCTCCCAATTCAGCTAATTCTCAATTTCAAACACCTCCACCGAGTCAGCTTAATTTGCCGGAGCAGCCTAACTTTGGAGTAGTTCCCCAAAATACCAATCAGGGCGTGCAGCCCATTCAACCTCAAACTTTTGCTACACCCCGCTCCCTGGCTCCGGGACGCTACATTGGCGGCGGCGAAATCAATACTTTTGCTAATCCTTAAATGCAGGAAGTTCGGCCACGAAAACGATATTATCAATTCCCAATACTTAGGCTACGCCGTTCCTGGCATGCGACTTCGGTTATCCTCAGCGGAGTCTAAGGGAACGGAGCAGAAGGCAGTCGAATTGCAGTAAAAGTTCCCAATTAGCCATTCCCAATGCTGGCGGTAAAACTTACCTAGCGGCGGCCCGCACCAACAAAAATCCCCCGATTCCCAAGCCAAACACGATGGGCAGCCAAGCCGAAAGAATCGGAGTCAAAACAGCTTTCACGCCCATAGAACTGGTGATGAAAGAAAATACGTAGTAAGTAAAAATCACAACTACGCTAATACCAAAACTCGTTCCTCGGCCGGAGCGGCGCGGTTGAGTTCCCAAAGCTGCTCCCACTAAACCAAATACCATGCACACGAAAGGAAAAGCATATTTTTCTTGAATTCGCACCTTTAATTTGCGAATTTGCGGTTCGTCGCCGCTGTTTTTAAGGATATCTAAACGCTCTAAAGCTTGGGCAATGTTCATTTCCTTAAAATCCCGCGCTCTCGACGCTAAATCTAAGGGCGTGCGGGGGAGTTGCAATTGCTGGTGTTGAAACCTGACTATATTGCGGTAAGAGCCGTCAGGAGCTACGATATAAGCGGTTCCGTTGAAAAAATCCCAGGTATTTTCTGAGGGATTCCAAGTAGCGGATTCTGAAGAAACGATTTGATTGAGGTCTGGAGTGGAGCGATCGATAATTGTTAAACCTTTCATTTGCTGGCCGTCAAATTGTTCTGCATAAAAAAAGCGGGCGAGGATTTCGTCGCCTCCTTTTTCTGGTTTGCGAAATTCTGTGTAGATAATATTTCTATCTTGAAATATCGGTTTTTCTCGCTTCAGGGCTCTGTCTAAAGTCAGAGTGGCTCTGTAGCTGGCGGCGGGTACGACTAACTCTTGCAAAGCAAAGGTGAAGCCGGCAACAATTAAACTCATAATCACTGCAGGCAGTATCAATCGGTAAACGCTAACTCCGCAACTGCGGAGGGCGATGAGTTCGCTGTCGCTGGACATTCGGCTGTAAGCCATTAACGTTGCTAGCAGCATTGACATGGGGAAAGCCAATACTACGAAGTAGGGAATTTGCAGGAGAAAAATTTCTATGGCTGCGCCGTAGGGGAGGCCGGATTCTGCTACTCTGCGGACTAATTCAAATAAGGCTCCAACTGTGACGGCGACGGATGTAAAGAGTCCGACGCCAAATAAAAATGGGCCGATTAGTTCTTTGGTAATGTACCAGTCCATTACGGAAATTCTCGGCAGCCAGTTGATGGGATTCAAAGAATTGGATCTTGCTATTTTCATAGTTTGGGGTTTTTGGAGTTGGCTCCTAAATCTAGCATTGAAATTTCTGTATTGTGTTTTTATAGTGGGGGAGGGCGGGTTTATAGATATCTGGGCTGGGATATTTATATCTAGGCGAACCCGCCCCTACGGAATCTATCCGGCGTCCCGTTGGCAGTTGCTATAAAAAACTATCGCACGAAGTTGTCACCTAAGTAATACTGTCGCACTAAAGGGTTGCTGTAGAGTTCTTCTTCAGCCCCGGAGGCTAAAATTTGGCCGTCTCGCATGATGTAGGCTCGATCGGTAATTTCGAGGGTTTCTCGAACGTTGTGATCGGTGATGAGGATGCCGATTTTACGATCGCGCAGTTTAGCAATAATGGTTTGAATTTCGTCTACGGCGATCGGATCGACGCCTGCAAACGGTTCGTCTAAAAATAGGAACATCGGCCCGTCTCGCCCAGCGGCTAATGCTCTGGCCAGTTCAGTTCGCCGCCTTTCTCCCCCCGATATTTGAATTCCCAAACTCGATGCTATTTTTTCTAAGCGAAATTCTTGCAACAGGAAATCAACTCGATCGCGCCATTCCCAGCGCGGCACTTGAGTTTGTTCTAAGACTAACAAAATGTTGTCGCGCACGCTCATGTTTCGGAAAATGCTTGCTTCTTGAGCGAGATAGCCAATTCCCAAATGCGCTCGCTGGTGCATCGCCAATTTAGTGATATTTAAATCGTTGAGCCAAACGGTACCTTGATTTGGTTTTTCTAATCCGGTTGCTATGTAAAATGTGGTGGTTTTTCCCGCACCGTTGGGGCCTAGCAGTCCTACGATTTCTCCTCGGGCTACCGAAAGGTTGACGCGACTGACTACATTGCGTTTTCCGTAGGATTTGTGAATATTTTCGAGTACAATTTTCATTTTCGCTCCCGGCAACCTCTACAAGCTAAATTTCAGACTGCGACTTTGTGCGATCGAGTCTCTAATTTTAATTTTACCTTTTCAAGTTTGTGAGTTTTATAAAGACGAAATTTCGCATCTATCCCAAGTAGTATGTTTTGGCTGAGGCGAAATTTCGCTGCTGCGAGCCGCTGTTACCGGGGGGCTGTAGTTGGACGTGGGGAGCCAACAGCATTTTGGGCTGCAGCATCTTGTTCCGGGGCAACCAGATAGACGGATTCTACCTGTCCTGGCTTGTCTGGCAGGGCAATAAAGCGCCCTTCGTCGATGAGGTATGTTATGGTTTCGCCGCGCAGGCTGTTGCCCTGCTGCAATACGTAAACATCTCCGCTGAGAATGATCCGCCGCTCGCGGCTGAAATATTGAGCTTGAGCCGCAGTTGCTTGTATCTGGCGGGCTGGATAGTTGATTTGGACGTTGCCGCGCGCTGTCACGATGCCGGTTTTGGAGTCGGCTTCTTGAATGTCCGATCGCACGCTGAGAGTGCGGGGCGGGCCGGCTTGCGGGTACGTGGGAGAGGCGATCGCGCCGGCCAGAGTGAGGGGCAACAGCAGCGATAATCCTTTAAATATGCGGGAATTGAGTAATTTAGCGGAGGGCATCATAAGTTTGGAGCCTCAAAATATTTGAAATTGCTGAAGGGGATTATATCCAGTTAGATATTTTATCGTGAACTACCCAACGCCAAGCTTACGCTATGGCGTGGGCTTCTGACTTCACGGGGGATTGCGTCAGCTTAGACTTTCGCCCTTGCTTCGGACTCACATCCCCTCCATCAGCAGCAGTCCTGGTTCCCAAGACCGATAGCATTCTGATTCCTTCTGCTCTGATATTTATTGAAGCATTGCCATCTCTATCGTGATGAGTACAGCAACTAGGGCAAGTCCATGTCCTAATATCTAATGGCATTTCACTCACCTGATAGTGGCAATTTGAGCAGAGTTTGGAGCTAGGGAACCATCGGTCAATCTCTACCAACATTTTACCTTCGCGGTCTAGCTTGTAATGCAAGAAATTGACAAAAATTCCCCAACCTACATCAGAAATTGCTTGAGCTAGTTTTTGATTGCGAACCCTGCCCTTAACGTGAAGGTTTTCGACTACGATGACTTGATTATCGTCAACAAGCTTTCTCGACAGCTTATGCAAGTAGTCTTGACGGACATTGCTAACTCGTTCGTGAACCCTAGCTACTAATTTTCTGGCTCGATCTCTTGACTTGCTTCCTTTCTCCTTTCTGGCTAGTTTTTGTTGTTTTCTTTTGACGTTGCGCTCATGTTTTGCTAAATGCTTAGGATTGGGATATTTAGAGGTTTTAATGCCATCATTGACGATGGCAAAATCCTTAATCCCCAAGTCAATTCCAGCGACTTTTCCGTCAGTGCTAGGTGCTGGATTGTCCCCTTCTGACTCCATCAATACAGAAGCATAATACTTCCCTGATGGAGTCATGCTAACGGTTACAGTCTTGATTTTCCCTTCAATCGGTCGATGAAGTTTAGCCTTGACGATACCTACACGACCGGGAAACTTGAGGCAACTATCAACAATTTTGACTGATTGGGGATACTGGATTGATTGCCTATTCTTCTTGGCTTTGAATCTAGGGTATTTAGCCCTACTCTCAAAGAAGTTTTTATAGGCAGTCACCAAATTGAGCGTAGTAGCCTGCAAAACCTGAGAGTAGCATTCAGAGAGCCATTCAGTTTCTTTCTCTTTTTTGAGATGAGGTAAAAACTTGTTCAATACAACCTGAGTCAAGCCTTTGCCCGTTGCTTTGTAGGTTTCAATGCACAAGTTGAGTGCATGATTCCACCACCAGCGAGAGCATCCAAAGTGCTGAGATAGTATCTCTTGTTGTTCAGTTGTCGGATAGAGTCTGACTTTGACGGCTTGATGCTGCATTGTTTTTACCTCCTCCGATCATTATATATACTTTGTGATAAGAACATTCCAGATAGCCTGAAAATTTTACGCCTGATTGACCGGATAAAATTTGCTTGGGGGATGTCCATGTATCCAGGCGCTGAATCACATTACAGCGCGGGACTTATAGCCTCCCCCAAGCCCCCACCATTAGTTAACGGTCAGAAAGATTTTCGTGAGGTCGATCGATTGACCCGATAGTCTCAACCAATTATCCTAGCAAGACAACAGCGAATTTAATTGGCTATTTTGCTGAGTGGCTGCAACTGTCTTACCCAGAAACCGGCAAGATACTCGTTCCACAGTCAATTAATCTGCTTGGACAGCCAGCCCTTCTCTGTGTAGATGCCAAGTATACTGCACCCTAATAAAAGCATTTCTTTAACTTTTTGGTACTTTGATAATTCGCGGCAATTGCAAGCCTGCAACTTCTGTACCTGCGAACAACTGTTGAAATTTAGCTACTTCTTCCGGGCCGGCTTGTTGCAAACCGCTCAAAAGTTTAGCACTTTGTCCGAGCAAGTCTTCAACAGCAATTCCAGCATAACTGGGCTGATAATAACGGAGCCGATTTATTCCTTCTCCCAGCAAGATCACTGCACCGCGCCAGTTTTGATTTCCTAAGTGATAAAGCGCGACCGCAATTTGCAATATTCCCTGATAAAACGTTTTTTCCGGCTCGCCTGCTTCCATCCATAAAGCCTCTAAAGTATCGTGACAAGCGTAAAATTCTTGGCAGTTAAACTGTTCGATACCTTGGAAAAATTCTAGCGGCATTTCCTCTGTCATTCGATTGGAGATTGGGGATTTTCGATGGCGGATGTCTGTTTTAGTAGGCGGCGATCGGTTTTTTTTTAATAGCTAAGTCTTAAAAAGAGGAAAAATAACGACCTGTTTTCCAAACTGCTGCCATTTCACGACCGCCTACTTAACCGATTACATAGTGTCTCTGACAGCTTTAATCTGATCCATTCCTATTTCCTGAGTAGTTCCAGCGAAATCGTTATCTGGCGTCAGAAATAACATACAGTGACACTCTTTGCGCTCGCGCATGGGAATGCAGGGACAGTTCCAGTAGGCGGCTTTTACTTCGGCTTCTTTATCTTCGTAATGGCGACAAGGGCATAAGGGAGCACCTAGTTCATCCTTGTGTTTTGCTAGTCCTTCTATCACGACAGCCGTGACGGAAGGTTCGGAACAAAAGTATGTTCCCGTTCGCTTGGCGTAGGTTTCGGAGAAATTCTTCATCGCCTCCAAAGTTTTTTCGTTGGAGAGTTTAGATTTTTCTGTTGTGTTCATAGTTTAGGATCGGAGTTGAGGATGCTACGAGCTTTTGACAATTGTAGCGCAGAATGTGATTTTAAACACTGGTATATTTCTGTTTAGTTACAAGGAAGAAAACCTTGACAAAGATTGAGTTTTACGGTGTTGGTTTTTTAGTGGTTTTTGTCGATCCCGGAGGGTGCGGTAAACTTGCAGCAGGGCGGGTTTTTGGAGCTACCAAAAGATTTGGGCGATCGACCGCCCTCAACAACCATCCCCCAAAGGGGATAAAAATCGGATAAGATAGCACGGCGCCCTTTCTGTCACGGCTATAGGCACGGCATCTGATGGCAACTTCCCCGAACCGCACCCACAGCAAAAAATCTCCTCCTTCTGGGCTGATTTGGCCGGCTGACACCGAGTTAGTCGGATTAGTGTTTGAATTGACTCCCCGCGCTGCTAGCTATCTGTACGCGCAGTATGCTATAGGTTTGCACGCTTGGTTTTTAGGTCAAGTACAGCAAACTGACCCGGATTTATCGAAACTTTTGCACGATGAACAGTCAGAAAAAGCCTTTACTATTTCGGGATTGGAAGGTGATTTGCTCCCCAGTGGCAAAGAATTTCAGCTTTTGGGCGATCGAACTTATCGCTGGTACGTAACAGGACTTTCAAAGCCAGTAGTGCAGTGGCTGAGTCAGTGGCTGCAAAATTTGCCCCAAGAGATAGATTTGCGAAATGCTCCGCTGCTAATTCGCTCTTGGGATATTGCTTTTGCTCCCACAACTTACCAGAAATTATTAACAGCAGAACCCCCCTTTTCGCCAACCGTAAAACTTAGTTTTGTGACTCCTACAAGCTTTCGTAGCAAAGGTCATCACTTCCCTTTGCCAGTTCCCGAAAATGTTTTTCACAGCTATTTGCGCCGCTGGAATAACTTTTCGGGGGTAACTTTTGACCAAGCAGAATTTTTGAATTGGATTGATGAAAATGCAATTATTAGCCGCCACAAATTGGAGTCGCAAAAGGTAGCGGCGGGCAAAAAAGGCATGGTAACGGGATTCACTGGGGCTGTGGAATTTGGGCTAGGGCGATCGGCTCACAATCGCCCTGATTTTGTACAATTATTTTATGCTTTGGGGCGGTTAGCGCCTTACTGCGGCACTGGCCACAAAACAACTTTTGGATTGGGACAAACGCGATCGCAATGGTTGACAAAAGCGCTACCGGAAGTGTCGATACAAAGCGTATTGGCGGCGCGAATAGATGAATTGACACAGAAGTTTATAGCGCGCAGAAAGCGTACAGGTGGAAATCGCGCTGCTGAGATTGCTGAAACTTGGGCGACGATTTTGGCGCGCCGGGAATTGGGGGAATCTTTGTTGGATATTGCTGCTGATTTGGAAATGCCTTATGCAACTGTGAAAACTTACGTGAAGTTGGCAAGAAGGGCTTTGAAAGTGGAGGATTAGAGGGCATCGGGCATGGGGCATCGGGCACTTGTGCTGAGCAAAGTCGAAGCATGGGGCATCGGGCATGACTAATGACTGATGACTGCTGACTAATGACTAATGATTTTTAGTAAATAGATATATGTCATCTCGCTGATATTTTAGTTTAAATTGAGGGGTGTTTTTTAGTTGAGTTACTAAGTTATTAACAAAAGCTCGATCGCTCATCCAGCCAGGATATCTGAGGTTCAGCAATACATAATCAAATTCTGCGAGATTGGCAGGCGGCGCGTCAGCCTGAGTTAATTTTACTACAGGGCGGTGCGCTAAGTGCGGAGCAATCTGAGCAGTTGTTAAAACACTCCCTTTGGTTTCAACAAGAGAAAGTGCCTCCTTGGTAGCTGGCAAAGTGTCGATCCCATTTAAATAAATAGTCCAAAAATAGCCGTATTTCGCTAAAGCTAAGAAAGCAATCAACGACCAAATTACAATGACTTTAGGCAATGGATAATTAGGAATTGGCAATCTATCAAATATTGTCTTTCCCTTTTGCTGATTGCTAGCTGCTAAACTGGAAATTACGGCAACCACCAAAAACGGCAATATCGGCACAGAATATTGATGAATTAAATCCCGCTGAGCGGGGATATCGGAAAGAATATTCATCGCCAACATCGGCACAGCACTAATTAAAGATGACAGATGACGCGGGGACAGCCACCAAATTACTGGTAATAACAATAAGGCTAAATATTCAAAAGTCTCTAAAGAAAACAAACGTTCTAAAACTAGATTTGGTTTCACTATTAAATTAATAGCAATTTCAACAACAGAGTTGCCCAAATATTGATATCTGCCGATTCCCGCGTGTTCTCTTCCCTGATTAAAATACGGTATAACTGCCTGAGTAACTACCAGGAACCAACCCGCGCCTAGAAATAGAGCTATCAGCCCACACTTGCGTTTTTTGTCAAAACAAAACAGCCACACACCCATCGCAGCCACAGTTAAAGATAGCACGGCTTTGCAGCTCAAAACTAATACAATAGCAGCACAAAACCACAAGGTTTTATTCAGCCTCGCGGCTAAGATTGCTGCTAGCAGTGCTGGTAAAGCAATTACTTCTGGGTGGAAGTCGAAGAGATTGACATTAAATACTGCGGGATAAAGCAGATATAGGGCTGAAATTGCAATTGCTTTTCGTTCGTTTAATCCGGCTTGACGTGCCAAACTCCAACTCGGCCAAGCACCTAAAGCTAGGGAAACAGCTTGCACTAAAAAAAGCCAGCGAACATCTGGATATATTTTGTAAAGAAAAGCTAGTGGATAAAAAATAAAAGCGGCGTGATCTCCCCAAATATTTATTGCCATTAAAGAGGAAAATGGCGTTTGATTTTGGGAGATTAAATAAATTGCTTGGTCAAAAATTGCTAAGTCGAATGCAGTTGACTGAAACAAAGCGTGCCGCGCGCTGCTGGCGGTAAATAAGACTATCGCTGTCACGACAATCATTAAAAATACTGGATGAAATTTTAGGGATTTTAAAGTTACCATTTTATTGGTTTAATCAGCGATTCGTTTAAATAGCAGAACTTGGTTTTTTTGATAAGTTAATTTAAATTCTGGAGAGTTTTTAAGTTGATTTGCTAAGGTATCACCAATTTTTTCAGTATCGGGCCAGGGATGGCGCAGGTTTAATAATATGTATTGAAATTCAGCTAAGTTTGTTTGGGGCGAAATTTGTGACAGCAATTTTACTATTGGGCGGTGGGTAAAGTGAGGGGCAAGTCTATTATCTGTTAGAATACTGCTTTGGGGTTGAACTTGTGCGACTGCTTCGCGTGTAGCTTGCCAGGTATCTAGTCTATTTAGGTACAGATAAAAATCTTTATATTCGCCCAGAAATAGGAAAATTATTAACGACCAAATTATCATGATTCTCGGCAATTGAATTCCTAGCCGGAGTTGAGAAAGTCGGAAATTATTAAAGGGTAAATTGGCAAATTTGCTAGGGGGAAATTTGAGCCAATTTACAGAGGTAAAAAACTGTTGTTTATTTGCTTTATCATCTTCCTTGTTTTCTCTTACTTCTTCCCTCTTCCTTGTTTCTTCCTTCGCGATCGCTGCTAAAAATAAAAAGGGAATTACAGGCACTGAATACTGATAGGCTAAGCTGCGTTGAAATGGCAAGTCAGATAGGATATTGATCAGCAGGGTAGGGAGGGCAGGAATTAGCGCTGTTAGATATTGTATCCGTAGTTTGCCGGAGAATGGCAATAACAGCCAAATCACAGGCAAGGTGAGGAGAAATAAATATTTGAATGTATCGAAGGCAAGGATTTTTCCTAATACTAACTGTGGTTTTAATATGAGATTGATGATGATTTCTAGTACGGATTTGCCTAAATAGCTGTAGCGCCCGACTCCAGCGACTTCGCTGCCGCTAAAGAAGGGGATGATTTTCTGGGAAGCTATTAAAAACCAAGCTGCACCTAGCAAAAGCGCGATCGCCCCGTACCGTTGCTTTTTTTCGCAAAAAAACAGCCAGAAACCCATAGCAACAACTGTTAGGGACAAAACCGCTTTGCAACTGAGAACTAACACAATAGCGGTACAAAACCACACAATTTTATTTAAACGCGCCGCCAAAATTGCTGCCAAAAGTGCGGGTAAAGCGATTACTTCCGGGTGAAAATCAAATAAATTGATGTTAAATACCACCGGATAGAGTAAATAAATCAATGCGATCGCGCGGGATTGTTCTTGATTTAAACCTGCCAAACGCGCTAAACTCCAGGTAGGCCAAGCCCCCAGGGATAATGCAACTGCTTGTACCAACAGCAGCCAATGCACATTTGGGGAAATTTTGTACAGCCAAGCTAGCGGATAATAGATTACCGCTGCGTGATCGCCCAAAATATGAATCCCCATTAAAGAAGAAAAAGGCGTTTGGTTTTGGCCGATCAAGTAAATTGCTTGGTCAAAAATTCCCAAATCGAAAGCAGTTGATTGGAATAAAGCGTGCCGTAAACTGCTACACAAAAAGAAAATTGCCGCTGCAGTAGCGATCGCCCAAACCAAACTCGACGGTAGCCGCGATCGACCTTCCTCTATATTTTCGGCGATCGAGACACTGATATCCTCACGGTCATCAGCAAAATTTTCCCTATTCTGCATGAAATCTGGCACCTTGTGGTCACTCAAAATATGATTCCATCGAATGTGCTTTCCACGCAATAGTTAACCACTAATTTTTATCCCCGCAATCGTAATATTAGAATAATCCACAAAACATTAAAAAATTGTGAAAGCAATAACTCTTCTCGGCTCCACAGGCTCCATCGGCACTCAAACTCTGGATATTGTAGCTCAATACCCCGATCAATTTCGGATTGTCGGGTTAACCGCCGGACGAAATGTAACGTTGCTGGCCCAGCAAATTCGCCAGTTTAGACCGGAAATTGTCGCGATTTGCGACGAAGATAAATTACTGGAATTGAAGGAGGCGATCGCAGATCTCGACCCTCAACCTATTTTACTTGCTGGCGAGTCAGGCGTTGTCGAAGTTGCCCAATACGGCGACGCTCAAGCCGTCGTCACCGGCATAGTTGGCTGTGCCGGTTTGCTGCCAACAATTGCGGCTATCAAAGCAGGCAAAGATATTGCCTTAGCCAATAAAGAAACATTAATCGCAGGGGGCCCCGTTGTCAACCCCTTAATCGAAAAATACGGCGTTAAACTATTACCGGCAGACTCGGAACATTCCGCAATTTTTCAGTGTCTGCAAGGCTTACCGGCAGGAGGGTTGCGGCGAATTATTCTCACTGCTTCGGGGGGTTCTTTTCGAGATTGGCCCAGCGACAAATTAGCAGCAGTAACAGTAGCCGATGCTTTGAAACATCCGAATTGGTCGATGGGGCCCAAAATCACGATCGATTCTGCTACTTTGATGAATAAAGGATTAGAAGTAATTGAAGCTCATTACTTGTTCGGAGTGGATTATGACGACATTGATATTGTCATCCATCCCCAGAGCATAATTCACTCGTTAATTGAGCTGCAAGATACCTCGGTTTTGGCGCAATTGGGATGGCCGGATATGCGTTTGCCGCTGCTTTACGCTTTGTCTTGGCCGGAGCGAGTTCATACAGATTGGGAACGGCTGGATTTGGTAAAAGCTGGGGATTTAACTTTCCGAGAACCAGACCACGAAAAGTATCCTTGTATGCAGTTGGCTTATGCGGCGGGACGTGCGGGCGGTTCGATGCCTGCGGTGCTGAATGCGGCAAACGAACAGGCGGTAGCGCTATTTTTGCAGGAGAAGATTCAGTTTTTGGATATTCCGAAGTTGATAGAGAAGGCCTGCGACAAACATCAAGCCGATAACTGTGAAAGCCCTGGTTTAGACGATATTTTGGCTGCGGATCGGTGGGCGCGGCAGGAAGTTTTGGCAGAGAGTATGGAATTGGGCGATCGTATTCTTTCGGTTCGCTAATTGTCTCAGCAGACTTGCAATTACCCACAAGCCCTAGGAGTGAATTAATTCCCCGTCTCATAGCTTGCAGTCGGTTTCAACCGACTGCCCAACCTCGATAAATATCCAGTCCTCTTGAGCGAGGACTTTAGCTATGAGACAGGGTTTTTAACCCCTGGCGGACTATGCCAAAAAGTGCAAGATATCGGCAAAATCCTATAAAAAATTGACCTGATTTTAGCCTTTTATACACTAACTCCCAACTTGCGCGGCAAAATCAGCGGCACTCATCTTTTCGTACATTTCAAAAGGTTGGTGAATCCAAGGATTGTCAGCCAAATAATCTACATAATAATCTGGCTTTACCACAGAACAAGCCTTGTACCAGAGTACAGCAGTCCGAATTTCCTGAATATCCTCGCCGTAGCGACTCTTGAGCCAAGCGATACCTTGCTCTAAACTAATTCCCGAATCCACCAAATCGTCAACCAGGAGAATGCGGCTGCCCAAATTATCGCCCACCATTGTCAAATCGCGGGCAAACTCGATCGCGCCCCGGACATTTCCCTCGGCCCCACCATAGGACGAGGCAGCTAAAATCGCCAAAGGTTTGTCGAAAATCCGCGACAGAGTATCCCCAACCCGCAGCCCTCCCCTCGCCAGACAGACAATTCGATCGAATTGCCACTGAGATTCCTCAATTTTTACAGCCAAATTCTCAATTTTCCGATGGTACTCAGGCCAAGAAACGTAAAGGTCGCTCATCAAAAAAATGGGTCTGAAACCCCGTCCTAAAAGGACGGCTTTACATGAATTTTTGTTAAGGTAGACCATTTCACACAAGACGTGCTAGTTTGTAAAATAGCCTACTTAAGGTCAGCATGACACTAAAAGCCTTCAGCTATAGATTCTACCCAACGCCGGAACAAGAAAGTTTGTTGCGACGTACTTTGGGTTGTGTTCGTTTGGTCTACAACCGTGCTTTAGCCACAAGAACGGAAGCTTGGTACGCAGAACACAAACGGGTGGGCTATGCTGAGACTTCTTCAATGTTAACCGAATGGAAGAAAACTGAAGAACTAGATTTTCTGAACAAAGTGAGCTGCGTGCCACTGCAGCAATGCTTGAGACATTTACAAACGGCTTATACCAACTTTTTTGATGGGCGGGCACAATATCCTAACTTCAAAAAGAAACGCAACGGTGGTAGTGCAGAATTTACCAAGTCAGCATTTAAGTTCAAAGATGGACAAGTCTACCTAGCAAAAAGCACACAAGCGTTACCAATTCGCTGGAGTCGGACACTACCTGATGGTTGCCGACCATCAACCATTACAGTAAAGCTTGCACCATCAGGTAGGTGGTCGGTTTCTCTGCTGGTAGATGTTGAAATTGAAGCATTACCCAGAACAGATAATCAAGTCGGTATCGACCTGGGAGTTACAAGCTGGCTCACTCTAAGCACTGGCGAAAAGATTGCCAATCCCAAAGGATTCAAGGCAAAGTATCGCAATCTTAGAAAAGCGCAAAAATCTTTAAGTCGCAAACAAAAAGGGTCAAACAACCGTCACAAAGCACGACTCAAAGTAGCGAAAGTGCATCAAGAAATTACTGATGCAAGGAAAGATAATCTTCACAAGTTAACAACGCGGTTGGTGCGTGAAAACCAAACCATCGCCGTAGAAGACCTAGCTGTGAAAAATATGGTTAAAAACCGGAAATTTGCCACTTCTATAAGTGATGCAAGTTGGGGGGAATTAGTCAGACAACTAGAATACAAGTGCGATTGGTACGGTCGTACTTTAATGAAGATTGACCGATGGTTTCCGAGTTCAAAACGGTGTGGTAATTGCGGACACATCGTTAACAAGATGCCGTTGAATATCCGGGAATGGGATTGTCCTAATTGCGACACTCACCATGACCGAGACATCAACGCGGCAAAAAATATTTTGGCGGCAGGGCTTGCCGTGGCAGTCTGTGGAGCGACTGTAAGACCAGAACAGAGTAAATCTGTTAAGGCTGGTGCGAAACCCCGTAAGGGACAGAAGCAGAAACCTGAATCGTGAGGTTTGGGAATCCCCGTGCGTTTACGCCTGGGTGGATGTCAATCCTAATATTATTGAAATATCAAAGGTATTATTAATTATTTTGGGGCAAATGACATGGATGCAGAAGAACTTCTCAGACGGTATGCAGGCGGAGAACGGGTTTTTCACAAAGTAGACCTGGGCCAGGCAAATATGTCAAGGACAAATTTGCGCGATATTGACCTGAGTCACGCTAATTTAAAAGGTGCAAATTCGATCGGTCTCACCCTCTACAGAGCTAATCTGTATCAAGCAGATATCAGCCAAGCCAACCTCTCTCAAGCCAACCTCATGTCCGCTAATTTTGGCGAATGCGAGGCGGTGGGAGCGAACTTGAGCGGAGCCATCTTGCGGAGTGTCGTCTTCAGCGGGGCAGATTTAACGGGGGCGAGTCTCAGGGGTGCAGACATGAGAGATGCAAACCTTCAGGGGGCTATTTTGATTCAAGTTTATGCAGTTAACGCTAACTTGCAAGGTGCAAACTTGACACAAGTAAAACTTTGCGGAATCAACCTGAGCAAAGCAAATTTAACAGATGCGAACTTAACACAAGCTGACCTCAGCCGTGCTAACCTAACTCAAGCAAATCTGAGTTGGGCAAATTTAACGGAAGCAAATCTGGAAAAAGCTGATTTGAAGGGAGCCGATTTGAGCGGAGCTAACTTGAGCTGTGCAAATCTCCATCAAGCAGATTTGAGCGGAGTTTCCCTTAAGGGAGCAAATCTCCGGGGAGCCAACTTGCATCAAGCTTCTTTGCGCGGGACAAATTTGGATGAAGCGAATATGAGAGAGGCCATGATGCCTGACGGCACCATCTCTGACTAATTGACACTTCCCTGGCTAAAGCCGAGGGGATTCTTGATTCGCAGAATCGACTTGCCGATGCAGAATTACTTCAACATCGGTAGCGG
>JAUBSN010000079.1:0-40596 GCA_036704825.1 Microcoleus sp. F8-C3 | reverse complement strand
ATTTCAGCCCAAAATTGTTTGGCTTCCAAGTTTTCACAACTGATAAAAAAATCCGACCCACATCTGCGGAATGTGGGATATAATTAGAAAACGGGCTTCTGTAGTTGTTAATATTCCGGGACGCATGGGTTGTCTAGAAATCAGATTTCTGAGCGGGTGGCTGCTTGCCAAAGCTATGATTTAGAGTAGAAACTGGATTTCTGAGGTCAAGTGCGTCCGGGAGTGGTTAATTGTTAATTATCGATCGAGCGGCTTCTAGCAGCAGGCGCTGTTCGGCGCGGACGATCGCCCTGCTAGTTTGTTCTGCTGCATCGACATTGACCGAAATAGACGAAATTCCCCACCGCACGAAGGATTCAACTGTCTCGGGATACAATGCGGGAGCGTCGCCACAAATCGAGCAAGGAATGCCGGCGGCTCGGGCCTGTTTGATTAATTGTTCGATCGCCCTCATCACTGCTCGATCGCGTCCGTTGAAAGCACCTGCTACCTGGTCGGAGTTGCGGTTAATTCCTAACAGCAATTGGGTTAAATCGTTAGTGCCGATAGAAACTCCTTGAACTCCAGCTTTGACATAATCTGGCAATAAAAATAAGACCGAAGGAACTTCCGCCATAATCCACATTTTAAACTCGGTGGAGCGGTTTTTCCAAACAGTTTCCAAGCGCTGGCGGCAGTAGATAAACTCGTCAACCGAGCGCACGAAAGGCAAAATTAAATTAACATTGGTATGACCTGAATCGCAGACTTTTTGAAGTACGCAGAGTTCCCAATCAAATAATTCTGGTTCAAAGGTATAACTGAAACTGCCGTGGGCGCCTGACTCGCGTAAATCGAGAGAGCGATAAAATATTGGCCGCGGCGAAACGGCCGCAGCAAATAAACTGAGGCAATCCGCCATGCGATCGACAAATTCCGATTGGCGGCCGTCTTGCAGCCAAACTTTGGGGTTTTGACAGTCCAAAGCTTCTAATGCCATTAATTCCGATCGCAGCAATCCGATGCCGTCTATTGGCAGATTTTTGAGGCGGTCAATCGAACTTGTTTGGCTGACATTAACTAGCAGTTGAGTCGCCGTTGGTGGGCCCCAAACATATTGAGTAGACTCAGATTGTCGAGCTTTAGGCGCGGAGTTGGACGATCGATCGGAGGTAGAAGATTGGTGCTTGGCTATTGACATTTTGGCTGCTGTACTGTATGCATCTGCATTTTTTGCTGTGTCCCCAAATCGGCCGCTGTCTCCTGTCTCGATCGCATCGGGTTGGGCGAGGGCAAAAACTTCTCCGCTATCGCCGTCTACCAAAACCGAATCGCCCGAGGCGATCGCCCGAGTGGCCCCGGTCACTCCCACAACGGCGGGAATCCCCAATTCTCTGGCTAAAATTGCCCCGTGGCCTGTCATACCTCCTTGTTCGGCAACCACCCCAGCAGCAACCTTCAGCCAAGGCAACCAATTCGGATCGATTGTCCGGGCTACCAAAATGCCTCCGGCTAAGAATTGGGCGTTTTCTGGGTGGGAATTAGTCATCACTTGGGCAATTGCTTCGGCTTTTCCTGATGCTGCTGCCACACCTCTAAGTATGGCAGGAGTTCGGGCTCTTGCGATCGAGTTTGGGTGCGGCGGGGCGATCGAATTTTCCATCGAATTTTCCTCTAACGGCGCGACTTTTTCTCCTTTCACAATACGAACTTGAGTGAAATAAAACTGCGGTTCGCTGCAGTTTGCTGACTGGTTTAGCGTCCACTCCAAAATTAAATCTGAGTCAAATTCTGCCAGCGCTTTTTTACTCAAGTCAATGATTTCTTGCAGTTGAGATTCCTCTAAAACGTATTCTGTTTGTGCTTCCTCTCCCAGCGCTAAAACTTGCATGCAACAATCAGCAAAATCAGGAATTATAAATGGATAATCTGGAATAGGGAAAGCAGCAAACTTGCCCAGCAGCAGTTTTTTTTTCGGTTCACCATCGCCGACTTTGAGATTGTAGGCTAATGTTTTGTAACCGATCCGCTGGAATTTAACCGCCGTTGTTTGTGGCTGCACTTGATAGTAATCGGGGATGGTTTCTCCCCTAGCGAGGGACAATCCCAAACCGCTGGTGGCTTGGATTTCCCACTGTGCACCGGCCTTTGTTTTCACCTCGCCCGCGGCGATGGCTTCTTGAATTGGCTGTACCAAAACTGCGGGATTGATTTGCTGTACCTGCTGGCCGCACCGCTGCCAGTAAAATAGACTTCGGGCTCTGAACATTTCTGCCCAAGCTCGTTTGAGTCCGACCCCAATGGCTTCGGGTTCTGCCCGTACTGCCTGAGATTCCAGAATGCCGACTGTTTTCGGGTTCCAGGAAGTCAGGGCAGGGCGAAAAATTAAGGCTGTGGAGTTTAAGTTTGACTGTGAGTTGAGTTGAGAAACTGCAGACTCTAGGGTGGAGAGCAGTGAATCTGGCAGTTTGCCTGCGAGGATTTGGTGGCGGATGCTGCGGGCGATCGATTGCAGTTGTCTGGGTTCATCGACATTCAAATGCAGGGAAGAGTGCGGCCAGTCAGCAAACAGCGGTTCTAGGCAGTCGATCGACTCTAAAAACTGCCAGAATGTGGTAGCAGGTACGACAAAACCCGGTACAACAGGATGATTTTTCTGGAGCAAACAGCTCAAGTAAAATGCTTTTTCTCCCACTGCATCTCGTTCTGAAGGTTGAATTTTGTCTAACCAGTAGAGGTTTTTCACGCTGCGAGCCTGTCGGTGGAAACTGATTAAAGTTGAAAGTTTTTCCCATTAATCACTTACGACAATTTTAGGATGAACAAGCAACAATGGACGGGATTACTCAAATCTTTTCTCAATTTATTTCTTAAGTCTAACTGTCCTCTTTGTCAGCGACCGGCCGCCAGAGAGTTTTGTCCGTACTGTCACAAGCAACTTCAGCGATGTCAGTTAGCAGAACCCGGGCGATTTTGGAATTCTCAGCAGCCTGTTTTTGTGTGGGGTGAGTACGGCGGGGCGCTGAAACGGGCGATCGCAGCTTTGAAATATGACGGCAATCCGCAATTAGCCAAACCTCTCGGCGGCTGGCTGGCACAAGCTTGGCTGAGTTTTCCCGAATTAGCTATAGACAATTTAACAGTTGTACCGATTCCCCTGCACAAAGAAAAGCTCAAGCAGCGCGGTTTTAACCAAGCGGAACTTTTGGCTGAAAGTTTTTGTGATCTGACTGGTTTGCCTTTGCAGCGGCACGGTTTGGAGCGGGTGAAAAATACTCAGGCTTTATTCGCTCTGACGCCACAGCAGCGGCAAGCGGAAATGAAAAATGCTTTAAGTTTGGGGAAAGATTTTCGTCGTCGCCTTCCGCGCGATCGAGTGCTGTTAGTTGATGATATTTACACTAGCGGTATTACGGTTAAGTCGGCAACTAAAATATTGGAACAGTCGGGAATTTCGGTTTACGGAACTGTGGCGCTGGCAACTCCGAATAAGATTAATCGGTAAGCTGTGACGGCATTTAAATTTCAACAGATTTGTAGTGCGGACTAAAGCCATCAAATTTGTTGACTCACTGACCTAATAAACCCGGTTTCTACTATTTCTATTTCCTCGGCGTAAAAGTTGTAGAAACCGGGTTTCTCGCCCCTCGCGAGTCAGCCATGAAACTGTCCGAAGTGTTGATTAATGATGATTTACTAACAAGATTTTTGGGGAAAACGAAGCGCGAAGACGCTAAGGACGCGAAGAAAGAGAAGAAAAGCAAGAGCGTTCAGGATTGATTTATGATTGTTGGAGGCTCGGCTGCAAAGGGGAACTGGTTGCTGATGTTCCACCGGCTGCCGTCGTGAAGCAATAAAGTTAACGCCGAAGCGGTAAACTCAAAGTGGAGCGATCGCCCTGCAAATTCCAACCAAGCCGTTTGAAAATTATCTTTAGTTAAATCGCGAAATGCTACTGTCATGTGCGGTACAAATGGGCGATTTTGAGAAACTCGATCGACAATTCCCAAATTTGCCTGCAAATAACTCATCAAATATGAGTGAATCTCCACCAATTCGGGCGATTTGACAACATCAACGTAAATGACGCGGGGCGCGAAAGCAGCAAAACCGGATAGGGTAACGGGAATTGAGAGTCGGTTTGCAGAAAACTGGTTCAAACTTTCCTCTAATTTGGGGACATCCGCCGCTAACCATTCAAAAGGAGGTTGCAGCGTGATGTGCGGCGGCGAATTCAAAGCACTGCGGCTGTTGTAGTGTTCCGCAAAATATAGTTTAATCTCAGTAATGTGCTGTTGAATATCGTCCGGCGGCACTAAAGCAATAAAAAATCGCTGTTTTGACGGGCTCATAGGATACCATCGCAGTGAGGAAGAAATGGCGGAGTAGGGAAAATCGAGTATTTACTCAAGGCTTGTACCACAAACTCCATTCCCAATCTACAATCCAAAATCCCAAATCAAAAATCTAAAATTAAAAATGCCTTGGTTTGTCAAAATTGAGCAAGGAATTGTCGAAAAGCCTGTCTTTGACCAATACGTGCCAGCTCACAGAGCTTATGTCCGAGAGTTGATTTCTAAAGGACACCGAGCGAAAACTGGCTACTGGGCGAGGCGGGGCGGCGGTATGTTGCTGTTTGAGGCGGGTTCGATGGATGAGGCGAAGGCGATCGTCGCTGAAGACCCGCTGGTGAAGAACGGTTGCGTTATTTATGAAATTTATCACTGGTGTGTGGTTGAAGAATAAATAACTGTGTTATACTCGTAAGTGAACTGGACCCACGCGATTCCAACGCCCAAATCTTGTCAGGACCGGAAGGTAGCAGCAACACGGGATGCTTGTAATAGGCGTGGTCTCCGGTTCACCCAGTTTTATGAGGTGTAGCTCCTATGCCTGGTTTTGGAGATATTTTACAAAAAGCAGTGTACCTTGGTGTCGGGCTAGCTTCTTACGCTGGTGAAAAAGCTGGCAGCAAGTTAACTGAATTACGCACTGAAGCCCAAAAGCTGGCAGACGAATTGGTGAAGCGGGGCGAGATGTCCACGGAAGAAGCTCGCCGCTTTGTTGATGACATGGTGCAACAGGCTCAGCAGCAGCCTCCCGTAGAATCGGCACGGGAGCAAAAACCGGCTGAACCTCGGCGGATTGAAATTGTTTCTGAGGAAGAAGATGTCTCGGCAAAAGATGCTAAAGAGACAGGCGGCGTAGACAAGCTCCGCGAACAAGTGCAGAATTTACAAGAGGAATTGCGGCGGCTGAAGCGGGATTGAGCAGGAAAAAACTCGCTCAGCAAAGCAGGAAGGGAACTCAGGATAATACTCTCGAGTTCCCTTTTTGAATATCTGTCCTGTTAAACTTGACCGGATATCCGGCAATAGGTAATAGAATTGAAAGTAGGTGCGATCGCTTCGCATGAGGCTGGCTGCACCTGTCTGTAAAATATTTTGTAATAGCCAACTGTCAAATTCATGGAAGATTGGTCTAAAGATTTGTTTGGAGTAATGGAAAATGCTGTTTCTGAAGTAGAGCATTTTTTCAGCGAAATGGGCGAAGAGTTTGTCGAAATGCTGGACGTTTTGGCAAAAATGTCGGAAGAGTTTACAGAACAAGTACAAAATAATCTGATTAACGACATTGACGGTTATTTCAATGAATTTGACGGTTTATTTAATGAATTTATCGAACCGATAATTGAAATTTGCCGCGACTTCGACCCGCAATTTGATGAGATAGATTTGTCGATGGTGACTTATGTAGACCCTTCGCCGACGCAGCAGCCGGCTTGTCGCGGTTGTCGCAACTATCACGGTCAAGTTTACGGGGGAAATTTGTTGGTTTGTGCGATGCACCCTAGCGGTGTGGAATCGGAGAGTTGTGCTGATTGGGAAACTGACAGCGATATGAATTTTTAAGACGGCAGTTGAGTTGTTGAGGGGTTAATGGCTTATGGTAACGTCAATTCAGTCTCCGTCAAAGATTTCTCTGGAAGAGTTTCTGCTATTGCCAGAGACTAAGCCGGCTAGCGAGTATGTTGACGGTAAAATTTATCAAAAAGATATGCCGCAAGGAAAACACAGTACGTTACAATTCGAGTTTCCATCTGTTATTAATCGAGTTGGCAAGCCGCAGAAATTAGCTTATGCTTTTCCCGAACTGCGCTGTACTTTTGGGGGACGTTCTCTTGTTCCAGATATAGCAGTGTTTGAGTGGTCGCGCATTCCTCTCGATGCTAATGGAGAAATAGAAAACAGGTTTGAAATTGTGCCGGATTGGACAATTGAGATTTTATCGCCGGAGCAAAATCCAACTCGGGTCATTAATAATATTTTGTTTTGCTTAAATCACAATGCTAAACTGGGTTGGTTGATTGACCCGGCAGAAAAATTAGTTCTTGTTTTTAAACCGCAGCAGCAACCAGAGGCGAAAGAGAATCAGGATATTTTACCTGTGCTCGATGTGCTGTCGGATTTGCAACTGTCGGCGGCGGATTTGTTTGGGCTGTTAAGTTTCGATCGCCCGTGAGTTAAAGTTGAGTATAGGGAATATTGCATCTAACGGCATTTACAGGTGAATCGCTCAACGGCTAACAATTCGCAATTTGGATTTCCGCAAATGCCGCCATCGCTGCAATTGCGACAGTATCAGCGAGTGGCGGTTGCTAATTGGTTTGCGAATCAGGGACGCGGTACGCTGAAGATGGCGACGGGTAGCGGCAAGACGATTACTGCGCTGGCGATCGCCACTGAATTATACAATAAAATTAACCTGCAAGTCCTGCTCGTAATTTGCCCCTACTGCCACCTGGTGAATCAGTGGGCGCGCGAATCGGAGAAATTTGGTTTAAAACCTATTTTGGCTTTTGATAGCGCCCGCAGTTGGCAAAACAAGCTGGCTGCGGGTTTGTATGAAGTGCGATCTGGCGATTCCCTACGGGATAGCTGCGCTTCACGAGCATTTCTCACAATCATCACTACCAATGCTACCTTAATGGGAGATAGTTTGCGATCGCAACTGCGCTATTTCCCAGAAAAAACCCTGATTATTGGAGACGAAGTTCACAACTTAGGCGCACCCCGTTTAGGAGAAAGTTTGCCGCGCAATATTGGACTGCGACTCGCCCTTTCCGCCACCCCAGAAAGGCATTTCGACGAAGAGGGAACCGAAGCTATTTTAGATTATTTCGGTCCTGTTTTGCAGCCGGAACTCACCTTAGCCGACGCCATCCGCCAAAAAGCATTAGTACATTATTTATACTATCCAATTTTAGTAGAATTGACAGAATCCGAAACCCGCAAATACTCCTACTTAACTAAAAAAATTGGCTGGGCGCTGTGGGGCGATGAAAAAGTAGAAGAAAATGATGCTTTAACAACTTTATTAATGCAGCGAGCCCGGTTAATTGGAGCAGCGGCTAATAAATTAACAGCTTTGCGAGAATTAATGATTCACCGTCTCGACACAGCCCATACTTTATTTTACTGCGGCGACGGTGCGATCGAAGGAGGTGCGCGCCGAAATAACAACCGCCAACTAACAGAAACCGCGAAGTTATTGGGTTCAGAATTAGGCTACCGAGTGAACACTTATACTGCGGCAACTCCTTTAGCAGAAAGAGAACGATTGCGACAGCAATTTGAAAGTGGAGAATTGCAAGGTTTAGTGGCGATTCGCTGTTTGGATGAAGGCGTTGATATTCCAGCAATTCGCAATGCTGTAATTTTAGCAAGCAGCAGCAATCCGCGCCAGTTTATTCAGCGTCGGGGACGGATTTTGCGGCCGCATCCGGGGAAGGAAAGGGCAACTTTATTTGACATGATAGTTTTGCCTCCTGATTTGGGTCGGGAAACCTTAGAAGTCGAGCGCAATTTGCTGCGAAAAGAGTTGAAGCGGTTCTTGGAATTTGCCGATTTAGCCGACAACGCTGGGGAAGCTAGAGTGAAATTGCTGCAAATTCAGAAGCGTTACGGGCTATTAGACATTTGACATTTATTAAGGTTCGGTTTATGTTTTAGAATAGAGAATTATTCGATCGTAGTTTGAGTTGCTAGTTTAGTTCGCGATCGCACCCAGACTTTAGAAACCCGGTTTCTTTGTAGATTTCTCGTGAGTGTTGGCAAAACTCGTAGAAACCGGGTTTCTCGCCCATTAGCCTAGACCCTGTATATTTTAATATTTGCAAAAAAATATGACTGAAAATCTGCATGAAAATCTGATTATGGCATTTAGATATGAAGATAGTGCGATCGCAGCCGTACCGACAAGCATTTTAGCAGAAAAGCGTTCTGCTTATCAAACTCATCAGGAATTCAGCGACGTACAACAACCAATTACTAGCGCGCCGCCAGAAGTGCGACAAATTATCGAGCGGGTATTGGAAATTGAAAAAGATAAGTTGTACATGAGAGCTCCCCGCCACATTAACGATGACATTTTAAAAATTATTAAGGAAGCAATTGTATGAAGTTAATCTCAATTACTCTGTGCAACTTTCGTCAATTTTACGGCAAAAGTCCTGAAATTAAACTAGCTTGGGGTCGGCAAAATATTACAGTAATTCACGGGAATAACGGCGCTGGAAAAACTGCCTTGATGAATGCCTTCACGTGGGTACTTTACGGAGAATTTAGCGCGGCTTTTGCGGCGGAAGAACAATTAGTAAACAAGCGCGCTCTGGCTGAGGCGGAAATGGGAAAAGCCGTAGGTTGTTGGGCGGAAATTGTGTTTGAACACGACAGCACTCGCTACCAAGCAAAACGCATCTGCCGTGCTTATAAAAGTGAAAATACTGTAGAACATGGCAAGGCTGAATTGTTCCTGAGTGTAGCCAAAGATAACGGTCTCTGGCTGAAGCCGGATCAGCATCCCGATGATATTATCGGGCGGATTTTGCCGGAAAGTTTACATAAATATTTCTTTTTTGATGGAGAGCGAATCGAGCAAATTGTCCGCTATGACAAGAAGGCAGAAATTGCGGAAGCTACTAAGGAGTTGCTGGGGGTGGAAGTCTTGAATAGATCGGTCCGGCATTTAGGAGAAGCAAAAAAATCTCTAGAGACAGATTTAAATATAATTGGGAATGCTGAAACGAAGAAACTTTTAAAAGACAAGCAAAAAATTGAGCGAGAAGCCGAGCAACTTTCTAGCAGACAAGTAGAAATAGAGCTGGAATTGGTTAACCAAGGGGAGTTAAAAAAAGCAGTTAATGGTAATTTGCTGGAACTTAGCGGTGCTGCAGATTTACAAAAGTTGCGAGACGAATTGGAAATGCAAAGAAGTTTACTTAAGCAACAAGTTGTACAGGCTACAGATGCTCTCAAACGCTCAATCTCTATGCGCGGTTACGCGGTATTTCTGTCAGATGCGGCGGCTGAATTTCAAGTAATAGTAGGAGGTTTGCGGGAAGGTGGCTCGTTGCTTTCGGGGATTCAGCGGCCGTTTTTGGAAGAGTTGTTAGCACAGCAGCGGTGTATCTGCGGTGCGGAATTAGTGGAGGGTTCTGAGTCTCGCCAACAGGTTAGCGGTTGGATTGATAAGGCGGGTGTTGGCGATGTGGAAGAAACAACTATTCGGATTAGCGATCGGGTAAATGAAATTGATAAACAAGTGGCTGATTTTTGGGAAGAAATTGACCGACAGCAAGGCAATATCAGCCGCGACAGAACCGAACTTTCTCGGGTGGAAAATCAGTTAGACGATATTCACAACAAGCTGCGAAATTTTCCTGACGGCGATGTCAGCCGCTTGCAAAAGCGGTTGGATGAAATTGAGGCAAAAATTGGCGATTTGCACCGGGAAACAGGCTCTAACCAGCAGCAGATTGAGAGTTTGAATGCGTCGATCGCCAATCTGGACAAGCAAATCGACAAACAGCAGCTAAACGAACAAAGGCAAATATTAGCCCAGCGCCGGATTGCTGCGACTCAGGATGCGATCGATCGCCTAACTGAAGTGCGATCGCGCTTAGAAAAACAGTTTTGTTCTCAGTTGGAAAAGCGAGTGCAAGATATTTTCAGTCAGATTTCTTTTACTCCTTATATCCCAAAGTTGAGCGATAAATACGAACTGACGCTAGTAGAAAATACGTCGGGTAAAGAATCTTTAGTTGCCGCTTCTACAGGAGAAAATCAAATTCTCAGTTTGTCGTTTATCGGCGGAATTATTGAGGGCGTGCGGGAGTGGAGTCAAAAAAATACTTTGATGGGCCCGGATAGCAGTACCTTTCCAATTGTGATGGATTCTCCCTTTGGCAGTTTGGACGAGATTTATCGCAAGCAAATTGCAAATAAACTGCCGAAGTTGGCGAATCAATTAGTAGTTTTGGTAACAAAAACTCAGTGGCGCGGAGAAGTTGCTCAAGAAATGGAAAGTTGCATCGGCAGGGAATACGTGCTGGTGTACAATTCTCCGAAAGCTGATTGTGAAGAAGATGCGATCGAACTTGGCGGGACGCGCTATCCTTTAGTTAAGCGCAGTCCCAATGAATTTGAATATACAGAAATTGTAGAGGTGGATTATGTCTTCTAGTTCAGCAATTACGCAAGCTTTGGAAACGGATATTTGGGTGAAAGCGACATGGGAAGAGTATCTGAATTTTGCTGAGGATTCAGCATGGGAGAAGGGCAAGTTTTATTACTATCAAGAACACATGAGGGTAGAAATGTCACCCGTAGCGCCATTGCACGGGCGTCATAATTCAATCATTCCGTATGTAGTTATTCTGTTTGCTACATTGAGAAATATCCGAGTAGTTCAATTTGCTAATGCCAGTTTTCGCAAAGCAGGTATCCGCGAGTTTCAACCCGATCTAGCTTACTACATCGGTTCAGATTTGAGAGTGCCTCCTAAAGACAGCAATTCACCTGTTAATTTGGATGAATACGATGCGCCTAATTTGGTAGTAGAAATTGGGGCATCTTCTTTTAACGATGATTTAGGCAGCAAGCGGTTGCTTTACGAAGACGCAGGAATTAGCGAATATTGGGTGGATCGTGCGAATACGCGGGAGGTTTTTGCGTTTGCGATTAATGGCGGAGGTAGCGGGAGAATTCAAGAGTCGCGGGTTTTGCCGGGGCTGGAAATCCGGTTAGTTGAGGAAGCTTTGAATCGGAGTCAAACGCAAGATGATGGGGAAATTAATCGCTGGTTGATTCAAATTTTTAGTCAAGGTTAAATGGAGTTTGACGTGGAACTTGAATATACAGAAATTGTAGAGGTGGATTATGGCTTCTAATTCGGCAATTACGCAGGTTTTGGAAACGGATATTTGGGTGAAGGCGACGTGGGAAGAGTATCTGAATTTTGCTGGGGATTCAGCATGGGAAAAGGGCAAGTTTTATTACTATCAAGAACACATGAGGGTAGAAATGTCACCAGTAGGGCCATTGCACGGGCGTCATAATTCAGTAGTTTCGAGAGTTGTCAATTTTTATACTGCTTTGAGAAATATCCGAATAGTGGAGTTAATTAATGCCAGTTTTCGCAAAACAGGTATTCGGGAATTTCAACCTGATTTGTCTTATTATATAGGTGCAGATTTTGAATTACCTCCTCGCACCAATACGCCAATTAATTTGGATGTGTTTGCACCTCCAGCTTTAGCGGTGGAAATAGGAGCATCTTCTAGTGCGGATGATTTGGGAGTAAAGCGTTTAATTTACGAACATTCGGAAGTTCAAGAATATTGGGCAGCAAATGCAAATACGAATGCTGTATTTGCATTTGCTATTACTGCGGGAGGGAGTGGGACAATTCAAAACTCACGGGTTTTACCAGGCTTAGAAATAGCGTTAGTTGAGGAAGCTTTGAATCGGAGTCAAACGCAAGATGATGGGGAAATTAATCGCTGGTTGATTCAAACTTTTAGTCAAGGTTGAAAGGAGTTTGACGTGGAAAAAGAGTATCATAAATTGGTGCGCGATCGCATTCCAGAAATTATTCGCCAAAGCGGGAATGAATGCGAGTTTGTAATTTTGCCGGAGGCAGAATACCGTCAAGCTTTGCTGCAGAAATTGATTGAAGAAGCGGGGGAAGCGGCAGAGGCCCACGAGGAAGATTTGGTGGCGGAATTGGCGGATTTGTATGAGGTGATAGATGCGGTGATGGTGAGTTTTGGCATTTCGGGCGATCGACTTTTGGCCGAACAAACGAAGCGGCGGGAAGCAAGAGGAGGTTTTGCCCAAAAAATTATGTTGTTGCGGACATTCTGAAAATTATCTGCGTTAATCTGTGTTTATCTGCCTCAAATCTGCGGTTACTCTATCAAATTACTAACTTAAAAATTACATATTAATCCCAATGGTTGCTAACAGAATTAGAATTGCTAAAGATAAAGCCGATTTAGTCAAATCCTTAACTTTATCGGATAACAACTCCGCGCCATTTCAGACTTACGCCGATGTCATCGCGTTTGCCGCCGCCTTGGGAAAACAGCGGAAAAAACGATCGCCTTTAGGGGAAATTTCTAAACGAGAACCGGGTGCGATCGATGTTGATATTTTTGTATCGAGGGGTTACGATATGGCGATTAAATTAATTGCGATCGCCGAAACCAAAAATCCTCAAATTCTCTCCCATCTAGACGAAAAATTGGAAGCAGAACGCTTGCACATTTTTGAAGAATATGCTAACGGTGGACTGGAAATTTTGCGAGAAGAGTTGCGGGGTGCGGCGGATTATACCGATCGCCTGTTGTTGGTTTTGATTTCAGAAAGAGACAACCAACATCGGTCAAATGAAGAATTCGATTTAAGCAAGTTTTTATTTTAATAGGTTCCCAATGAAACACATCCCAAAAGATATAATCAAGAGATGCTTAAAGAAATCTGCAAAATTTCTTGCTTACAGTTACTCAGCATTTATTATCTGCTATTTCATTCTCAAAGTAATCTTTTGGGATAGAATAGGAATTATTGCCTTAATTAGCACTTTTAGCCCATTAATTTTCTTCCCAACTTTCCTGCTTCCCATCATCGGCTGGTTAATCATCAAAAAAAGATGGTTCACTGTTATTTCTGCGATCGCCTGCATTATCCTAATAAGTTGGCTGCACGTCAAATACTTTAGCCCAAAACCAATAAACATCACAAATTTGCAGCCCAGCATCAAAGTTTTATCTCACAACCTCAGTTGGTATAAAACTCAGTCACCTACTTTATTTAAACTGATTGACCAGCAAAAACCAGATATTATCTTTTTACAAGAAATCGTTAAAAAACATACCCAAAGAGTTTTTACCTGGTTAAAAGCAGACTACCCCTATCAAATTGGCACTCACCCTGTAGGAATTCTCAGTAAATATCCAATTGTATCTAGCGAAATACTGCACTTAGCAGACCATCCTGAAACGCAGCAGCGGGCAATTATTAAATTTAACGAACAAGAAGTAGTGATTTATAATATGCAAGCTACCGGGCCGTGGTTGAAGATATCTAAAAAATGGGGTTTTCTCAAAACTCCTGTTTACAAATATGACAAACGATCGCCTGAAATTCAAGACTTAGTGCAGCGAGTTGAGCGAGAAACTCTGCCAGTAATTGTCGCGGGCGATTTTAATATGACAGACGAAACTCAAGACTATGACAGGGTGCAGAAAGTCATGCAAGATGCTTTCCGAAAATCGGGATTTGGGTTTGGTTTTACCTGGCCTCACGGTTGGGAACTTAAATTCTTGGTAAAAAAATCGAATTGGAAATTAAACTATCCCGTTTTCCGGATTGATTATATTTGGTATTCAAAGCATTGGGGTGCTAAATCTAGTTCGGTTTTGGAGGCAACTGAGTCCGATCATTTGCCTGTAGGAGCAGAACTTATTTTGTTGAAATAAAGCGGTATAATGTATGTAAATTGAGAGGTAAACTTTGGTGCGATCGCGATATGTAGTATTGTTCTAGCGACAAAAATTGCTAAAAGTTATTGTATAAATATACAACTTTCCTTGAGCTATATGTTAAAATAAGTATTAGGTTGAGTGATTGACAAATGCCTACTGCTTCGCAGCTAGAGAGTTTATATCGCATCAGTTATCAACTGACCTACACGATGCTTCAGCCTATACATCTGATTTGTGTTGACGATCGCACTCGTAACGTATTCATATTGGCTGGGTACGATGAAGAGCTTGAGTTCCAGATTTTACCCAATGGGGAGTTTGCTGATGAGCCAAGTTAACTATAATGCAATGTCGAATACTGAATTAAAACAGTATTTTCTTAAACATCGTGGAAATCGAGCCGCTTTTCAGGCGTACTTAGACAGAATTAATCAGCATCCGCTGAGGATTATTGCAAGTCCCAGCGATCCTGATTTCGATGAGAAAGTTCAAGCCGCAATTCGCCGCAAGCTAGAAGCGACAAGAAATCGCAGCACTTGAATGAAGCTAGGGATACGGCACTGCCGTATCCTGTATTTCATCATACTTGATCCCATAAAAACTTAGCTAAGCACCGGCGGCAATCCTACCTCTTGCGGCTGCACAAATCGGCCGTTAAAACTAACAGCTTTATCCTCAAAAGTCCTCGCTTCCGCTACCGCTTGCCGCAAATGAGCTCGCTCCATATCGTCCTGAATTCCCCCCACCAAATATACAATTAACTTCGTCGCTAAATCCTTTCCAGAAACTAGCACTCGCTTTTTGTTCGGATCGTACAAAATCCCGTACCAGGCAGACTCAGGATTGTCCATGTGGCTAAATCCTTCATCGACATCGAATCGGCGGAGTTTGTCGAAAATAGATTTCAGGGAAAGTTTCTTTCTAAATACTAGAATTCCCAAAGCATTAGCTAAAGCAATTTGACCGACTGGACGGAACAAAATATTTCCCTCGCCCCCAGGTTTCTCAAAACTAAATCGGCGCAACTGGGCCGTTGTTTCGCCACTTTCAATTCTTTGATAGCTGGGCAAAGTTGCTAAATTATCGAACAATTTCTTAAACTCTTCTATTCCTTCTTTCAGTTCCTCATCTTCGGGACGCATGGGAATTAAACCTTTTTTTTCCGGCTTCCAATGAGGAAATTTGTATTCTAAATACCGTTCGGACATATCTTGCAGCGCTTGCAATGTGGTTAACACCATTGATTGGGCTGCGACTGTCGCGCTGTCCCAATTGACGCGGGGATTTCTGTCATCTTGTTCTTTTAATAACGGATGGGTGACGGCAATTTTTCGGGCTGCGATCGCAAATCCGTTGTCCTCGTTCAATAAGGCTAGCTGTCCCTGACTCAGCGTTACCGCCATGAGGTTAACGTGCACAAAGATCGATCGCACGCGCCGTTGTGCTTGCTGTCGCGTTTCCCCCGCTACCGCCGCCGGGATAAACTCAATCCCGATTTTTTCGTGAGCTAATTTATACACTGTTTCGGGGTTGATTTGATACTCTTCTGCTAAATCTTCCAGAGTAATTGCAGCGCCGACAGGTTTTTTATTTTTGTTGTATCTTTGCAGGATTCCGGTTTTAATTAAACTCATTAAACCTTGAACTCCCATCAACCGATGCTGGCCGTCTAAGGCAAAAATTGAGACTTCTTTAGAAACATTCAAAAGCCCTAAGTTCTCGTTTTTGTCAAAGGATGTAAATTCAGCAGCCGATTTAGTTGCTACGCCATTTTTATCCCATTCCTCGGCGTGAGGATTGTCTACCCACGGGGGACTGACGACTACTAAAACTGCGGGGAATTTGTGCGATTTTCGGGCGGCTAAATATTGAGTGAGGGCGGCTTGGCGCGACCAATCTAAGGGACGCTGGATAATTTCGTCAATGGTTTCGTCGTCGCGGACGATGTTGTTGGTTTGGAGGTCGAATTTTTGGCGGAAAAGCGGCATTTGCGAGGCGAAACGGACGCGAGAGTCTAACCATTCTAGGGTGACTGAACCGATGTATGCTTCGCTATTTCCCATCTGGGTTTTTTGTACGAAAATGCGATCGTCCTTTCCTAAATAATTATCTAATAAAAGTGCGATTTCCTGTCTGTCGCTATTTTCTTTTTCTAAAATTTTGCTAGCGAGGTCATCCGCTGGGTTGGTTGTCATCGGCGGTTTTTATATATTTAGGCTATTTTTTCAAAAATATCATGGGTTAAATTTTATGTCAACTCTTGTTTTTTAAAAATTATTGTGAAATACTTAAACTACTAATAAATTCCCCCTTACATATCATTTAATGTTTTATTTGTCAATAGCTCAGGGGCGATCGGGCTTGATGCAGATGCGTCTGGGTCTCACGCGCCACCGTCTGAGTCCGCCAGGGGTTGAAAACCCGCCACCATCCGGGCCCGACAGGGGTTGAAACCCCTGTCTCATAGCGAAAGTCCTCTGAAGAGGACTGGATACGGATCGATTTCGAGGTCGATGTTCAGTCGGTTTTAACCGACTTTCGCTATGAGACGGGGGTTTAAACCCCCGGCGGACTTTCGGATCGGGGATGGGTTTAAACCCGCGGCAGACTTTCGGGTTAGCGAGTTAATTGCCTCGCGCCCTTGCTTCAGATTTATCTGCGGTTTCACAAGAAAATATGTCTACTCCTTCTTTTGAATACATTTTGCCGGTCATCCGGGGAATTCAAGCGGGCCGCGAATATTACGTGTCGATGTGTCCGGTGCGTTTTTTGCCGAAATTGTTTCCCTTTGAATCTGAAGATTTGCCGCCGTCTATGCGGGCGAAACGCGCGCTTAACAAAGCTAGGATTCCCGAAATTGCTGATTATTTTGTCAAGAATCCTACAAGTTATACTTGTGGGGCAATTGCTGCTTCGATTGATGCGGATATTACTTTTGAAGCTGTGGGAAATGAGGCAGAAGAACGGAAAATCGGTCGCTTGCGGGTGCCGATGGATGCTAAGTTTACTATTAATGACGGACAGCATCGGCGCGCGGCTTTTGAGATGGCTTTGAGGGAAAATCCGCAGTTGGGATATGAGACGGTGGCGCTGATTTTGTTTCTCGATATTGGGTTGGAAAAATCGCAGCAGATGTTTGCTGATTTGAATAATTTTCAAGTTCCTTTGGAGGCGTCGCTAAGTCTACTTTACAACCACCGGGACGATCGCGCTTTTGTGGTGAAGGCGGTTGTTAAGCAGGTTGAGGTTTTCCGGTGTTTGACTGAGATGGAGAGGGGGAGTTTGAACGGGCGATCGCACAAATTGTTTGCGCTGAGTGCGATCGATCGTGCTATTATGGCTTTGCTGTCTAACATTCACCGCAGCGAACAGACAAAACCCTCTGGTTCTCGCACCAAAAAAGAACAGAAAGAGGAAGAACTCGCTCAAAAAATACAACTGGCGGTTAGTTATTGGAATGCAGTTAGCAATTTTATTCCCGATTGGCAATTAGTTCTGCACAAGCAAGTTGCGGCGGGGGAAATGCGCCGGGATTGCGTGCACTGTCACAGTGTTGTGCTTGAGAGTTTGGGGGAAGTTGGGGCGGCTTTGCGATCGGTTTTTCCTGAGAGTTGGGAGGAACGTTTGAGCCTTTTGCAGCAGGTTGATTGGTCGATTTCTAATCCTGATTGGGAGGGTGGGATTTTGTTGAAAGGGGGGATTTCGCGATCGAGGGCGAGTGTTAGTTGGATGACTGATTATTTGAAAAAACGGTTGGGTGTGGAAACGGCAGATGCAGCACAGGCGGGACGCCCGTGCCACCTGCGTTTGTAATTGCAGCGCCAAAATGCCTCCAAAAACTAGGCTAATTAAAATAGCGTCTGAATGGTTCTGCAAGAATGCCCAAGATTTGGTCTAGCTGAGTAATGAAATATTCAGTCAAATCAATTTTTAACAACTGATTTTCTAGAATTAGGAATTTCCAGTTTGTACCAGTTGAAACTGCTCCATAAATTGCGGATTGTTCTTGCCCTTTGCGCGCATTAAATATTTGAGCTGCTGTCATCTGAGCCGCACACTGTCCCAATCCTATTCTAATATCGTTGTCTTTTGCTTCCACCAATGTCAAGACAGGGGCTGTAACTAATGATTGATTGCTCGATGCGCTGAGGAGAAAGTCACAAGCCCCGGTTAATCCTTTGCTCTCTTCTACGTTAAATGTGTTGCCGGAAAAATAGCCAATTTTGTTGTTAAAAGTGCGCCGTATTTCGAGTAAAATGGGAGTGAGGATTAATTCCGATCGAGCTTTTTCCGTGCTGATACTTGAGGCTAAGTCTAAAGCTTCGTCTAGAGTTTGTTTGAGGCGTTCTGAAGGTGCGATCGGGGTGATTTGGCTGAATAAGTGGGGAATGTCTTCAACGGTTAGATCCAGGGTTGAGACGGCTTGGTCGATCGTTTTGAAGTCGCTGTAGGACATATTTAATTTGGGGTGGGAGATATGATTTTTTGAACCGCAGATGCACGCGGACAGTGATATAATTATCTCCTGTCTAGGCTATAAAATTACTTTTTAGTCTGCTGACACTGCTTAAATTGTCTAGTTTCTGCGTTATGGTTTTGCCTGCGGTTAACTTTTTGTTGACAAGAGTGTAAAATGTTAGGTTGGATTGTATTTAATCATAGCGGGAGGAGAAAATGACTGCTGGAGAAGAGTCCGAAAATAAGAATTTAGCATACTATCGACAATGTTTTGCTGCTCTTAATGTAAGTAATACACGCCAACGCGGCCAAGCTAATCATAAGCCAATATTACTATTGTCAATCATCGATCTAATTGCTCAAGGAATAATTAGGGAGAATCGAATTTATGTTTCGGACGACTTGGTTAAAACATTTAACAAGTATTGGGAAATTTTAGGTTCTGACTCTCACAATCGTGGTTTGTACTATCCCTTTTGGCATTTGGAAGGTGATGGATTCTGGCATAAAACCTTGAAATCTGGATTTAACGGTTCAAAGCCTAAAACAACTAACAAGCTAAGAGAAGCTGTAGAATACGGTAGTTGGGATAATGAATTATTCGATTTACTCCAAGACCAAAATTCTAGAGCGGAATTAATAGATACACTGATTGCTAAATGGTTTTCATCAAATAGAGACGATATTGGAGAGATTTTGCAGGTCAATCAAGAGTTTGAAAATGTTAGTCACACAGAAAGAGAAATGTCGGCTACAGCCGAAGTTTCTGACGGAGAGCCGAGATTTTATTTAACAAAGTCTGCTGTTAGGAATGCTTTTTTCAGGAAAGCAGTAGTACATACATATGATTACAAGTGTGCATTTTGTCGATTGAAAGTTATCAGAAATTTAACTCAAAATATTGTAGATGGCTCACATATTAAGCCATTTTCAAAGTTTTATGATAATCAAATTAATAATGGGATATCATTGTGCAAAAATCATCATTGGGCTTTTGACCAGGGTTGGTTTGCTATAGATGATAATTACAGAATTATCGTCGCTAATGACTTAGAAGAGGAATCCCCCAATGCCAGATGTATGAAAGATTTTCATAGTGAAACTATTCTCCTGCCCACTTCCGACCGAGATTTACCAAGACTTGAATCGCTAGAATGGCATCGGCGGAATGTATTTAGAGCTTAATAAAGTAACTGAGGTTGAAGACATGACAGAAACAATGCTACCACTTTTTCCACCCCGTACCGTTAGGGACTTAGTGGAAGAAATAAAAAAATTAAGTCAAGAAATTAGAGATTTATATTGTTTAGATGATCTACCTTGGGTTTTAGGATATTCCGGTGGGAAAGACAGCACTGCGGTAGTGCAGCTTATCTGGTATGCAATAGCAGAATTACCACCTGAAAAAAGGACGAAAAAAATTTATGTAATTACCACAGATACACTGGTAGAGAACCCGATAGTTTCTACTTGGGTACGTCAGTCATTAAAACAGATGAAGTCTGCGGCTATAAAGCAGCAGCTCCCAATAGAGCCTCATATGCTTTATCCAGATGTCAAAGATACTTTCTGGGTCAACTTGATGGGAAAAGGCTACCCAGCACCGAGACATGGATTTCGGTGGTGTACTGAACGCCTGAAAATCCTTCCTTCTAATCGGTTTGTTCGTGATATGGTGAGAATCAATGGAGAAGTAATTCTTATATTGGGTACTCGCAAAGCTGAAAGCATTAAACGCGCTGTTTCAATGGAGAAACATGAAATAGGTCGCATGAGTGACCGTCTAAATGATAAATCTAGTTCCATTAAATCTCTGCTTTATCAGAGTCCTAGTCTGCCTAATTCCCTAATTTATAGTCCGATTGAAGATTGGCGAACTGATGAAGTCTGGATTTATCTGAATCAGTGGGCTAATCCTTGGGAAAATAGCAACAAAGATTTATTTACCATGTATCGAGGTGCAACAGCCGACAATGAATGTCCTTTAGTTGTCGATACTTCTACCCCTAGCTGCGGCAGTTCTCGCTTTGGCTGCTGGGTTTGCACAATGGTAAGCCAAGATAAATCTATGGAGGCAATGATTCAAAACGATGAAGAAAAAGAATGGATGCAGCCTCTCCTCGATATTCGCAACGAATTAGACATTAAAAACGATCGCCCAAAAAGAGACTTCCGCCGCATCTACGGTAGAGTAGAACTGTTTGAACGCAACATGGGCGACGACACAACCTCCGTCGAACCCATCCCAGGGCCCTACACCAAATTCTGGCGGGAACACTGGCTGAGACGAGTCTTGGAAGCACAAACCCAAATCCGCAAAACCGCACCCCTAGAAATGCGCGACATCACCTTAATTACCCCAGAAGAACTTAGCGAAATCCGCCGAATTTGGCTGGAACAAAAGCACGAATTTGACGACAGCTTGCCCCGGATTTACGAAGAAGTCACGGGCGAACCTTTTGAAGATTCCCGTCCCGCCGCCGAAAGAAAACTCCTCGGTAGCGATGAATGGGCTGCGATCGAAGAGATTTGCAGCGAGGACAAAATGCACCTTGAATTGATGGCAAAACTCCTCGACACAGAACGCCAATATTACACAAAACCCCGCCGTACAGGCATTTACGCCGATTTGGACAAATGCTTTGAAACCAGTTCGCGATCGGAAACAGAAGCGATAGGCAACGCCCACTATCAACGCAACTTAAAAACAGCCCTGGAAGCTGTTAAAGCAAATCCGACGGAAAAAATTCAGCAATTCAAAGATGCGATCGCCCAAACCAACAGTTCCGCCAAAAACGATACCGTTGATATTGCCAAACTTAAAGAAGAACTCGAAAGCAACAGCAGCCAAGGCCGGCAGTTATCTTGGGCGGATATCAAATTTTCAACTCCCAATGTAGGAGAGGAAAATAGCAAAGATTAGGTCAATAATGTCGATCGGGCGATCGGGCTTTGGGGCGATCGGGCTTTGGGGCGATCGCACTTTGGGGCGATCGGGCTTACCCACAAGCCCGCCGGGGATTGAAATCCCCGTCTCATAGCTAAAGTCGGTTAAAACCGACTGAAGAACCCAATCAAACGATCGTCGATTTCAGTCCTCTCGATCGCCCCAAAGTGCGATCGGGCTTACCCACAAGCCCGCCGGGGATTATTGAAATCCCCGTCTCACAGCCAAAGTCGGTTAAAACCGACTGAAGAACCCAATCAAACGATCGCCGATTTCAGTCCTCTTCAAGAGGACTTCAGCTATGAGACAGGGATTTCAATCCCTGTCGGACTGTCGGATCGTGGGACACGCCGATCGACCCCGATCGCACTCTCAGATTCGTTGACAAAATGATAAATTAACCTAAAAAATTAGGAGGAAAAATCTTTATGGCAATGTGGCGGCTGTACTATCATTTAGTTTGGGCAACAAAAGAGCGACAGCCTCTCATATCTCCCGCAAAAGAAACCGAACTTTACTCTTATATCATCGGCAAAGCAGACACCCTCAATTGCATTCTTCATGCCATCGGCGGCACAGAAAATCACATCCACTTAATAGTTTCCATTCCTCCGACACAATCGATCGCGGAATTCGTTAAAAATATTAAAGGTAGCAGCAGCCGTTATCTCAATCAAACTGTGCAAAATCCCAATAAATTTTCGTGGCAAGAAGGATACGGAGTATTTTCTTTAGGACAAAAACAACTAGACTCAGCAGTCGCTTATGTGATAAATCAAAAGGAACATCACTTGCAAAAAACCACAAATTCGCATTTAGAACAAATCACGGATCGAGACAATCCACCCACCCGGTGGCACCCGAATTCGGCAGAGAATTAATTGAAAAACATTAGCCGACTCTCCGACTCGCGGGTTCTCCAGCTATTGCGTTGACATCCAGACCCTAGGAGTGATTGAAATCCCCGTCTCATAGCAAAAGTCGGTTTTAACCGACTAAAAACCCAGATTCAACAGTCACAAAATTCAGTCCTCTTCAGAGGACTTCAGCTATGAGACAGGGATTTCAATCCCTGTCGGACTGTCGGACTCTCGGACTCACACATCGACCCCGATCGACCAATAAGTCGATCGCCCTTACCCCAAAATCCACCGGGGATTGAAATCCCCGTCGAGAAAGCCAAAGTCGGTTTTAACCGACTAAAAACCCAGATTCAACAGTCACAAACTTCAGTCCTCTTTCAGAGGACTTTAGCTATGAGACAGGGATTTCAATCCCTGTCGGACTATCGGACTCACCCATCACTCCGATCGCACCCACCAACTTTCATCCCATCTCAACAACATCTACAATGCAATTCCTCGAACTCGTTCTCAAAAACTTCGGCCCCTATGCAGGCATCCAAACCATCAACCTCCGTCCCGAAAAAGACGGAAATCCCTGCCCAGTCATTTTATTTGGCGGCATGAATGGCGGCGGCAAAACCACCCTCATGGACGGCATTCGCCTCGCCCTCTACGGTGGCCGCGCCCAATGTTCCACCAGAGGCAATTTAAGCTACAGCGACTTTCTCAATCAATGCGTCAACCGCCACACTCCCCCATTAGAAGATACCCGCGTCGAACTAACATTTGAACAAGTCCAAGATGACAAATTAACTCAATTCAAAATAGTTAGATACTGGAAAAAATTAGATATCAAAGACAACTTAAGCATTCTCATATACAGCGAGATTGTCAGCGATTGGTGGTCGGACAAAGCAATTACTAACACCTGGGACGAATACATCGAAACCCTTTTGCCCGTCGGAATATCCAACCTATTTCTGTTTGACGGCGAACAAGTAAAAGAACTCGCAGAACTCGAAACACCGCCGGAGTTTGTCGTCGGGGCGATTAAATCTCTTTTAGGTTTAGAATTAGCAGAACGCCTCGCCGTCGATTTAGAAATATTAGCCGGTCGCAAGCGGAAAGAAATTGCTGGCAAAAAAGATTTGGCTGCTTTAGAGAAAATCGAACAGACTTTTAAGAAAATTACTGATGAAATAGACTCAGCTAAGCAAGAACAAGCCAGCTTTAAAAACGAATTAGAGAAAGCTCAAAAAAATCAGCAACAAGCATCAGACAAGTTTATCTATGAAGGCGGGAAAATTGCAGCCGATCGCAGTCAGCTAGACAGCAAGCTAAACGACTACAGAAATCAGGCAGACAAAACCCGTCAAGCCATGATGGAATTGGCATCAAATACGCTACCGCTAGCCCTAATTTCGCCCTTGCTAAGTGAAGCAAAAAATCAAGCAGAAACAGAAGCCAGACAGCAGCAAGCAAAGATTGCCCAAAATGTTATCAAACAAAGAAGCGATCGCCTTCTCAACTATATCGCGGAAATCTCGTTAAATCCCCAACAGCTAGATAAAATTCAAGACTTCATCCGCCAAGAAAACCAAGAACTCGAACAGCAAGCGGGAACAGACGTTCCGCCCTGGATGAACGCCGACCACAACAGCATCCAGCAACTAGAAAACCTCCTTAGCTACCAAATCAAAGCCCAGCAAATTCTAGCCAGCGACCAAATAGAACAAATCCAAAACATCGAAGCAGAAATCGACTTCACAGAGAGAGAACTCGCCGCCGCAGCTTCCCCCGAAGCCTACGAAAAACTAGAAGAAGAAGTCAGGAAAGCCCAAAAAGCAGTCGCTATCGCAGCCGCAGCCTTGGAATCAGCCAACCGCCGCGTCGATGAATTAGAGAAAGAATTAGCCAAAAACCAAAAAGAACTAGAAAACTACAGCAGCGAATACATCACCATCAGAAACAGCCAACACGTCATCGCTTCGATCGCCAAAGCCCAAGCTACCCTGAAACTCTTTAAAGAAAAACTAACTCTCAAAAAACTCAACAAACTCGAAATAGAAATTACCGACTGTTTCCGCTACCTGTTGCACAAAACCGACCTCGTGCACAGAGTTGCGATCGACACTCAAACATTTAGCCTTTCGATTTACGATCCAGAAGGCAAACCGGTACCCAAACACCGACTTTCTGCCGGGGAAAAACAATTGCTGGCGATCGCCTTTTTGTGGGGATTGGCCAGAGTATCCGGCAGACAATTGCCAGTGGCGATCGACACTCCCTTGGGCCGCCTCGACTCCTCCCACAGAAACAACCTAGTCGAACGCTATTTCCCCTCGGCCAGCCACCAAGTCATCCTGCTTTCTACCGACACGGAAATTAGAAAAGTAGAATACGAAAAACTCCAAGAATTAGAGGCGATCGCCCACAGCTACCTCCTCAAATACGACTCCGCCAAACACCAAACCACCGTCGAAAAAGGTTACTTCTGGGAATAAAAATTCAGGCTAAAAAATAGCCGCAACCCCCTTGACTTTGCTGGGGAGTTGCGGTAGTATATATAGCATAATGGGATGGTGGCGAAAATTTTATTTTTGCCACCATCCCATTATTAAGGATAAATCCTACTACAATCAAAATACCAAAAAAAACCGATTTAATCAAGTCGCGCCGTGTAAAAAAATGTTAATTATTTCGGGTTATATAGAGGCTTTGCTTCCCCAACATTAACACTTTTTACAATATACCAAAAAAGCCTAAACTCATGGAACCACCAGTCGATCGCATCCGCCTCTCCCAAACAGGCAAAGACCAACTATCAAAACTGAAACGATCGACCAAAATCGATCAGTGGAACATCCTGTGCCGGTGGGGATTTTGCCGATCGCTCGCCGAGCCCAGCATCCCATCGCCAGTACCAATTCCCAGCGACAGCAACGTCGAATTAAGCTGGGATGTCTTCGGCGGCGACATGGCTGATATCTTGATAATGGCCCTCAAGCAGCGGTGTCACCAAGACAATTTAGGCACAGAAAAAGAAACTCTAGCCAAACAGTTTCGCCTGCACTTGCACCGAGGGATTGGTTATTTGGCCGGCGATCCGAATATTAAGAAAATCGAAGACTTGGTGGCGATCGCTCTTTCGCCTGAGAAATTAAGAAATTAACTGACTGTTGACTGTTGGCGCTTCACTCATGTTATTGGTTATATCAATTCCGGTTGGATCGGAATGATTTAACCGCAGAGTACGCAGAGAACACAGAGGAAGAGAAGAGAGAGAGGAATAATTTCGATGCTAAGGGATTTGATATTATTAGCAGACTCAAACAAGTAACAAATAACTTATTACTTCAGTAAAAGCGGGAAAAAATGACCTACTGGCCCTTGACCTTCTCCAATATCCAAAGCGTATTTGAGAGCAGTAGTCACATAATCCTTAGCCAATGTCACCGCTGTAAATAAATCTTTCCCTAATGCCAAATTAGCCGCGATCCCAGCACTCAAAGTACACCCAGTCCCGTGAGTATTCCCAGTATCCACATTTTCAGTCTTCAACACATCCAACCGCGTACCGTCAAACCAAACATCAACTCCCCGTAAATCTCCTTTCATCCCGCCGCCTTTCACCAAAACAGCCTTCGCCCCCAAACTGTGAATTCTTTCCGCAGCCGATCGCATATCATCCACAGAATCAATCTGCAAACCGCTCAAAATCTGAGTCTCAAACCGATTCGGAGTCACGACAGCAGCCATTGGAATCAAAACATCCTGCAAAAAAGCGATCGCCCCGTCATCAATCAACCGATCGCCACTGCGCGATACCATCACCGGATCGACAACCAAATTCCCTATTCCTAAAGCTTTCACCTGTGAAGCCACCGCCGCCATAATTTCCCGGTTCAACAGCATCCCAGTCTTCACAGCATCCACCCCAATATCCCCAACCACCGCCTCAATTTGAGCCGCCACAGCCTCCGCAGACAAAGCATCAACCCGCGTCACCCCCAAAGTATTTTGAGCCGTCACGCAAGTCAAAGCACTCGTACCGTGCACGCAGTGAAACGCAAAAGTCCGCAAATCCGCCTGAATTCCAGCCCCACCGCCACTATCGGAACCCGCCACAGTCAAAGCCACAGGAATCCTCGATTTAACCATCTTTTTCAACCGCAGATAAACGCAAACTTTCCCCAGACACATCCCATCATATCTGTGGCACGGGCGTCCCGCCTGTGCTTCCCCGTGGCACGGGCGTCCCGCCTGTGCTTCCGAAGGGGTTAAACTTCCCCAACAAAATTAGCTATGATTAAACCAATTGTAAAGAATTATTGCAAACCCCTGTGAAACTCACCCGCATCGACCTCAACTCTTGGATCTTCCACATTGCAGGCCAAACCATCCTCGTCGATCCTTGGCTAATCGATCCCCTCGTATTTTACGGTCAACCCTGGCTGTTCACCGCCTACCACAACACCCCTGTCGCCTTCACTCCCAGCACCTTACCGCCGATCGACCTCATCCTGATTTCCCAAGGATTAGACGACCACTGTCACAGACCAACACTCGAACAGCTAGATCGCGCAATTCCCGCGATCGCCTCACCCACCGCCGCCAAAGTCCTCAGCAGTTTAGGCTACACCCATATCACATCTTTAGCAAATTGGCAAGAGTTAAATTTTAAAGAAAAGTTACAAATTACCGCCGTACCCGGAGCCGAAATCCAGCCGGGACAGGAAGAAAACGGCTATTTGCTCAAAGATTTAAGCAGCGGCGAGACACTTTATTACGAACCGCACTTACCGCCATTAGACAAAGTAAAACAGAAAATAGACACAGTAGACGTAGCCATCGCCCCAGTCGTCGGTCAAATCTTCCCATTCCTCGGACAAGTCATCATCGGCCCTTCGGAAGCCCTCAGCCTCGCCCAAACACTCAAACCTAGGTTTTTCCTGCCTACAGCGGCGGGAGACATCCGAACCGCGGGCATTTTACCAATGTTAGTGCGATCGGTCGGCAGCATCCCCGAATTTCGCGATTTACTAGCAAAATCGGGACTCTCCACCCAACTCCTCGAACCCGAACCAGGTCAAACCCTGGAAATTTGAGATTTGAGATTTTCGATTGTTTACATTTTAGATGCTCGATATTTTCGATTTTTGAGATGGGAGATTGGAGATTCAATGCCAAATCCCCAATCTAAAATCCCAAATCTCAAATCTCAAATCTCCAAATCCCCAATCTCAAATCTCAAATCTCAAATCTCAAATCATCTTGGCGGGCGACGGTTGCGTAAAAACTCAGGAATATCCAATCCCAAATCCTGCGGCGGTTTCGCTTTCGGATCGGGCGTCTGTTGAGCAGGAGTCACCGGTACAGTTGCAGCCCGCCAAGGAGCATTAACATTTTGCGTCCGCCCCGGAGGCGGAGGCGACGCAACTTCTCCCGAAAAACCAGTAGCGATCACAGTAATCTTAATTTCGCCCTGAAGCCGCTCGTCAATCACCGCTCCAAAAATAATATTGGCATTCGGATCGACAACCTCGTAAATCGTCTCAGCCGCCGCATTCACCTCGTGCAGCGTCATGTCAGTGCCGCCAGTGATGTTAAACACGACACCTCTAGCGCCCTCAATAGACGAAGCTTCCAGCAGAGGCGAAGAAATAGCCTGCATCGCAGCCTCCCGAGCCCGCGACTTGCCAGAACCCACGCCGATGCCCATCAAAGCCGAACCCGCATCCGCCATTACTGCCCGCACGTCAGCAAAGTCAACATTCACCAAACCGGGAATAGTAATAATGTCAGAAATACCCTGAACCCCTTGGCGCAGGATATCGTCAGCAACTCGGAAAGCTTCTTGCACCGGCATTTGTTCCGAAATCACAGACAGCAGCTTGTCGTTCGGAATCACGATCAGCGTATCCACCCGGGTTTGCAAAGCCGCAATCCCTTCCTCAGCTTGGCTGGTGCGCCGCCGTCCCTCAAACGTAAAAGGCCGCGTCACTATGCCCACAGTCAAAGCGCCCATTTCCTTAGCGACCTCAGCCACGATCGGAGCCGCGCCCGTGCCCGTACCGCCGCCCATGCCGGCCGTGATAAACACCAAATCCGCATGATTCAGAGCATTAGCAACCTCGTCGCGGGATTCCTCAGCAGCCTTTTGACCGATCGCCGGATTTCCCCCCGCGCCCAAACCGCGCGTCAACTTCTGTCCGACTTGCAAGCGTTTCGGAGCATTTGAGAGAACCAGAGCTTGGGAATCTGTATTCACGCACCAAAACTCGACACCAGAAACCTCGCTGGCAATCATCCGGTTAACGGCGTTGCCCCCACCACCGCCGACGCCAATTACTTTGATTTTGGCGGCACTGCTGGGCATTATGTCTTTGGGATTGACCATAGGATCGATATCAATACTATCTACATTTACATAACCAGACTTGCGTCTAAAGGGATTGGCGGAATCTGCAGCCACCGGAAAATTTTTTACTTCTTCCGAAGGGGGACTGTCTTGGTCAGACCCCTGTCTATTATTAAGCTTCATTAGAGTCGGGGATAGTAGATTACAGCTTTGTTAACTAAACGCCAATTCACAATCAACTATAGGCTAAGTTGCGCGAAAAACTCACACAGATCGATGCTCAATGTTAGCAATCTCGGATTTTGCCTTTGCAAAGCTGAGACCTCTATTGACCGCAATCCGGGCGCTTGTACGCTGCGTCAGAAGGAAAAAAAGTTGATACTAGCCTCCCCCATCGGGATGGAAAGAAAAATCTGATTTTTTTTCCCGACTCGAGATCAAAAAAGTGTCCTTATTTCCATCGCTGCGTATTGATCCTGATGCCTAAAAATTCTGCCGTCCGATCGATACCTTCTACCTTGTGTTGACAGAGAATCAATTTCGGGCGCGAGTGGGTGCGGGAGTGGAACTCTCCAAACTGGGGGGGAGTTCTGGCAAATGGACGATCGGGGAAGCAGGATTTTTCAAGTCAATGTAGGCTATTTTGCTTGAATCTAGCTGTTTTGGCAATTGTCGCATTCGGTCTAAAACCTTAAGTTGCTCCGCAGTCCGGGAACTGTACGGCCCTAAGTGTACGGTACCGATCTCTGTTTTCAAGATCAAGTTGTTCGGGTTTTGCCAATTAATCTCAAACACTTTCACCGTCAAGCCGCTGAGTCCTTGGTAAAACTGCGGCCAATAGGCGCGATACTGTTCCAAAGGCCCGATGACTTTTAAAGTTGGCAAAGAACGCTGAGGCTGCGTTCCCGGAATGCTGCCTGTGTGCCCGATCGAACTATTGTGCGATCGTACAGCAGTATAGCTATCCGACGGCATCCAACCTCCGCGAGCGTCCAGCCACCCCACTTTTTCCTTGTCGCTGTTCGATCTCAACACCGCAGTCGGCTGCGCCACCGCCACTGGCAGGCGTTCTGCCACTTCTACAGTCAAACTCGGCGGAAACAAGTTGCGAGTCACCTTCGCTTTGGCTATAGGCCCCGTTGACTCCAGCTTTTCGGCCAGGGCCTGCGGTTGAATCCCCCACAGCGACTGCGGGTAAGACAGCGGCACCAAAGACCGCACCGCCTTGTCCGACAGCCACTGATTGCCCTCCACCTTCACTTGTTCCGATCGGACAATCAACCAAGTCGGCTGAGCAATCCACCACAGCAAACCTCCAGCCATTGCGCTCGCTGCCAGCATTTGCCATACAACAGCCGCCAATCGAGCGCGACGGATCTGCCGCAGCTTTTGGCGCCTGCGCCCTAACTCTGTTTGAGAAACCGCTCCAAAACTAGCCATCTACCTCTTGAGAATATAGTTATTAAGGACTAGCACAAATTCACAACTGTTTAATCTCTCTCTTGAACCCTGTTTTCCCCTACCATTTAACCAGATCCGCGCAAATTTACCCAGACTCGCGCCCATATCAGTAATATCACTGAGTTCGCTAAGTAATAAAAAATTATTAATTAAAAATTGCCAATTCTAGCGCCGGGAAAACCCCTTGCCAGATCGAGGTTATTTGGGTATTTAGGGCATTACCCCACAGGGCAAAAGGTTACAAATCAAACTAAACTCAACTAAAGAAAGTTTAGACTTTCGATTAACTTCTTTAACTTTATATTCGGCTTCCATTGTGATCGCACTCGAATTAGACAGATTCTATAAAGCCTGCAACCCCAGCAAAACCCTTGTTGCGGGAGACCCAGGAGATTATCAATACTACATTGATTTTGGTTCCGTGCGCGGCGGCAAAATCATTGAATCTTTACAGCGAACCATTACCCGCATCTCTCCCAATGAGCCAACCTGTCAGCTATTTACAGGACATATTGGCTGTGGCAAATCTACGGAATTGTTTCGATTGAAAGCTGAGTTAGAGCAAGAGGGTTTTTGCGTTGTCTACTTTGAGTCTTCCCAAGACTTAGACATGGGGGATGTAGATATCAGCGATATTTTGCTGAGCATTGCGCGCCAAGTCAGCGAAACAATGGAATCGGCTAAAATCAAACTCAGACCGAGCTATTTCAGCAATCTGTTTGCAGAAGTGGCAGAATTTTTGCAGACTCCCATAGATTTGTCAGCGGAAGCCGAGTTATCTGTAGGCATTGCTAGAGTGACTGCTAAAACTAAAGACTCTCCCAAACTGCGATCGCAACTCAGGCAATATCTCGAACCCCGCACCAACAGCATCTTGCAGTCGATCAACGAAGAACTCCTCAACAAAGCTAACGCCGAACTCAAGCACCAGGGCAAAAAAGGGCTCGCAGTCATCGTTGACAACCTCGATCGCCTCGACGCCTCCCTCAAACCCAGCGGACGCACCCAGCCTGAATATCTGTTTTTAGACCGCGGCGAACAGTTGAAAAAACTCAATTGCCACGTCGTCTACACGATTCCCCTGACTTTGATTTTTTCCAACGACTTCGGCCGCCTCGCCAGTCGATTTGGAGTCAAGCCCAAGGTGATGCCGATGGTACCGGTGCAAATGCGATCGGGCGACGACCATATTGAAGGAATGGCACTGCTGCGGCAGCTAGTATTAGCTAGAGCTTTCCCCGCAGTTGTTCCCCATCAACGCATTGATTTGATTTCCCAGGTGTTTGACTCTCCCGAAACTTTAGACCGCCTTTGCCGGATTAGCGGCGGTCACGTTCGCAATCTACTGATGCTTTTGTATAGCTGTTTGCAGCACGAAGACCCTCCCTTCTCTCGCGAATGCCTCGAAAGCGTCATTCAAGAATATCGCGATGACCTTTTGGCAGCCATCAATGACGTGGAATGGGAATTGCTGTTTCAAGTCGTCAACCGACAAAGTGTAACCGGCGAAGAAGAGTCTCAAATCTTGTTGCGAAGTATGTTTGTCTTTGAATACCGCGATCGAGAAGGTCGTTGGTTTGGGATTAATCCAGCGCTAGCAGAAACCAGAAAATATAAGGAGTGGCTGCAGCGCTGCGAAGCAAAATAGTTGATATTTTTGAGATAGCTTCGCGACTCTAAAAACCCTTAACCACGAGGGAATGAGAAGGGAGCATCTCAATGAAAGCAGCCCTCCGCTTGAAATTGGAGCTAGGAGTCAGGAGTCAGGAGGAAAGAGTCAGAAGTCAGAAGGAAAAAGTCAGAAGGCAGGAGCCAGAATAAGTGTTTTTACAAATATGAGATGCTCCCAATGAGAAAGTATGTAACTGAAAATTCATCGCTCGCAACTGGGAAATCTTACCATCCAATACAGAAATCAGTCAGCGGTTTTTGCCGCTGGCTGATTTCTGTTGAATGTTGGCTACAGGCGGTGAATGTTATGTCGTGTAAAACTTTGCCACCACTAAGGACTTTGCCCGCTCTCAACTCTCATATCTGCAATGCCAGACCCCCTATCTCTGTTGTTACCTGTTGCTCTTAATTTCAACTAATCCCATCCCGGAGTACATTTTTTTTGTTGTGTTAAATGCCTGCTACAGATATACCGGAGTTGTTTACTAATAGCTAGTCGTCGGTACGATCGTGAACTTAGCGATTGGCTATTTACGATCGCTAGTCCTTTATATATAGCTGAATCAAAAAATCTAAGATGACCTTAAATTTTTATTGGGAAGTCTAGCATTCTTTGAGATTGAGAGGTATGATATCTTTACATTGGAGCTAATAACTATGTAAGTATTCATAGGACAAATACGAAAAACTACGTATTTATACAGAGATCGAGCGTCAGACAGAGACGGCTATATCTAAGTAGATACGCTTTCAGTCATGATTGGCGAGCGTTAGGTAATTGATTAATGCAAAAGAGGTGCACGCATGACCGATCTAATTAAGGTACAAGAAACTGCCAACTACAACGAGCGATCGCTCAAAACTCTGGTCAGGTCAATCACAATGTCTCAATACCAATTCTCGCTAATTTTGGTGCGCTGCAACTACGAGCAGTTGCGGCAGCAAATAGCGCAGCGGCTGCGAGAAGTGTCCCCAGTTCCAATTAAAGATATCGTCCTGCCACCTTCAGTTAAAACCCTCTACACTACTCTGCTCTCAAGCACTTTCCAGGAGGGGTACTCGTCTGTCGGTGCCGCCTCGGCTTTGATGGTATTCGGTTTAGAAACAGTAGTAGCGATCGACGAACTGATGGCCTCTACCAATCAAGTTCGAGACGAATTTCGCAAAAATTTTTCCTGCCCGGTAATTTTATGGGTAACAGATGACATCGCGACCAAAATGATTCGTTTGGCCCCGGATTTCAAAAGTTGGGCCGCCGCCACAATTAAATTTGAAATGACCGTTGACGAATTAATTAATTTGCTCGCTGGGCGCGCCGATACTATATTTAAAGTAGGCGAACTAAATCAAGAACTCCGTAGCAGCACCGCCGGCACCCGAACAAGTTTTGCTACCTGCACAACCAACAGGGAAAAACGCGCCCTGGAGCGCGAAATCAGCCCCGGAGAAAGCTTTCTCACCTTTAACTCAGAGCGCCAAAACGGACGACTATCAGATGTCCTCTCCTATTCGCCTTTGAGTCCGGGCAATACTCTTGATTTGGCGATCGGCTCTTTGCCACGCCGAGAACTAGAATTAGCTTTAAGAGATTTACAAAATCGCGGTGAAGAATTAGAACCCGCACTCAAAGCCAGCCTGCAATTCGTTCTCGGTCGAGATTACTATGTCAGCGACCAAACCGAAACTGCCTTAATTCACTACCAAGAAAGCTTAGCATTTTGGCAGCAGCAAACCGGCAACTGGGAACTCGCAAATTGGGAAGATTCCGAAAACGGAAAAACCCTCTCTTCCTCCTTATCGAATCCTGTTCCCAACATCCTATTTTTAGAGAGAGAAGGCATAGTGCTGTTTCACATAGCCCTGTGTCACCGCTTGCAAGCAGCCAGAAACCCGGTAGCCAACCGCCAGCACTGGGAAGAAGCTTGGATTAGCCTGGAACAATCTAGAAACGCTTTCTCCCTTGCCTCGCGCCCCGAATTGGTAGCTGAGGTGACAGCACATCTCGGAGAAGTGCTGCAGCGCCTGAAAGCTTGGGGAGAGTTGCAAGCATTAGCTGAAAATTCTTTGCAGTTGCACTTCACTTACGGTACTCCCAGCCAACTAGCTCAAGATTACGGATTTTTGGCTGAAGTTGCTCTGCAACAGTCGAGGTGGAGTCAAGCCCGCCAGCTAGCCGAGTTAGCTTTGGCGATTTTGGATCAAACGCCTAACGATTTGAGATTGCTGATTGAAGATTTGAGATTGGGGTTTGAGGGAAATTATCCAGAAATTGTGGGCACTAACGAGTCAAGTAACGATCCAAAATCTAAAATCCAACATCCGAAATCCGACAGAAGTTCGTATCTTTTACTGCTAGCCCGAAGTTTGCGGCAGCTTGACCAGTGGGAAGCGGCGGTTCATTCTTTGGAGTTGGCTCAAGCTCAAAGCGAGCCGAAGTACGACCCCCGACTTTACATCGATATTTTGACGGAACTGCAAGCGGTTTATTTCGAGCAGGGAGAGTATCTCAAAGCTTTTCGGATCAAAAAAACCCAACGTTCGATAGAATATCAATACGGATTTAGAGCTTTTATCGGAGCCAGCCAATTGCAGCAGCAGCGACAAGCCGTCAATCCTTCGGGGCCTTCAGCTCAAAACCAAGCTGCCATCGCAGCCTCCATGACAGCTTACTCGCGCCAAACAGATATCAATAACTTGCTAGAAAGAATTAGCAGGGACGACCATAAATTAACTATTATTCACGGGCCCAGCGGTGTCGGAAAAAGTTCTCTAGTCAATGCCGGCTTAGTACCAGCTTTGAAAAATATTACTCCGGGCGCCCGCGATACATTGCCCGTAGTAGTCAAAGTTTACACCGACTGGCTGGTGGAGTTAGAAAATGCTTTGAACAGCGCGCTGTACGACAAACAAGCCGAAGAGGAAAGTAAATTAATCTCGAAAGGACTACAGGAAATCCACAAAAAAAGTTGCTCTGTTATTCCTGCTCGCAGCTCGGAAGTCTCTTCTTTTATTATAGAGCAGTTGCGCGAAAATGGCAGAAATAATTTATTGACAGTGCTAATTTTCGATCAATTTGAAGAGTTTTTCTTTGTTTCGACTTCTGTGGCACAAAGACAACTTTTTTATAAATTTTTGCGTTTGTTTTTGAACTTACCTTATGTCAAAATAATTCTGTGCTTGCGCGAAGATTATTTGCACTACTTACTAGATTGCGATGGTTTCCCAAATCTTGACGCTATTAACAATAATATTCTCGACAAAAGTATCCGCTACCAACTGCGGAGTTTTTCTATTAAAGACGCGCGGGCTGTCATCGGACACTTAACAGAACGGGCGGAATTTTATTTAGAGCCGGCACTGATCGATGCCTTCGTAGAAGATTTAGCAGACGAACTGCAAGAAGTGCGACCAATTGAATTGCAGGTAGTAGGAGCGCAACTGCAAGAAGAAGGTATTATCAGTCTAGCACAATACCAGCAATTGGGGGACAATCCCAAAGCGGAATTAGTGAAACGATCGCTCGAAAGAGTTATCTCTGACTGCGGGCCCGTTAACGAAGACGCAGCTTGGAAAATTTTGTTTTCCCTGACCGATGAAAGAGGCGTTCGGCTGATAAAAACCAAACACGAACTCTCGTTAGTTACAGGTCAGCAGCCAGCCGACGGCCGCGAAACCGAATTGTCGGCGATCGGCCGCAACCGAATTTCCCTAGAGCGACAGTTCGCTGCATACCCTGAAAGCCGACAAAAGAAAACCGACAACCTCGACTTAATTTTAGACATTTTAGTCGGTCACGGTTTGCTATTTCTGCTGCGGGAAGCCCCAGAAGACCGCTATCAATTGGTACACGACTATTTAGTGCGACCGATCCGCCAAAGATTCGGTTTAGAAGCCAGACTGCACAAAGCAGAAGCCGACAAAAAAATGAGTCAAGCACAGCTCTACCGAGCCAATACTTTTCTCAAACAACTGCTGGGATTAGCAGCGATCGGCGTCATGCTGCTAACAAGTTCCACGATCGCCGCCGTAAACTTTTGGTGGCGGGCTGTCGGTCAAAAACAGCTAGCTGTCGCTCAAACTCAGCGAGCCGAAATTAGTACCCTGACAGCAGCTTCTGAAGCACTTTATTTCTCAAACAACAAATTTGACGCCATGATGGAAAGTTTGAGAGCTGGCAAAAAGTGGAAACAGATCGAACACTCCCAACAAATGTATGCTCTAAAAGACACCGAAATTCTGATTTCTGCCGCCCTCCAGCAGGCAGTTTATGGAGTCAAAGAACGCAACCGCTTGGAGGGACACGGCGATGTAGTTTGGGGTCTTAGCTTCAGTCCAGACGGCGAAACAATAGCTTCTTCCAGTGTAGATAAAACCGTCAAACTTTGGCGTCACGACGGCAGTTTGCTGGCAACTTTCAAAGGTCACACTAACAGCGTCTCCTGTGTCGCGTTCAGTCCAGACAACAAAACCATCGCCTCGGCAAGTTTAGATAAAACTGTCAAAATTTGGCGTCACGACGGCAGTTTGCTGGCAACTTTCAAAGGGCATACTAATAGCGTTACTAGCGTTGCTTTTAGCCCTGACGGTCAAACGATCGCCAGTGCATCTACAGACAAAACTATCAAACTTTGGAAAACCGACGGCACGCTGCTGCGAACGATCGAACAATTTGCTGCCGTAAATTGGCTCAGCTTCAGCCGCGACGGCAAAATAATCGCTGTGGCGAGCGATGACGGTAGTGTGAAACTGTGGAGTTCTGACGGCAGGTTAATCGCTAATTTGTGGCACAGCGAAAACAGACAACCCTCGAAAATTTACACCGTCAGTTTCTCCCCCGACGGTGAAAAGATCGCCAGTGCGGGTGAAGATAAAACGGTGAAAATCTGGAGCATCGCTGCACTCAAACACCCACCAACAGAAAATTCGACACAAGCAAAAAAAGGTGAACTGCTAACAACTTTGCGGGGACACAGCAAGTGGGTATTTGGTGTCAGTTTCTCCCCCGACGGTCAAACACTTGCTTCTGGAAGTGCAGACGGGACTGTCAAACTCTGGAGTCTTGCTGGTGTTGGCGACAAACGCCCAACCGATGCTAGCAACATTAAACTAGAGAGTCGCTTGCTGAGAACTTTTGAGGGACACGCCGATCGAGTTACTCAGGTGAGTTTTAGCCCGGAAGGCAAAACCTTGGCTTCGGCAAGTTTTGACAAAACTGTCAGGCTGTGGCGTCTCGATGACGTGCCGCTCAAAACCCTCGACGGACATCAAAACCGGGTGCAAAGCGTTACTTTCAGCCCTGACGGCCAGAGGCTGGCTTCTGCTTCTACGGACAACACTATTAAACTCTGGAGCCGCACGGGGGTTTTGCTCGAAACCCTGGAAGGACACACTCAGAGAGTCGCCAGCGTCAGTTTCAGCCCCGACGCCCAGCTACTTGCTTCTGGAAGTTACGACAAAACAGTGAAGGTGTGGAGTTTGACAGAAGATGGCATCAATAATATTCTGCCTTGTCCTTCGGCTCCGCTATTCCCGTGTTCGCCTTCTGTGCTGTTGACTCTCGACGGCCACGCCGACAGCGTGATGAGCGTGAGTTTTAGCCCCGACAGCCAGATACTCGCTTCGGCAAGCAAGGATAAGACTGTGAAACTCTGGACTAGAAACGGCAGGTTGATGAAGACTTTGACGGGACACAGAGGCTGGGTGACTGGGGTGACTTTCAGTCCCGACGGAGAAATGCTGGCTTCTGCAAGCGATGACGGTACTGTAAAACTCTGGAATCGGGACGGTCGTTTGCTAAGAACTTTTGAAGGGGCTCACAACAGTTTTGTGTTGGGGGTTGCTTTTAGCCCTGACGGCAAAATGCTGGCTTCGGCGGGTTACGACAATTCGGTGAAATTGTGGAAGGCGGACGGGACTTTGGTGGCCACGCTGCTGAAGGGTTCTAGCGACAGCGTGACTAGCGTTGCTTTTAGCCCGGATGGTTTGTTGGTTGCTTCGGGCAGTTACGATCGCAAGGTGAAACTGTGGAGTCGCAGCGGGACTTTGCTGAAAACTTTGACTGGCCACAAGGATAGCGTGATGAGCGTGAGTTTTAGCCCGGATGGGAAGGTTCTGGCTTCTGCTGGCCGGGATAATCGGGTGATTTTGTGGAATTTGGATCTTGACGATTTGCTCGTGAGGGGCTGTGACTGGGTGGGAGATTATCTGAGAACTAATCCTAATGTGAGCGATCGCGATCGGCGTCTCTGTGACGGGGTGGCGGCTAAACCAAATCGATTTTAGATTTTCGATTGGGGGATTGAGTCGATTTTCGATTTTCGATTTTCGATTGGGGGATTGAGTCGATTTTCGATTTTCGATTTTCGATTTTCGATTGGGGGATGCAGTCGATTTTCGATGTTACTCAGCCCCTTGAGAATCTCGATCGCTAATTTCTCCCCCTCTCCCCCTCTCCCCCTCTCCCCCTCCCCCCCTCCCCCCCTTTCTCAAAAACTCTTTCCCCCTTCCCCTTGCTCTCGGCTTCCTGTAAAGTAAAAAATTGTAAAGAAAAATGAGTTTTCTCTTATCCTCTGGTTAAGACCGCCAGCTAGCATTCACAATTAAGACCCGGATTAGAAGTTCCTATGTCACAGCTTTTCCCGCGAAAATTTCTAGCCTCTGTTGCCGCATTTTTTCTGGCTTTGTCCGTGTGGACGATCGCACCTGCAGCCCACGCTTTCAACAATCCCGATTTGTTGCCGTCTACTCAGACGCCGATCATTGATTTAGCTAAAGCCCTCACGGATATTGAAGAAGAGGGATTGGCAAAAAATTTAAAGGCCTTTGAAGCCGAAACCGGCTGGAAACTGCGAGTGCTGACTCAGTTCGATCGCACGCCCGGTTTGGCTGTCAAAAGCTATTGGGGGTTAGATGACAAGAGTGTGTTGCTAGTTGCTGACCCCCGAGGGGGCAATTTGCTCAATTTTAATGTGGGCGACTCGCTGTATCCGCTGCTGCCGCGCACGTTTTGGGTGGAACTGCAAACCCGCTACGGCAATCAATTTTTTGTGCGGGACAATGGCGAAGATCGAGCGATTATTGAATCTTTGGAGTCGATAGAAGGCTGTTTGCGTCAGGGCGGATGCCGCGTGGTTCCCGGTTTGCCGAGGGAACAGTGGGTTTTGACGTTAATTACGTCGGTGGTTGGCGGCGTCATCTGCGGGTTTGCGGCTCAGCCTCGGAAGCCGGGACAGGTTGTGGCTTGGCAGTGGGCGCTGATTTTTTCGCCACTGTGGGGCATTCTGTTTTTCGCTTTCGGACTCGGGCCGGTGGTGACTCGGACTTCTGACTGGTTGCCTTTGTTTCGGAATGTGTCCGGTTTTGCGATCGGAGTTTTGGTGGCATTCCTGACTCCGGTGCTGGGTAAGTCTTCTTCATCGTCGGAAACTTAATTGTCAGTTGTCAGTTGTCAGTTGTCAGTTGTCAGTTGTCAGTTGTCAGTTGTCAGTTGTCAGTTGTCAGTCATCAGTTGTCAGTCATCAGTCATCAGTTGTCAGTCAACAGTCAACAGTCAACAGTCAACGAATTGACTAAAAGCTGGTAAGCTGATACCTGACAACTCAGAGGCGACAGCTATCCAACAAATGGAATGGCACGTAAGCGATGCCCAGAGTCTGGGATTAATCGATAACGAAATTGGCGACCACGGTTTTTCAGCCGCGGAGTACGAAATAGTCCGCCGCGCGATCTATGCGACTGCTGATTTTGAGTACAAGTCTTTAATTAGTTTTTCCGATCGGGCTTTGCAAGCCGGGGCGGCTGCTTTGGCTGCTCGGACTACGATCGTGGTAGATGTGCCGATGGTGCAGGTGGGCATTACGCCCCTGATCCAAAGTACCTTTGCGAATCCGGTTTACTGTTCGATGGAGGCTTTGACGCGCCCTCAAAAGGAAAGGACGCGTGCTGCTTGGGGGATTGAAACTTTGGCAAGACGCTATCCCGAGGGGATTTTTGTGGTGGGCCAGGCTCAAACTGCTTTGTCGGCACTGGTGGATTTGATTGAAGCTGAGGAAATTCGACCGGCTTTGGTGATTGGGACTCCTTCTGGGTTTGTGGGGGTGGACGTGGCTAAGTCGCGGCTGCACGATTCGATGATTCCTCACATTCGGATTGAGGGCCGCAAGGGCTCTGCGGTGGTGGCTGTGGCTATTGTTAACGGGTTGGTGGATTTGGCTTGGCAGGCTTACGGCCAAGAGGGGAACAGTTGATGATTTTGTGTGCTGCTGGCGCGGATGGGCGGGTGTAAAAAATCGGGTGGTCAGAAAGTGGCTGAATCTGTCTCTGAGCAAGGCTTTGATTGCCACTTTCAGGCATCAATAACTCCCTAATTATTGAAGAGTGAATGAGCCAACAGTGCGGCTTGAGTTCGATCGCGCAAATTTAACCTACTCAAAATATTCGTTACATAGTTCTTTACCGTATTTTCCGACAAAAATAAGGTTTGAGCAATTTCTCGGTTGTTAGCGCCCGAGGCTATTAAACGCAACACTTCTAATTCTCTGGGCGTGAGTTGCTCTAATTCTGGCGGAGAAACAACCGTCGGATTAGTTACAGCAGGAGTCATCAGGGCTTTTTCAAACAATCCCGGGCCGAGTTGCGTGTGTCCTTTATAAACAGCGCGAATAGCTAACGCAAGTTCCTCGGGTTCGGTATCTTTGAGCAGGTAGCCTTTGGCACCCAGCCGCATTGCTTGGCTGACATATTCATCGTCATCAAATGTGGTTAAAACCAGCACTTTTGTATCGGGATAAGATTCGGCGATCGCCCCGGTTGCTGCTACGCCATCCATCACGGGCATCCGAATATCCATCAGCACAATGTCGGGCTGCAAAATGGGGATTTGGGCGATCGCCTCCTGTCCGTTTTCAGCTTCACCAATTACCTGCATATCAGAATAGCATTCCAGGATACTCTTGATTCCCCGGCGAATAATACAGCAGATTCCATGTATATATGATACACTGTATTGAGTACATAAGCGAAAAAAATGAAACCTTATTCGAGCGAA
>JAUBSN010000078.1:500-41686 GCA_036704825.1 Microcoleus sp. F8-C3 | reverse complement strand
TGTTGAAGTAATTCTGCATCGGCAAGTCGATTCTGCGAATCAAGAATCCCCTCGGCTTTAGCCAGGGGAGTGTCAACCGGCTCGGATTTTACACACCTTGACAGTGCTAGCGCTCAGCACCCTATGGTTAGACTTTTTGGATAAGATTGTGTAAGCTGTTAGGCACTTAATTTTTTTGCCCAAATGCTCGCTACAAGGACTCTAGGCTGCTAAATATTAAATTTAGAGGGGTGTCAGCTTATGTTTAATAGGGCAGTGCTGGGTAATATATAGTTGGATGCGGACTTGCTAACCTGAAAATTTTAATTTTAGATATCAAAGAACTCACTGATGGATTTAGACCAACAGATTCAAGCATTGATCGAAAAAGCTCCGCCAGACGGTTCGACGCCACAAATCTTAAAGGCGATCGCCCCGGCCCTGGTGTTAATTGCCCAACAGCTACAGCACCTTGAATACTCGATCCTGCAAGCGGTAGACCAAAGTTGGGCGATCGTGGTTTTGAGCAATCTCAAGCAACCGGGACGGGAGAAGAAGGTGGTTTATGCTTGGAGCACTATTAAAGATGCGTCGCAGGCTGCGGCTGCTGGGGGCGATCGCCTCAGACCGCTGCTTTTGCCTGTCACTCACATTTTATTTCAGATGATAGCTCTTGAAGGTCTTGACAGCATTGTTTTTTTTGAAAGTCCCGGAAATCAGGAAGTCGGGACGGAAATTCCTCGCGAGCAAGTACAGAGTTTAATTAACGTTTACTTGCAACAGTATCGATCGAGTCCACCGCCGGATATTGCCTAAAAAACTCAATTTTCTATTAATTGGTAACAGGGGATTAGGCATGGGGAATGCCCCATTACCAATTCCCCATTACCAATAAAGTGTAACTTTTTAACCTCTAATAAAGTCTACTCAAAACGTATTCAGCCAAATCAATCAAAGCTTGACGGGACTCTGAATGAGGCAGCACAGCTAAGTATTCGACAGCTTTCTGTGCGTGGTTTGTGGCTAGTTCTCGCGATCGCTCTATGCCTCTAGAATCTTCTACCAGTGCCAGGGCTTGCTCTATATCTCCTTCTTGGGCAAATTCGCGTTCTATGAGAACTTCCAAGTAAGGTTTTTCTTCTAGGGCAAATAGTGCGGGTGCTGTCAGATTACCGCTTCTGAGATCCGAGCCGGCAGGTTTCCCCAAAGTTTCCGTTGAAGCAGTGAAATCTAATATATCATCTACTATTTGGAATGCCAAACCAATGTTGCGACCGTAGTTGTACAAATCGTCTGCTATTTCCGCTGAAACCTCGCTCAAACAGCCCGCTGCTTTGGAACTGTTGGCAATTAAAGACGCTGTTTTGTAATAACTTTTTTCGAGGTACGCTTCGATCGACAAGCTGGTGTCAAATCCATTGAGTCCCTGTTGAATTTCCCCCTCAGCTAAATCCATAATCACTTCTGAAAGCAGTTTGACTACTGGCAGGTTGTCGAGATTTGCCAAATGCCAGGAAGATTGAGCAAACAGAAAGTCCCCCGCCAATACTGCCACTCGGTTGTTAAACCGACTGTGAACCGTCGGCACTCCCCGCCGCAGATCCGACTCGTCCACTACGTCGTCGTGGACTAGACTAGCTGTGTGGATCATTTCCGTGATTTCAGCGAGGCGGCGGTGTTTTTCCGTGATTTCCCGATCGGGCATAGTCGCCTTGGCCATCAACAGAACGATTGCGGGTCTCACTCGTTTTCCCTTTGTGCCGAATAAGTATTCTGCAGCCGCGTACAAGATGGGATGACGGGCACCCACTAACTGTTTTAAGTTTTCTGTCAACAGTCGCAGGTCTTCTTCAACCGAGGAAAATAGGAGAGTGCTAGAGATCATGGATACGCCGACTCAAGCCGTAAAGTAACAAAATTTTACAAATCATATCTTTATTTTAAGGTAATTCTCTGCAATAGAAAAGAAAAATCTAGGCGATCGGCAGTTATTTGTCATCTGCCGCCCGATGGGAGTCACCCGCCTGCCAGAGGCGAGTGGCCGGCTGCCAGAGGGGTTGCCCCTATTGTATCGAATTGTTAAGGACACTGCCAAAAAATCTGTAAATCCCAAAAACCCTGTGTTATTATGGGTATTAAGGATTTAAACAATTCTATACATTAAGTACAGCCAGACTGGCAGGTAGCTTGTAGATGCCTGTAAGAGTTTCGTAGAGCCAGCCTTGTTAGTCGATCGCAGCCAAAATTTCTGGTACAGATTTTTAGTTCCTCGCGGCTAAAAGTTTTCAGAAGTTAAGAGTAGCGCATCTTATGTGCACGGTAGCTCCAAGCAGCTAAAGTGGATGGTTTTAGGCTGTTTAAGCATCTGTAAAGCAGTAAATCATTATTGATGACCGGGAACGCCTAAATGTTCCCGCAGGCTTGATATGGAAAAACAGCCTTCAGAACCAAGGCATGGTCTTGCGTGCTGACTTAATGTAGTAGGTCTTGAACTTGTCCTGCTCCTCCTAGTCCTTGACTTTTGGTTCTAATTATGATTTATCGCGATATTCCTCTAATTATTCCCATTCTGGCCGCCGGCTATGTAATGACTATTTATGTAGTGCTGATGTTGGCCGAACGCAGCACTAAAATCACTCGATTGGGCGAGTAGTGAACTGCTGGGCAGCCGAAGTCGGCAGCAGCGCCCTCGCTTCACCGTTGAGAATTCGGAATACTCAATAATAACCCTGCCTTGAATGCTTGCGCGCAAAGGCAGGGTTATTATTTACAATTGCCAGTACCGTGATTTTCTGGGCTGCTAGTTACTGCAACACATAGCTACAGTTATCGATGTTCAAGGGCAAGGGAGCATCTCATATTTGTAAAAACACTTCTTCTTCCTGCTTCCTTCTTCCTCTTTCCTCCTGACTCCTGACTCCTGACTCCTAACTCCAATTTCTAGATTGGCTGCTTTCATTGAGATGCTCCCAAGACCAACAGCCTCTGAGGCAGGATATTATATTTAGTACCAGGTTGTATCGCTCACAGCAAGTTTTATGTCAGGGAAACCCGGCAAATGTTCCGAGAAAGCTATTAAATTACTCTCAAAAACGGTGAGTTTGAAGTTGTCGGTTATTGTGGCAAAAATCTCAATATTCATATTTAATAGGGCAATAACTTACAAAAATAAAACGCGAAATTTATGAATCTAGCAACCTGGTCTATCGACTGCAGGCATCCATAAACTTGCACTGCACTCAAATATTTCATCAAAGGGTGCTTAACTTGCTGAGTCAGTCAGATAGTATCTGCCATTTATTCACAGCTTGCCAAGAAGAGCATCTGCTACACATAGAGCCACAAAATAATTTTTAAATAAAAATTATTTTTATAACTGTAGGTAAGAAAATGAATTGCCAATATTACTTGCATAAAAATTATATTAAACTTGATTAAACAATACTAAAATACAGAGTATAAATTGTCATAAATCATCAAGCTATACTGCCTAAATTGTTGTCAGGTCTAGAACTCAAACAAGTTTTGATAAATCTGATACGTCATGGTTTACAAGCGATAGAGAATTGCCGAGTTTTAAGAGTAGAGGTGAGAGCATAAAATCAGAGCCTGCTTGTCAGTGACAACTGAATTACCGGGGAATTGAGCCACGAATATTTGATCCGTTCTCGATCGCAAAACCCGCCGAGGCACCGGGTTGAGACGGGAGATTGTTAAAAAAAGTGTGGAAAAACATTCGGGTAAAATAGAAGTAACATCAGTTATCGGTCAAAGGACGTGTATTGTGTCAATTCCGATCGCCGTTTAGCGCGATCGCACGAAAAATCATACCAATGCGCGACTAAACATGCAACTCTAGACCGATGTCAAATCTCGATTGCGGTTAGCGTGCTGCGACTGTAAAATCGGAAATCTAAAATGGTATTAAGTGCCAGTTCCCCCCTGCATCTATCCCCCTTGATTTGCCCATGTCAACAACAGTTTCTGATACCCAAAGCTTGCTAGAACAGGCGATCGACCCCAAACCGCCTGTGCTGCCTCCAGACACACCCTTGAACGTCGCAATTGCTGCCATGACTGAGGCTAGTGCCAGTTGCATTTTAATCGCGTTTGAGCAGCAATTGCTCGGAATTTTTACAGAACGCGATGTTGTGAAAATAACTGCTAGCGAAATACCACTAGCAGGGGTGGCAATTTCTGAGGTGATGACTGAAAACCCGATCGCCATTTCCCTCGATCGAGCGGGGAATATCTTTAAGGTATTGAGCATATTGCGATCGAAAAGAATTCGTCATTTACCCCTCCTAGACCAAGGTGGCAACTTGCTAGGCGCTATCACCTGCGAAAGCATCCGTCAAATCCTCAAACCGGCAGACTTGCTAAAAATGTGGCGCGCCGAAGAAATTATGACTACACAATTAACAGTTACCTCAACCAGTGCCTCAGTTTTAGAAGTAACAAAACAGATGAGAACCCAGCGGAAAAGCTGCATAGTCATTTGCACTGACAGCGACAACAAAAATCAGAAACCTGTGGGCATAATTACAGAACGCGACATTGTTAAATTCCAAGCTTCTGGACTAGATTTCGCACGTACTCCCGTCACCGCCGCGATGAGTTTTCCGCTGATACCGTTGCAAGTAAAAGCCACCTTGTGGCAGGCTCACCAGTTAATGCAGCAGCACGGCATCCGGCGCTTAGTGGTGGTGGACGAGAAAGGATATTTAGCCGGAATTGTGACTGAAATTAGCCTGCTGCAGGCCTTAGATCCGGTAGAAATGCACGCAAATGTCGAGCTTTTGCAGGAAACAGTTGCCGACAAAATTCAGGAGTTGAACAAAATGAACGAACAATTGCAAAAAGAAGCGTTGCGGAGAACCGAAGTAGAGGAAAAGTTGCGACTTTTAAATGATAATTTGGAAGAACAAATAAAACAGCGAACTTTACAATTAATTAATGCCAACAGTCAGTTAAAAAAGGAAATACAAGACCGCATCACTGCTGAAGCTGAAGTTCGCCGCCTCAACACCGAACTCGAACAGCGAGTTCTAGACCGCACGGTTCAACTAGCAGCGAGTAACGAAGAATTGCAGCAACAAATTAGCGATATAAAATTGCTTGAAGAAAAATTGTACTTTTCTGAAAGGAAAGTCCGCGCCGTTTTTGAAGCGATGACTGACATCGTTCTCGTGCTAGATTGTGAGCGGAACATAGAAGTTTTGCCCACGAATGTAGCAGCGGTTTGCGAGCCGGATTGCGATATAGTCAGCTTGACCATCGAACATTTTTTTGACGACGACAACCCGGATGATTGGTGGGTTTTAGTTCACCAAGTGTTAGAAACACAACAAACTCTCAATTTCGACTACAGCTTAACAGTTTGTGGTCGCAAAATTTGGTTTTCCGCCTGCATTTCTCTGTTTTCAAAAGATGCAGTCATTTGGGTTGCCCGCAATATCAACGACCGCAAAATAGCCGAGTCAGCGCTGTGCCAAAAAAATGCTGAATTATCTCATACCTTAGAAGAACTGAAGCGAACTCAAAAAGAACTGATTCAATCAGAAAAAATGGCAGCCCTCGGACAGTTAATTGCCGGAGTTGCTCATGAAATCAATTCTCCTTTAGGGGCAATACGCTCTTCTGTGCAGAACATCGCCGACTTCTGGACGGAACAGTTGCACCAGTTGCCCATATTTTTTCAACAACTATCCCCGGAACGGCGAGAGGATTTTTTTGCTTTGCTACACAACTCCAGCCAAGAAATAGATACATTATCTAGTAAAGAAAAACGTCAGCTAAAAAAACTTTTGCAGGGGCAATTAGCCTCAGAAAACATTGACGGTGCTGCCAGTCTTGCCTGTAATTTATTAGATATCGGCATTGGCAATAATCTAGAACGTTTTTTGCCTTTGTTGAAAGACAGCCAAAGTCGAAATATTGTCCAAACAGCCTACCAATTTGCTAGCGTACAAAAAAGCACTAAAAATATTGCTAATGCTACAGATAGGGCAGCCAAAATCGTCTTTGCTTTGAAAAGCTACTCTCGTTACGACCAGTCGGGTTCCAAGACGAGCGCTAACATTACTGAGGGTATTGATACTGTTTTAATGCTTTACCACTACCAAATCAAACACGGTGTGGAAGTAGTCAGAAACTATGGTACTGATTTACCCTCTGTGCTATGCTATCCTGATGAACTAAATCAAGTTTGGACAAATTTGCTTCACAATGCTTTACAAGCGATGGGCAACAAAGGAGTGTTAAAAATTGATGTCAAACACCAAGCGAACGCCATATCAGTCAGTATTACCGACAGTGGTCCCGGCATTCCCCCAGAGATTATGCCGAGAATTTTTGAGCCATTTTTCACAACTAAACCTCCCGGAGAAGGCAGCGGTTTGGGATTGGATATAGTTCATAAAATTATTGAAAAACACCAAGGTGAACTGCAAGTAGAAAGCGTGCCCGGTAAAACCAAATTTACTGTATCTTTTCCTGTCGAAATCCCTTGAACGATTAAAAAAGAGGGGGAAAAAAATGAAAATGACACCAAATTTAAAATTTAATAAGAGCAAGTAAAATTTTATGCCTAAACCAGTAATTTTGTGCGTTGACGATGAAGTTGTGGTCTTAAATAGTTTAAAAATTCAACTTAAAAAAGAATTTGGGGATGCTTACCTCTATGAAGTAGCAGAAAATGCAGATGAAGCTCTGGAAATTATAGAGGAAATTCAAAAAGAAGATGAAAGTGATATTTTAGTCATAGTATCTGACTGGTTAATGCCAGGGATTAAAGGAGATGAATTTTTGATTCTCGTTCACCAAAAATATCCTAAAATTGTGAAAGTGCTGCTGACCGGGCAAGCCGACGAAGTAGCAATAGCACGGGTGAAAGAGCAAGCAAACTTGCACCGCTGTTTGTACAAGCCGTGGGAACACCAAGAATTACTAGAAACTATAAAATCTGGTTTGACAAAAATATGAACAATAAACCTGTGATTATTTGTGTGGATGACGAACCGATAATTCTGGAAAGTTTGAAGATTGAGTTAAAAAAAAACCTGGGGGAAGAACACTTATTAGAAACCGCTGAAGGGGGCGAAGATGCTTTAGAGTTAATCGAGGAATTGCTGGCAGAGGGCTGCGAAATAGTAGCAGTGATTTCCGACTATCTGATGCCGAATATCAAAGGGGACGAATTGCTGAAGCAGATTCACAGACTTTCCCCAAAAACTATCAAAATTATGCTGACGGGGCAAGCAGACCTCGAAGCAGTGGCGAATAGTATTAAATATGCTAAATTGTACCGATACATATCGAAACCTTGGCAGTCAGAAGATTTGAAGTTGACGGTAAAAGAAGCGATTAATAGCTATTTTAGGGAGAAGCAATTAGCGGAACAAAATGTTCAACTCCAAAAGCTGAATCAAGAATTGGAAACTTTAGTAGAGGAGCGGACTGCACAACTGCGCTTGTCTGAGGAAAAGTTTTCTAAAGCTTTTCGTTCTTCTCCAAACCCGATTACTATTACCAGATTTAATGACGGTCGTTATTTAGAAATTAATGAGGCTTTTTGCCAGACAATCGGTTATTCAGCCGCAGAAATTATCGATCGCACGGCGCTTGAATTGAATTTTTGGGAAAATATACAAGCCCGCGCCGAGTTGTTTAAAATGTTAGACGAAAAAAAAATTGTTCTCAACTACGAATTTGATTTTAGAACTAAAAGAGGGGAACTCAGAACCGGGCTGCTGTCAGCAGAAATCATTGACATTCATGGCGAAACCTGCGTGATTTCTGTGATTCAAGATATTAGCGATCGCAAATTAGCAGAAGAAAAACTCCGATCTGTAGCGGCTTCTTTAGCAGCAGCGCAAAGAATCGCCCGTGTCGGTAATTGGGAATGCGATTTATCGGCCAACACAACTACTTGGTCGGAAGAATTATCTCGAATTTTTGGGCTCGATCCAACCCAACCTGCGCCAACACTAACTGAGTTTTCGCAATACGTGCATCCTGACGATCGACAAAAGTGGCAAACAACGATCGACACTGCTATTGCTAGCGGGCAATCTTACAGTTTGGAATATCGAATTCTACGACCGGAACCAAAAATTTCTGCGGATAATTCCCCATCACAAATAAGTGAAGCCGGCTTCATCCGCTACATCGAAGCAAGAGGTGAAGCAGTTGTCAACCAACAAGGGCAAGTGACAAAACTATTCACAACTTTGATGGACATTACCCCACGCAAGCTAGCAGAAATAGCCTTAGCAGAGAGCGAAGAAAAATACCGTCATTTAGTTGAAACTTCCCAAGATATTATCTGGTCTTGTAATGCTGAAGGGCACATTACTTTTGTGAACCAAGCAGTTAAACAAATATACGGTTACGATCCTGAAGAAATGGTTGGCTGTTCTTTTAGCGATTTCTTGGCCCCAGGGGAAATAGACTGGAAATGGGAACTTCAACAGCGCTTGCTGACGGGAAAAAATGTGTTTCAGTACGAAAATATAGTATTAGGAAAAGACGGCAGAAAGATTGATGTAAATACCAAGGCGATCGCGCGCATAGACGCAGAAGGAAACATCATCGGCACAACAGGCACTGCTAGCGATATTACCGAACGCAAACAAGCTGAAATAGTCCTGCAAAAAGCCAAAGAAGAAGCCGACCGAGCGAACAGGGCAAAAAGCGAATTTCTCTCGAATATGAGCCACGAATTGCGAACTCCCCTCAACGCAATTCTCGGTTTCAGCCAACTGCTAGCCCGCGACCCAGACCTCGGTGCCGACCAACAGCAATATTTAGGAATTATTACTCAAAGCGGGGAACATTTGCTCGTTCTGATCAACAATATTCTGCAAATGTCAAAAATTGAAGTCGGGCTGGTGACACTTAATAACAGCACCTTCGACTTGCACAAAATGCTAAAAAATACTGAACATATGCTGAAGCTGCAAGCCGAAAAAAAAGGGTTGCAGTTAATTTTTGATTGCCCGCAAGATATACCTCAATATATAGAGACAGACGAAAGCAAGTTGCGACAAGTATTGATAAATGTAGTTATCAATGCTATTAAGTTTACTGCGGAAGGTGGCGTTAATTTGAGAATCAAATATGAAGGGTTAAAAAATAAAAATCATAGAGAGATGCCTAGGGAAAGTTGCTATTTGCTATTTGAAGTGGAAGACACTGGTTCAGGAATTTCTGCGGAAGAAATGGAGAATTTGTTTAAACCTTTCGCGCAAACAGAAAGCGGAAAGAAAGCTCAAGAAGGAACGGGTTTAGGCTTGCCAATCAGCAAGCAGTTTGTTCAGTTAATGGGAGGGAAAATTACGGTAACAAGCACCCCCGGTCGCGGCAGCATTTTTAGATTTGATGTTAAAGTTTCGCTCCCTAATGCAGTGGAAATGCAGGTGGCTCAAACAGCTCGCCGAGTTGTGGGTCTCGAGCCCGGACAGCCAGAATACCGGATTTTAGCTGTTGACGATCGCCTGGAAAGCCGCTTGCTGTTGGTTAGAATGTTGACATCGCTCGGCTTTGCGGTGCAGGAAGCTGAAAATGGCGTTCAAGCTGTGGAAATGTGGTCGAGTTGGGAACCTCATTTGATTTGGATGGATATGCGGATGCCGGTGATGGACGGTTACGAAGCTACTAAACAGATTAAAGCGCATTTGAAAGGTCAAGCAACGGTGATTATTGCTCTGACTGCAAGTGCTTTTGATGAAGAGCGATCGGTGATTTTGTCTGCTGGTTGCGATGATTTTGTAGCGAAGCCTTTTCGGGAGCAAGTGATTCTGGAAAAAATGGCTAAGTATCTGGGAGTCCGCTATGTTTACGATCGAGAAGCTTCGCTAAGTTCTGATGCTGCGGTGTCCGCCGAGGTTTCCACGGTAACGGAAACTGCAGATTTGGCTTTTACGCTAAATACTTCATTTTTGGAAGCTATGCCTGCTGAATGGGTTGATGAATTGTATTCTGCGGCGGATGCGGTTGATAACGAAGAGATTTTTCGGCTGTTGTCGATTCCTCCTATTAATGCTAGTTTCCGCAACGCGATCGCCGATTTGGCGAAAAACTTCCGGTGCGATCGGATTATCGATTTGATTGAGGAGTTTAGAAATTGTTGAAGAATGAAAGAAGAAAGGATAGGGGCAGGTTCAGGATTATTGAAAATGTAGGTCGTCGCCTGTTTGTAAACTCGCCGATAGGCGATCGGCTAATTTACTTGCAACCAAACTCCACACCCTGGTAATTATCAGTGATTCTCATGCTTTTATCGGGAGGATCTCATATTTGTAAAAACACTTCTTCTGGCTCCTTTCTTCTTCCTCCTGGCTCCTGGCTCCCAACTTCAATTTCTAACTTGGCTGCTTTCGTTGAGACGCTCCCCTTTAATCTCACATCTCAAATCTTAACTAGAATAAGTTCTGTAAATATAAAAGGAGTTGATTGAGGAGGGAGTGCTATAATTAGTGTTTTAGCAGTATTCGTAATTTCAATAATTTTAAAATTAACAAAAAATAGCGAACAATGACCTACAATCAAATAGAAGAAAATAAAGGCAACATATTAATTGTTGACGATACTCCAGAAAATTTGCAAGTTTTATCGGCAACGCTTTCAGATCGGGGCTACAAAGTCCGGGGTGTAATTAACGGCCAAATGGCACTCAGAGCCGCGCGATCTGGTGCTCCAGATTTAATTTTGCTCGATATCAAAATGCCGGAAATGGACGGCTACGAAGTCTGCAGGCAGCTCAAGGCAGATCCGAAGACATCAGAAATTCCCGTTGTTTTTATCAGCGCTTTAGATGAGGTATTGGACAAATTAACCGCATTTCAAGTGGGAGGGGTAGATTATGTCACAAAACCGTTTCATGTAGCAGAAGTTTTAGCGCGAATCGAACACCAACTGACTATCCAAAGACTAAAAAAACAATTAATTGAGCGAAATAAAGAACTGCAAGAAGAAATTATAGAACGCAAAAAAGCCGAAGAAGCAGCGGCCGCTGCATCGCTCGCAAAAAGTCAATTCGTTGCCAACATGAGCCACGAATTGCGGACTCCCCTGAACGCCATCCTGGGTTTTACCCAAGTCATGAGCCGCGACTCTTTGCTCAGCCACGAACATCTCGAAAATCTCCGAATTATTAACCGCAGCGGTCAACATTTGCTGGAACTAATTAACGATGTTTTAGACTTGTCGAAAATAGAAGCAGGGATAATTGCCTTAGATGAACGCAGCTTTGACCTTTATCAACTCCTCGACACTCTCGAAGAAATGTTTCAAATCAAAGCTGAAACAAAAAAAATTCAACTGAGATTTTCGGTCCAAGCAAATGTTCCTCAATATATAAAAACAGACGAAAAAAAGCTACGCGTCTGCTTAATTAACCTGCTGGGAAACGCCATGAAATTTACTCGCGACGGGGGCCGTATTTGGCTGCGCGTCAGCGTAGAAAGCAACCAGCCACCGCCCCCTGAATCAGAAATTAATCCTAACTCTACCTCTGTCAAACCCTTGTTAATTTTGTTTGAAGTTGCAGACACGGGAATGGGCATAGCAACAGCAGAAATTGATACTTTATTTGATGCTTTCGTGCAAACACAAGCGGGGAGAAAAGCGGCTGACGGTACGGGATTGGGTTTGACAATTACTAAAAAATACGTGCAGATAATGGGCGGGGATATTTGGGTAAAAAGTGTGTTAGGTGAGGGAACCAGTTTTAAATTTAATATCCGAGTATTTGCCGCTATTTCGCCTGAAATAACGGTGGCGACATTGCAGCGGGCGATCGGACTAGAAGCAGATCAACCGGTTTATCGGATTTTAGCAGTTGACGACAATCAAGACAATCGGCTGCTGCTGCTTAAAATGTTGCAACCAATTGGTTTTGAAGTCCGAGAAGCGGAAAATGGCTACCAAGCTGTTGAACTTTGGGAAAGTTGGCAGCCTCATTTAATTTGGCTGGATACGCGAATGCCAGTAATGGACGGTTTTGAAGCTGTCCGACAAATTAGAGCGAAAGAGAAACAAACTCAGTGGCGAACTGTAATTATTGCTCTGACTGCTAGCACTTTTGAGGAAAAAAAAGGCGAAATTATCGCCGCAGGTTGCGACGATTTTGTGCGGAAACCTTTTCAAGAACAAATCCTTTTTGATAAGATGGCTTGCTACTTGGGAGTGCGCTATCTTTATCAAGAGTTGCCCCGACTCCCAGTCGGGGCTTTACGGCGTTATTGTGTGAACGAAAAACCCGATTCATTTTTCGGAGGGCTGCTGGCTCAGATGCCTCAAACCTGGGTGAAGGAACTCCATGACGCAGCTAATGATGTTAATGAAGAGCTGGCAATTCAACTTGTCGATCGCATCTGGGAAAGTCATCCAACTTTAGCTGAGGCTTTAAAAGATTTGCTTGCCGATTACCGACTCGACAAGATAATGGATTTAACTCAATCGAGTTTAAAATAAATGGATAATAGCGAAATTAAAGTATTGGTGGTTGATGACCAACCAAGCAATCTGCGGTTCTTATCCAAACTGCTAACATCCCAGGGGTATCAAGTTTACCGAGCTATTTGCGGTCAACTGGCGTTGAATGTTGCGATCGCCCATTGCCCGGATTTAATTTTGCTCGACATTAGAATGCCGGAAATGAACGGTTATGAAGTTTGTCGCAGACTGAAAGCGGCACCGGAAACCGAACAAATTCCGGTGATATTTTTAAGTGTATTAGATGAAATGAACGATAAATTACAAGCTTTTCGAGTAGGAGGCGCTGACTATATTACTAAACCATTTCAAGTAGAAGAAGTTTTAGCACGCATCGACAAGCAAGTCCGCTTGCAAAAACTGCAACAGCAATTAAAAGAGCAAAATTATCAACTGCAACAGTCGCAGTCGCTGCTTGCTAGCATATTAAATAGTTCCTTAGACTGTGTGGTGGCCTATTCTGCTGTCCGCAACAGTGAGGGAAATATTGTAGATTTCCAGTGGCTCTTGAGCAACCCGGCAGCCGAAAAATTTTATGGTCTCCTATTAAATGACATAGTTGGCAATAAGTTGTCAGCCAAAATTTCCCGAGTTAGCAATAACGGGTTATTTGATTTGTATGTTTCTGTAGTAGAAACGGGAGAAACTGTAGACCAAGAATTTTGTTACGAACAGGAGCGAGATACAATTGTTTGGCTGCACATTGTGGCGGTCAAACTAAATGACGGTCTCGCAGTAACATTTCGCAACATTACCGAGCGCAAACGAGCAGAAATTGCCCTACGAGACAGCGAAGAACGCTTCCGCGCGATATTCGAGCAAGCTGCAGTCGGCATAGCTAAAACCGCGCTTGGCGGTAAATTTATGCGGGTAAATCCCGGCTTTTGTCAAATTGTCCGCTATGCACAATCCGAATTATTACAGCAAAATTGGGAGGCAATTACTCACCCAGATGACAGAGAAGCAGACAGACAATACCTGCGATTGCTGTTATCCGGAAAGATTCAAACGTTTTCTGTGGAAAAGCGTTTGCTATGCAAAGATGGGGCAGTGTGCTGGGCAAATGTTACTGTTTCGGCAATGCGCGATGTCAAGGGGACGCTGCAGTATTTGATTTGTGCGATCGAGGATATTTCCGAACGCAAGCTGGTACAAGAATTGCTGCAAGAGAGTTTAGATACTCAAACCCGCTACGCTCAAGAATTAACTCGTTCTAATGCCGAACTAGAACAGTTTGCTTACGTGGCTTCTCACGATTTGCAAGCGCCTTTGAGCACGATCGCCGGCTACGCTAAACTATTAGAAAAACGTTTGCCTAATCAACTTGATGCCCGAGGGAATAAATTTATCCGCAATATTATTAATTCTTGCGAGCGGATGCAGGCGCTGATTGATGACTTGCTGGAGTATTCGCGGGTCGGTCGCAGTCAGAAACCTTTTGAGATGATAGATTGCAATCGGATTTTTGAGGATGCTTGTGCTAATTTGCATTTGGCGATCCGCGAGAATCAAGCTTCAGTTACTAGGGGTGATTTGCCAAGGGTAAAAGGTGACTCTTTACAACTGCTGCAACTGTTTCAAAATTTAATTGGTAATGCCGTTAAGTACCACAGCAGTGAGGCGCCGGTGGTGCAGGTGGACGCTTCGCGTCAGGGGGATAACTGGGTGTTTTCAGTGCAGGATAACGGTATTGGGATTGCCTCACAGTACCATCCGCGAATTTTCCAGATTTTTCAGCGCTTGCACACCCAAAAACAGTATTCGGGAACTGGTATCGGTTTAGCTATTTGTCAAAGAATTGTCGAGCGGCACGGCGGCAGCCTTTGGGTAGAATCAGAACCCAATCGAGGCTCGACTTTTTCTTTTTCTATTCCTATACCCAAGGGAAGTCAGCATCCCGCCTGAAGCATTCACCAGTCCTTTACTGAAGCTTTAAATATCTTTATGTTTTCTTTACAAAGATGCTTATAAAGTGTAGCATATTCACTGATGACATCAAGGTGAAAATCTATCAATATAAATCTATTAGCTCTCTCCTTATACAACTTATAAATCAGCGGTGCGCGCAAGAATTGTTAATTTTTTTCAACTTTATCCAGAGCATCTTGCTTTGGGATGCAGCAGTTTCCCTAGTAGTTCGCGGACAAGGATTTGTAATTTATTGGCAGTTTGCCGCTTCTCGGACAGACTGCCAAGTGAAACAAGCATGATTCGCAAACTTTTCCAAATGGAGAAAAACGGTAAATTGCTCCGGCACAATTTCAGTGTTCTCAGCCAGATTTACCGGATGATGGCAAGAGATGCTTTGCAGGTACTCAGACACGGCTCCAAGTCCCGCGACCTTACAAAAGACGTTTGTAGTGAGACAAAGCCGTGAATTATCGCCAGAAAAACTTTACTCTTTTAATAGCAAACGATGACGAGGATACGCGCTTTTTGATGGAGGAAGCACTGCGAGAAGTTCGATTAGCAATTACGAGCAAATTTGTGGAAAATGGAGAACAAGTGCTAGACTACTTGTACCGTCGCGGTCAATATGTTGGTAGCAGAAATTGGCAGCAGCCAGACTTGATACTTTTGGATCTAAATATGCCGAGGCTGGACGGGCGAGAAACACTAACTTCGATCAGATCTGACCCCAATTTGCAACAAATTCCGGTTGTAATGCTCACAACTTCCCACCGCAGAAGAGATATATTGCTTTGCTACCGTTTGGGAGCCAATTCTTTCATATCCAAACCAGTCACTTTTGAAGGATTGCTTGAAGTAATGAAGACTTTATGTGAGTACTGGTTTGAGATCGTTTCACTCCCGCCGGATATGTAAGCTTTAATGGAGGGCTAAATGCCTAGTTTGAGTGTATAGTGAATTTGATAAGCCGAAATATTGGCCGATCGCAAGAGAGCATCTCATATTTGTAAAAACACTTCTTCTGGCTCCTTCCTTGTTCGTATTTCCTTGTTCCTCCTGCCTCGATTCTCAAAACTCCAATTTCTAGCTTGGCTGCAAAAGTCAGATGCTGCCGTTCGCCAGTATCGTTCTCAAAACAAAAAAGTTACCTTCGACCCGCTCCGAACGCTATAGTTGTGTTAACACGTCACCAATGTCTGAAAATTTTGTTGGTTGAGGATGACCTCGGATCTCCGACAATGATCGAAGATCTTCTAGGGTCATTCAGCGAGTCTCTATTTCTCCTCCAAACTGTTACGTCTCTGGAGAGAGGAGTCGGGTGTCTGGAAGTAGACAAGTTTGACGCCGTACTATTAGATTTGTCAGTGTCAGACAGCTTGAGGGGAAGCGAGGCGATCGCAGTTTTGAAAGGGCGATGGCCCACATTGCCAATTGTGGTGCTGACAGATATCAATGATGAAAATATAGCCCGGTCGGTATTGCGCTGGGGCGCTCAAGATTGTTTGGTAAAGGGAAGATTTCACAGAACTCTGCTGGTGCGGGCAATCCATTACGCGATCGAACGCCAGCAAATCGAAGAACAATTGCGGCAGCAAGCTCTGCGACAGCGGCTGTTGGGCAAAATGATCGAACATATTCGATCGTCAATAGATCCGGCCAGCATTCTCCAAAGTACCGTTGCAGAAGTGCGCCAATTTCTCCAAACAGACCGCGTTTTAATTTATCGCTGTCAGGATTGGGTGTCTCAATTGGACGGGGAAGAGCAAAAAGGTGCGATCGTCGCAGGTGACGGTTTGCCAGAAGGTTATATTGAAAACCAAAATATTAGTGCTGCTTTGGCGGTGTCATGCTTTGTTTTAGTCGAATCCCAGTCGGTACAAGCAATAGCAGATGTCAGCACTGCCCCCTTGGCTGGCAGTTGCAAAGAATTGTTGACAGATTGTGAAATTGCAGCAGTTATCAGCGTACCAATTTGGCAATCAGGCGACTGGGAAACGGCAAAAGAAACACAAGAAGCAACTGTTTGGGAAGTCGAGAACAATCAAGATGTAGCGGAAAATTATCTCTGGCACTACGGGAGTGGCAAAGCGCAGGCGGAGGATAAAAATTTGCCGGATTCGATCGCAGAAAATGGCCATAGTTTGTGGGGAATGCTGACAGCATACAATTGCTGCGGTGTCAGGGAATGGCAACAGTGGGAAATAGATTTTTTGCAGCACTTGGCAAATCAAGTGGCGATCGCGATCGAACAATCTCAACTTTACCGCAAGCTAGCAATAGCAAATCAAAAATTGCAGCAACTGGCAACTACTGACGGACTGACTGGCATTGCCAATCGCCGCCAGTTCGATCGCGTTTTGAGCTTAGAGTGGCGCAGATTGGCAAGAGAGAAACTGTCGCTGTCTTTAATTATGTTGGACCTCGACTTTTTTAAACTTTACAACGAGTTTTACGGGCACCTCGGCGGGGACGATTGTTTGCGCCAAGTGGCGGGGGCGATCGCCAGAGCCACGAACCGGGCTGGGGATTTGACGGCCCGCTACGGTGGCGAAGAATTTGCCCTAGTGCTACCCAACACCAGCGCCCAAGGGGCAAACGCTGTCGCCCGGAAAATTTGCGACGACATCGCCAGCTTGAAACTGCCCCACGCGCGATCGTCGATCGGCCCCTACGTTACCCTCAGTTGCGGCATTGCGACAGCGATTCCTTCTGCCCGGGAATCTCCCTACACCCTAATTCACAGCGCTGACAGCGCCCTTTATCAAGCCAAAACCGAAGGCAAAAATCGCATTTGTCACGCCAGCAGTAACTCGGAATCTTCCCCGATTTTTATGTAAAAGTTGACAGTTGACAGTTGACAGGTAATTGGTAATTAGTAAGATGGTGTTTTATTTTTCACTCGCAACTCACAATTCACAACTCATATTGTTGACATTAACATTGGAATAATAATTTTCTGACTGCAGTGCCAGCGGGATGGGATTGAGTTACCCGAAGCAAAGATAATGCTCGCTTGCAGGGTATAATTCCGATGTTACGGTATTTGATATTACCCATTTCCGCTTCCCCATTTCCAATTACCAATTGCTAATTTATTGCCCCTAATTTGAAGTCCTACCAGTTAAATTCGGCCGTACTGGAATTTCAATCAAAAACTCCGCTCCTTCTCCCGGTGTCGAAATACAGCTCAATCGGCCGCCGTGCCGATCGACTATAATCGAGTGAGAAATGGACAGTCCCAAACCCGTGCCCTTGCCCACAGGTTTAGTCGTGAAAAACGGGTCAAACAGCCTCGAACGCACTGACTCCGGTATCCCCCGCCCGTTATCCGCAATAGATACCGCTACGAAGCCGACAGCCGCCTGATAGCTGCGAATAGCGATCGTGCTGGGATGTCGATCGCACTCCTCGATCGAACGCTGCTTGTCCCGTTCTTCCAAAGCATCGATCGCATTAATTAAAATATTCATAAATACCTGATTCAACTCGCCAGGAAAACATTCAATTTGTGGCAATAGTTGGTAATCTTTAACTATCTGAATTTCTCCATGACTGCTGTGAGATTTTAATCGATTCTGCAAAATCATCAAAGTGCTATCAATTCCCTCGTGAATGTTAACTGACTTCCCAGCGGACTCGTCCAATCGGGAAAAATTACGCAACGATTTCACAATCTCGACAATTCGCTCGGTTCCTACTTGCATCGAATTAAACAATTTCGGGAAATCCTCAGCAATATAATCCAAGTCTATTTCATCAATTTTCTCCAAGACTGGGGCTGGAGGATTAGGACAGTAATACTGGTAAACTTTAATTAATTCCAGCAAATCTAAAGTGTAATTGCGAGCCGGATTGAGATTGCCGTGAATAAAGCTAAGGGGGTTATTAATTTCGTGAGCAACACCAGCAACTAACTGACCCAAGCTCATCATTTTTTCATTTTGAACGAGCTGAGCTTGAGTCGTTCGGAGTTTGTTAATAGCTGCTTCTAACTCTAGCGCTTTTGAACGTTCTCGCGCTTCCGATTCCTGCAAAGCTGACTCGGCTTGTTTGCGATCGGCAATTTCACTTTGTGCTTGCTCAAACAGCATTGATTGCTGGATGGCGATCGCCAACTGCACGCTAATTTGTTTGAGACACTCGACCTCAATTTCCAGCCAGTGGCGCGGGCCCGCGCACTCGTGGGCAATCAATAGCCCCCACAACTTCTCGCTTTGCAAAATCGGCACTACCAAATTAGCTCGCACCTGAAATTGACTTAATAAATCAATGTAGCATTGGGAAAGACCTGCTTTGTAAATATCATCCACAGCTAGAGGGCGACCGTGTTCGCAAGCAGAAGCATAGCAGTCTTCAAAGCAGGAATCTTTAATAGTTATTCCCTGAATCGACTGCCAATTTTGGTTCACAGACTCGACAGTTATAAAACCGCTCCAATCGGGATTAAAGCGATAAATAACTGTCCGGTCTGTTTGCAAAAATTGCCGTACTTCAGCAACAGTTTTTGTCAAAATTTCTTCTAAATTGAGAGAAGAGCGAATGCGTTCCAGCATTTTTACCACCAGGCGTTCTCGCTTTAACTGCTGGCGCAAGATAGCCTCGGCAAGTTTGCGAGCGCTAATATCTTCAATCACAGCGATTACATAGCTAGGTTCCCCAAACCCATCCCGCACTAAAGATACAGTCATATTAGTCCAAACAAATGAACCGTCTTTGCGAATAAAGCGTTTCTCAATGGAATAATTAAAAATTTTCCCAGCTAACAGTCTGTCGCGCGACTCGACATCTGCTGCTACATCTTCTGGGTGAGAAATATCCCCAAAATTTCGCGATTTTAGCTCTAATTCTGAGTAGCCTACAATATTGCAAAACCCTTGATTTACATTCAAAAATTGACCGTCACGCCACACTTTAACAATGCCGATCGCCGCTTGTTCAAATACAGCTCGAAATCGCTGTTCGCTTTCTTGTAAAGCAATTTCTGCTTGTTTTCGATGGCTAATGTCCATTGCCGTGCCAAACAGCCGCACCACCTGACCTAACTCATTTTTAATAGCTTGTCCTTTACAGTTGACGTGCCTAATTTCTCCTGATGGGAAATAGATGCGGTGATCGATATCGTAAGCTGTTCCTTCAGCCACTGCTTTTTGTACAACTTCTGCAAACTTTTCTTTGTCATCGGGATGAATTTGCTCTAAAAGTTCTTTCATGGTCGGCGGCAGATTCAACTCTCGACCGTAAACTCGAAACAGTTCTTCCGACCAAGTAATAACTCCTGCCTCCCTATCGAATTCCCAATTGCCGATGCGGGCTATTTTTTGCGCTGCTTGCAACTGTTCGGCAAGTTGTTGCAAAGATGCGATCAACTGCGTTTTTTCGGCTTCTGCTGCAACGCGGGCACTAATATCTTTGTGAGTGCCTGTTATCCGCAACGGCGCACCCCATTCGTCGTACTCTACTACCTTGCCCATCGCCAGAATCCACTGCCAATTGCCCGCTTTGTTGAGCATCCGAAATTCAAATTCATAGATATCAGTCTCACCTTCCAAATAGGAATTTAAACTTTTCATTACTTTCACTCGGTCTTCTGGATGCACCAAACTTTCCCAACCTTTGAGGTTATTTTTAATTTCGTTTTCTGCGTAACCAAGCATTGATTTCCAATGAAAGTCGAAATAAGTTTCCCCAGTAGCTATATTCCAATCCCACAGCCCCAAAGAGCTGCCTGAAACCGCCAATTGCAATCGCTCTTGACTGAGTTTTAATGCCGATTCGGTGCGTTTTATTTCTGTGAGGTCGGCAATTATGGCTATCATTCCTATCGGTTGACTGGCGCTATCTTTAATGCAGTTAGCTCGCAAGAAAGTTTCTATAATATCGCCATTTTTACTCTTAATTTCAATTTCACTTTCCCAGGAAAAACCTTTCCGCATCACCCTAAATAACTTTCTCAAATCTTGAGATTTGGGGTACATTACTGCTGGGCCGCCGGCATTATTTAGTTCCTCAACTGTATAGCCGTAGCGCTGAATAAATGCTTGATTGTGATAAACGGAATAACCGTCCAAATCTGCGATCGCGATCGCATCACTAGCGCTGTCTACAGCTTGAGTTATCAGGCACAGAGTCAGTTCGGCTTGTTTGCGATCGGTAATATCAAAAATTGCTCTGTCGAGCCACAAAACCAACCCTTCTAGATTGTAAGTTGGCCTACCTCTTTCCGACATCCACCGCACCGCGCCGTCATCGCGAACAATCCGGTATTCTAGATTGTACGGCTGTTTCGACTCTACTGCTGCGCTGATTTGTCGATCGACCATTTCCTTGTCTGCCTCGTGGACAATGGTCGCAAAACTCAAGCGGTTGTTGCCAATAAAATCCCCAGCAGGATACCCGCTAATTACCTCAATTTCATCGCTAATAAATACCATCGTCCACTCCGCATCGTACAAGCTGCGGCAGATAGCGCCGGGGATATTCTCAACGAGCGATCGCAATCTGGCTTCGCTCTCCCGCAAAGCTGCTTCTACCTGTTTTAAATCAGTAATATCCAGCACCATGCCTTCCCAAACTATATCCCCTTCCTGCCCTATTTCAGTCGGACTATCAACTCGTTCCGGTCTCGACGAACCGCCTTGCATCCACTTAACTTTTCCCGACGGTACAATCGCGCGCCATTCCTGCTGCCAGGGCTGCATATTGGCCGCAGAGACAGCAATAGATTCTTCAAATTGTTGACGGTCATCTGGATGAATCAAACTAAAAAGTATTTGAGGATTCTGCTGAATATTTTCGGATTCTAATTCAAATAAATAGCGACTGCCAGAAGAAATATAAGGAAAACTTTTTTTGCCGTCGGTTGAGAGACGAAATTGATAAATTATTCCCGGCAAATTGGCAGCAATTTGCCGCAGTCTAGCTTCGCTTTCCTCCTGCGCTAATTGTTTGCGCCTCATTGCAGTGATATCTCGAATTATCCCGACGATAATTTTACTGCCGTCAGTATTTTCAAAGACAGTTTTTTTAGTAGACAGAATGTGCTTTGCACCGTTGGCGTCCGTAAATATTTCCTCACTCTCGTTTTCTTTCCCCGTCCTAAACACTTGTTGGTCAGTATGCCGAAAAATCTCAGCTTCTTGTTTTGGGAAAAAGTCATAATCCGATTTGCCCAGCAGTTCCTCGCGCTGCTTCCCGATCAGTTTGCAAAAAGCATCATTTAACAGTATCCAACGGTGCTGTTCATCCTTAACAAAAAGTGGGTCGGCAACTGCATCGATTGTATAATACAAAAACTTTTTAGTAGCTTCTAGTTCGGAAAGTGCTAAAATTTTATCTGTAATATCGTGGATAGTTCCTGTTGTCCCCTGCACCTCGCCATCCCAGCCCAACATCAAAAACTCTTGCACTTCCATCCAGCGAATTTTGCCATTTTTGGTAAGATATCGAATTTGATAGCAACTGGATGTTTCTTGATTTTCGCTCAGACATCTCAACGAAGTTAAATATTTGTATCGATCCTCAGAATGAATGTAACTCAAACAGGAAGTTCCTAAGCTTTCATCAATGGTAAATCCGGTAATTTCCTTCCAAGCCGGATTGAGAAAAGTCCAATTGCCAGCAGTATTTGTTTCAAAAACTACTTCTTTGATATTGTCAACAACCTGCTGGTATTTTTCTTGACTTTTTTGCCATTCTGCTTGCCGTTTATGGCGGGCGATCGCGCACCTGAGCGTCCGCACCAGCAACCGGCTGTCTACCTGTCTTTTCACCAGATAATCTTGGGCCCCGGCAGCAATTAACTCTACAGCCAGTTCTTCGTCATCGGCCGCCGTCAGAATGACGATCGGAGTATTTATACCGCAATCTTGAAGTCGGAAAAAAGTCTTAAATTTTGGGCTGTCAGGAAGTGAAATATCTAATAAAATTAGATCGAAAATTTTGTCACTTAAAATTTCTATCGCTTCCCGGAGGTGAACTACATTGGTCACATCAATAGAGTGTCTTAATTGAGGGTCATACAGCAGTTCTTGAATGAGTTCTGCATCTTCTGCACAGTCTTCTACCAAAAGAATTTTTAAGCAAGCAGGCGTTAAAGTTGACTCAAAAACAGATGTCATACCATTTTATATTTTAGATTGGAGATTGGATAGTTGGAATGACTGATGACTATCCCGGTTTGGTTTTTGCGTACAGTAGCATTTTTTTACTGGTATCCTTTTGCTATTTTTTAGTAATTATAAAATCTCAGCAGCGGATGCAGCTACCTAGCTGATGATTGGGGAACTTGAACCGCACGGTTGAGAGTGCGCTGTGTGCTTGCAGATCCCGCAGATTTATTTGTAGAATTGAGTTGTTCGCTGCAAGTTTTCCGCTTCGCCTCAAACCTAGTGGCCAAAAAATATCATACTCTTACCAATATTGCAACTCAAATCTATTTTAATTTACAACCTTTGGCAGTGGAATAGCAAGAGGCAAGTCAAAAGAGCAATGATATTACTACTAAGCTACGATAATTACCGTTGATTTACAAGATACACTCTGAGATTGTGTTCGTTTAATGACGCGCAATTAGCGCCTGTTTGTATTGAACAATGCAAATCTTCTCTCGATCTAGAAACCAAGACTTGCATTCCTTGCTTCCACCTAATTACCAACTTAATTACGGTTGTCTAACCCGACACAATTTAAGTCAGTTTAGTCGCTCCATTTTTCTGCGGTTTTGGCAGCACAACTGTAAACACGCTGCCTTGACCGACATTGCTGCTAATAGCAATCTCACCGTGAAAAGGTTTTAAAAGTTCAATACAAGTATAAAGCCCTAGACCAGTTCCTGTCGGTTCGCCTTCAGCTTTTTCCTCGCCTTTAGGCGGCTTTGATGTGTAAAAAGGGTCAAAAATTTTTGACAAATCTTCAGGTGATATGCCGCATCCCGTATCTGCGATATCCATGTATATGTTCGAGTCGTCTTGCCGAGTCACGATTGTTATTTCCCTGCTTTTCTTTTCCCACATAGCATCCATTGCATTATTGATTAAATTATAAAATACTTGAGAAAGATAGGAATAAATTAATGGAATACTGGTAATTTGTTCGTCATAAAAGCATTTTTTTCTAATCTTATTTTTAAAATACAGGTTGCCTTCCAATAGCTGAATTTCTCTCTGCACTAAATCGTTGATATTCACCGGATGCAAATCTTGCTTTTGCTCGTTTCGGCTTTTCATCATCAGAGTATCCATAATCTGATTGATTTTTGTGACCGCTTGAAAAATATACTTAGTATAATTAAACAGAGAGTCTTCTTGAATTTGTGTGGCTTTTGTTTCAATCAAATCAACGCTAGTCTGGATCACTTGCAGGGGACTTTTGAGGTTGTGAACCATTCCTTGAGTCAAACGTCCGATGATGGCTGTTTTTTCCTGGTTTATTAATTGCTTGGTTTTTTGTTCGACAAGTCTTTCCAGGTTTTGGTTGAGGTGGGCAAGTTCGAGGTTCTTTTCTTCGAGTTTTTTTTGCAAGCTGCGGATTGTCAAGTGGGTTTGAATCCGGCTCAAAACTTCTTCGTGCTGGAAAGGCTTAGTGATGTAGTCAACGGCTCCTGTCTGAAAACCTTTTACTTTATCAGGCGTATCGGAAAGCGCGCTCATAAATATGATGGGAATATCTTGCGTTGACGGGTCTGCTTTCAAACGTTGGCAAGTTTCAAAACCGTCAATTCCTGGCATCATGATATCCAAAAGAATCAAGTCTGGATGGATGTATTCAATTTGCTCGATCGCACTTTCGCCGTCTAGAGCCACTAATACTTTAAACCCGTAATTCCTTAACAACTCGAAAAGTACGTCAAGATTTGTTTGGTTGTCATCGACAATTTGTATGATGCTTCTTTCGGAATTCTTATCGTTCATATTCAAGGGAACTATTCAAATTTTTGATTTTTGATTTGTGGGTTGTGACGTTAAATCGGATTCAATGAATTTTCTGCGGCTTTAGAAACCCGGTTGCTTCCTAGACGCTTCTATTTGCAATAACCCTTTGAGGAGCCGGCTGCGAGTCCGGTCCGCCCAAGCAAATTAAGTTGTCGCTTCGCGGGAGGCCAGAACCCCTGATTGATAATGGTACTTAGGGCGCGAGATTTAACTGATTTTGAGTTGTCTGTTAGCTACCGTCAATTTTAGGACAAATGTTGCTTCAAAAAATCTCGAATTTGCTTGAGCTGAAATCCTTTAGCAAGTTGGCGCAGGCGATCGGCGAAAGGCACTAATGTCGGGTCAGAATGTTCGAGTTTAGCAGTTTCTTCCAAAATACCTTCAATATCGCCCATTGCAGCCAATCTTAACAACGCCAAGACTGACTCTGAGGCAGGAGACACAATCGTTGAGTCAGCAGCAGCAATCTCAGAAGATGCTTTTGCAGTTCGATCGGTCCGCTTTTTGGTTCGCGATCTTTCTTCGTAAACCCATTCTAGTCTCAAATGCAGGCGCAATAATTCTAAAAGCTCGTTAGTTTGAATCGGCTTGGTGAGAAAATTATCGCAACCTGCAAGTATGCTCTCTTGCTTGCTAGCCTCGTAAACGTTAGCGGACAAAGCAAGGATAACCGTATCTTTTAATTCCGGCAACTGTCGCAGCCGCCTGGTAGCTTCCCAACCGTTGATTACGGGCATCAGCAAATCCATTAAAATTATATCCGGTAGAAATTCCTGTGCTTTGTGCAAGCAGTCTTCGCCGTCTGTAGCTTCTGCAATTTCAAAGCCTAAATGAAAAAGCAGCCTGTGCAACATGGCGCGATTTACTTCGTGATCGTCCACGATTAACACTTTCCGCTGGGGGCCGGTAAAACCTACAAGCCGCCTTTTTTCTTGCCGGGAGGGGAGTTCCGAACACTGGGCGACGGCGGGCAAGTCTAGATCCAACCAAAATATGCTGCCTTTGCCGGAGGTACTTTGGACGCGAATTTGGCTGCCCATCATTTTGACTAATTTTTGGCTGATGGAAAGTCCCAGTCCCGTACCTTCGACGAAATTGTTTCGATCGCCCACTTGATGAAAAGGCAAAAATATTTCTTCTAATTTATTCTGAGAAATGCCAATGCCCGTATCTTCGATTTGAAAGCGAATTTTAGGGGTAGCGGCACGATCGCCGCCGATATTTTCTGCTGTTGTCACCTGGCGCGCTTCTGTTGTTCCCCGTGGCGGGTTCGACATTTGCTGCGCGTCTAAATTCGCGGTCAAATCGATCGTTTGATTGACAATTTCCGCTGTTAAACTAGAATTATCGCAGTTGGTTTGAGGATAATTATCGGGGAAATTTTCTGCATAACCGACTTTAAATGTAACGCTACCGCTGTTTGTAAATTTAACGGCATTGCTGAGCAAATTAATTAAAACTTGACGCAACCTTTTTTCGTCTGCAAAAATGCAGTTTGGCAGCGCTGACACCTGCTCGTAATTAAAGGCAATTTCTTTTTGATTGGAGCGCATCTGGAACAAATCAATAATACTTTTCAAGAAACTGGAAAAATGCAAGTTTGTCCGTGACAATTCCATTTTACTAGCTTCGATTTTTGAGAGGTCTAAAACATCATTAATCAGCGTCAGCAGGTGGTTGCCGCACTCGTGAATGTTGTTAAGACTTTCCTGCTGATCTGCTGTAAAGTTTTTATCGACTTTGAGCAGTTGAATGTATCCCAAAATCCCGTTCAAAGGTGTCCGCAATTCGTGGCTCATGTTGGCGAGAAAGTCGCTTTTAGCGCGGTTGGCGGATTCGGCGGCTTCTTTAGCTAATTGCAGGGCGGCTTCTGCAAGTTTGCGATCGGCAATTTCGGTTTGTGCTTGTTCAAATAGCATCGATTGCTGAATCGCGATCGCCAACTGCACCCCCAATTGTTTTAGGCACTCTCCCTCCAATTGCTGCCAGGGACGCGGGCCCGTGCAGTGGTGGGCAATTAACAGCCCCCACAAGTTTTCGCCTTGCAAAATCGGCACTACCAGATTCGCTCTCACATCGAGCCGAGTCAACAAAGCCAAGTGGCAGTCGGTGAGGTCGGCATTTTGAACATCTTCTATTGCTCTAATTCTGCCGTCTTGGTAAAGAGGAACGTAGGCTGCCCCAAAACAGGGGTCATAAATTTTCATTCCTACAAGTGGTTGCCAATTTTCGGCAACCGACTCGACAGCGATAAACCCGCTCCAATCAGGATTGAATTGATAAATAATAGTACGGTCTACTTGCAAAAATTGCCGCACTTCTTCGACACTTTTGGTAAGTATTTCTTCGAGATTTAGAGAAGACCTAATCCGTTCCAGCATGGCTACTGCCAACTGTTCGCGCTTTAACTTTTGGCGCAAAATTAGTTCTGATTCTTTGCGTTTTGTGATGTCGGTAATTACTGCAATCAAGCCAATAAAATTACCATTAATATCTTGAATACTGTCGGCTCGCACCAGAGCAATTACTGCTTCGCCGCTCTTAGTTTGCAGTGAAAGTTCGCCACACCAAGAACGACCTTGGCGAAGGCTTTTATAGATTTGTTTGTAATTTTTATGCCGGACATAAAGCGCGGTCGTATCGCCAATATCATTGAGTTCTTCCACCGTGTAGCCGTAGCGCTGAATGAAGGCTTGATTGTGGTAAATAGACCGCCCTTTCAAGTCGGCGATCGCGATCGCGTCGCTGGTACTTTCGACGGCTTGAGTGACCCGCAGCAATGCTAATTCTGCTGCTTTGCGATCGCTGATATCCGTCATCGAACCCACCATCCGCAGAGGGTTTCCGGCTTCGTCCCACACTGCTTGAGCGCGGGCGAGCACCCACTTATAGCTACCGTCTTTGCACTGCAAGCGGTATTCGACGGCGTAATTGGGGGTTTGGCGATCGAGATAAGCTTGGATCGCTGCTTGCACTCGCGAGCGATCGTCTGGATGGATGCGATCGATCCATACGCTTTTAGTGCTGTCGATGTCGCCGTCTGTGTAACCGATAATTTCTTGCCAGCGGGCAGAGCGAAAAGCTTCATTTGTTTGAAGATTCAGATCCCAAATTCCGTCTTGATTGCCTTTGAGAACTAACTGCCAGCGTTCTTCACTTTTACGCAATTCTTCTTCGGCTTGTTTGCGCTGAAGATGATCGCCCAACTGAGTCGCTACAGCCTTGACCAACTCTACAATACGCGGCTCCATAATCGAGCGGTCGCGCTTGCAGAATACTAAAACTGCCAGCACCTTTGAACTAGCATGAATTGGCACTCCGAAACAAGCTTTCAATCCCACTGATTTCGCCATTTGCGCTCGGGCAAAAAGATGATTTGTAGCTAGAGAAATATCTTCAATCCATTCTACATTTCTGGTTGACCAAATCCGTCCAGGTACCGCCACTCCGGCGGCGAATCTAATTTTTTTACTTTCGCGGCCGAACCTATCTAAATCGCGATCGCTAGCGTACCAAGTTTCGCTGTGTTCCAAAAAAGTACCATTAGCCGTCGGTATCCAAGCTTCGGCAAAATTCCAGCCGATCGCATTGCACAGCAACCGCAAAATATCTGGGAGGGCGCTGTGAAAATCTGCCGACTGACTAATGGCTTGAGTTGCTGCCAGCAATAGCTTTATTTCATCTTCTGCTTGCTTGCTTTCTGTAATATCAGTTGCCGTGCCGAGAATTTGTTTTAACTTACCGTCTGCTGTTTTCGCAAATACAGTATCTCGGCTAACCATCCAGCGCCAAGAACCATCCTTGTGCCTAATTCTGTATTCAATTTCAAAGATATCCCCTTCGCTGCCTGTTTCGACTTGCTGTAAATAATCAGGCATTTTGATTGAATTTTCGGGGTGGATTAAAGTTGACATCATCCACGGCTCCATTTCCTGGATCTCCTCTACTGTATAACCAAGAATGTGGTAGATAGAAGCGTTACCATAGATATTTTTTTTTTCAATTAAGTCACAAACATACAAAATATTAGGACTTGCCCCAGCAATTTGTTGAATGAATCGCTGGCTCTCTCGCAGTGCTGCTTCTGCTTGTTTTCTTTGGGAAATATCGCGATCGATGCAAATAATTTCTCCGCCCGCTAGCATTGTCAGCGATATATCTAGAGGAACTTTCGAGCCGTCGCGGCGGCATCCTACTGCTTCGGTCATGTACCAACCTTTCTGCAATAAACTAGGCACAATTTCTTGCTCAAACCTTTGCAGTTCTGCACCGTCGTAGAATACTTTCCAACTTTTGCCTAACAGTTCTTCAAAAGAGTCGTAACCGTAGATTTTTAGTCGGGCTGCGTTGCAATAAATCAAAAGTCCGTCGGTATCGACTATGGCTATACCTTCGGAAGCAGCAGCCATTGCTGCTGCTTGCCTGTGGAGTTTTGACTCAAAACGTTTGCGATTGGTGATGTCGCGGACGATCGCGATAATTTCGTCATCGGTGCAGAAAACAATTCTCGCTTCAAAATCGTACAGTTCATCATTAACTGGCATTTGATATTCTACAACTTGAATCTCCCCGGTAGCGATCGCCTGTTGATGGCCAGACAAGATTTTGTCAGCAAAAGCAGCCGGCAATATGTCTTGTGCTTTTTTGCCGATTAGTGCTTTTTGTGGTAGGATATTCTCGAAATCTTTCGCAGGTTTGAAGTCTACAAAAGTGCCGTCTGCCCGACAGCGAAATATCATGTCTGGTATCGCATTTAAAAGAGCGCGGTTGGTGGCTTCGCTCTTACGCAATTCAGCTTCAGCTTGCTTGCTAAACGTAACGTCGCGAGCCACTGCATAAATCAAACCTTCTTCAGCAAACGGCGATGCTGTCCACGACAGCCATTTATAAGTACCATCTCGGCAAAGATAGCGGTTTTCTAAGCTAATAACCGGGCGGCCTTTTTTAAGTTTTTCTAATTCCGCTACAGTAATTTCTAGGTCTTCTGGATGGACGAATTCTATCAAAGGTTTGGCTGAGATTTCATCGCTGCTATAACCCAATACATTTGACCAAGCGGGGTTTAAGCGTTTGAAATAGCCATCAAAACCTGCAATACAAAGTAAATCCAGCGAGAGATTAAAAAATCGATCGCGATCTTGCTGGGTTTGTTTCAATTCCGTAACATCCATAACCAAACCATCCCAAACTATATCGCCGTTGGCTTGCTTGTCTGGCTTCGACGCGCCTTGCAGCCATTTCACTCGATCTCCCATAACTTGTCGCCATTGGTGTTGCCAAGCTTGCTGAGTCGCCGCTGAAGTTGCGATCGATCGCCGCAAGCCTGATATGTCGTCTGGGTGAACTGTTGCAAAAGCCAAAGCGGCATTTTCTTTTATTTCTTCTGGTTTTAAATTGTATATCTGCCAACTGCCGGAAGAAACGTAAGTAAAAGATGTTTTACCATCTACATCAAGCCGATATTGATAAATCATTCCCGGCACGTTATCGGTCATTATTTGAAAGCGAGCTTCGCTTTTCTGCAACGCTATTTGCTGGCGTTTGTATTCGGTAACATCTCGCATTATTCCGACCAACATCTTAGTGCCGTCGGTTTTGGTGAAGACAGTTTTTTTAGTAGATAGAATGCGTTTTTTGCCGGCGCTATCTGTAAAAGTTTCTTCCGTTTGAGCGGGAATGCTTCTTTGCAATACTTGCTCGTCTTGTTGCCCCCAAAAATCGGCTTGTGCTGGGGGGAAAAACTCATATCCCGACTTGCCTATCAGTTCCGAACGCCTTTTTCCCATCAACTCGCAAAAAGCGTCGTTCAATACGACCCACCTGTGCTGTTCATCTTTAACAAAAATCGGGTCTGGAGTAGCATTAATCGTGTGATTTAAAAACTCTTCTGATGCTTTTAATTTAGATTCGTAATGGTAGCGATCGCTCACATCCAAGACTACTTTAATCATCCGATCGATGGAACCGTCGCGACCGCGAATACAGCGCAGAGAAACTCTAGTATAAACTGTTTCTCCGTCTTTCCTGCGCCACTTTTTATCTAAAACATAGCCTTCGATTTCCCCGGCAAAAATTTTTTTTAACTGCTCTAAACTAGGCTGCACGTCTTCAGGGAAACCCCACTCTTCCCAATTTTTGTGCAAAAAATCCTGGCGATCGTATCCCAGCAAATCGCACAAAGCATCGTTCACTTCCAACCACTCGCATTTTTCCGGTGCTGAGGGGGAACTCGGAGGAGCAAGAATGGCAATTCCGACGAGAGAATTCTCGACTACCGAGCGATATTTTTCTTCGCTTTTTCGCAAAGCTTCTTGGTTGTGCTGTCGCTCTACTGCGTAGCGAAGCGATCTAATCAACACTTCGCTGTCAATTTTTCGCTTGACTAGATAATCTTGAGCTCCGGCTTGGATTGACTGCACGGCAAGCTCTTCATCGTTGCGGGCAGTCAGTACCACAATCGGAGTATTTAGGCTGTATTCTTGTATTTTGACAATTGTATTTAAGTCTTGGCTGTCGGGCAGCGAAAGATCTAGTAAAATTACATCAAAATGTTCGCAGACCAACAGTTCCTGCGCTTTGCTGAGACGGTCTGTACAACTTACTAATAGCCTTTGGGGTTCGGCTCTACTGACATTTGTTTCTAATAATAATTCTTCGATCAGATCGGCTTCTGCTTGATTGTCTTCGACCAGAAGAACTTTAAAGCCATTTCGCTTTGCGGGTGGGCTCAAAACTGATATCATATACCTTGTTTTTTGTCATAAGGCAGTTTAGCCAACTATTATAGCATATAAAGTTGTATAGCCACAAATACCGCCGTTTCTACTTAAAAACTCTTTGCTTCAACAATTACCAGGGAGTATCTCATATTTGTAAGAACACTTCTTTTGGCTCCTGACTTCTGACTCTTTCCTTCGGCCTCGCAGCAAGAAAGCCTCCTGGTTCAAAACTCCAATTTCTAGCTTGACTGATTTCATTGAGATGCTCCCAATTACAATGCACTCTATATCATAGGTTGGACTATTCTCAAAAACGGGCTTTCGGGCGGATTTCACAAAGAGTAACTTTGCTTGGGATGGGTTCTTTTAACCCGCCCGTAAAAGGCTTATTGAAAATAGTGCAATATTTAATAAGCTGTTGGGCATTGAAGTTGTATTTTTCGGGCGGGCTTTCTGGCCCAACCCTACTCCACACAATAATTTCATCAAAGTTGACTGTAAAATTTGGATGCACCTGGGCTTATCCATGCGACTGTGTTTTTGGTCTAAATAGGTCAACGCAATCAGAGGGAAAATTTTTAAGGTTTTTAGAAGATCTGTTTCAGGAGGAAACTAAGCTGCTGGGTGTTGTTTTTTTGGGCGATCGCCCCTGTCACCCGATTTGAGATTTTAGATTTTAGATCTAGTCCACAGATGAATGGGGGAGGTTGAACTAAAATCTAAAATTTTGGGTGACTGACGGCTGCTGTGGGAAAATAAGTATCCGTTTTTGGGCGGGGTCAGCCGATCGCGCGATCGAACCCCACCGGGAGCATCTCAATGAAAGCAGCCCAGCTAGAAATTGGAGTTAGGAGTCAGGAGTCAGGAGAAAAGAGTCAGAAGTCAGAAGCCAGAAGAAGTGTTTTTACAAATATGAGATGCTCCCACCCCACCTTTGTTGTCCTTGGATTCCCCTAGCAACACAATCCCAGAGATATCCCGCACCAATGAGCGCTCAACGCCAAAAAAGCGGTGGGAACTATCTTCGATATTCATATTTTTACTGCTTCTTTTATCATACCTTACATAAACTAATTACTGCGATTTCTTTACTTTTTGCAATCAAATAAAAAATCTCCACAGGCCTTGCTATTTAGCAAAAAAGTGATAATCTTGAAATAGAGGCAATCGAAAACTCGGTTGATACAGCCTAGGAAAAATCTGAGAATTTTAGTAAAAAATTAAAATTCCCAATAAACTGTCTGGTATTTCCTGTCCTTTGACCGAACTGAGATGAAGTTGAGAGGAAAAAAGTAATGCTGGAAAACTTAGCAAGCAAACAAAAACCTAGTTTAATTCCCAAAGAAAAAGCCTTAGTATTGTTGTTTGATGAAGTTGGCATCGCCGACATCCCATTAGTAGGCGGTAAAAATGCTTCTTTGGGCGAAATGATTCAACAGTTAACCTCCCGAGGAGTCAGAGTTCCCAACGGATTTGCAACTACAGCCCACGCTTATCGGTACTTCATCCAGTCAGCGGGTTTAGAAGCTAAATTGCGCGAAATATTTGCCGATTTAGACGTAGAAGATCTGCAGAACCTGCGACAAAAAGGCAAGCAAGCGCGGGCACTGATTCTCGACACACCATTTCCGCGAGAACTCCAAGCGGCGATCGCGGATGCTTACGAAAAGTTGTGCGATCGCTACGGCGACAGTACAGACGTAGCAGTACGTTCCTCCGCCACTGCCGAAGACTTACCAGACGCCAGTTTCGCCGGACAGCAAGAAACCTACCTCAACGTCCAAGCTTGCGCTGGCGTCCTCGAATGCTGTCACAAATGCTTTGCTTCCATATTCACAGATCGGGCGATTTCCTACCGCCAACAGCGCGGTTTCGACCACTTTGAAGTCGCCCTATCAGTGGGCGTCCAAAAAATGGTGCGATCGGACTTAGCATCCTCCGGCGTCATGTTCAGCATCGACACCGAAACCGGATTCAAAAACGCCGTATTAGTCACCGCCGCCTACGGATTAGGCGAAAACGTCGTCCAAGGAACCGTCAACCCCGACGAATACTTCGTCTTTAAACCAACCTTAAAACAAGGTTTTCGCCCGATTTTAGACAAACGCCTCGGCACCAAAACACTCAAAATGGTGTACGATATCGGCGGTTCTAAATACACCAAAAACGTCTCCGTCATAGCAGCCGAAAAAAATAAATTTGCCATACAAGATGATGAAATTCTGCAACTAGCCAAATGGGCCGTCATCATCGAAGAACACTACTCTCAAGTGCGCGGAACTTACACCCCGATGGACATTGAGTGGGCAAAAGACGGCAATACAGGCGAATTGTTTATCGTCCAAGCGCGACCAGAAACAGTACAATCTCAAAAGTCGGCTAAAATTTTGCGAAACTACAAATTGCAAGGTTCCAGTGCAGTTTTAGCAAAAGGACGCGCCGTTGGCGAATCGATCGGACAAGGAAAAGCCCGCATAATTTTAGACGTTCACAGAATCGCTGAATTTCAATCAGGAGAAGTTTTAGTTACCAACAAAACAGACCCGGATTGGGAACCGATCATGAAAAAAGCCAGCGCGATCGTCACCAATTCCGGCGGCCGCACTTGTCACGCCGCCATCATAGCCCGAGAAATGGGAATTCCCGCCATTGTCGGCACCGGCGACGCCACCCAAATCTTGAAAAATGGGCAAGAAATCACTGTTTCTTGTTCCGAAGGAGATGAAGGCAAAGTTTATGCAGGTTTGGTTCCTTTTGAAATTCAAGAAACTGCGATCGAGAATTTACCCCGCACCCGCACTCAAATTTTAATGAATGTCGGGAACCCAGAAGAAGCTTTTGGTTTGTCAGCAATTCCTTGCGACGGCGTAGGCTTAGCGCGGTTGGAATTCATCATTGCCAATCACATTAAAGCACACCCGCTGGCACTGATTCACTTTGACGAATTGACAGATGAATCAGTCAAAGAAGAAATTGCAGAACTGACAGCGCTTTACCCGCACAAACCAGATTTTTTTACCGACAAACTAGCCCACGGAATTGCCACAATTGCCGCAGCCTTTTATCCAAATCCAGTTATCGTGCGGATGAGCGATTTCAAGAGCAACGAATATGCTAATCTTTTGGGAGGGCGGCAGTTTGAACCCAAGGAAGAAAACCCGATGATCGGGTGGCGCGGCGCCTCTCGCTATTACGACCCGAATTACCGCGAAGCTTACGCTTTGGAATGCAAAGCATTGAAGCGAGTTCGCGACGAAATGGGCTTGACAAATGTGATTCCGATGATTCCGTTTTGTCGCACCCCGGAGGAAGGGCGAAAAGTGTTGGCCGAGATGGCAAAACACGGTTTAGTCAAGGGCGAGAACGGCTTGCAAGTGTATGTGATGTGCGAATTGCCCAGCAATGTCATATTTGCTGACGAATTCGCCCAAGTTTTTGACGGATTCTCGATCGGCTCTAACGATTTAACTCAGCTAACATTAGGGTTAGACCGGGATTCTGCTTTAGTCGCGCACATTTTTGACGAACGGAATGAAGCTGTCAAGCGCATGGTAGCAATTGCCATTAAAGCCGCCAAGAAGTACGATCGCAAGATTGGGATTTGCGGTCAAGCGCCCAGCGATTATCCTGAGTTTGCTCGTTTCTTGGTTGAGTTGGGAATTGATTCGATTAGTTTGAATCCCGATTCGGTTTTGAAGACTTTGTTAGATGTTGCTAAGGTCGAAGGTGCGGGTTCGTTGATGGATTTAGCGGGAGATATTGCTAAGGTTTAACCGTTTTGGTTTTGGAAAGCAATCGGTTTCTCAAACAACAACTGCGCCCTTTTCTGGCTTCGTTGTTTTTGAACTAGACCCGGTCGATCGTATCTAGTCCTGTAAAATAACCGCTCTCGCGTTTGTAGTGATGGCTCAAAGTACTTTGCTGTTTATCAGAACAGGAATTCGTCACTACAAACCTATTTGATTGCTGGTAATTGACTTGACATAATATCACATCATATCTGCACTTCTGGCTTTGTTTAACCATAGCGCTGCGCGCGATCGCCCTCCTCATATCAAGTCCGATCGATAGACCGTAATATCCCGGCCGGGCGGGTTTTTGAGATTGGAGATTGTTGGCAGATATTTTTCGTGAGGGGACCCCCTAGCTGATTTCGGATAATGGACCGGACATGAGATCGCGTGTCAGCTAACGGTTAAAACAGGGGCGGCCTAGTTTGAGACTCGATCGGGAACTTTTCTTCTTTAAAACCGTCTTTTCGGGAAGGGTCTTCTGTTTTCATCGCCTCAATCAAAAAACATATTCTCCACATAAGCTCTGAAAAAGTGCTAACTGCTCTCGTGATTATTTTCATAGGTTTAGCTCCGTCGCTGCTGTCTTTGTGGGTGATGCGCTCGCAATCGAGCCAAGTCCGCGACAGAATTGCAGCGGCCAGACTTGCGGTAGCGAATAGACCCATGCGAACTCAACTACCAACTGCCGATCGCACTTACATACAAAGCCTCGGTTATTCGATCGGCGATATCACTTGTGAGTATAACGCCCGCTCTCATTACATTCGCTGCGCTGTCAATCCTTCCGGGCCCTGTCAAGATTGTCGGTACTATCAAGCCAGAACTCTTGACGTTCGAGATCAAAAGATATAGCTTATATTGGTGCTTGTCTCTACGCCTATTTGCGGATGTAATGATCCATGAGTTAAGATGTACTTAGGCGTAAGCATGATTGTTGAAGCTTGCTTTGGACGACCCACGCCCAAACTCAGCAGTTAACACCTAATCGAGCATTATCGCTTGGTTGCAGTTGCCATAACTGGCAGATTGCGTTCGGTGTTTTTCTAGTTGAGGATTTACGATCGGAAACGAAATTTAGATGGTAAATTTTGGTTGGGCGACGAGAAATCTAGGCATAAATTGGGTTTCTAGTCTCCTGGGCGTAACTCTTGCAGTTAAGAAACTTAGCCAACAAAAGTCGTAAATAGCCCGGGCGCAAATCTCCAAATCAGTTTCTCCAAAACATCATGAAAAATTCTGCACGAAACATTGTCCCGAGCATCGATCTTAAACAGAAACCAGCTCGAAGACTCGCTTGTTGACAACTTGAGAAGTTGCTTGTGGGAGCACTAATCTGTTGAGCGCGATCGTAGTTTTCTCAGTCTCAAACCTAGATTGCTATCTCCAGACTCCAAGTCATGAATTTTTAAGACGCTTCGTCGATACAGGGTATGCCGATTTCAATTGAATCTCATATGTTACACCATTTTCAAGAATAGGCTTTCTGGCCTGTTCCACAACAAGTGAATTTTCTTGTGGGCTGGGCAGGAGAACCCACCCATAGAAGGGTTATTGAAAATGGTACAAGATTTCAGTTGAATGACACTTCGGGCACGGTCGGCATAATTATGTGACGGCTATCACTCCCTAGTTAATGTCTAGTTGCTATTGCGAACGGGGTTTGCGCGTCAAAACAAAAGAAACCGAGTTTTTTACCGGGAGCGAAGGCTGCTACCTGTGTCTTTTCGTCCATCAAACCTGTTTATGCGTCCAGAAATAGTGAAAATTCTCTGCCAATTAAAGTGCATTAGACGAGAAGAGAGAAAACCTCATCAAGTAAATTTTTGAGAAATCCTGTTATTATCTACTGCGCGATGTAATAGACAGGCGTGTAACAGATACACTCGCTAACAGAAAAGAAAAAAGCCCAAAGCAAAATATCACCCTACAGAGAGGTTATTGCGATTTAAACCCTAAATCCTCAGCGCTTATGCAGGCGATATTTGCAATGCTATCAAATATTAATATAGCACTGCTTTGTGCTGAGTAAAATTAGCTTTTTGCTCTCGATCGAAGTCAAGGTGCAGAGCTTCTTACTCTGCAATTAAACCTTGTCCATAGGTGATAATTATCATCTTGAAATGAGTACATTATCTACAAGCATCGAACCAAATTGACCATGTCAAGCATCTGCAACAAACCAATTTTTATCAAGCCAAAAATATGTGATTCGCCCGCAATGATTGCGGGCTGCAACTCCAGAACAACAAAAAATTATCATCAGAAACAACCAATAAAACAAGTAACAATAGAAGAGTGTTTCTTGTCTCAGAAACTCCGTGGCGGCACGGGAATTGGGCATCCCCACAGAGAATTTGTGCAGTCCGAAGGAGCAAACCCCCCGCAGTTGCCTTTTCGGACTGCAAAAAACCTGCTGTTCCTCGATGCTGGGGTAGAGAAGTTCGAGAGCTTGGCAAGAGGAGCAACGGCCCAGACAGAGGTATTTGTGTTGGACTCGACACGGGATGGAGTCGAGCAAATTACTAGAATTTTGGCTAATTGCAGCGATTTAGACAGCCTTCAGATAGTTTCTCACGGTCGAGAAGCTGCTTTGCGGCTGGGGTCGATCGAACTCTGCAACGACAACTTAGAAACCTACAGCCGTTTGCTGCAGCAGTGGGGAAAAGCCCTCGGCGAGAGAGGACATATCTTGTTATTCGGGTGCAGCGTGGCAGCGGGAGAAAGCGGGGAGGTCTTCGTGCGGCGGCTGAGCTGGATGGTCGGTGCAGGTATTGCAGCTTCCGACAACTTGACGGGGAGTGCGGCACTTGGAGGCGACTGGGAATTAAAATTTGCGATCGGGGAAATAAAGGCGAGAATCGCCGTTGAAAAGGAAGTGCTCGAAGCCTACCCTTACGCCCTCGGCACGTTAGTTAACGAAACTTTCAAAAATTCCACAGTTAGGGGGCCTTGGATTTACGGGGGAAACAACGGGGCACTGTTCGATCCCAGCAGCAACCTTCCAGCAGCCGAACAACTTATCCCCGGCATTACCGGAGGCACTGTATCCGGGGTACTTCCGGCTTTGGGCGGTGCAAGTCCCGGCGAGGGCGCTCTGCTTTTAACTCCTGCGGTAAACCTTCGGGAAGCTTTCGTTATCTACAACAACCCCATTCCTTCAACCGACGGTCTCAGGGTGGAGTTTGATTTTTATTCTTACGGTTCCAGCCAGCAATTTGAGGCTCCGCAACCTTTTATTGGCTCTCAGCCGGGGGACGGGCTGGGTTTCTTCTTGATTGACGGCACTGTTAGCCCAACTAGGACTGGGGGTTATGGCGGTTCTCTGGCTTACGCTCCGCGAACGGGTATACCGGGTATTGAGGGAGGTTATTTAGGCATTGGGCTTGACGAGTTTGGCAATTTTTCAACAGCGACAGAAGGGCGCTCCGGCCCGGAGCCGCCTCCGATTCCCGGCTCTTCTATTGGTTCTTTCAGACCTGATTCAGTAACTGTTAGAGGAAATCAAGCAGAAGGTTATAAGTTTTTAACAAGTGCGATCGTTCCTTTCGGCATCGATAACATTCCTACGAGCATTGACTTTAGCGGCCCTGCACCGGGCAGCAGTTTTAACTTCAGCAATACGTTCACGAGCGATCGCAATTTAGCCAAAAGATCGGTTCAAATTACGCTGAATCCATCTAACGATCCGGTGAATCCCTCTCGGCTGACGGTTGCCTTCGATGAAAATTTCGACGACATCTACGAAACTACGTCGATCGACATCCCCAACTTGGCAACTGAAAACGGCCCGGTACCGCCAATTTTCAAATTTGGTTTTGGCAGTTCCACAGGAAGCGCCAACAACATTCACGAACTTCAAAACCTGGTAGTGGAAACTATCAATCCTCCCACTCTCGCGGCTGAGGTTGCCACTATTAAGACTGGCCCGCAGTTCGTTAAGTCCGAAGGCAGCATTACCTACACGATTACTACTGTAAACAGGGGGCCGGCGCCTGCTACAAATGTCCTGATTCAAGACGAAATACCTTTTGAACTGCTGGGTCCGGGGGGATTGCCGCCGGATCTGATTGCCTCTAACAACGGCACTTACGTGAACCAAACCAAGGCTGTCACCTGGCCGTTAATTCCGGTTCTCAATGCGGGGGAGACTCTGACTTACACCCTAACGATTAATCTGCCGCCCGGTTTAACCAGCGGTAGCAGTTTTGCCAACGTTGCATTCAGCACTAGCTCGACTTACGACCCGGATCTGGGCAACAACAGCGGTGTGCTCGCGCCGGGGCAAATTGAGGGGCCTGGTGTAGTTTCTACCACTGTTGTGGATACAGTGGCGGATTTAGTTACTACCAAAAGCGGCCCTGCGACTGCCTCGGCCGGGTCAAGGGTCAGCTATACGTTGACTACGACTAACATGGGACCAGACTCCGCTGCGGATGTGACCGTAACTGACAGCATTGTTCCGGGTTTAACGGGAGTCAGCGTATCGGACGGCGGCACTTACGACCCTGTTTCCGGCATTGTCACTTTCCCAGCACTGACGACTCTGGCAAATTCGGCTACTGCGACGCGCACTGTCAGTTTCGTTGCCCCTGCCACCCGTACCGACATCAGCAACACGGCCCGGAGCAGCGCTGCGACTTTCGATCCGATCGCCACTAACAACAACGGTTCGGCGACCAACAAGGACGGCACTCCCACTAACTCTACGGTGACGACAAGTATTGCGCCCAACGCGGATCTTGTTACTACGAAAACGGGATCTGCGAGTGCTACTGCCGGTAGTTCGGTCAGCTATACGATCGCCACGGTCAACTTGGGGCCGAGTCCTGCAGAAGCTGTAACCATCACTGATAGCATAGTTCCGGGGTTGACGGGAGTCACGGCATCTAACGGCGGCGTTTACGATCCAATAACCGGCATTGTCACCTTCGCCCCCGTGGCAATTGCCAACGCGGAGACTGTCACCCGGACGATCGGCTTCACAGTACCGCCCACCCTAACTTCTATCAGCAACACGGCAAGAAGTACCTCCATCACTCCCGACTCGAATCCGGCCAACAACAACGGTACAAACCCCGACGCCACCGTCACTACATCGATCGGTGCCGTGGCAGATGTTGTCACCCAAAAAACGGCTCCGGCGAGCATCAAGGTGGGGGACACGCTGCTTTATACAATCACTACTACTAACAACGGGCCGAGTCCGGCGACCAATGTAGTCATCACCGACAGCTTGATTCCCGGCTTAACTGATGTCAGGGTGTTTGATGGCGGAACCTACAATCCTGCCACAGGGGCGATCGATTTCCCGGCGATCGCGACTTTAGCCAGCGGCAGCAGCGTCACCCGCAGGCTGATTGTTGTACCGCCGCCTACCCTGACAAGCATCACCAACATTGTCCAAAGCCGATCGGACACTTTTGACCCTGACTTGACGAATAACAACGGCTCGACGGTCGCGGTGCCCGGTCAGGCGGGGGGTCTAGTCACTACATCGATCGAAGCTGTAGCCGACCTGGTTACGTCCAAAAGCGGTCTCACATCTGCTCCTGCTGGTAGTTCCGTGACTTATACTATAACTACCGCAAACAATGGACCGAGTGCTGCTGAAAATGTAACGATCGCAGACAGCATCATTCCGGGTTTAACGGGAGTCAGCGCCTCGGACGGCGGCACTTACGACCCGGTGACAGGGGTTGTCACTTTCCCAACAATTCGCAGCTTGGCTGGCGGCAGCACTATCAACCGCGAAGTAACGGTAGTCGTTCCAGCGACGGGCACTATTAGCAATACTTCCTGGAGCCGATCGACCACTTTTGACCCAAAACCCAGCAATAACAACGGTTCCGAGTCCAGCGCCACTGTCACCACCGCCATTTTAGTCGCACCGCCCGCACCCAATAAACTTCCATCAGCCTACAGCAGCAACGCTGCGCTAGCGCCCAACAGCGTTGTCCAAATTACCGGACTCGGAGGCAGCGACTCTGACGGCACGGTGGTTGCATTCACCATCAGCACCCTGCCGCCGGCAAGTCAAGGCGTTCTGTTCTCGGGCGACCCCGCAGCGGGGGGAGTCGCCCTTGAGGCAGGTCAAACCCTGACGGCCGAGCAAATTACCCAGTTGTTCTTCCAGTCGGCCGGCAATTTCACGGGAGCTAATTTTACCTACAGCGCTACAGATAACCTCGGCGCCACCAGTGCGACAGTCGCCACTGTCTCTCTCATTCCTCTTGAGGAACCGATACCGACGCCGATACCCGTGCCGACACCCACTCCCGCACCCGTGCCGACACCCACTCCCGCACCCGTGCCGACACCCACTCCCGCACCCGTGCCGACACCCACTCCCGCACCCG
>JAUBSN010000078.1:0-400 GCA_036704825.1 Microcoleus sp. F8-C3 | reverse complement strand
TGCCGACACCACCAACACCAGCACCAACTCCAACACCCACACCGGCGGCACCAACTCCAACACCTGCGCCGGCACCAACACCCACACCACCGGCACCCACACCCACACCCACACCACCCACACCCACACCCACACCAGCGCCAGCACCAACACCCACGCCCACACCACCCACGCCCACGCCCACACCCACACCCACACCCACACTAGCGCCGGAACCGACACCAGCGCCGGAACCCAGACCAGCGCCGGAACCCACGCCCAAACCCACACCACCAACACCAACACCAACACCAACACCAACACCACCAACACCACCAACACCAACACCCACACCCGCAGCCGAACCAACCCCCAGATTCAACCCCGTACCCGAACCCGATACCAATTGCGGTTGCGACCC
>JAUBSN010000077.1:0-41946 GCA_036704825.1 Microcoleus sp. F8-C3 | reverse complement strand
TGACTGAATCTGTCTTGAGTACTCGTTCTGGTCAGATTCCTCCTTCTCTTCTGCCACGCTAACCCCGTGAACTTCTATCTTCAATCTTCGCATTTTCTACAGGCTCTCTACCGGCGCTAAAAATTTGTTTAACAGTCACATTTAACTGCCCAAATGTGGGCGATAAAACCCGATCGCTCCCCCGAAACTGACTGACTTGATACTCGCCGTCAACCAACTGGCAAACAGAAAAAGTAGGTTGTTTAGGATTGCCAATATAGCGTCTGCCACCAAGTCCCAAATAGTCCGCAATCCAGTATTCAGAAATGCCCAAAGCTTCGTAGTCAACCAATTTGTAGCCGTAATCATCCCGCCAATTGCTACTGACAACTTCGACAATTAGCCGGACAGAACTACCCATTGTAATGATAGATTCCTTTTTCCATCTCGGTTCGCTGTCCGTCCCTTGCCTGTCCAAAACGATCGCATCCGGTTCGTAACCAGATAACTCGTTATCAGCTTTGACAACGCATTCTTTGGGAACGAAGTAAGGAAGTCCTAGTCGTCGGATTTCAAAGTTGAGTTCAGCGACAAGGAAGCCCGCTACTTCTGAATGTTCTCCGGTTGCTTTAGGCATCTCAACAATAGCTCCATTGTGCAGTTCGTAACGGTTTTCAGAATTTTCAGGATACCAGTCAATAAATTCATCAAACGTGAGTGGTTTTAATATTGCTTGAGTCATGGCGATCGCTCCTTATTTTATTTATAATATAATCCCGATCTCTGTTATAGCATTTTGCGGTGTTATCAAACCGAGGTCGATCGCCAAAACTGCATTCGCTCGATCGACATTCCATCAATCCCAAATCAAAATCACTCCAAAATCAATCAATTCAAAATCTAAAATCTAAAATCTAAAATCTAAAATATATGAGATCGATCGACGAAATCAACGATAAAATCAGCCAGGGCAAAGCCACAGTCTGGACAATCGAAGAACTCAAAACTAGAGTTCAAGAAACCAGCATTACCCAAGCAGCCCAAGAAGTCGATGTGATTACCACCGGCACCTTCGAGCCCATGGAATCCTCCGGTGCAATCATCAACCTCGGCCATACCGACCCGCCGATCAAAATCCGCCAGTGTTGGCTGGACGGCGTTTTAGCCTACTCCGGCTTCGGGGCAGTAGACCTGTACCTGGGAGCCACCCAAGTAGCCGAAGACGGCGAAGAATCGCGCGAACGGGGCGGCGGACACGTCATCGAAGACTTAATAGCCGGCAAACCCGTGCAGTTGCGAGCCTTGGGGCAAGTAACAGACTGCTACCCCCGCGCCTCATTTGAAAGCACGATTACCCGCGATACCATCAACCAGTTTTATTTATTCAATCCCCGGAACGCATATCAAAACTTTATTGTTGGCGTCAATGGAGGCGATCGCCCGCTGTTCACCTACCTCGGCCCCCTGCAACCAAACCTCGGCAATGCCGTCTACTCGAACCTTGGAGCCATGTCTCCCCTGCTCAACGACCCCGACCTCGAAACCATCGGCATCGGCACCCGCATCTTCCTAGGAGGCGCCACCGGCTACATCACCTGGGAAGGAACCCAGCACTTCCCGATGCAAAAACGCCAACCCAACCGCACCCCCATCGGCCCGGCCGCCACCCTCGCACTCATCGGCGACGCCAAACAGATGAACTCGAAATGGGTGCGCGGCTGCTACTTCAAAAACTACGGCCCATCCCTGATGCTGGGAGTCGGCATCCCCTTTCCGGTATTAAACGAAACAGTCGTCGCCAACTGTGCAGTATCAGACAAAAAAATAGTAGCGCCGGTGGTAGATTTCTCTATCCCCCGGCGCGTTCGTCCCACATTCGGTTTAGTCAGCTACGCTCAATTAAAGACTGGTCGCATCCTGATAGAGGGCAAACCTGTGCGGGCCGCCCCCCTTGCGAGTATGTTTCTTTCCCGCCAAGTAGCATTGGAATTGAAGCAGCAAATTGAAGCGGGTCAATTTACCCTCACGGCCCCAGTTGCTCCCCTACCCACCGACAGAGTATTTCTCCCGCAAGATTTGTGGGGCGCCCAAGTCCGGCTCGAATAAAGGATTTTAGATTGGCGATTTAGCGGTTGTAAATTAGTTTTGGACACACTAATCTAAAATCTAAAATCTAAAATCTAAAATTGGTTCATTCCTCGATCGGCTTAGGCTTCTTAATCGGCTTAGGAAGAGGTTCCTTCGGGACAGGCGGTGGTGCTGCTGCGGACTTGATAGTAGGACGCCCTACAGGAGTACCGTCACCGCTGGGCTTAGGAGTAAACGGACGCTTCCCTCCTCCTTTGAAGCCACCGGGCGGCTTGCTGCCAGGGGGGAATTTCCGCTTTTTAATCGGCAGAGCACCAATATTATTAGCCTGCTCAATCATCAGACTGTCAGCTTTCAATTTGACGTGGAAATCCCAAAAAAACCCGATCGCCTTTGTAGCTAAATCTCCCTTGAGTTTCAACTTAAAAAACTTCATCTTGTCGTCATTCTTGCGGGGAGCTTGCTTGATTTTGACGATGACATACTTTTCTTGCTCTTGCGATTGATAAATCACCTCGCCTCGAATCGAAAAATACCCATCTTCAACATCAGGTTCCGAGGGCGGCCTAGATGCGGTAGATGCTTCGCCGCCTGTCTCAATCTCCGCTGCTTCCTGATTTTCGTCATCAGAGGACGGTTCGGGAGGTTTCTTGAGCGTTTCCGGCTCCCAAACTCCCATAATCTGGGCGTGCAAGTTGCCGTCTTCTTGCCTGGTGCGGGGATAGACCACCCACAGGTGTTCTTGTTCCAGATCCAGATGATTTTTGACTAAACTCATGACTCTACCCAGCAAAACTGCATCGATGGCAGTTCCGTCGGCAGCTATCAGCATACCCCGGGTGAATTGCTCTTCTGAGGGCGTGTAGCGGCCCCGCACCAAACCAACAGCTCGGTACTGTCTGGGTTCGCTGGGCGGGGGAATCGGATGTTGGCGCATGACCGAGGGTATGTCCTCAGCGCCCTGACTTTCGCTAGCGGCAGGCTCGGCGTTTGCCGGCGGTGCGACTGCTAGGGCTGGAGTATCGCTGACAGGAGTCGAAGACGCTGCTGGTGCCGGGGGTGCAGGAGCATTGCCGGGCTGGTCTTGTGGCTTTGTTTTGTCCTTGTCGAGGGCAGAACTGTAGCGGGGTCGTTGCAGCTTATCCTTGGACGCTGGGGCGTCTGTTGGCGCTGGCGGTTGATTTTGGTCAACAGGTGCAGCCAACGCCGGAGGCACCGGACTTTCGTCTGGTGTCTCAGGAATGGAATCTGTATCTTTAGGCGGATTGACGGCCAGTTCGCTTGGCTGAGCCTTGCGATTTGAAGTAGATTTGGACGATTTGGAAGACCGGTTGGGAGAGGGGTTCATAAAAACTCCTTGCAGCGGAGACACATCCCTTAAGGGAAATTAGGAATAAACTGAAGAAACTGCTTTAAAAACTACTAGCACCTGACAGGCGGGCTTGCGCCCGGAGGTCTGGTTGTGACCCGTCAACGCCAACTTTCAATGCTACGAGTGCCGATCGGTTCTCTGGCTGCTAAAATCCTTGCGAGCAAGAACTTTGGGAGTTGCTGAGCGATCGATCCTGCGATCGCGCTGAGCTGGAGTTGCTGGCTAATAGCATTTAGTATATTCAGCTTGCCTATTTTACTTAATCCAATTACCTAACGGGCTGATCCGCCATATTTTTGGTAATTTTTAGCTTGACCAGACTAAATTGGACAGACACCGCATTCCTTGGGGCTGCGGGTCCGATCGTCCAAAATTGTTTAGCTAGCATGGAGTTGCGGGTCTGTTACCATATTAGCTGCAAGTAAAAGGCTGCTTTGTCCGTTGGGACTTTGAAGTTAAAAACGTTTACGGTTGCATGGATCTAGTTAAGTGGCAGATGCCCCCAGGCGATGCCTGAATTCTTAGAAAATAGTAGATTTTAAGCTGGGATAGTTGAATTATGGAAAAAGCAAACAAGCGTCGCGGGTTGATTACTGTAGTGGTGGTGCTGTCGCTCATCGCTTTTTTGGGATTTTCTCTGGTTCCCATTTTGGACAGTATTCTCAAGGCCAGCCAAGCCCAAAGTCAATCAACTCCAACGCCTACTCAGACGGCGCAGTCTGGGGAAAAGCAATCAGAGTTGCTGCAAGCTCAGGCTAGGGGATACGAGTTGGTTTTGCAGCGGGAACCTGACAACGTAACGGCTTTGCGGGGATTGTTGCAGGTGCGGCTGGAGTTGATCGGGCAAGGAGTGGGGGACATTAAGGATGCGATCGCTCCTTTGGAAAAGTTGGCTTCGCTGAATCCCGAGACTACTGAATACGGAATTTTGCTGGCTCAGGCTAAGGAACGCACGGGCGATCGCGAAGGGGCTGCTCAAGCTTACAGGTCAATTTTAGCGTCTAAGCCTGGGGAAATTAAGGCTTTGCAGGGGTTGGTGAATTTGCTGCTGGTGCAGCAGCGGCCGGAAGCTGCGATCGGATTGCTGCAAGATACGCTGAAGGCTGCTCCGGCTGCCAATCTGGCGAAACCCGAAAGTGTGGATGTAACTTCAGTGCAGTTGATTTTGGGACAGGTTTATGCTGTGCAGAAGCGCTACGAGGAGGCGATCGCAATTTACGACGAATCTGCTAAGGCTAATCCCAAAGATTTTCGCCCCACTTTAGGAAAGGCGATCGTGCTGAAGGAACAGGGCAAAACAGATGAGGCAAAAACGCTGTTCGATCGAGCTACTGAGTTAGCTCCTCCTAACTATAAAGACCAAATTAATCAGTTAGCTAGTGGCACTCCTTCGCCTTCTCCTGCGGCTGCGACGACTCCAGAACCGGCTGCTTCTCCTAGTCCTGAAGGCGCGCTACCGAAACCTTAAGGAAAGTTTTAAGTGAAAGAGTTTTGAGTTGTCAGTGAAAAAGTATTAAGTTAAAAACTTAATGATTTAAACTCAAAATTACTCGCTTTCTTCTTAATTACGCAGGGTTTAGGAAAAGAAACCCGGTTTCTACGAGAAATCTTGGTTGAGCGACGACATATACAGGTGGAAACCTGGTTTCTAAGCCCTAGCCCCCAGCGTCCTATTACCGACTACCAATTACTAATTACCAATTATGTAAGACCTCGGAGGGAATTATGACTACTAGCGTTAACCGCGTTGTTCTACCTCCTGCTTTTCCAGACCACACTCAATTACCAGAGTCAGACGGTACTTTTGTGAAAAATTTTCAGGAGCATCCGCAGAGTTTAATTTTAACTGATTCGATCGGGCAAATTTTGCAGGAGCGGCATCCTGACGGACAATATGCGATCGGTCAAGACTGCGGCATTTACTGGCGAGAAACTGAACCGGCGGAACAAGGCGCAGAAGCTCCTGATTGGTTTTACGTTCCGAATGTACCTCCTAACATTGACGGTCAAATTCGGCGTTCCTACGTGCTGTGGCGGGAACACATAGCACCGTTAATTGCTTTAGAATTTGCTAGCGGGAACGGGGATGAAGAGCGCGATCGTACTCCTTTATCTCGCACCGATGAAGGGGTAGTCACTAAACCTGGAAAGTTTTGGGTTTACGAGCGGGTGATGCGAATTCCCTATTACGGCATCTACCAAGTTAATAATGGCAGATTAGAAGTTTATCGGTTGATTGACGGGTATTATCAACTGTTAGAACTAAATCAGCGCGGTCATTTTCCCATTGCACCTTTAGGCGTAGAATTGGGACTTTGGCAAGGCAGTTATCAAAATCAAACCATGCTTTGGCTGCGTTGGTGGGACGAGGAAGGTAATTTGCTGTTGATTGGCGATGAAAGAGCAGAATTAGAGACATTGCGAGGGGAGCAACAGCGGGAAAGGGCCGAGAGTGCAGAACAGGCACGACAAGCTGAATTTCAGGCAAGAAGGGATGCAATTCCCCGGTTGTTGGGAATGGGTTTGAGTGCCGAACAAGTGGCGGAGGCGTTAAGTTTATCCGTGGAGGAAGTGACGGAGAATGCTGGAGAGTGAGATAGTGAGAGAGAATTGGGGAAAAGGGCGATCGATCTTGAACTGGTGAAGATGCGATCGCTCCTTCCAACTGCATTAAACTAAACCAAATACAAAAAAGTTATCTATGAACTTCCTGAAGATGAATTATCCAAGATATCTAGTAAACTAAGCTGTACATTTTGGCTGTGAGACGATTTTTTATTTTCCATTTCTTTACCAAAGTATCTGTCTCGTAGTTCTGTATGCCGTGCTAGGAAACGTTCTAATTCTAGCCGAGACCACCAATCTATCTCAATACCTCTGTTACGAGCAACACCTTCTAGCTTGTCATAAAGTGTACTATCAATAACACCGCTGGTCATCACACAGAATCCACCCGCTCCATATTGATCTACTGGATCGGCAACTTGAACCTTGCTTCCCGCCAGCGAACTACCATCTCTAATCAGCTTACACTGTACAATCCATTTTACAGGCGGTTGACCCGCGCGCCCTGTTGTGTGAAATACTATATCTCTACCACCATCGCGGGAGCGAGATTTTCCCATTTTTAAGATTTTACTGGGCTGATGGCGGTAATTAACAATATCATAACAAAGCTCCTCAAACTGATTGTCATCAAGTTTATCCCAGGGACAGGCGATATCGGTAGTTCGTCCAATGAGTGTCCTTAGACTCTCAGATAGCTTGGAAATTGATTCAAGATATTTTTCTCCATCTTCTGGCTTAATTTTTTGTATTGTTTTGGGAAATAATACATACTGGGCTATCCGATCTTGTACTATCAAGACATCGCCTTCTATAGATAGTAAAATTTTTTGAATTTGGGTGCGATTTTCTTGATTAATATAGGAATTTAGTAAAAACGGTATAGTTGTTATATCTATACCTAGCTGGATAATCTTTGCGCGCATATTATCTCTAATTTTGTCGCACTCCGGACTTTCAAACCACATATACTCTGCACATTTCTGAGCTTGATATACGTCTGAATCGGGAAAAATTATAAAATTTTTATTTTGAAAAGCTATGGGTGGGCAATTCAATAAGGACAAATACTCTGCTGCTTCTAGATCGGGAACTTCATTTTTGAAACCACCATATCGCTTCAGCAATTCTTTGATATCTACACCTAGCGGAACAATCCAAGATTCCTGAGAAACATAAAAGTCGTAACCTACCTCATTACTAAGAAAAGATCGCCAAAAATAATGAATTTGTTCAGGATACTTACTGTGTAACTCCCTAAAATATTCTTCTTCATTATTACAATTATCCGCTGATTCTTGTTGTCCATAAACACAATTTCCTAGATAAAAATCGGCAAGTTCAGGAAATTTTAGTATCCGGCTTTCCAAATTATGACGAAAGTCAAGGTACTCATTCTCTAAATCATCTAATAAATCATGATAGTCATCGTCTGCATCTAAGTCACAGAAAGGAAACAGCCACGAAAGTTGCTTGGCTAATCCAGGTATATTGTTTGGTTGAAAGCCAAAATAAATTGGCTCTCTATAGCTGAGAATTTCTTTAACATAAATATTTTCACAAAACTCTGCTATCTTTTCCCCTATGAATAAAGCACCGCAAAAAACTTCTGCTTGATCTAATGATGAGTATAAATACCCTTCTTCACCGGGAATTTCCAAGATAATGTCTTGTTTAGCGTTTTCAAGAATATGACATAAATCATCGCAAGAGCATTGGCGAATTTGGGAGGGATTCAGTGTTATGCTAATTTCTTGGCTCATTTATTTAGCCCCATAATTAGGAAACTAGATTCGTGGATTTTTAAATAGCAAGTTATCTCACTCATTGAAGAGTAAGATAACTACCATAGCACATTAGCTTAATACTTTCGTTCTTGCGGCTCAAACATCGTAATCGCCACCGGCATATAAGCCAAATCAATCCCCGCCGGCGAATAATACGCCATTGTATGCTTCAAAAAATTGCTGTCATCGCGCTCAGTAAAATCTTCCCGCGAATGAGATCCCCGACTTTCCTGTCGGTTCAAAGCAGAAGTTAAAATCATTTTCCCGACAATTATCAAACTACGCAACTCCAAAGCTTCCACAATTTCCGTATTCCACAACTTGCCTTTATCGTCTAAGTAAACCTCCTCATATTGTCGCTCTAAATCCTCCAATTTCTTTAAACCTTCCTGCATCAATTCGGCGCTACGAAATACACCACAATACTCAGTCATAGTATCTTGATACTGCTGCCGAATTTGATTGATGCGGTATTTTCCCGGACGTTCTAAAAGTGCCTGAATTTGCTCTTTTGCTTCCGTAATATAACGCTGTTCGTCTACGACAGGCAACTTGCGATTTTGTACGAATTGTGCTATGGTTGCGCCAGTAACTTTGCCGTAAACGACGCATTCCAACAGCGAATTGCTGCCCAAACGGTTGGCGCCGTGAACCGACACGCAAGCTGCTTCCCCCGCTGCAAAGAAACCGTCCACCAAACCCTCAGGACTGCTGCGAACTTGCCCGCTAACATTAGTAGGAATTCCCCCCATTGAATAGTGAACGGTAGGGCGCACGGGCATGGGCTGATTTACGGCATCAATTCCTAACAAACGGTGGGCTTCTTCCCAAGCAAAAGGAATTTTGCTCATAATTTTTTCGCGTCCCATGTGCCGCAAATCGAGGTAGATAAAGGGGCCGCCGGCACTACCATCAACATTAATTCCTCGGCCGGCGCGAATTTCTATGGAAATTGACCGCGAGGTGATATCTCTGGGTGCTAATTCCATCCGCGACGGGGCATAATTGGCCATAAATCGATCGCCCTCTGAATTAATCAAATAAGCGCCTTCGCCCCGCACAGCCTCCGAAATCAACACTCCCACGGGATACAAACCAGTCGGGTGAAACTGCACGAATTCCATATCTTCCAGCGGCAATCCAGCTAAAGCCGTCATCGCCAAACCGTCTCCCGTCGAGGCGTAATCGTTCGACGTGGTATTGTAAACTCGGCCGTAACCGCCCGTAGCAAACATCACCGCCTTAGCACGGACAACCTCAATTTGACCGTCTAGAAGGCGGTACATAACTACCCCCTTGGCTTGGCCTTCTTCCAAAATCAGGCGCGTGACATACCACTCCTGATAGATGTGAACTCCGCAGCGGCGCAGATTGTTGACTAATTCGTGGAGGATGGCGTGACCGGTTTTGTCCGCGGCGTAGCAGGTGCGGCGGTGGGAATGTCCGCCGAAAGCGCGCTGGGCAATTCTGCCGTCTGGGAGGCGGGAGAAGAGGACTCCCATGTGTTCTAAATCTATGACTACACCGGGGGCTTCGCGGGTGAGGATTTCTACCGCGTCTTGGTCGGCTAAATAGTCTGAACCTTTTACTGTGTCGAAGGCGTGGGCTTTCCAACTGTCTTCGGGATCGACATTTTGGAGGCTGGAGGCCATGCCACCTTGGGCTGCGACGGAGTGCGATCGAATCGGGTGAGTTTTGGCGACGACAGCTACCTTTAAACTGGGGTCAGTCCGAGCAATTTCTACTGCGGCGCGGCAACCTGCTAAACCGCCGCCTACAATGATTACGTCGTGTTCTAGCATTTTTTTGAATTATTTTGAGTATTCTGCTCAACTTATGGTGACGCAAAAAAAAACTTCCTACCAAAAGAGCAGGAAGTTTTTTAACTTTTGATTTGAATGGAAAATCAAAAGTTAAAATCTCAAATTGGACTAGCCGGCGCTTTCGGCAGGGTTCTGAAGCGACTGATTTCCCGTTGCAGAAGGTTGAGGTTCCGTACCGGGTTCTACAGCAAGCACTTCAATGTTATTTAGCAGAGTTGTAACGAAAGCAAACAGCAAGAAGGGCAGAGACAGCACTAAAATCAAGCCGACGGTAGCCAAGGCGTAGATTTGGCGGGCGCTACTCCACAAGGCGAGTGCCGACGCTAGACTTAGGAAGATGACTATCAGCCAAACAATGATTTGACCGTAAATGTCGCCAAAGGTGAGCGTACATCTAAGGCGATAGTTTTGGATGTTATTCATTTGATGCCTCGCGAGATTGCTATTACGACTTGTCCAAAAATACTTTGACAGTGCGTCAATGCCCACTGTAAATTTCTAAGTTTAGCTGCCACAACTTGGTTTTGGGGTTGTTTTAAACATTCTTTATATAAGTTGCCACAACACTTGGTATATTTTTGCTTCAGACTGAGAAATTCGGCCCAAACAGTTGACTGACGCACTCGCCCGGCCTAGAAACCCGGTTTTTTACTGTGTTGGCGGGCCCACTAGAAGTAAACGGGCGAAAAAACCAAGGTGATTGCCACCGGTGCGTCCAAGATTACCAAACCAAGGCATAAGGGGAAAGTCTACTTTTTGAGGGAGCCCCGACTTGGTAAAGTAATGTTAAGCTGCGTGGGAATGGAATCAACCTTTATAGCGTCGCACCTGTCTTTTCGCCCATGTCTTCAGAGAGCAAATTGCTGATTTCGCGCTGTTTCCTGGCTGGTTTGGGAACGCAGACGTTTGTGTTCCGCGAAGACCGGATTCCCCAAGAGAGTCCGGTACTGGTGGTGAGCAATCACCGCAGTTTCTTAGATCCTGTGCTGCTGACAGCGGCTTTGGGTCGATCGATCCGCTTTGCTTGTCATCATTACATGGGTCAAGTCCCGGTGATTCGGGAACTTGTCACGACTTTCGGCGCTTTCCCCTTAGAAGCACCGGAGCACCGACAGCAGCATTTTTTCTCTCAAGCGACAGCGCTACTCCAAGGCGGGGAGATGGTGGGGGTGTTTCCAGAGGGTGCAGAACCGATGGTGAAGCTTACTCACCCGAATACTGTGGGGAAGTTTCAGCGGGGATTTGCTCATTTGGCTTTGCGGGCGCCGGTGCGGGATTTGGCGGTTTTGCCGGTGGCGATTAGTTCTTTTGAGGAACACTCGGTAAGATCGGGCGTACCGCTGAAGTTGTTGAGTTTGTTCGATCCTTCGGAACCGCTGTTCGATCGATCGGGGTGGCATCCTGTGATAATTTATCAGCGAGTTAATGTTTTAATCGGTCGCCCTTACTGGATTACTGTCGAGAGACAGCAGCAATATCAAGGCAAAAAAGCCAAAGCTGTGGTTGCTGAACTCACAGACCACTGTCAGGGAGAAATTGCAGAATTACTCCAACGAGGTTGTTTGTAAGTTTGTTGAGGGTTGACTGTGGGCTGGTCTCAGATTTCCAATTCTTTAATCTAAAATCTAAAATCTAAAATCGATTGACTTGAATCATGGCAAATGCTAACAACAAGATTCGTTTCCTAACCCCCAAACCGCCGAAACCCGATCGCCCTTTATTTGTATTTCTGCCCGGTATGGACGGGGGCGGTTTGCTGCTGCGGTCGCAAATTCCTAAATTAGCCAATCATTTCGACATTCGCTGCTTGGCTATACCGGCTGACGACATGGCTAGTTGGGAGGTACTTGTTAGCGAAACAATAGCCTTAATTGAAGCAGAAAAGCAAGTCGGAAATCAACAGCGGCCGGTTTATCTGTGCGGCGAGTCATTTGGGGGCTGTTTAGCGATGAAAACGGTTTTAGAAGCTCCTCAATTGTGCGATCGATTAATTTTAGTCAATCCAGCTTCTTCGTTTCGCCAGCAGCCTTGGGTGCAGTGGGGATCGCATCTGACTCAGTGGCTGCCGGCCAACCTTTATCCGCTGTCGGTAATCGGTTTATTGCCGATATTAGCATCCTTAGGAAAGATCGGGCGCGACGATCGCCGAGCTTTGCTAGAAGCGATGCAAGCGGTACCGCAAAACACGTCTGTGTGGAGATTGGCGTTAGTGCGATCGTTTAATGTTGACGAAAATCAGTTGCGCGGCATCAAACAGCCGACGCTAGTAATTGCTAGCGGTGCCGATCGGCTGCTGCCTTCCCTAGTAGAAGCGAAGCTTTTAGTCAAGGTAATTCCCAAAGCTGAAATGGTGCTGCTGGCTAACAGCGGTCATGCTTGTTTGTTAGAAACAGATGTTGACCTTCATGCCATTATGCAAGCTCGGAATTTCTTAACAAATAAGTCATTAGTGAGCAGTCATTAGTTATTAGTTATCATCATCAAAAACTCATGAGACTTAAACAAAAATCAGTGGTAATACCAAATCCGGGGAAGACAACCCCTTTATCCTCTATGAATGCGTAGGGTGCGTCGCCACCGACAATTCTCGTTACTGGCAACTATTACCCTGCGACGCACCTACCATACAATAAAGGCAGGGTGGATTAATTGTCGCAGGAGCAAGGTATTATAGTATTTGCGATCGGGTCAGACCCGATCGCAAATACTATGATACATTTAAGTAGATGAGTGGGAATATACATAAGTATGTCATTGTTCGTTAAACGTCGCAATTCGCTTACGGTTCTAGCAGCTTTACATTCGGTTACACAGCAAGGTTTATTTGCGCCTACCTACTTATCCTCTGACAATAAATCCACCCTGCTTTACTACTCGTGAAACATACTTAGTCGGGTCAGATTCTGACTTTTTCAAGCCTAGGCCTTTAGATGTGCGCTTCCTGACGTAATTCTTTATTCCTGCGTCGCACGTACACGAACAGATCGACTAAATCGACGAAACCGAAGAAGCCTATCCGTTTGCATATTTAGTACCTCTAACGGATATATACCCGTTCTTCTGGATATACATTGTTCTTTAGCGCTAGCCTCTACATCTTCTATTTTTGTGTCTATTCCTCCGCCCTCCGTGGGGGTGATATAAAGCAATTTTAGTTTACCCACTAAGTTATCAGTTGTCTGGAAGCAAAGCGTTATATCCCTCCCCTTATCTTTTGGCATTAAGCTCAATTTCTCTTGAGAACCGAGAGTCTTCTCTCCTAATAAAATCGTTTCTGCTAAGGCTGTACCAACGAAACCCAAAGAGATACCAGCCGCAGCGATTAAAACTGCTGGTAATTTTTTGACAAAACTCATACGACAATACCTCGTTTGTTGAAATTGACGTTGATTAGTGGTTTTTTTTTCCACTAGTTTAGTAGACGTTTCCCCACCCCAATTTGGGAATTTTTCGAGTTACGAGCAAATTTTCTTTCCAAAAATCCACCGTCAAACACCAGAACCCTTTCTCAGATTGCTTTTGGGCTGCTGCAAAATTTTCTCGACTTCCCCACGCGCCGCCCAACCTATCAGCTACGCCCTTGCGTTTCTCTGGGGGATGCTACGCTTTTGCGATCGCACTCAATCTCCCATCATCTCCCGCGATCGCTTAGATGAGCGAGATGGCATCGTAGACATCGCACCGCCAATCGCACAATAGACAAAACAATTGCCGACTGTTAGCATGAAATTATCAAAGAATTTTTTGAAAATTTTATGCTCAGTCTGAGTGACATTTATCCTCTCTCAGAGTTCCAGCGGGGTGCGAAAGCTTTCCTGGCAAGACTCAAAGAAACTAAAGCACCCATAGTTCTGACGGTTAATGGTAAAGCTACTGCCGTTGTTCAAGATGCTGAAGGCTACCAGCAACTGCTCGATAGGCTTGAGTTACTGGAGTCTATTGTAGGTATCCGTAAAAGTATTGAAGAATTTGAGCAAGGGAAAGGGATACCTCTGAAGCAAGCATTTGCAGAACTTCGGGAAAAATATGGCCTACCAGATTGAAATATCTCCTACTGCGGTGGCTGATATAGAGAGTATTTTTCTTTGGATTAAGGAGGATTCACCGGAAAATGCTTATCGCTGGGTAAGAGGGTGTTATGAAATTATGTTGACGCTGGAAAACTTTCCCAGGCGTTGTGCTTTGGCGATCGAAAGTGAGTATATGGGAATAGAGGTACGCCAACTTCTCTATAAAAAGCAATTCAATATTTTATTTACTGTTAATGAAGCAGTTGAGCAAGAGCAAGGAATTGTGCGTATTCATCGTGTGCGTCGTTGTTCTCAACAAGCACTTCAAAGTATAGATCAACTCTTCGGTGATGAACCAGAAACTTAAACGGCGATCGCTCATCTCCCTATTAAAGCGATCGCATTTCCAATTTTCCCAAAGCGATCGCCCTTCTCTCCAAAAAAGCGATCGCTCTTCCGTAAATAGAAAGAGATCGCCTTTGGGCAATCACAAAGAAGTACGAACGCACTCAACCTCCCATCATCAGCAAGCATTTGCAGAACTTGGGGAAAAATATGGTCTACCAGATTGAAATATACTCCTACTACGGTAGCTGATTCCCCCCGACCTCTACAAACTCTACTAGGTTACTCCTAATATCCCAAATATCAAATCCTGCTATGGAATCATCATTTTCCGTTGTAATAGTTATTCTTTTATCCCTTTCAGACAAGGCATCTATTATTGTTACTATTGTTACTGAGCGAAAATTGTTTTTTACTAAAATCAGGTTAAGTCCTGAAAAATAATAGTTGATATTCTCTTTTTTGGTATTTCTAAATAGGATTTCTACTTGCGAACCTTCCTCACATACAATATTTAAGTTTAAGGATTGAGCATAATAATCAAAAATCACAACCCTCGAAGGCTGATCATTATAATCAAAAATCCTAACCATCGAAGGCCGATCATTTTTATCTTTTCTGGCAAACACGTTAATGTGGCTTCCTCGGAATGGAGGAGCTACAGAAACGTCTGAATACATTATATAGACTGATTGCATCTCATAAGTATAAAAATACTCATCAAAATCTCCAAACTCTTTTGATATATAGGTAGCATTAAGGTATGGTGTGTTGCGCCTAGCCCAAGAAGCTACCACTTTATAGGTAACATTATGTGAATTAGTAACAAAATTAATGAGTAATTCGCTCATTTTATTTACCACCCCATGATAAATGTTAAACGCCTGCAGTAATTTACTAAAATTAGGTCGATCAGAACTGAGCACATCGTTAATCAATTTATAATACATGGATTCCCCAGCCATTTTATCTTTAACATTAATATCAATAATTATTGGTATAAGCTCTATCACACCACCAATATTGTTAAATTTTTTTGTAACACAATATGAACCTTCAGAATTACTTCCATATTCTAAAGCATAACCAGACTTAATATCGTAACCTATACCTACTTTGGGGCTTCCTTCATATAAAGTCGGGTACTCTGACTCATATTTAAACTTTAAATCTATGATAATGCTGGAATGACCTTCTTTACTATCCGTAAGATTAACTTGAATTGAACTCATTCTCTCAATCGAATTATCGCTGGTAATCAAATTGAGAAATTCTATAATACGCTCAGGGTTGTTAAAAAGATTTTCTATTAATCTGTCCCAATTTCCTGTTTCAGTAACTTTTACATTTACAATATTAGGCACTAGAATACCATCAATTATAGAATTTACTGATTGCCAGTTGAATTCTGGCTCAGTACCCTTTTTAATTAACTTAGGGGTTCCAGTCGTTTTATCGACAACAAAAGTCACATTACCTGGAACTCTAACTTGTTTACCATCAAATGTATTGATATCAAGTATCTCAGTATGTTCAACGGCATCATCATCTATCCTTTTTGTGATCCCCATTATATTTCCAAGTAGGCCAAGAGATTTAACGGCATCAGTGTCTATCCATTTTCTGACCTCTGATATTACCATAAGTCTTTTACAGCTATCATAAACACACCCCAAAAAATCTTTATACATGAAGATTAAAGTCTCTGTGTTTGCGAATAGTTTAGCAAGAGTGGACAGAGCGCTTGATATAGCGGCAATAGTTCTATCACTAGGGCTTCCTATATAATCTTCATTCAATTGAATTTTATGAAGAATAAGGCATTGTTTGTTATCATTCAGCTCAAATATAATTTCTGAGAATACTTGGTTTTCAAAAGCAACTCTAAACAAACACCGTCCATGCTCTCTTGAATCAAATTTAATTATCTGATCTCCTATTTGGATACTCTCCTCATTTAACACTATATTTATGAGTTGATCTAAGCTTTTGATTTGCCTACTTAAGTCAAACTTCCAAGACTCATTTTTAAGTTTTTCCGGAACATTAGAACTTTTTATGTTAATGCCAACAGCTCTATCTGCTAGTATGATAAAGCTAGATCCGCCATCACCACTAAAGATATAGTTTAAGTACTTAGCATCATCAACGCTATCAGGCTGAATTATACAAGTACGACTTTGATTGTCCAAAAGTACCTCAATAGTTGTTGAATGATACTCAACAGCAAAACCTGTGATCTCCGGTTGCTGTTTAATAATTGTTGGGCCAAATCCCATGAAAGACACTTGGGACTCGTGTTCAAAGTTAATATTAGGTTTTATTCGCTCATTATATGTCTTTAACAATTTATTTATTAAGATCTTACCGTTTTCCAGAACCTCTGGGGTGTAGTTTTGTTCTTGCTCTGCGGTTTCATGAGTCTGAGGGGGATTATATTGATATGTACTGAAGCCAAATTCTTGGTGGAGGGTTAAACTGGCTTTGCCAGGCAGTACGTATACAGTACGACTAACGTCTAGGCCGTTTGGTAGCCCAAACTTTGCTGTATATTCACCTTCTGTCTTTAAACCCTGATAAATAGACAACTGTTTTACATTGCGAGGCCAAGCAGAGGCATTAAAGTCAAGTTTTCCATCAGATATCATTAGTTCTATATTATTTTTCGACTTCACCCATACACTTTGACCACTTGCAGGGTTCATATCATCCATATATATGTCCCCTAAAAAACAAATATTGTCTTTAAAATCTATCTTTTCAATAACAATAGAAGGTAAAAACTTTAGTGAAGATACTTCTGACTTGTTTTCCAGGAGAAATAGCTTTGTTGTTCCAGCTTGTACATCATCAACATCCTTAGCTTGTTTATATAAGATGGCATAAGTTGCTTCTAAACTCTTTTTATGCGATTTATTGTTTACTGTGATATTTACAAGATTAAATATTTCACTTGCAATTTGGCTAAAAACAATAAGTGCCAAACCCGCAAGTCCCAACACTGGGGAAATAGCTGATGCTATATCTGCACCTATCTCGAGTCCAGACATAATCATTGTAGCTAAGCCTAACACTGAAAGGACAGAATTAGCAGAACCTAAAACTAAATTAGTAATAATTTCAGCTTTTTCCTCAGGAGTTTTTGCCTTAGATATTTCTATGCTAAGTATTGTTAGATTGATAATGTCAAATACAGGAGCAATTGCAACAGAAAATTTAGAAAATTTGTTTGTTGCGGCTAAAATTTTCTCGGTAGTTACTAGTTTAGCCCCTGTAATAGTCTTCATAATGAGATCAGCTGTGCCAAGACCAGTTTGGGCCATTTGTGATACTAAAGACACCTGCATAGCGATAGCAAGATGATTAAAATTACCATTTATTAGATCCCTTCCACTACCCATCAGTCCTTTTAATGTGAAATACACATTAAGCACCTCATTGCTACCCTCCACTAAATCGTGTCCAGGTTTAGGACTAAAATTGCCTGTGTTAGGATCTAAATAAAATGCATCTTTCATGGCATCCACTGCGGCTTGGGCATGTTTTTGTAGTTCCACAAAAATGTCACTATCCGTTTCAACTGCCTGAGACCTTTCAGCTTTTCCGTCTGGACTATATTCTCTTATAAACTTGATGCTACTACCTTTATCTGTGAGTTTAGCGCTTTGCAAATCTGCAATCCACCCTTCTCCTGGTGGTTTAAGTTTATTTATAGACTCATTTGCTTTCAAGGCCAACTCTGCTATTTTTGCTTTATGCAGCAGGGTTTTCTGCGCCGAGTTCATGTGGTTCAGCACGGTTGAATCGTCTTTATTGGCAGTAAAGACCTCTTTTTTTATCTTACTAAGTAGGTCTTCCAAGGCTTTTTTGCGGCTATTACTCAACTCACCTTGTAATAAAGCCTTAACAGTTTCCCCAGACATTGTCATTAGGCTATCAAAGCTATGGGGTTTCTCCACTAATTTCCCGTCGCTAACACCCAAGGTAATTTTGGTATAATTTCCCAATAATCTCTCTGCTTCTGCCAGCACCCAGCTATCGTCGATTAAAACCTCTTTTCTACCATCAGTCCGAATTCTAACATCATATCTTTGGGCAGTAAGCTCTAAATTTTCTGGGGTAATGTTAAGCTCCCGCCCTTTGTTTAACAACCACTCACCAACTTCTTGAGGTAATGATTTTTCTAATACCCCGTTTGCTAGGCGGCATCCAACAAGGCTCACTTTTATTCCTGTAATGTTTGACCCTACATCCTTACCTGCAAAAATTTCCTCCAATCTCGTTTTTATGTCGTCAGAATTATACCCGCCAAGGGTAGCGTATCCATTTTTCGTACTCCCGTGCCCAACTAACACTATCTTTAAATCACTTGGAGCCTTAATATCTAAAGACTTCCTTACTACAAAAATCTTTTCTTCATCAGACCACTTTATTGCCATGCCCCCAAAACCATTTCTGGCTTGTATCCACTCTGTATTCTTTGGATCTTTACTAAAGAGGTTTTGTGCCGCCCTAAAACTGTCTTCATCTCCTTGCATTTGGATTATAATTTTTCTTTCTTTATCCTCTTTAGCTGGCTTATTTGCTAAATTTTCTAGTTCATTTCCAGATGGAAGATTCCATGGCTCTTTATCTACAAAACCGCCCAAATTTTTGGGTTTCAGTATATAATTCGAGGTTATTATAGTATTATTCAATCTCTTTGCTGTTTCATAATATTCTTGAAATGTTGTATTCAACTTCTCGAAGAAATTATCTTTTTTAAAAGTATCTAAAGTATCAATATATGCTTCGTCGGACTTATCGACAAGGTTTAAGCTAACCTGAAAAACCGCTTTCAACTGTTCTTCAGAGAGGTGGTTAAAAACCCCTGTATTAGGATCAAAGTATTTATAACAATCCGCACCTATTTTTTTGATGCATACTGCATGTCTACTTGTTACACCTTCTTTTACATATGATATTGTAGCATCATATACGTTTTGCACTTCGCCTACCAGGCGCAGCTTTTCTATAACCTTTTCTAAATTGTTCTTACCCCCCAGCAATGGCTTCTCTTTATTATTTTCATTAGGACTATCGTTTTGAAATGCCTTTAGTATGGCGTTATAGTACAATTTAATATATATAGAGGTCTCGATAAGTAAATCTTTTGGTGGTTTTTTGCTCCACCACGAGAGTGCTTTTATCTCGATATAATTTCCCATTAGCTCAGTAAAGGCAGCTATAGCCTTTTCACCACTAACAGTCCATCCGCCTACCTCAACCAGTCCAAAAAATTTTCTGAGAGCATAACAAAACCCCTCTTTATCTTCGGCTGTCACTGTTAGTAAACCTGTTTTTTCTGCAAGGTCAAAAAGATCTTTCGTTTGGTTGTACCTCATGTAATCAGAGGAGTCATTATTTATAACTACATTTGCCCTACCTATAAAATCAACAATTGTATATTGAATGCTATGTATCAGTTTTTCATTACAAAAATCAACCATGTTATCTCTTATGTCTTGCAATAAGGTTTGATTTTCTGTGTCAGGCTTGCCATAAGATAAGGCTTTGTTCTGTAAATCTTGTAAATAATTATCTCGTAAATCATCTTGTAAATTATTATTTTTATTTCTTAAATATCTTGAAATGATACTTGTATTTTTTTGTTTATTACAATAGTCTCTAATATCTTGAATTAATGCAACATCCTGGGCTGTATGTCCCAAAGCGCCAGAATTATTACTTTCTTTTTCGTTAGATTCCCAATTAAAGTTAACTTGTGTACTATCCAATACGTCAGACGATGATACGTCAAAAGTTATTATCGGAAGCAATGAATATTTCTTTCTCTTATATTCTCTTGTTATATCTTCTGCAAGCTCCTGTATTATGTTCGCTGCTTCGTCTTCCTTTTTGCGGCCTTTAAATTGATTCTTCTTAACAAGCTTTTGAATTTCCGCCTGTTTAGTTTTATTAGTCAATGATTCCTCTTCTGCCCAAAATAGGATCTCACATACTTTGGGTAGTATGTCATGAATTACCAATTTATCTGCATTGGAAAAATTGAGATTCTTTGTTAATTGTTCGTTCGCGAGATGATAATTATAGGGAGTAACCTTTCCATATAATTTTTCATTTGTAGTCATAGCAGTACCAGCTCTGCCTTCAATCTTAAAATGACAATATGAAAATGCTGTTTCTTGGTGATTTTGGTAATTTCTCCTGATTAGATTATATATTTCTTGAGCAAAATTTTCAATAAAAGTATTTGTTGGATGCTCATAGTCCCTACCCTCTATATTTACTGCACTCCAACCCCCTATATTTACTGCACTACCACAGCTATCAAATATTATTTTAATATAAGTGATTTTTAAATCTAGTGCGGAAAAAATTATCTCAGCCATCTGTTGAGCTGTTTTTTCTAAGCCGCCATTGTCATTGTTTTGGGATGCAAAATAAATAGTACTCCCATCAGTTCTACCATGTGAAACTATCCTAATTTCGTTAACACTTTCTAGTATGTCTTTCAGATCTTTGTCTTTCAGCTCTTCTGGTAAACAAGTTTTTCCTGATAATACAGCATTTCGTTCCTTATATTTACCCTTTTGAGTTTGTATATAAACATTACTTTCTTCTTGCTTCAAAAAACTATTTAACCATCTCGACTGCTCTACATCATCGTTAAGATAAGCAATGATTGTTACTGCTTTAGTCATTTTCCCCTCATCTCAAAATGTTTAGGTGAGTGATCGCGTTTTTCAGACCCAATACTACCTCAGCGATAACTTTTGCAAGAGGTCTATTGTTTTTTCCTTCCCACTCATTTATTAGACGTTTGCCAACCCCTATTTGGGAATTTTTCGAGTTACGAGCAATTTTTCTCCCCAAAAATCCACCCTCAACCCCTAGAACCCTTCCCCTTCTTACCCTTCAACCGGCGCAAACTCTTCTCAACTTCCCCACGCGCTGGATACAACAACTGCTGACTCAACGCACTTTCATACGCCTGTATCGCCCCCAACTTATCCCTCAACCCCACCAAAGCTCTCCCTAACCAGTAATCAGCCATAGCCGGGTTAAACTTTCTCAATTCCTGACATCCCTCACCGGCAACTTTCCACCACCGCTGACTCGCCCCAACATCCCCCAGCACCTGGTAACTCTCCGCCAGCCACAGCGCCGTCGGCACGAATTGCAGAGAAATTCCCGCTGGTAACAACTTCCATCCTTTCTCCAACGCCTCCACCGCTTCTTGATGTTTAAGCGCCAAAGCCAACACCCGCCCATGACGAAACCAAGCATCAACTAACTGCGGCTGAAGTTTTGTGCCCTGCTCAGAAACACTACATCCTCGTTCAATCTCTTTGAAGTGTTCCACCAACACCCGCCCCGTAATCGTCCAAACACTCCAACGTTCAGGAAATCGTTTCAGCATCTGTTCTACCACAAAACGCAATTCTTCCCAGCGTTTGGCAACCGGTAAAATTTCACACAATGCCCGATAAATTGCACAATCATCGGGATACAGTTGATAAGCATTCGCCATCATGTGTGCTGCCTTTTGATATTCTCCCGTGTCGTATAAGCACCAGCCATAGTAATACCAACCATAAGGATGATTGGGGTGTTGGGCGGTAAACTCTGCTAACACCTTCACACCTTGCCGCCAATCGCCTCGGAAAATGTGATAATAGCCCAGAGAATTGTGAGCCTCAGCCCCATGAGGAGTTTGTAGCAGTAAAGAGGTAATCATCTTTTTCGTCAGTTTCCCCTCTTCACCAGAAACTAATCTCATCTGAAGACGTTGCTCAATTTGTCGTTGCAGTACCCTAAAATCATTCGGAAATAGAGCTATAAGCTTGCTCAACTGCTCTGTTGCGGCGCTCATATCCCCCACCGCCAGATTCGCATCATGGCTGTAAATCAACGCCACAACATCATCTGGGTTGATTGCCAAAATTTGCTCCACAGCACTGAGCACGCCAAGATGATTTTCTATCTGCTGATACACCTGTGCCAAAGCCAGCCGGTGAACGACTTTTTCAGATTCTAAATGAGTTGCTAAATTCAAGGCAATAATTGCTTTGTCACTCTCACCCCGACAAACTGCAATCAATCCCTTGATATGATGCTGAGTCGCTTCGTTTTCGGAACACGACAAGGCTTTTTCATAGACTTCTATTGCCTCTTTTTCTCGTTTCATTAGCTGCAATAGTTTCCCTAGTTGCAGCCGCACACCCATTAATTGCGGTTGTCGCTCAATCACTTGATAATATTCGGCAACCGCTTGTTGCCAGTCTCCCGTCTGGTAAAGCAAATTAGCTAGTTCTAACCTTTTTTTCCATCCTTGGGAATATTTCTGAACATACTTACTTAAAGTGTTCACTTTCTGCTCTTGTCTAGTTGGCTTTTCTTCTAAGAAAAAGTGAACATTCATCTCTAGCCCAGAAGATTGGCAGAACTGCACCAATGATGTGGTAAAGTATCCAGACATAATTTAGACCCGCTATAGATAAGGGGAAATATAGCAATCCTCGCATCAGTTTCAATAACTTCCAGGCAGAGCCTGGGAATCAATGTCACTCTTGCTCTGCCTCGCCTGCTACAATCGAGGCAGAGCCTCCGGATCTGGGTTACCAGGCTCTGCCTGGTAACGAGTAGAATCATTTAAGATTGCTAGAGAATAATTTACGTTGCTCAGATTATGTCTGAGTTACTCAAACTGAACAAGCCACAAAAGATTAATTATTATCAAGGAAAATCAATGCGAGCGCGTCAATCAATGGCTCTCTCGTAAACCAAAAGCGATATCTACGACGGGCGTTGCCTAGGCGCTACGAAAAAAAGCGATCGCGCCCTTCGTCGAGTGGGCCATATCGCTTTTTTTTCAAGTTTTTGAACACTGAAATGGAGCAGCACTAAGTTGGTAATGTCCCCAAAATCAAAGAGATTTCACTCTCACGCATTATGGATTATTTTACCTTTACATTTTTCTTGCTTCATCAAATATATTCATTAGCTCATCGAAGTCCTTACGCTTGGCAGATTCCATTGTATCGTCTGCCCAAACTGTTAGCAGTTTAAAACATAGCTTAACTGATAACACTTTTTGAGTGCTGCAGTAATCAAATAATCTTTTCTTCCTGTCTGCTGGATTCTTCCATATCTCGTCAAATGCTTGGAACGTGTCATATCCCCCAGGTACTCTACTCATCGTATTCCTGAACTCACCAGCAATTAAATAAGTATCTGGTGTTAAATTTAACTGCCTAGATGGAATACTTTCCACAGGAAGTTTTACCGTGTCTGACTGAAACTTTTCAGAAGTAATCGAGTTGGTAGCAGCAAAGCTGCTGACTGAGGTAGATGACCACAGGAGACTTGCCACGAGTGCGATCTGGATTTTGCGGGATGTACTCATTTTTTGTTAAGAAAGATGTAACTCATGCCTGGACTCTAAGCGGTTTTTTCTGACCGCCTATTTATTAGTTAGACGTTTTCCCACCCCAATTTGGGAATTTTTCGAGTTACGAGCAAATTTTCTCCCCAAAAATCCCCCCTCAACCCCTAGAACCCTTGCTCATCTTACCGTTGAGCCGCTGCAATATCGTCTCGACTTCCCCACAGGCGGGATAAACAACGGCTGACTCAACGCACTTTCATCTCCAGACTAGAAGAGTAGTAGAGATATAGGAATGATGGGGTAAAGTTTCCAGACATAGTACGGTGACTTGATAGCTAATTTCTTCATCCTGGCTTTTTGGGGGAATTAGTGATTCCCAATTCCATTGGGGTTGAGACTTTTCTGGCAAAGGAATTACCAACTTTAAGGCGGGCGAGGAAGAATTTAGAGGAGTATCATCTTCACCGGCCAGATATTTGATTAAATGCCTTCGCAGAATTCGGCAGGCTTTGCTCACGTATTTGCGGACGTTTTCTTCAGAGAAGAGAAATAGCTTGGCAATATCTTGATAAGATTTATTTTGGTAGTGGTATAAGACAAAAGTCTCGCGGAGTCTGGGAGGCAATGAGTCAATTTTATGGTGGATATATTCCTCCAATTCTAGGTTTATAATATTAGGTTCAGTAAATCCTAAGTTAGAATAAAGTGCTGGAGAATCTTCAAGTTTAATCTCGTCTAGGTTTTCAATTATTAATCTTTCTCGTTTCCGTTTTCGATGCAAATCTATGCAGAAGTTATAGAGAATTTTAGTTAACCAAGCTTTAGGACATTTAATTTGACTTCCATAGTTTTGCCATTCTGTCCAGGCTTTAAGCATTGCCTGACTCAATACTTCTTCGGCATCGATTGGGTTTGAGTTCATCCACTTGAGACAGCAATGGGAAAAATAATCTTGATGCGCCTGCCATTCTTGCCAAAAAATTGTATTTTTATCTTCAGTTTCATCCCACAGGATTGATGGAGCCACTGATTGAGAAGATGACCTGATTTTCTGAATTCTATAGCTATTGCTTTGCATTTACTTTTATATAACCTGAGTTCGGGTTAAGCAGCTTGGGACATGGAAAAGTTATGTTTTCATATATTCGGTACGCAATTCATGAAGTACACCCGCCTATCGTGAGCTTCCCCGTAGGGACACGGCACTGCCGTGTCCCTACAATTCACAAACCTGGAATACGCTGTATTTCAGCTTACACTGCTCCTCCTTTTCTTATCCCGAACTCAGGTTAATTAAGATTGAGCCATTTTTGAGCGTTAAGTCGCTGGACGACGCCAAACACCATGAGGTCTAGTGTTACCTTGCGCTCATCTATCAAAAAAGGCTCTAAAGTGCTTGTTTTGGTATTATTTTCAGCGCAGGAAAACGCCCTTTGACTTTGAATATTTTCTTGAGGAAAATATAGGTTAAATTGGCGCTGACCTTCTTGGAATTTCCCAATTACTTGCCAGCAATCCCCGGCGGAACTCATGCCGGCAACGGGGAGTTTTTGCTTTGCCAAACTCACCTCTAAATCCTTAACGCCCTGCTTAGTCAAAGCAGTTTGCAAAGCGGGCAAATAATCTTGTTGAATAAATTCCGCAAAGGGCTTGTCTTCAACAGCAGGTGCTTTTTCCTTTTTAGCTTTAGCTGGGGGCTTGTCGCCTTCAGCCTTGGCTGCGGGCTTTTTAGCAGCCGCTGGAGGCTTGTCAGTGCTGGGTAAGTCGGTTGTCTCGGGTGCGTCGGAACTCGGGGCGTTCTCGATCGAAGCACTGGGAGTTTCGGATTCTCCAGCGGTAGGATTTTTCGGTTCTTTGGGCTTTTTAGCAGCCCGCTGAGGCTTGTCAGTGCTGGGCAAGTCGGTTGTCTCGGGTGCATCGGAACTCGGGGCGTTCTCGATCGCACTGGGAGTTTCCGATTCTCCAGCAGTAGGATTTTGCGGTTCTTCTGGCATTAACGCTTCCTTTTAAAAGTGATCGGTAGGGATTTGTGAGTGCAGGTGCGGGCGATCGAGAAAGTCGATCGCCGAAACTTTTTATCGAACACCAACCTGAGAAAATTGCGATTCAAAAAAATTTGAACTCAACACACTCAGGGCGATCGCCCGCAAAGATCGCAACTCCTTTGGTTATTCTAAATCTCAGCGACAGCTCGTTCAATCAAACGGCGGGCGAGAGTTTGAACACCCGTGTGTTCGTAGTAGTTGGTAGTCATGTCGAGGAATGCACCCACGTAGTCCACCTTGTCAGCAGAAATTTCCACAAAACTCTGCAAGTGGCCGAGTACGTTTTGGGGAGTCAAACCCCGATCGCTCACAAAAGAGCTCATCCAGCCAGAAACTGAGTTAAAGCTTTCGCCGATAAAGCCGAGTTGGCCTGCGGGAGATCCCCCTGGAATTTGGTCGCCGATCGACTTAAAAGCCTGATTCTCTTGCAAATCGCTAGGGGAGAGCTTTTGAATCCAAGACTGAGTGGCGAGGATAAAGTCTGGGCCCAAAGGAATCAAACCGTCAAAACAAACCAAAGCAGCCATCCGCATCAGGGATTCGCCGCCGTAGTCGGCCAAAGCTGCGGCAAAATCGCCGATGCTGTCGCCTGGAATGCCGTTGATTTGGCAAAAAGCGAGCAACTCAGTGACTAACTTCAGAGAAAGGTCGATCGTTTGAGCTTTTTCAGCCTTCGGAGTGATATTGCCGAGGAACGACAAAAACGAGACATTTTCCGCAACCTTATTAGCGAGGGCGGCACTGCCCAAAGCCTTGTCGGCACTGTCAATAGTTTGGTAAAGCCACAGAGCGCGCTGGTAGCCCTGAGACTTATCGTTGAAGAGGTAGATGGCGCGATCGCCAATTTGCTGAATCAGTTCTTCGTCAGTTTCACCAGTAACGGTGCGAATGGTATTTTCAAAGCCAACTAAATTGTTCCATTCACCGGGAACCACAAAGTCAAGCGCTCGGAGGGCTTTGACAGTCATGTTGTCTTGAGGCAGTTGATCGACTAATTCAAAGACTGTTTTGCTCACAAAAAACTCCTTATGCTGGAACGAAAATCAAAGGTATTACTTTTGGCAGATGGCAAGAACTTCACAGTGTCACTTTGGCAGACCTAGTTCTAATAGCGCCAGACTGGAGTCCGGCGCGGACTGTGACAAGAGACATTGCTACTTGACGCGGGCGAGGCCACCTAGGTTAAATTTTGACAGCCAAGCTTCGCGATCGCTAGCGGTAAAAGAAGGATCGCGGGATTGAACTTTCACCTGATAGCGATTTGCCACTAAAACAGCAGTGATATTAGCACCCTGATTAACGGCGGGATAGCCGCTGATTTGCTTGGTACTTTGCTTAAATTTTTCACCTGCGCTGGGGTTGCCGGCGATGTCGTTAATCGAAAGCATCGCGACATTTTTACCGCCTTTGTTCAATTTAGCTTCAGCAAAGCCGGACTTTTCTTGAGCAAAAACGCGATCGAATCCACCGCCAGAAGAGGGGAAGTATTTATTTAACTGACCGCCTGCAACTGCCTTCTGGGGCAGATTTTGATTGCTAGCATTTGATTTATCAGCAGTTGTCTGCTGTGCTTTACCAGGTTTTTGAGTGCTTTCCTGCTGGGCTTTGTCCCAGCGGGAGGGAGCTTGGGTTTGACCGCAGGCGGTCACTAACAGCAGTACCGAGATCAGAAATGGAGCTAAAATTTTGCGCGCGAGGGGAAATGGCATCGCTGTCTCCTCATGAGATAGTTTCCAATAACAATTGTGGCTCAGGACTTCGCAATTTGTGTTGTACGAGGGGATGATTTGTGCCTGCGGGAAAAAAATCTTTGTAAAAAAATCCTCTGCCGTGCGGGCAGAGGATTTTTCGCGATCGCGACTTTAGATGCAAGAAGACAGAAGGATTGCTCCACACAGTCAAGTCTGGGGGTTGGGGTAAAGAAATTAATTTTTCTTTCTTACCAGCAATCTCAAAACAATTTTTTCTGATTTTCCCTAGATTTATTTAGAGTTTTCAGAACATTTGTCTGTCTGTCTTCCAACTTAGGTCTTGGTCTGCGCGTACAGATCAGGCGTCGCTTTCAATGTAGATAAACAACAAACCCATTACTACAACCGGCATCAGCCAGCAAACTACCGGAATCAAGATCCAAGGTAAAAAAGAAGCGGCGTATGAACCTGTCATATCAAATTCTCCCAGCTAAAGTTAGTGTGTTCCAACAGAGATATTTCCGAGTGGAGTCTAATTATTGACTAAACCCCGGAAAATGGCGTCAACGCCGTTAAAGTTTTCGAGTAAGAAATAGGCAGCAAAGACGCCGCTCATCCCGCCAATGAAGAAACCAGCGGTAAGCTGGCTCCACCCTTCAGCATTTCTGAGGGAATCGGGAGTCATGGGATTAGCGCTAGGATAGCTGGTGTTGTCTTGCTTGAAAGACACCAAACCGTAGGCAGACATACCTGCTGTACCTAGCAGAACTAAAACGAGGGCTGTAATTAATCCGCCGAGATTAGCTGCTTCTGGATAATCCCGCAGGGGTCCGAAGACGATTTCGGGGCCGACGAGGAAATAACCGTGGGCCAAACCGATTTCCAGACCTCGAACTAGGGGCGAGAGTCCTTTGCGGTAGGCGGGCAAGTTCCCAATGAATGCTTTTGTGAAATCAGAAGCACTGATAGGAGTTGCTAGATGACCCGTGAAGGGGTCGCCGTTAAAGGGTTTAATAAGCTCTGCATCTCTGGGATCGGCCATATTCTGTTTGTCCTCGCTGTGCGTAAAATTTGAGGCGTTCAAGTCATATTTTACGCAGGGACGTGTTTCCTATTTACATAATTAACGGCGAGCTTTAGAAAAGTTCACTATTCTTTAGTTTTTGGAAGAATTTTTCTTTTGCCTCTTATACCAGAAAGCGAGTCGATCGGGCGACACTCCGAGGAAATAACCGATAATTACCATTTGATTGATGGCGGTGGTTTTGATGACCCCAAGCTGCTGCCAGCGGCGGGCGGAGGTCAGCACTGGCTGGGGTACTATTTCGATGCGGCCTAGTTTTTTCAACCGCCGCACGAATTCAAAGTCTTCCATCAGGGGCAAGTCGGGAAAACCGCCAATTTTGTCAAAAGTAGCTGCGTTGAGAAAAATGGCTTGATCGCCGTAGGGCATTTGCAGAAAGTTCGATCGCCACTTTACCCCTGTCTCTACCAGCCGGAGACTGAGACTGGGGGCGTCAATCTTGAGTTGAAAGGCCCCCGCTACAGCAGGCGGGTTAGCTAGTAGCCGACGCGCGCTATCGTCATACCCGCGAGGCAAAAGAGTGTCTGCGTGGAGAAACAGCAGGATATCTCCAGCAGCAGCGGCGGCACCTGCATTCATTTGGGTGGCGCGGCCTGGGGCGGTGGAGAGAACTCGCACCCCCAAAGATTTGGCTATATCTGTAGTACCGTCACTGCTGCCGCCGTCGGCGACAATTATTTCGACATTTTTGGCCTCAAGGGCGGTGGAGATGACTGAGGCAATTGTAGGTGCTTCGTTTAAGACTGGAATGATAATGGAAATTTTGAGATGGGGATTTTCTGGCGACATACAGACTTAAGCAGCCCGTGAGAGAGAGGGCGGGTTTTGTACAAAGCTGATTTTGCCAATTTCTAGCCCCGGGGTCGCCCCTACATTTGGCCTTAACGTGAGAGGGCGAGTTTTGTACAAAGCAAAGCACTTAGTTGCTACTTTTTACTTCCGGCCCGCACCTACATTGGGCTTTTATGTGGCAGGGCGGGTTTTGTACAAAGCCGATCTGTTAGTTGCTAATTTATTTGCTAATTTTTGGTTTTTTCTCGCGCCTGGGACTATTGTCCCAAGCGCTGTCTAACTGCTACTGAGATTCAGCATTTGGTTAGACAAATACAATTACTATATTATGACCTTATGGTTTCACAATCAAGTAGTTTAATCTAATTAAGTATGACAATTACTAATGATTGAAATAGATTAAATATAGTTTAGTTATTTTAACATATTAATATCTAAACCGAGGAGGTCTTCTGGTCGATCGATATCTGCAAGAGTGGGAAGATAAGCAATATTGAGGTCGAGATTTTGGGCGATCGCCCGCGTACAAGCAAATACTTCACTGGTTCCCCACTGAATGCCACCGAACAATTCCGGTATCGATCGCCGCAGCCCGATCAGATAATAACCTCCATCTTTGGCCGGGCCCAAAACTAAATCGTGCTGACTCAAGTCCTCAAAAGCTTGTGCCATGATTTCTGCTTTCAAACCAGGACAATCAGTGCCGATAATTGCAGTTTTCTCAACCCCGGAATTAAAAGAGTTTTGAAAGGCTGCTGTCATTCTTGTACCCAAATCGCCGTCTCTTTGATTTTGACAAATAATATCATTTCCCAACCACTCTTGCATCAGTTGTTGGCTGCCGCCGGCTCGGTGAATTTCTACCGATAATTGGCGGGATTTTTGGAGAGAGAGAGCGCAGGCGATCGTCCGTTGGGCCATCAAGCGGTGAAGGTTAGCAGCGCCTGTTTTTCCCAGCACCGGAATTAGTCGAGTTTTCGTTGTTCCCGGTTCGGGATAGCGGGTGAAAACAATCAGTTTTTCTAAAATCATCGATTGTCCATAATTTTTAAAGAAATGACCTAATGCAGTGCTGGAGGCACGCGGGGCTAAAAACCCGGTTTCTGTGGCGAGCATCCGCAATTTTTCGCAGAAACCGGTTTTTTCGCGTCCCTGATTACTAATTTAATCCGTGGATTCAACCCATCCTAAAATACTGTCAACTGTCAACTGACAACTGTCAACAGTTAGCTCATTTCTAGCATTCGCTCGATGGGCTGCAAGGCTGCTAGTTGAATATCTTGGGGCATAGTAATTTGAGGGGTTTGATTTTTTAGGGATAGATACAATTTTTCCAAGGTATTTAATCTCATGTGCGGGCATTCGTTGCAAGCGCAATTATTATTGGTTGAAGGAGCGGGAATGAATCGTTTGTGCGGAGCTTGCTTTTCCATTTGGTGAATGATTCCCGGTTCAGTCGCGACAATAAAAGCTTGGCTGGAACTAGCTTGAGAATATTTGAGCAAAGCGGTGGTGGAGCCGATGTAATTGGCGTGGCGCAGCACGGGAGGTTCGCATTCTGGGTGGGCAATTATTTCGGCTTCGGGATTTTCGATTTTGAGTTGAACTATCTTTTTTTCTGAGAAGTTTTCGTGGACGATGCAGGCTCCTTGCCAGATTTCCATGTTTCTGCCGGTTTGTTCCATGACGTAGCGACCGAGATTGCGATCGGGCCCAAAAATTATCGGCTGACTTTCGGGAATTTGGTTGACAATTTTAACCGCGTTAGAACTGGTGCAAATTATATCGCTCATTGCCTTAATTGCGGCGGTACAATTAATGTAGGAAATTACTAAATGTCCCGGTCGATCGGCTTTGAAAGCTGCAAAGGCTTCGGGAGGGCAACTGTCGGCGAGGGAACACCCAGCATTTAAGTCTGGCAACAATACTAATTTGTCGGGATTGAGAATTTTTGCGGTTTCTGCCATGAAATGAACTCCGGCAAAAACTATGACATCGGCGCTGGTGTTGGCGGCTTTGCGGGCAAGTTCTAGGGAGTCGCCAATGAAGTCTGCGATGTCTTGAATCTCGGAGTCTTGGTAATAGTGGGCGAGAATGACGGCGTTTAACTCTTGTTTGAGGGCGTTAATGGCTGCAAACAAGTCGTGGGGCAGTCGGGTTTGAGTAAAGTTCGGAGCAGGTGCGGTGGTAAACACAGTTAGAATATTCCGGTGAAGGTGCGGGCTGGACTCAAGTGTATTTTGAATTATAGTTGAATTCACCAAAAACGGTGGGCAGTTGGACCAGAGGTAGAAAATTTGCAATATGTTAACCGCCTGACTGGCAGTGGGAGCAAGATTTTGCGATCCAGGAGTGGACTCAGCTAAGTTTTTACCTGACTGTAATTAGACTGAAAGCTTTATCCAGCTAGATATTCACAGGTAAATGACTACCTTGAGCCACGAGTATTTTGAGTAGTTTCTCTTGACATCCTTTGTTTACATCGTTTACTGTAATCAGTATAGGATGTAAAGAGGTTGGTTTTATACATCTATGTACTTTGAAGACGATCGCCAGTGGCAGGGAACTGCTGAGTTTCTGACAAAAGAACTAAAACGACGGATTGAGCAGCTTGGGCTATCTGTGGAACCACCTGCCTTAAGAACTGTGCGATCGTGGAGATCCAAGCAACTCCTGTCACAGCCGAAAGGTCAAGAATTTCGGTTTCGGCAGATTTTAGAAGGACTGGCAACAGCACTTTTGCTCAAGAAAGGCTGGACACTGGCCGCGATCGCTCAAGTTTTACCCTCCTTCCCGGACGCAACTTTGGAGCAACAAATTCTTGCCGAGGCTGATGGTCAAGACCCAACCTGGTTGCCACAAATGCAAACAACGACATTGCCATTACCCACAGGACACTCCAGCACGATCGATCTCGCTGAAGATACTGTTATATTGCTGGCCCAGGGAATTCTGCGACAGTACACAAGAATTCTCAATCGAGACATCGTTCGCCAAGACGATACTATGCCATCGGAACTTTATCGGGCTATGTGCAAGTTGGGTAGGCTGTATATCGAATCCGGACAAAGCGATCGCGCGGCTTGCGTGCATACGGTTTTGGAACGTGCTAGATATCCCCTCAATAAGTGGGAATTAGATATTTTTTGTCACGCCGATTTTGACTCTGGTCAAGTAATTCTCATCGATCCAGACTTGCGAGTACCAACCCAAGATTGTGCAGTAATTGCCAACAGTAAAGGTACTTTTGGCGAAGATAATATCATCGAACACCGCCTGTACCAACGGTTGCGCGACGCAACTGAACGATTGGGAATTCGCCGCCAGCACAAAGCTTATACGGCTTTGCGATCGCTATTTGGCAGCCGATCGCTCATCGGAGAACACCAACTCTTAGAGTATTTACGTGACAACGATTTAACGCCTTTACAGGGAATGATTGTTGACACCTTTTTTGATAGCGTGCCGGATATCTGGTTAATTGACGGACACGCTCATCGCTGCGCGTATTGCGGTACGCTGATGCGCCCCTATCCCGATCGAGAACTTTTTTCCGATGGGCGATGTCCGATTCGCCAATGCCTCGGTCACAACTCCTCAAAAGCAAAAGTTTCGGAGAAATTAGACCCAAACCAAGACCGATTGCTGATTGCCCAGCCGCAAATTTTAACCTATTGGACTGGGCCGGCGATCGACGAATTAGCAATTTTTAAGGCAGCCATAAAAAACGGACTAGATGCCGAACTTTACCCAGAATCAGACCTATGCGATGTAGCAATTAACGGTCGCAATATCGGCATTGATGCTAAGTCATACACCAGTCCTGTCTCCCTTGCTTTGCGCCTCAACCGCACTGGCATCGGAGGGCTGATTCACTACCGCCGCCGCATCATTGCCGTCAGCGACCAATTAATTGAGGAGCGGCCAGATTACCTCTCTACTTTCCAGTCAGCGATCGATAAAAAAGGCGATCCTGCTACTCTCGAAATTCTGTCTGTTTCACAAGTCATTGAGTTGTTAAAGGCAATCAAATATGAGAACTAAACCGGATTTCTGGACAGGAATCGATCGCATCTGCTGGCTGTGCGTTTTAATGGCAGAATTTTTAGAGACTAATTCTCTAGAATATGCTCCTTTAACGATATCGGGAATGGCGAGTATTGTCAATGCACCCGCGTTGGCAAAAGCCCGCCAAGCCATTTTCAATATGCGCCTGATGTCGCTGGCTTACGTGACAGAACAGTCAGTGAAACACGCAGTTGCTATTTATAACGATCGCCACTACCGCAACAAAACTCAAGGAACCTATAAAATTAACTTAGAAACACTTCATTTTGAACGCACAGACCCCCTAGAAGACCCTTTAATTGCCAAAGCGCGTCAAATTCTGGGCCAGCCTTTGGCACACCAATTTTACAGCGCCACCTTTGCCGATCCCCGCCAGCAAATGGCCGTTGCTTTAGGTGAAGAAACAACAGCCGCGAGAGTGCCAATTGGGCCGATCGCAGCCCCACTTGCGCCGCGCCGCACTCATTCCCTCGATCGCCTGCCACAAGGAAAAATCCGCATTCCCCTTGCGGAACTTTACGAGTTAGCAGTTGAGATGGATCGACGCGAAGCCCATCATCCTGAAAAAAGACAGGGTAGCTGGGTAAAACGATTGCAACATTTTGTACTTAAAGTGCCAGAAATTGGCAAGGGTTTGCGAGAAGAAACAGTCATCGAATTAGCAGGCATCAAGCATTTAATTGGACTGCCAGGATCGGGCAAAACAACTTTGCTCGTATTGATAGCTGTGTGGTTGGGAAAACGCGGTTATAAAGCGATGTTTGTATTTCCCTCTATTGAAGTTGCCAGACAGTACATGGCACAACTTGCATTTCATGAAATTAAAGTGGGAATGCTAGTCGGTCAAAGCGATGGAACTCGCCGCCGACACGCTAACAATATTGCCGAGGCGATCGCAGCATCGGGGGGAAATGGCGGCTTTGCCTATAGTTTGGAACAAGCAGAAATTTTTGGCTTAAATTGTGTCTTACCTGCGTTTTCAAATGCTGATACTTCGATGTGGGGATTTGGTTATGCGCCCTGCAACGAAATTTTACAAAGCAGTGGCAAGAAAGGGGAAATAAAAAAGCATCTGTGTCCGGTTTGGACGATGTGCGGCCGCAACAAAGCACCCCGCGATTTAATAGATGCCGATATTTGGGTCGGTCACGTTCTTTCAATGGATACTGAAGTTCCACCCCAGGCCATTCGCGAACGCATTCGTTATTTTGAATTGATTGCCCGGACATTCGATGTCGTAGTTTTTGACGAAGCAGATATGGTGCAATCAAATCTGGATGCTTACGGTGCAGCAACTTTAAAACTTTCCGGGGCGAAAGAATCTATCCATTTAGCCATTCAAGAGCAAATTCACAATCCTTTTGCTCGCGGAGAAAACTATCGATTGTTCGACCGCAATGTAGAACTTTACAGCCGCAATTTATCGGAATTTGGCGATCGCAACACATCATTAATTACTGCCGTTCAAAATATGCCCTCATCGCGAGTGAGCCAACGCTATGAGAATCAGTTATTAACCGTTCTGAGAATTGTCAGCGATTTGTTGGATGGCTATGAGAAAACTTCTAAACGCGATCGCCTCGACCAAGAGGAAGTCAAACAGGGATTTAGCAAAAGTCGAGCCTTAACTCAATTCTGGGAAACAGCAGCTTACCATGCTTTTTACGATCGCACTGGCATTGAACCGCACGATCGGCTCAACCTGGATCTGTGCGCTCAAAGCCTGGGAATCAACCCCGAAACCCTCAAACAACAGTGGGAAACTCAAATTATTAATTTTCGCCGTTATTTAGCAGAGAATCTAATCGAACGGCGCGATAAGATTGTCAAAGAAATTGCCGAATTGTTTTTGCCTTTGTGTTTTAAGGATGGCACTGCATCAGGCGAAGCTCAGGATACAATTACCTTACTTGTTTGTGTCACTTTCGTGATTTTAGGGTATCAGCGGATCGTACCGCAAACTAGAACAATGGTAGCAGAAGGACTGATTCGGGAACCGATTGTCGAATCAACGGCAACACCGGAACTGCGACAACTGATTCCTGAGAATATTTTGGGGTCTTTTTCGGGCGTGAAATACAGTTGTGAATCGGCACAAACTACTCGAAGTCAAGCCCGAAATGTGGAACTGTCTTATATTATTTTTGTGGGCGCGCCTCGGATGTTAATGCACCGTTTTCATCAGTTATTTGAGGCAGATGGCGAACTGACAGGGCCGGCAGTTTTAATGACTTCAGCTACCTCATTTCTCGAAGCAAGTCCTGCTTATCACATTAACTCTGGGCCGGATTATCTGCTGAAACCGCGGCAAACAGAACACGAGCCCAAAAAGAGCTTTTACCGCTTCAAATGGCTGCCAGATCGCGAATCGCGCGATGAACCTCTCCGATATAGCGGTGCAGGCGAACTGCGCGATCGCAATTTAAAAAAAATGGTAGACGCGCTGGTGCAAGGAGGAACCAAGAAATCTGAAATTTACAAATCTATCCTCAACTTTGACCTGCAAAATGGTATTTACCGCAAAGCTGCCTTAATTGTTAACAGCTACGAACAAGCTCGGAACATTAAGAAATTTATCAACGATTATTATCCAGACATCGGCAAACGAACCAAAGCAGTTGTTAAGTTTCTCAAAAACGGAGAGCAACCCACTGATTTCGTCACAACGGCTCAGTGCGAAGGTTTAGGAGATGATGAAACTTGCGATATTATCATTTTTCCGCTGTTGGCAATTGGTAGAGGCGTAAATATTGTTTTCACCAAAGGCCCCAGGAAACTCGATGCAGCCATTGGTACAATTTATTTCCTCACCCGTCCCCACCCCACGACTGACGATACGCAACTTTTGTACAGCCTAGCCGGAAAAGCTACCCAAGAATTTGACAGTCGAGTTTTTACTGAATCAGAAGACTTGCCAGCAATTTCTAATGCTTGGAAAAAGTCGAGAAAACAACTGTGGAAAACGGCGGACAGGCTGTTGCGCGAACCTCTCATGGCTAGCCGTTTGGGTGAAGATTTATTCAAACCGTTTACGGCAAATCAGATGGTGGGAATTTTGCAAACCATCGGGCGCGGGATGCGAAATGGGTGTCCGGTACAAGTTTACTTTGTCGATGCAGCTTGGGCTATTAAATCCACTGAAGATAAACCCGACTCCGGGCGGGACAGTATGCTTGTTCAGATGCGAATTATTTTAGAAGAATGCCTCAAGCATCCCGATTCAGTGATTCGAGAAATATATCAAGAACTTTACGGTGCATTTCTCTATCCCCTGCAACGCATTGAGGGCGTAGTTTACCCGCCAAATTTACGCGATTCAGAAGGTTTGACAGAGGAAGAAGACGATTTTGATGATTTTTCACCTTTATTGGAGATGTAACCATGAACCGCGAATTTTTTGACGAATTTGAATCTGATGATGACGGCGAAGGAAAGGAAACTACTATTATTGGAGATGCAACCATGAACGACGAATTTTTTGACGAAATCGAATCCGATGATGACGAAGAAACTGAAGGGACTGTGCTTTCAGACACCCTTTACATTCCTCTCGGCAAGCCCAAAAGTCTGAAAGAGATTCCCCTAGCTTTTACTGTGCCGGATAATATCGAGCCAGTAACAGTCAAAGGCTTGACGCTAGCTTGGACAAAATCTGCTTTACATGAGCTTTCGACAATCCAAAAAGCTGCTTGCAAGGGCGATTCAGCTAGTAAAAATCTCCCTTATTCCTCGCTGCTGGGTTTGTTAGAAGTAGGACTTGACAGTGCAGCGCGGATTCAGTCAAATGTAGGTTTGAGTCTGTCTTCGTTGAATTCTAAAAGTGTAAAAGAGCCGGAACCATTTGCTTACTTAAATTCCGAAAGTACACAAGATATCCAGAAAGCGTTACGCCCAATTATCAACGAATGGATCACAAATTTCCTAAAACCTTTTTCTGAAAAAGAAGATGGGCTATTGGAAGTGATCTACCGTTTGGAAGATTTGCACGATCGAAAGGAGTTGTTAACAATTACTCCGTCTGAGTCTCAAGTTTTACCTTGGAAATGGTCAGAAGCAACAGGAACAGCTCAGGCTAAAAAGACTTATGATTATCGGGTGTTAGTCGATTATGCAGCTCGCGCGATCGCCGGAAAAGAGATTTTTCAGGGGCTAGGAACAATGAAGCGGGTTATTTCCAGCAGCGGTAGCCTCACAACAGGGATGGCCGAATTGATTACCGATCCCATTACTCTACCCAAACACACAGGAAAATTCAGTCTGGTGGTACGCTTAGAAGTCATAACCTATCCTTCTTTGCACCAGCCTTTATTGAAGATAGATGTTTCCAAACGCCGCTGGTTAAGTGGGTTACAACCTGCACGCTATAACTCAGCAAATATTAGCGGCTTTGTTTTTTCTCAAAACTACAGCGATCGCACATTTCGCTACACGGTGCTTTCTCAGTCCGAAAAACAGGATAAAAATCAACAGGACAAGAAGAAAAATTGGTTTTGGGCGATCGATAAAGATTTTGAAGCATTGCGCGGCAAGCTCAAACTCCCGATGAAAACGCCTAACGGTCAAAACATTGATGGTTCTCAAATTGCATTTGGTAAAGCTTCAACAGAACGCTGTCAAGTAATGTTAACATACCGCAACGGACTGCAAGAAGGGAAACACGAAATTGACGCAGGCGTACCGGAGATTGATAAGCTAGAAGCTTTTGAAAAAATTGCAGAAATTCTCCAGCCTATTGGCTTCAAAGCTTTCGAGACTTACTCACCAGTGAAAATCAAAGGTGAAAGCCACAAATTAGATGATACAGCTTCACGCATGATTAATCTGCCAACTCTGTTAGGTGCTGCGTTAGAAATTCTCGAAAAAGGTAACTGTTCTGATTTTACTCCCAAATACCTAGAAAGCTGTAAGGACGAGCCTTTAAACAGCTTGCTGAATAAACACCTCGATCTCAAGTTAGAGAATATTTGGGGTGGCAGAAAATCCCTAAAATTTGGTAACTCTAAGTCACTCAACCAGACTGATGAACTCAAAGCTTTAATTCAGGCAAACCAGGAAGCTATGCGTCGGCTATACCCTAACGAGAAACTGCTACTTGTTGTCTTTTACGAAGAACATTTACAAAAAGATTTGAAACTGCTACAAGCGATAATTCGGGTTCTCTGGGGTGGTGCGATCGAACTCATGGCTAATCGTTTGCCAGCCAACACTCACGGGCCCAAAGAGTCATTGCCCGGTGCAAAGTTGACAGCAAAAGAGCGATCGCGCCACCGCATAGAAGCATGGGAGTCGATCGTCACAGACCTTGCTTTACGCAAACAGCGCACTTTTTGCCTCGTAATGGCGCCGGAATGGTATCCAAACAATAAACATGACGATTCGGTGAATAAACCCTCATCCCGTCAAGCACTGGCTACAATCGCTGGTTCCTGCGTGCAGTTTCTGCTACCGATTGAAACAACTAAGGAGAAACAACTTCTCAAACTAGATAATTTTTCCCATCGAGTACAAGCTGCTCTAAAAGACTTACTTTATGCTCATTCTGGCCGCATTGATGATGTCAAAGAAAAGGTTGACAAATGGCTAAAAGACATTCCACCAGAAGCAAGACCAAAAGAAATTATCGGGATTACGATCGTCCGCAAACAGAAAGGTCGCGTTCGCGGTGATATTGGCAGTACATTTTTGCCAATTGCTATGCGCCTCAAGGTGGAAACAGGCGAGTGCGAACTGTGCTGCGCCTACGAGCAGGGTAATAATTTACAAATCAGCCCTTGGAGCAATTTTTCTGAGGCCCTCGCCTTCATCTCTCAAATTTCGCCCGTAAAACTGGCTGATAAAAAAGATCCGCGTCAGACTCGTTTCATGGGCTTTGTTAAGCAGATTATTTCCAATTCTGTAGATGAGGGAAATCAACCATTAGTGATGATTGATTCTTCTAACTGCGTGCAACTTTGGCCTTGGCTTGCTGATGCGAGGATGAATGCAAATCAGATTAATTTTAAAACCCCGTCTGGAAGCCCCTTGTACGAACACATGGAGCAAGTGTGGAAAGGCGCACGGCTGATTCGGATTCGCCAAGACCTCGCCCCTGGCATTATTGAAAAAAAAGTACGATATTTTGCAGAAACTTTTCTGGAAGATACGCGAACAAAAGAAGAACTCAATTCAAATTTGGAAATTCCTTCTGCCTCCAGTGCAATGAAGTTATTTCGGCTGAATCCAACTGAGCAAAATAGCGAAATTCATCAAACGGGTTGTGTTGCTTACCTGTCTGTAGGACGTAAAACACTCCATCAAGAATCGCGCGGTCAAAGTTCCTATGGCGAAACCCAAATCAGTACAGTTTTCAAAATCCAAAAAGAGGATGGTTCCCTAGAAAAAGTTTTAAACAAAGCTGGATTAGAGGTTCACCAAATCGGAAGTCGTCCGCCCTTTATCGGACAATTGCCAACTCCCAATCCCCTTGAGATTGTTGTTACCTTGCGACAAGAAAATGACGAGCCAGATCGCCTTGCTGCGCTTGTGGAATCTCTGCGGTATAGTTTCGGTCATTACAGCGACTGGTCGAGCTTACCAGCTCCTCTGTTCTTCGAGCGTGTCGTGCGAGATTACATCAGCGAATTTGCAATTGAAGATGAGCAAATGGAGGCGGAACCAGAGTTAGAGGAATAATTCAGTCTAGGGTTGCTGTCCCTACTCGGTTGAGTGTTAGGGCGTTGCAGTCGGTGATTAACGGGCTTAACTTCAGGGCAATCGCCTCCAATGTCAATGGGGAGAGAGGATTTTTGCGCTTAGGAGTAAAAGATGAAGAAAGTTGAGCAAATCTCACATCTAAAATCTAAAATCCAAAATATGCTGCGGGAGAGTGCAAAAATTGGTCGCTGTTTCTTATGCTGAGTAAGAAGGGGCTAGGGATCGATCTCACATGACAAATCACATGAATAAAGCTAAATCTATCAAAATTGCGGTGGTGGGGGACGTTCACGATCTGTGGGAACCTGAAGACGGCGAGGCCCTGAAGCATCTGGGCGTTGATTTGGTGCTGTTTGTGGGGGATTTTGGCAATGAGTCGGTGGAGGTGGTGCGGGCGATCGCCCAATTGGACATTCCGAAAGCAGCGGTGTTTGGGAACCACGACGCTTGGTACACGGCGACAGAGTGGGGCCGCAGTCAGTGCCCTTACGATCGCACTCAAGAAAATTGGGTAAAACAGCAGTTAGATTTAATGGGAGAAGCTCACGTCGGTTACGGGAAAAGGGATTTTCCAGAACTGGGCGTAACTGTGGTGGGAAGCCGCCCGTTTACTTGGGGGGGATCGGAGTGGAAGTACGGGGATTTTTACTCGGAGTGGTTTGGGGTAGAGAGTTTTGAAGAGTCGGCGCGGCGCATAGCAGAAGCTGCTGCAGAGGCCGACTGCGAAAATGTGATTTTTTTGGGTCACACGGGCCCGACGGGGCTGGGAGAGGCTCCTGAAGACCCCTGCGGGCGAGATTGGAAGCCGTTGGGAGGGGATTGGGGCGACCCGGATTTTGCGGAGGCGATCGATCGAACTCGGAGTTCTGGAAAGCACGTACCTCTGGTAACTTTTGGTCATATGCACCACAAACTGCGGCACAAAAAGCACGAGTTGCGGAAGTCGCTGGAGGTGAGTGCGGAGGGAACAGTTTATTTGAATGCCGCCAGCGTACCGCGAATTGTGGAGAGAGAGTGCTCGAAATTGCGGAATTTCTCGATCGTCCTGCTGGAAAATGGAGCAGTCTCGGAAGTTTCTCTGGTATGGGTAGGCGAAGATTTCGCGGTAGAAAGAGAACAAATTCTTTATCGGCGCACTGAATCTGCGGCTATTTGTAGTTAAAGACATTTGCTGGTATGATAAAATGAATGCGCCAGGAGAGGTGGCAGAGTGGTCGAATGCGCCTGACTTGAAATCAGGAGAGGCGTGAATACGTCTCCGAGGGTTCAAATCCCTCCCTCTCCGTTTCCTTTATCTATCAAGGGTTTCACGAGCTAGCAGGTTCTAGTTTGTCGGTTAGTACATACCAGAATGGTATATGGATCGGTATGTATACCATTCTGGTATCTACGTCGTTTCAGCCGTTGAGTTAGCTTACCTTTTGGGATGGTCAAATCTAGACATTTTCTAGCTTATCTCCTACCTGATCTGCCTTACCTTGCATTTCCCAGTCAGAACCCAAAAACCTACAATCACGAGATGTGCATAGTTCGATTGAAAGTTTTCTTCTTCCGTGCCGGGCGATCGGGTTAAGGTGACAAGCTACCCAGCATACTCAAAATAGCTTCTACGTCCGCTAGGTCGCACTTGGACTTCTTGCGCTTGGCTTTCAAGCGGTTGAGCAAGGTGGCAGGTTCTGGGAGTTCGATCGCGATCGGTGCTGCCATTTGTTCCGATCGGCTGGCAAGCTCAGATTCTAGATTTTGGATTGTGGACTTTAGATTTTCAATTTCCTCATCCCTCTCTGCCACTTTCTGACTGGCTGCTGCCAGCCGAGAATTTAGCTTGGAGATTTCTTGGTTTTTCTTGGCGTAAGGATTCAGGTATCTGAAACGTAGTCACAGAAGGACTTGTAGAATTAAAACCTTCGCTAAACCAACAGCTTCATTCTCATTCTTGTACGAAAATAAAAGCTTTCATGGTTTCTTAATAAGAATGGATATTTGATGATTATTCAATCAAATGGTTACACCGTATAGGTTTTACTGCTTTTCACATGACCTGAATCCTTACCATAGGACTATTAAATCAAGCCAGACTTCAAACAGAAAATATCGTAGACATCCTCTATAAATCCCTCAACAAATAAATTCCCCAAAAACCCAGAACCTACCGCAAAAAAGCCAGAAAAGATTACTTATTCATAGCCAAACAAAAACGACATTCTCGCAAC
>JAUBSN010000076.1:0-44446 GCA_036704825.1 Microcoleus sp. F8-C3 | reverse complement strand
ACTGAATCTGTCTTGAGTACTCGTTCTGGTCAGATTCCTCCTTCTCTTCTGCCACGCTAACCCCGTGAACTTCTACAATAAACTCTTTCACAACAACATAACTTTTTCGCAGCAACTCCACCTGCAATTCTGACAACCCGTGCTTAATCTTACCCACCAATTTACCCCAGTTGAAAAGCTCCTCCACACCGCGAGACTGCCGAAATTTCCCCTCATAAAAATCTACCCAAAATATCGGTGCTTGATGTTGGCTGCTTCTCCAGCGTTTCCGCCACCGCATACAGTCTTGCAGTGTCGGCTGTTCTACTCCTAAAATTGGTGGCATATCTGCGTAACTCACAAACCTACTCAGCCCAACTCCCACAACGTGGATGATATAGGGCCACAGGCGAATCTCGCGAATCTGTTCTGGCTTGACTTTCAAGACTTTGGCAACTGCTTCTTTTGTCACAAAGCGGGCAAGTGGATTTATTTGCTTGGCTTCTGAGTGTTGTGTTGCTATCATAGTGGGTGCATCTGATTGAATGAGTCCATCTGATTGAATAAGTCCATCTGATTGAATGAGTTCGTCTTGAATGAGTTCGTCTTGAATAAGTGCGTCTGATTTAACTAGGTGTGTCTCATTTGATGAGAGTTTGTCTGAAAAAGCGATCGCCCTTTAGTTTCTCAGGCCAGGGGGCGATCGCCCTTTAATATCTAATTACTTTAAGGCAAATACTTGCCCTTTGTCAAGAATGGGATTGGTGAGGTTGCGGATTCGAGAGCTGGCCGCCGAAAATGGCTGGACTTTGACAGAGGTTGCCGATCGCTCGGGTGTTCACTACAGCACGCTGAAAAATTATGCCCGATCGCCCGGGTTAGCAACGGTTGACGTTACTTATCTGCAAAAATTAGCTCGAACTTTTGACGTGTTGATTGAAGACTTGTTTGAGGTCGTGGAAGAATAGATTGCCGCCGGCGTTTCCTCAGTCGGGGATTTAACGTTTATGTATATAAAACAATATATAGGTGAGATTTCACCCTCATGTCAAGAGGCGAATTAATAAAATTGCGAATTAGAGAGTTGGCGGCTAGGGAAGGCTGGACGCTGAAGGAAGTAGCCGATCGCTCCGGGGTATCCTACAATACTGTTAAAAGTTATGCCCGATCGCCCGGTATGGCAATGGCTGACATCGGTGCTCTGCTAAAATTGGCGCGGACGTTTGATGTGTCGATCGAAGAATTGTTGGATTTTGTCGAACAGTAACAAATTACACTTAAAATAAACCAGCGCTACCAGCGCCAACCAGTTCGACCTCGCAGGGAAGCTCTACGGTGCGATCGTCGCCCAAGCAACAGATGCGAGAGTTGGCTGATAGGACGGGGCTCCGTCAGAAAGAGATGATATATTCTCAGCGCCAATTGTAGCTGTTCGATCGCCCATATCGGTCTACAATTTGTAACGTTGAGCCTTATTGAAGTGCAGGAGTGGAGCTGGCTTGGATAACGCTAGTCTGTCAAGAAAACCCCCGCAAGCCTCGGAGCTTGTCGCCGACGAAATTCCAGAAGCAGTGCGAGACCATCCATACCCAGAAGCAGGGCAGAGTCAGTCCAAGAAAAAAGGGCTGATTTGGAAACTGCTAGGGTTGGCCGCCTTAGCCTGTGGGGTCAGCATCTGGCTGCACCTCAACTTTAACTTGTTCCCGGCCACCAGTCAGGCAGAGCAAACTCAACAAAACCCAGCATCGGTGAGTTCCGCGTCTCCGTCGGCCGCGAGTCCAGCTACCAACTCAAAAGCCGGCACCGCCACCGCCACCCCAGACAACCTGCTGGGACACTTGCCGTACCCAGAAGCACCAGCAAAAGACTTGGTAGGCGTCACCCCCGACGGTAGCGTCAAACTCCGCACCTCAGCAGCAGCCAAATATCAGGAAATGGCCAACGCCGCCGCAGCATCAGGCATCTACTTCGCTCCCATATCCGGCTTTCGCTCCCTGCAAGACCAACAGCACGTATTTTTTGACGTGAAAGCCGAACGCAGGCAAAACGCCACCAAGCGAGCCGAAGTCAGCGCCCCTCCAGGTTACAGCGAACACCACACCGGTTACGCGATCGACATCGGCGACAGCACCGCCCCGGAACACAACCTCAGCCCCAGTTTTGAAAATACCGAAGCATTCAAGTGGTTAGAAGCCAACGCCGTCGCCTTCAGCTTTGAAATGTCCTTCCCGAAAAACAATCGCCAAGGTGTCAGTTACGAGCCTTGGCACTGGCGGTTTGTGGGCGACAAGCAAAGTCTCGAAACTTTCTACAAAGCTCATTCCATGAAAAAGTAGAAGGAAGAAGGAAGAAGGAAGAAGGAAGATTTTCCACATCTCCGGCTTGGCCACTCTCCCACTCTCCCACTCTCCCACTCTCCCACTCTCCCACTCTCCCCCACTCCCCCACTCCCCCCCACTCGGTTGAGCCAAACTCGTGATTGCAATCTATCCAGGCAGCTTTGACCCCATTACCTTCGGTCACGCAGACATTATCGAGCGGGGCTGCAAACTGTTCGATCGGGTAATTGTTACCGTAGTCAGAAACCCCAGCAAAACCCCTCTCTTCACCGTAGAGGAACGGATCGAGCAGATCCGGCGCTCTACTCAACACTTGCCAAATGTAGAAGTAGACAGTTTTGAAGGTTTGACAGTAAACTATGCTAAGATTCGACAAGCCAAAGTGCTGCTGCGGGGGCTCCGGGTATTAACAGATTTTGAAATGGAACTCCAGATGGCCCACACCAATAAAACCCTTCTGGGTGAAATTGAAACAGTTTTTTTGGCAACTTCTAACGAGTACAGCTTTTTAAGTAGTAGTGTAGTTAAAGAAATAGCCAAGTTTGGTGGCTCCGTAGATCATCTTGTTCCGAAACACGTCGCCCTAGATATTTACAAATGTTACGCCAGCAGGAACCAACTCGCATCGAACCCGACATTACCGGCCTCCGCACTGAGAACGAACCACCTCAGAACACAGCCGCCTTCGGAGATCCCACCCGAACCGCAGGAGTAGACATCCAGCGGGAATTGAACAGGCTTGAGGAAATTGTTCTCGACAGCCCGCGAATTCCTATGACCAGACGCACTCTGGTGGATGAAGAACAGTTGCTCGATCAGTTAGACTTGGTGAGGCTAAATTTGCCGATCGCCTTTGCCGAAGCAGAGACGATCATCCGGCACAAGGACGACTTGCTTCAAGAGGCGGAACTTTACGCTCAGGAAGTGATAGAAGCAGCAGAACAGCGAGCTGCAGAACTTTTAAACGATATGGGCCTGCTCCAGCAGGCGAAGATAGAGGCAGATCAGTTGCGGCAGCAAGTTTTGCTCGACTGCGAGGCAATTCAGCAGGCGACGCTGGCGGAAGTCGAACAAATTCGCTACCAGGCTCAAGAGGAATTGGAAGAGATGAGAGTCAGGGCGATGGCTGAATGCGAGGAAATTCAAAACGGAGCCGACGATTATGCCGACCAAGTGCTCGATAATATCGAGCACAAGTTGAGCGATATGCTGCGCGTCATCCGCAACGGGCGCGATCGGTTGGATAGTGTTTCTACGTCGCACATTCATCACAGCAACGGTTAGCCAACAGTTAACTCATTGCTTGAACCTTGATAAAAATCTACCTAATTTAGGTAGATTTTTTTTCGGAATAGTCTTTATAGTCTTTCTTCTTCCCTCGCATTTTCTAAAAGTATGGCACTTCTCAGTAGAGTATCTCAGTTAGTCAAAATATTGGCTGCTTATTCATTTCCTATTATCTCTTGGATTCGACAGTAGTGAAATAGGAGTTGTGAGCGTTTTATAAGTTTATTAGCCCCGTACATCCGCTGCTGAAGCTCGGCTTTTTACTGACAGGCAATTTGTTCGGTTGTTGGGCGATTATTTACCTATTGCAGAAAGTTATGCCAAAAATTACAGGCAGTATATTTTGGGAATTTAATCAAATTTTGTGTTTCAGCGGATGTCTTCATAAAACTGCTTGAGATACCTTGGGGAAACACCAAAACCCCACAAAAAACCAATCGAAAGATAGATCGCAATAGCTTTAAATTCGCCCCAATTTGCAACTCGACGATCGCTACTTTCCACTACCCGATTGACTAACTTAAGTCTCCCCCGCCGCACTAACTTCAAACACAAATCCGCTTCCTCCATAATTGGCAGCGCCGCATCGAAACCGCCGCATTCCAAAAAATCGGTACGGCGACAAAAAATAACTTGGTCGCCAAACAGCAGGCGCAATCCTTGGAAAAATAAATGAGGTCGAAATAACAGCGGCGCGTAATAAGTTTTCAGGTAATTGTGGAGGGAAAAACCCCATCTTGTTTGCTGCGAACCAGCCATCAGGGAGATAAACCCGCCGCCGGAAATTTCGGCATGGGATAATGTTTTCTGGATGACTGCTACAATGTCGTCTGGAACTAAAGTATCGGCGTGGAGAAAGCACAGAATTTCGCCGGTGGCGACTCGAGCACCTAAATTCATTTGCAGGGATCGTCCGGCTGTACTGCTAGAAATAACGCGGATGCCTGCCGAAAGTGCGATCGCCGCTGTGGAGTCTTGACTGCCGCCGTCTACCACCAATACTTCCCAAGCCGGAGGATTGAGGATGCTGAGTTGGCGGAGGGTGCGTTCCAGACAAGTCGCTTCGTTGAGGGCTGGGATGATAATAGAAACGCGATCCATCTGGTTAAAATTTATGCCAGAAACATTATAATAATAAACAACTGTGGCGATTCACAACTCACGAGAAAATAGAACTTACGCGCGCGGATTCAAAAACCCGGTGTCTGCCTGCGAACTCGTCAGGAAACCTCGGATTTGTCACAGAAACCGGGCTTGTTACATTCATTCCTCTCAAATCAGGAAAAACTGCAATCGCCCTCTATATTTTCCACTAATCAGGACTGAGAAAATCGTGCCGAAAAAAGAAGTAAAAAATGATTTAGAATTTTATGATGAAAATGCCGATAATTGGTGGGACGAAAATGCTAAAATTTATGCTTTATACCATCTAAACAAACCCAGATTTGAGTTTTTCGACAGACACGCGACTAATTGGCAAGGGCTGAAAACCTTAGATGTGGGGTGCGGCGGCGGCTTTTCTTGCGAGTTTATGGCCTCAAGAGGCGCTGTGGTTTCTGGAATAGATCGATCGCACAAATGTATTGCAGCGGCTCAAAATCACGCAGTTGCCAGCGGTTTTGAGATTGACTACAGGCAAGGTTTTGCCGAAAATATGCCCTACGACGACAATACCTTTGATGTTGTAATCTGCGTGGATGTTTTGGAACACGTTGCCGATTACAAAAAAGTTGTGTCTGAGGTGCACAGGATTCTCAAGCCTGGGGGACTGTTCTTTTTTGATACAATCAACCGAACTTTTTCCTCGCAAATTGTGATGATTGGGATGATGGAAAATATTTTACAGGAGATTAGGCGGGGCGTTCACGATTGGGAAAAGTTTATTACCCCGGATGAACTGTCTGCGGTAATGCGCGATACGGGTTTCGGCAAGATTGAAATTAAAGGTTTCGATATGTTTGGAGAAATGGGCGCTATTTTAGCCGAGTTGCACGGTTTTTGGGGGAATTTTAAAAGTGGAAAGCAGCTATTTCCTTCGGGGAAAAGTTTCCAACAAGTTTCTCAAGTCCTAATCTCTAATATCGCTAACTATTTTGATTACAAAAAGTCTGGGTTGTTTAAAATCAAAATTAATGAGGATACGTCGATTATGTATGTTGGCGTTGGGGCGAAGAATTAGTCGGTTAATTGTTGACTGTTGTCATTAGGGGCGGGTTTTAGACTGGTTTTTGCGTGCGACAAATCCGGCTAAAACCCGCCTCTATTGCATTTTGTAGGGCGCGCAGCGGTGCACCTTACCCTGTTGAGTGCAATACAGATATTCCGCAGGGATACGGCGCCGTATCCTTCCTTACTCTATGGCGGGCAATTGAGAATAGCTATATTGGCGATCGCACTACAAATATAATTTTAACAACTAATTGCAAATTATTACTAACTATTTTTTGGCTTAAGCCCCGGCACCGCGCTGTCAGAGCGTCCAAAAACACCGCCCATTGTGAATTTGGGGCTGCTTGTGCTGAGTGTCAACCTAGTTTAACCGTCTTTTGTAACAAATCTTAATGATTAACTCTTGACAATTTCTCTAAATTGCATGGTAGCTTATTGAATATTAATTGCAATAACTGCCGGAAGTTAACAGTACCTGGAGGTCAATCACCGTGACAGCAGCAATAGTTTCCGCATCCGCCGATCGAATCAGCGACGGACAACCCGCCGACAGCCAAAAACTGATGAGTTTGGGTACAAATTCCGAAATACCTGACCTCGATAACTCCAAAGATGTAACCCTCGCCGTCTTAGAAGGAGGGGGAACACTCACGGTGTGCGATCGAACAGTCACTTTAAAACCCGGAGTATTCGTGTTTGTACCCGCCGGCATCCCGCGCAGTCTAAAAGTACAAACGACGTTGAACCTGTTACTAATTGGCTGCGAAGCAGACCCAGACATGAGCGAGTCAGCTTGGTTGATGAATTTTCAAATTTAACCCAATGAAAAAACAGTGTCCTTGCTGTCTTGACTCCCTGATTTCTCAGGTACAGCACAATCGCGTCTACTGTTTTTGCATGAATTGCAGGCAGGAAATGCCAAATCCTGACTCAAAAAAAATAAATCTCAAACCCTGTCAACTTTCACCTTCGGAGTAACAATGTCGAAATCAATTGGTCTTTTCTACGGAACTACAACTGGCAAAACTGAGTCTGTCGCTGAAATGATTCGGGATGAATTTGGTGGCGATATCGTGACTTTGCACGAGATAGGCAGCATTGAAAATGATGATTTTGCTGAATACGAATGTCTGATTATCGCCTGTCCAACCTGGAATATCGGCGAACTGCAAAGCGACTGGGAAGGCTTTTTCCCAGAACTTGACGATATTGATTTTAGCGGCAAAAAGGTGGCTTATGTGGGAACTGGCGACCAAGAGGGCTACCCGGATAATTTTATGGATGCAATGGGGATTTTGGCTGAGAAAATCACGGAACAGGGGGGCGAAACAGTTGGCTGTTGGCCGGTAGACGGCTATGATTTTAATGAATCTAAAGCGGTAGTTAATGGCAAATTTTTGGGTCTTGCTATTGATGAAGACAACCAATCCGATCTGACGGAATCGCGCATCCAATCTTGGGTATCTCAACTCAAGACAGAATTTGGGATCTAGGATTAATGGTGGGCGGGTTTTGCAATTACTCGTTACCAGGATCGGCCTGGTAACGCAAATCGGGGAGTTCTGCCTCCAATTTTACTTTGCGAGGCAAAGCCTTTGGACATCGGTTCCCAAGAAGATCCTGGGAACCAGTTAAAATTATTAATAGCTCCATTTTCCAACTTAAAAGTGATGATATCTACTTCAGATGATGTGCTGTGGCTGAGTGCCAGTCCGAGTTTGCAATTATTCGATCTTTCTCTCCTTAACTACTTAAATCAGTCAGTACCAATACAAATATGGGAATACGAACAAACGCAAGATGAAGCTTGTTCTTTAGATATCGCCGTTAATCTACTGCATCACTATTTGAAAGCGCGGAATCGCCCAATTCATCTAATCGGTCACAGTACCAGCGGACTAATTGGTTTAATGTATGCCCGCCGCTATCCTCACAAAGTCAGCTCTTTGGGACTTTTAGCTGTCGGCTTGCCATCTGCTATTAATTGGCAAGCTCATTACTATACACATCTTTCTGCTTGTTCCTGGAGTCGCGAACAAATTTTAACTCAAATGGTTGGCGATATGCTGGGAGAACAAAATCAGTATATCAATCGAAGATTTGTATCATATTTTGAAAAAGATTTAGCACTTTCGCCTTCGCCTCACTCGTTATTTAGTACGATAAATTTATCCGATGGGGGTGTAGAAGTACCTTTGTTGTTATGCAGTAGCAAGACAGATTATGTAGTACCTCCTATTGTCATGCGCCGCTGGTCTAAATTTCTTAAAAAAGGCGATCGGATTTTGGAATTTCAAGACGGTAGGCATTTTTTTCACCACTTCTATCCCGAACAAGTGGGCGAAAAAATACTGGATTTTTGGCTATCTCTACACAGCAGGGAACTGATTTTAGACTTGAAGTTCTAGATTCTAAATCGCAACTATTAAGATAAACATCTCACAAGTTTTGGGTGCTAAAAGCAGTCTGCTCGCCAGACTGCTAAAATTCACTACAGCCTAAATTCTTTATATATCAAGGATTATTTGCTAGCAGATCCCAGAAATCACACTTTACGGTTAATGTATAGCCTTTCTCAAGCGCGGTGAGGTATGACTGACAGCTTATACAACCATTAAACCAAGAAGACTCTCTTCCCAACTACGTCCGCGAATCTTTCGCTCGAACTGCTATACTATTATAAATTAATGACTATTATTTTTAATAACTCATTATGCAAAATCTAAGAAGTGCGATCGAGGGCGACAACAGCTCAACCAAGAGCCCGCCCTACTTTCGATTACCGCTGAGCATCAAAATTATCGTGCCGTTTCTAGGTGTATCCGTCACTCTATTGTTATTAGTGATACACACAGTAAAAATCGGATTTGCCAACACTCTTGAAAAAGGAGTGCGCGAGCGAGTTGAAAACCAAGCAGTTTTAGCCGTGCGAGACTTCAAAAGCCGATCGACTCAATTGACAAAGCAAGCTAAATTGTTATCAGAAGAACCAGAAGTTATTCGCGCTATAGAAAAGAAAGACGCAAACATCTTGCGTCAAGATATATTATCTCTACAAACCACATTTAAACTAGATTTAGTCAAAGTAGTAGACGGGCGGGGCAAAATAGTAGCAGAGTTGCGAGAAGATTCGCTCACAGATAAGAAGTTAATCAATAGCGCAGCAATAAATTCAGCACTTAAAGGCTTAGAAAAGTCAAATTTCGTCAACATTGATGGCAAACCGCAAGCATTGCTAGTAGGATTTGCACCGATTAGAAGCAAGAATAGGATAATTGGTGCTGTACTCGTCGGTGACTTAGTGACAGACGAACAATTGCATAAAATAAACATTGATACTAACAGCAAAAACTACTTCGCTATCTTTAAATCAGGAGAATTAATTGCTACTAATTTTTCCCAAATTCGCTCTAAATCTTGGAAAATACCTACACCACAGACATCGACGACTAAAATAGATATTGAGCGCCTGTCTTACATAATGAAAACGGTAGAAATATCCGAAATAGGCGATAGCATAGCTCTAGTTGTGTTTAACCCAATGGCGACAGTGCAGCAAACGCAATTAACTTTATCTCAACGGCTAGATAGTTTTTTTTGGGCAGGAGTAATTCTAGCCACGATTGTTGGTGCTGTAGTTAGCCGAATCATCGGAAAACCAATTCTAGATTTAACTCAAAACGTGAATTGGATGGCAAGCAACGAATACTTTTCTGGTAAAGTACCCATTCCTTCCGGGGATGAAGTAGGTCAACTTGCGGAAGCTTTTAACTGTATGATAGAACAAGTAGAAAATCGCGATCGTACACTCAATATCCAGTTGCACCAACTGCAACAAACGCTCCATGAGTTGAAAAATGCCCAATCCCAACTAATTCAAGCCGAAAAAATGTCCAGTTTGGGATTGATGATGGCTGGTATCGCTCACGAAATTAACAACCCAGTTAACTTTATTTATGGCAACCTCTGTCACGCTAACCAATATACTCAAGATTTGCTCAGGCTTGTAAGACTTTACCAGCAGGAATTTCCGAATGCAAGCGCGCCGATTCAAGACTGCATTGAGGAAATTGAACTCGAGTTTTTATCAGAAGATTTGTCGAAGTTACTATCTTCGATGAAAATGGGTACTGAGCGAATTCAGCAAATTGTTTTGTCCCTGCGAAACTTCTCTAGGTTAGATGAAGCTGAAATGAAACCAGTCGATATCCATGAAGGAATTGACAGCACTCTATTAATTTTAAATAGCAAAATCAAAACAGCGATTAAAGTAATTAAAAAATATGGAAAATTGCCCTTAGTAGAGTGCTATCCGTCGCAGTTAAACCAGGTATTTATGAATATCATAGCCAATGCTGCTGATGCACTGTTGAGCAATCCAAATCTGCAAAATAAGGAGATTGAAATCATCACAGAAATAGCAGGAGTAAATCAAGTGCTGGTGAAAATTCGAGATAACGGCACTGGAATCAATCCTGATGTGATTAACAGGTTATTCGACCCATTTTTTACAACTAAACCTGTGGGTAAAGGGACTGGTTTAGGGTTGTCGATTTCCTACCAGATTATCAAGAAGCACCAGGGGAAAATAGAAGTGAATTCCAAAATAGGTGAGGGAGCAGAGTTTGTGATTTATTTGCCGATTAAAGCCCGCATCAGAGAAGGGGCTTGTTTATGCGGGAGTTAAGAAAGTTGCTTGAATTGAATATCAGTTAGCTATTTGATGAGAGGAGATGGCATTGCCGTTTCCCTACGGCAAAATAATCATGAACTCGCGAGGAGGATACGTCAGTGCCGTTTTCCTACCCTGATTAATTTTAGCGAAACGGCATTGCCGTATCCTGATTTCTGAAGCCCTTACTACAAACCTAATATCACTTAATGGCAAGTTGCAGAAACAGGCTCTTTTTCTGACACCAATTCACCAGGATTTACCCATACATAAATCTCGGTTGCATCGTCTCCGCAACTGTGACATCCACCACACTTTTTGACTTCTGCCATTTTAATGATTCGCCCTTTGCGAATTAGGCGATTTAACATTCCGCGCAAAGCATCGCCATCCATACGGAAGTGAATTTTCAGATCCGCGAGGGAGGCTCTTTTGTTGTTAGCAATAAATTTTTGGATGTCGCTTAAAATCATGGGTTTTGTCCTTTGTTTGATTATTAAACGCAGTTAACAGTCAACAGTTGACAGTTAACTGTTAACAGTCAACTAACTACTGATTGCTTGGCGTCGCTTTGCTCGTTTTCCACCAGCCAGTTTTAATACCGCAAGAGTCAGACCCATAGCTACGATTAGTCTGAAAATATAAACCATAGATGAGTCTGGATGCTCTGAGAATGTAGCTATTTGATAGTACATAACTGCTGTGAAATAGGCGACACCAGTAGTCCATAGACCTGCGAATACAGTCCATCCCAAGTTAGTTTCGCGGTAAAGCGCAGCCGTTGCGGAGACGCAGGGAAAGTACAGCAATACAAACAGCAAATAAGCAAACGCTGCTTGATTGGAACCGAACCGCTGGGACATTTGTCCGTAGGTGCTACCAGAGATACCTTGGTCTTCTTCCGCTTGTTTTTGGTCGGTAATATTAGCAGAATTTAAGCCGAGGGGATCGAAAAGTTGGCCGGGAAGTTTTGTAAGATTCTCTGGTATGCTAAAAAATGCTTTGCCGATATTTCCCCAGAAACTAAATTCTTCTTCTTTCTCCAGTTCTCCGCTTGCTGCTTTTTGTTCGTCTGCTAGTTGAGTGTACAAGGAATCTAAGGTTCCAACCATTACTTCTTTGGCAAATACTCCTGTGAGCAAACCGACGGTGGCGGGCCAGTTTTCTTGGGTGATTCCCATTGGTGTAAATACAGGGGTGGTCGCGCGGCCGACGGCGCTAAGAATTGAATCTTTGGTGTCATCTTTACCGAAGGAACCGTCGGTGCCAACTGAGCTCATAAATCCTAGTATAATCACCATGATGACGATCGCAATTCCGGCCTTTGTGATAAAAGCTTTCAGCCTGTCCCAACTACGCAGCAGCACTCCTTTGAGCTTGGGAATATGGTAGGGTGGCAATTCCATAACAAAAGGCGCGGCTTCTCCTTGGAGGAGGGTATTTTTGAGGATTAGTCCGGTGAGAACAGCGGCTAGAATTCCGATTAGGTAAAGTCCTAATACCATGTTTTGACCGCCGACTTGGAAGAATGCGCCGCAAAATAAGGCGTAAACTGCTAATCTGGCGCTGCAAGACATGAATGGATTCATCATGATTGTCATCATGCGATCGCGCTTATTTTCCAATGTCCGCGTCGCCATAATTCCGGGGATGTTGCAGCCGAAACCCACCATCATCGGCACAAAAGATTTACCGGGAAGTCCGACAAATCGCATTAATCTATCCATTACGAAAGCAGCCCTAGCCATATAGCCGGAGTCTTCCAAAACTGACAAACATAAGAACATCATCCCAATTTGGGGGATAAATGTAGCTGTAGTTTGAATGCCGCCACCAGCACCTTTTGCGAGAAGTCCAATCAACCAGCCTGGTGCGCTGATACTTTCTAAAAGTTTAGCGAAACCATCGACAAAAATTGTTCCCAAGGCGATATCAAAGAAGTCGATAAACACTGCACCAACGTTAATTGAAATGGTGAACATTAGGTACATTACCGCTAAGAATACGGGAATGCCTGCGAAGCGGTTGAGAACAATTTGGTCGATTTTGTCGGAAACGTTGGCTTTGACTTCCCTAGACGATTCGGCAACGCCTTGGGTGAGGTTGCGGATGAAGGTATAGCGGCTGTCGGCGATGATAATATCGAGGTCGTCATCGAGGGTTTCATGGACTCGGCGGCGGTGGGGAACGACGATTTTTTCGAGTTCTGTGTTGGCGAGTTCCGGGGCGACTTCATCCTTGTATTCTAAGAGTTTCAGGGCCCTCCAGCGGGCATCGACGGTGCGATTTGGACTGTGTTTTTCGATGTGCGGGATTAGTTGGGCGATCGCATCTTCGATCGCAGCCGGATAAGCGACATAGGCAGATGGTGCGATCGGCTTAGCCAGCGCCCGATTAATAGCATCCCGCAACAAAGGCACTCCGTCATTTGAAGCAGCACTCATCGGCACTACCGTACAGCCCAGACGTTCCGCAAGTTTATTGACATTAATTTTAACATCCCGTTCTTTGGCAACATCCATCATATTCAGCGCCAAAATTGTCGGCACGCGCATCTCCAAAATCTGGGTAGTGAGATACAAATTGCGCTCTAAGTTGGAAGCATCAACAATATTAATAATTACGTCAGCTTCCCCAGACAGCAAATAATCTCGCGCCAGCAATTCATCTAGTCCCGTATCTCCATCTTCCGCATCAAGAGAATAAACTCCCGGTAAGTCAACAATCGTAATTGCTAAACCGTCGTGAGTGTATTTTCCCTCTTTGCGTTCTACAGTTACTCCCGGCCAATTCCCTACTCTTTGGTTAGCACCGGTCAGGGCATTAAACAAGGTAGTTTTGCCGCAGTTAGGATTGCCCACCAATCCAATAATTTGCTTAGTCATTATTTAACCTCTTCTACAAATAGGGTTTTGGCTTCATCTTTGCGTAAACTGAGTTTGAAACCGCGCACGAGGATTTCTACGGGATCTCCTAGGGGTGCGTGCCTGGTGACGGTAAATTCAGTTCCAGGTGTCAGCCCCATTGCCAACAATTTGCTTTTGTAACCTCTGGCTGTTTTCTCGTAGCCAATGACGCGGCAGATTGCGCCGACAGCTAAATCCCCTAGTTGTTTTTTCTCGTTCATCTGTTGTTTGAATGGAGTCTAAATTGGTAAAAATTCAATGAAATTTCAGAATCTGCGAAGATTTCTCTCTTCTGGAGACTCTGCGCCCTCTGCAGTTAATAAAAAAAATCTTTTTAACCAATGAAATAGGATTGCTGTAGAGGGAATTTTTTTATGACAATTTTGAATTCCTACACATAATTTTCTGTGCCATTCCTGCCCCCAAACCGATGCGATTGTCTCCAATTGCTACGATGACGGAACCGCCAGAGGTGCTGACGATTTGAACTTCAATAGTGGGGACTAATCCCATACCAATCAGACGGCGTACCGTGCCTTCTGAACCTTTGAGTTTGACAATCCGCAGTGTCTCGCCGATGCTTGCCATTGCTAGGGGAAATGATTTACCTTCACCCAAAGCAGGCTGAGTTTCTGTGCTGCTGTCTTCGCTTTGAGAGACTTCTGGTGTCTCGCCGTAAAAGGTGAAACCCCCGAAAGACTTGGGGTTTAACTCTTGATTCTGTTGGCTGTATGCTTGGTTTTGTTTCATGGGTCTTCTCACAGTCGATCGGTTTTAGCAACAAGTTGTTTGGCGTTACTCGCACGAGCTACTTAAGATATTTTCTCAATTAGATCGGCACGGAATCACAGGTATTGCTAAAGTGGGAGCTTCAGCTTACTTGTTTCCTTGGGATATTTCGGATACGCCTGTTCCCCGCAGTCAGAAATTTGATGGTGGGAACGGGAGCTGAAATCTATCTTGGGTTAGATGCCAATTTCCGGTTGAACTGCATCCTCGTCAGACTTACTGCTCTTCAGCATCTTATCTGAAAAACTGTTTATTAGCAACTATTCTCAAATATTTTAACAGGAAGCGAACAAACTCAGCCTTAGCCTGGGCAGAGCGATAGTGAGTATCGATCGAATTTTAATGACTCGCCCCAACTCCTCAAATAGCGATCGAGCAAGCATATATAGTTAAATGTTAGGGCGAGCAGAGGGGCACAGCCCCTACCGATTCACAATTTATCAAAAATTATGCTAGCCAGTTTTCTCCCAAAATCGATCGCACAACTCACAGAATCTACCTCAATTGCCTTAGCCCAAAGCATTCAACGGGAGGCAATTACAACTCCCCTATCTTCTGAACCGATTGCCACAACCTACGTGCGCCAAGGCAGTGGCAAAACACCGATTTTGCTACTTCACGGCTTCGACAGTTCCTTGTTTGAATTCCGCCGCCTGTTGCCGCTGCTGGCTGCCGAAAATGAAACTTGGGCGGTTGATTTGTTGGGTTTCGGGTTTACAGAAAGAGCGGCGGGTTTGGCATTCAGCGCGAGGGCAATTGAAAGTCACCTTTACTATTTTTGGAAAACGCTAATTTCGCAGCCTGTAATCTTAGTCGGTGCTTCAATGGGAGGTGCAGCAGCAATTGATTTCACTCTCAATTATCCCGAAGCTGTCAAACAATTAGTGTTAATAGATAGCGCAGGTTTGGCTCTCAGTTCTAATAAAGGAAAGTTTTTAATTCCTCCTTTAGGGTATCTGGCCACTTCATTTTTACGCAATCCAAAAATTCGCCAGCGAATTAGTGTCAATGCTTATTTCGATAAAAATTTGGCTTCTCAAGACGCTCAAACTTGCGCTGCTTTGCACTTGGAAATGCCCAACTGGAATCAAGCTTTAATTGCGTTTACCAAAAGCGGCGGTTACGGTGGTTTTGGGGAAAAATTATCGCAAATTCAGCAGCAGACGCTGATTTTGTGGGGAAAACAAGACCGGATTTTGGGGACGGCGGATGCGGAAAAGTTTGCCAGGGCGATCGCAAATTCTCAACTAATTTGGATCCCCGACTGCGGGCACGTTCCTCACTTAGAAAAGCCACAGATTACCGCGCAGCATATTTTAGAATTCATCACAAAAAGCGGACTTACGCAAAAAAATTAAACCTAGGGTGCGCTGCGGCGCACCTTACATATATGTTTTTCCTTGTGCATTTGCTCTGCATAGTGTGAGGTCAAATAGACAGGTTTCAAACTTTCGGCAAATACTTTTGTACGATCGTCCATCCTGTCAGCAACACAGTCACAAATCCCCCACACAAGGCGAAATTAGTGCCGATGTGGAGGGGGCGCGCCCAAGGATGTTTAGGACCAATTTGCAAGCCGCTTCCAACAGAAACCAACACCAAAGCTACAACAGCTAACCCCGCCGGTAAATGAGCCGAGTGACCCAAATTACCGTAGTATCCTAGGGTGCCGACTACACCAATTCCCAGCAGTAAAATTACCAAAGTCGCCATCCCCGCACCAGTCGCCAAATGAAAGGGACGCAGCCATTTTGGGCGCGGTTGTTTGGTACTGCGGGCGGCAAACATCCACGTTCCAGTAACGGCCAGCAACAGGTAAGCTAACAGGGAAACACCCATTGACCAAGCCGCTATTTTCCACAACCACAAGAAAGAAGGCAGATTCATGATTTAAATCCCTAATTAAGGATTTTCCACAAAGGTTTCTTTCCCATTTTACCTAGACTTGAAAGCAAAAATGAATAATTTTGAGAGAAAGTGCGATCGGACTATCCACAGCTTGCATCCGTCTTGCCTTGGACTCAACGCACTTTCTCTCGTACTCAGCTTAATTTACGTTATAAATTTGTCGCCACAGTTTTTAGGAACCGCTTTCCCATTCTAGCTTTCTGGTTTTGCTGTCAAGGAAAGGCATTTTATAAAACCCTAATTTTTGTTCTAAGATTAATCGGAAAAAAGGCAGACCTTCAATCAAATATCTTTTCCACAACCTTCTCGGTTCGCTTAACAGTCGGTACGCCCATTCTATGCCGACTTCGCTCATCCACTTGGGAGCTCTTGCTTTACAACCAGCTTCAAAATCAATGGTTGCGCCTACTGCTAAGAAAATTTTGACGTGTGTTAACTTGCTCCTGTATTTAACCAGCCACTTCTCTTGCTTGGGGGCTCCCACTCCTATAGCCAGAACTGTCGCTCCTGATTTATTGATCGCGTCAATTATTGTTTCACACTCTTCCTCATTTTTTTCAAAGCCAAAAGAAGGAGACAGTGCTTCAACAACTATTTCTCTACCAATTTTTTGGTTAATTTTTTCCTGGGCTTTCCTAGCAACACCTTCAGCAGCTCCTAGCAAAAATATTTTAATTTTCTCGTTATCTTTGTGATACATATAAAATGCAGGGAACAAATCAGAACCAGAAATCTTTTCTTTGAGAGGAGTACCCAAAAACTTGGAGGCATACATCAATATTTGACTGTCGCAGACTCTATAATTTGATGTATTGTAAGCTTCATAGAAGTCGCGGTCGTACTGCAACTTAATCAAGTGATCTACATTGGGTGTAAATACGACACCACCTTCGGAGTCTAGTTTCTCAAACAACTCTGTTATTGACAAGTTATCTATCGAGACATTCAATAAATTAACTGTTTTCATTTATGATGCCCTTCCCGCTTTATATTAAACTACAACTCAAACTATTATAGCCCACAATTCAGTTTCGTGTTTTAACTACCTGGGCGCTTCCGTAAACCTACTTTTACCAGTATATCCTCTTATACCTTACCTGTCCAGTCAGGTTTTTTAAAGATTATGTAAAGAATCAGCTCGTTTTAGAAAAAGTGTATAAAGCCCATTTTAAAGTTTACAACTCGCAACACAGTTTCCAGAAAAAAGCCATCCAGTGCTAATACTTGAAGCATTGCAAATGAATGTAAAAAAGAGTTTATGAGGGTTAAATTTTAACCTACTGACGAATATCTGGCAACTGCCGAACTGGATTTCATCCAAAAGTGGTAAATTTTTGAGTTTTTGTCTCCAGGGAAGGCAAGATAGTCTGAAACTGGAAGTGAAGCGGCGATCGCCTTGGGGAAAATCATCGTGATTTTTGGTGAACCAGCGACTGTCTTCTTGGGGGCGAACTGGTTTTCTTGGCCTTTAGACTTTCAGGAGCTTTTAAGACCAGGCCCGATATTCCTCCAGCAATCAGCGCAAAAATCGGGTTAGTCATAGCGTTCAAAACGCAGTCAAACACGTACATAGTTAAGGCTACTCCCAGGGTGGCAGCGGGTGCTACCTTGGGATTAGACCAGGTTCTGGCGGGATACTTGAACAAGCAAAAGACGATAACAGGAAGTAACATTGAAGAAAATAAACTAACTAAACCGACTGCACCGTTGATGCCAAATGCAATAATCCATAAGCTGTCGGTGACCGAGATATCCTCACCGTACTCGTTATACACGCGGTTTCCGCCGGAATCTCCCCAACCAAACATAAATCTTTGCCGCGCCTTTTCCCCCAATGTCTCTTCATTGTCGAATCTAAACTTTAAAGAGGCGGCTCGTTCTTCCCCAAATACTTGATTGATGAATCCAATCACGTCTTTGCTCGAAAATTGACCCGATGCAGCTATGTACAGATAAAACACTATATATCCAATTATCAAGAGCAAAGGCAAAGAGGTGCGAATAAACTTGGCACAGAATAATACGATCAAGGCCATTCCAAATAAACTGTAGGCGCCAGTAGAACGGCACAGGAAAAAAGCGATAGTTAATATAATTGCTAAAGTCTTGATGTTACGCCCCATAAACTTTTTGAGCGTCCCAGTTTGCCACAGCCAAATAGCAATTAAGGCGGCTGTCATCATCCACAGGCCCACCATCAAACCGTGCTGCATAAACACGACTGGTCTCCACCCGCCCAAACGCCTTGCTTGACCCCAGTCCTCAAAGGCATTGACGCCGTAAATCATTTGGTGCAGAATTGGGCCCCTAACCCCTTCAACTAAAGTAAAAGGAATGTAGGCTAACCCACCTGCAAAAATGCCGATCGCCAATTGTCGCAGCCCTTCTAAATTACCCACATACAAGCGTCCTAAAAAATAAGGCAGACCCCAAGTAACGATTTGGTTGATAGTCGGAGAAATCGGGCTGCCGCCATTACTAACTTGTGAAACAATTGGACACAAACAGTAAATTACTATTGGCACGTCCAGCCAACCGGGCTTAAAAGAGGTGAGGCGCGCAGTATCGTAGATCAGAGTCCCCAGCAAAATGCCGTAGCAAGCTGCCGAGATTTTGGTATACGGTGGCAATGAGGGGATGGGATAAGAAGCTTGCGGTAAAAAAAGCCACGCTGCTACAAAACTTATAATTACCGCCCGCTGAGCCGGAAACCTCACAAACAGGTAAAAAACGACTGGAATAAAGCCGAACATAGCCAGTGGGATTAATGCAACCATAGGTCTTTTTTGGCAGTAAAATTATAGAAAGACAACTCAAATTGCCCGATAAAAATTTTCGCTTAAACGATCGCCCCACCCCAATCTTTTAAATCAACCTCAATTTTACGTCTTGTGCGTTAATTGTGCTTGACCTTCCAATGCAGCGTACAGTGCCGCCTCGAAGAGATTAGTTGCATCCTCCCAAGTATAATTTATTACCGTCTCTAAGCTGCCTCGGACATGGCGCGCCATTCGGCATCAGGCAACTGACAAATCTGCCCGATCGCTTTTGCCATATCCTCCGGGTCTTCTAGCTTAACAAGTATGCCACCCCAGCCAGCAAGCAGTTCCCGATCCGCACCAGCAAGAGTGCCGGTGACTGGAGTGCCACAAGCCATAGCTTCTAAAATTGGCAAGCCGAAGCCTTCGGATCTGCTGGAAAACAGCCAAGCATCGCATTTGCTGTAAAATTCTTTTAGTTGGTCTTGAGTAGGTTCCTTATTATACTCAGTACCCTCATACCACCTGTAAGACTCAGGGTAGGAAGGACAAAATTAATAGATGCTGAAGATTGATACTGGTTAAAACTCCTCCATAACAGCAAGTTCGCACTTACCAGTCTCTGTTTGGCTTTTCTGCAGGGTGCAGATATCTGCAGGAGGCGTATCGTAACTCGATCGTCGAGCCGATCTTAACTTTGTCGTCAGGGACTTTTCCCAGTTACAAATTGGCAGGTGTTTGATGACAAGACAAGTTTAACCTGTAACGGAGCCAGCCTTAAAACCTCGGTTGAACTCTGGTTGAGATTTTGGCAGGCAGATCGATTTATAACCTGTATTCCCTCGTCGCTGCGATCGGAACTCGTGTCGAGACTGCTGCGTAGAAAATAGGACACGGGCGATTTTAGTTGTGGGAGAAAAACCCCACCAAACGATATAGAGTTTCTCCCCAGAATCTCGCACCAAAAACGCCCGCAGCACCTAATTTCAAATGGCGGCGGGGCACTTAGCATCCAACCGGAATTTTTTCCTCCACACAGTCGTCCACATAGTAGGGAGAAGAGGAATCTATGTTAACGCTGCGGTCTTTAGATTTGTCTACAGCAACTTTCAATGCCGCTTCAAAATGATCCGTGGCATCTTCCCAAGTATAACTGTTCACCTTGGCATAGGCTGCTTCGGACATGGCTTGCCACTTGGAATTTGGCATCTGACACATAGACTCTATGGCTTTTGCCATTTCTTCTGGATCTTCTGGTCTTACAAGTATGCCAGTACCGCCGCTCAAAATTTCAGGAGCCGCACCTGCCGGGGTACTGATGACGGGAGTGCGGCACGCCATCGCTTCAATAATTGGCAAGCCGAAACCTTCTGAGCGGCTCGCCAGCAGCCAAGCATCGCATTTGCTGTAATAGTCTTTGATTTTGTCTTGGTCGGGTTTAATTACATACTCGGCATTGGCCGGTAACGGCAATTCCGAGGATGGGGCCTCTGTACCGAAGGCAACCAGACGCAGGTTGGGGATCTTTTCTTCCGCTAGGGAAAAAGCTTTGAGGGCGATGTCGGTTCCTTTCCAGTAGATTCTAGAGTACATCAAGCCAACTGTAGGAACCGATTGTTTGTTGCGAGGAGGGGCGTAAAATTGCTTCGTGTCCACAGCAGGAGGAGCTAAGGAAACTTGGCGATCGCCGTATTTAGTCCGAGCTAGGTCAACTAACCACTGAGAGATCGTAATTTTGTGCATGGGCAGCATCCAAGTTGCTTCTACTCTTCCTTGAGGTAGATAGTCAAAAATTTCGTGGTGCTGGATAAAATAAGCTTTTGCTCCTTTGCTAGGAGAGAGTTTGGCTACCCACTCGGCGGTTTCCCACCAGGTGGCAACTACTACGTCAGCGTCAGGTACATCTTTGTCTTCTACGGGGCGGTAGCGATCGGTAATTTTGTGTTCTACACCTAAGTTATCGAAAAATGAGGGTTCGTTTTCAGGTGGGGAAATCCAGCCCCCTCCCCGCAGCAGCGACTTGACTTGCTGGCGCATACTCGGCTGGGGAGGGGCTACAGAGATAACGAACACGGAGTGTCCTCGCTTTCTCAAAAGTTCTGCGAAAATAGATATTACTCGGATTCCACCAGTTAGAGACAGAGTAGGAAGAACAAAGGTGATTTTCATTTTTAAGTCCCGCTGACGACTTTAACTCGCTTTCGCCGCTGCTACCAGCGCTGATGTTAGAGTCCAAAAGGAAAGAGGGGCGGGTGAAATATTAATTACCGCTTTCCTGGTGTTTACATATAATCCAACCGATCGACTGTTCGCAACACCCCAATATCTATCTGCCAAAACTTCAATGTCGTTGCATTGATAATAAGGATTGATGTGAGCCAGAAACAGTTCCTCTAGGGATAATTTGCAGGTAAGCGAAAGTTCCTCCTGAAGATAGATCCCTCATCAAATCGGAGCTTTTTTCGCGACAAACACCAAGCTAGACAACACACTCTGTTCAAGATAACATCATTTGCTATTCAATCGGCAAGGATGTACGGGAAACCGAATATCAGCATACTTTTCATGTGGGAATAAAAGTAGCATTGGCAACAATATGCAGTAGTTTGGCAAAATTTTATACTGGATTCAAAAGGCAAATTCTTACCTTAAGAATGTTGACTGCCGATAGATATCACAGATAGAAATACTAATTAGTAGCTGTGGTTTTTTGGTAACTGTGCTGTCGTATTGATTGACACAATATCCTATTTGGTCAAGATTCTGAGATGGCGTTTTTCTAAGATAGCAGCAGGGGCGCGATCGCGCGAATCACCGCCGTGGACGTGCGAATGAGGGGAGAAAGCCAATTTTTCAAGCTATCTCCCTCGCCATCAGTTTTCGTGTGTTCCTGAAAAAACCTGGTTGATGCGTCTGCTGTTTTAAAAAATAGATGTCCCAATCGTGCTGCAGAACATAGAGTTTCACCGATATAAATTTAATTAGCTGCCTGAGTTTTAAAGATGTCAATAAAAGGCGATCGCTGCCAAAAAGTTCCGAAAAGACACTGCCACTGCGGGGCAGAGTATATGTAGCGTTCCTGCCCAATTCCCGTCTAAGTAATTACCGTAACAAAGCTTCAGCAGCAAATTATCAAATGACCCTATTAAAGATCGAAGGAATACTCAAAGTCGATCGGTCTATATCGTGCAAACCTTGAGTCCTAAGCAGTAGCAGCAGCTTCGCGGTATGTATCAAACGATTGCGCGTACAAAAAATTTCATGTTATGAAAACATGATTTTTCCTAAGTTTGGAATTCCAGATGACAATCGGTGCGATCTTGGGGGTGGGGCCGATGCTTGTAGCGATATCTTGGCCAGTTTTCATGCAGCTAAAATTATGCGATCGCAAGCAAAACAAAACCTAGAATTAAAAGCAGATGCCTTAACGGAAAGCATCTCCCGATAGGAAGATATGAACTTTCGATTATTGCACAGCATCAGTCAAGATCCCAGTACAATCAGCATGAAGGCCAGCAAACACTTGTCGCTGCTAGTTGGCATTAACCGCAGCTACAGCCGCATATAGCTTGTCGAAGCTTACAATTTATCAGGGTAAATTATCGCCTGCTGCAACGGCACGCCGCCCGATCGCATCAACCGCAGCCATCGGTACTGGTTTAAAAGTACAGTTGCTGGCACTGAAATTACCCGCAAAGCTTTGATATCTCGCTTAACAGGAAAACCCAAAGATAGTAGTCGTCATTACTCTGGGCGCCGCACGGGACGCCGTGTTGTTTTCGTACAGATATGGCATCCGACACGGCGCTGTGTTGTTTCCTTACAGATATCGCCTATTACCAAGGACTGCCAATTATTGTGAATCCAGCCCAAAAGTTCGGGTGTGTGAAATCTGCATTTGCTGCTTGTGTGGCTTGATTAATGTCGATCGCGCCTTGAGTTCCCCGCAATTGACCGTCTTTTACTACAATTTGTTTGCGGATCATTGCCAGTTGAGCTTTTCTGAGGGCTTCAGCTTTGATGTTTTCCGATCGCAAATTGCCGTAAAACTCGGTCATCAACGCCAAAGTGCCGATATCCTTAACTTTCCACAAACTAGCCAAAGCTGATTTTACACCGCTGCGGACGGCCAGTCCAGCAAATCCCATTTCTGCTGTATTGTCCCCGATCGCAGTTTGGCAGGCACTCAGCACTAATAACTCTACTTGTCGGGGATGGTACCACTTCGCCGACCTAAATTCATCCAGCGCCAAAGAACGGTTCCACAAATGAATCTCAGCTTCCTTGCGTCCGTTTTGATTTTGCGGAAAGCTAGCGTGAGTAGCAAAGTGAACAATGTCAAATGCCTGTTGCTGTCGCTGTTTGCTGAGATTTTCTAGGGTAAAGTTTTCGTTGAGAAAAGACCGTCCCCGCCACAACGGCAATTCGGCAGCAGCATTGAGAAAACTTTCATTTCTGCTGAATCCCGCTTGATTTTTCCTGTCGCTTCTGATACCGGCGATCGCAGATAATTCGATCGGCACTGCAGGCAAAGGAAGTTTATCAGTGTGTGGAAATTCGGAAGCACCCATTGCTAAAACTTGAGCGTTTTTCAAACTTTGATACTTTGTGTTACTCAAGCTGACACTGGGAATTGAGCCGAGGCTGTACTTTTCTACTAGAAATTGCTTGCCGTCGTGCAAACCTGCTAGCGGTAGTTGGCGCAAACCGGCATCAAAGGAAAACACTAGCGTATCTATATTTAATGCTTCTAAATTTGAACTAATCGGCGCAATTAACCACTGGTAAAGTTGCTGAGCTACGGGCAAATATTCTTCCTTTGGCGAATCATTCGAGCGACCCAAATATCGATTAAATTCGGTCACTTTTTCGAGCAAAACTGCGCTAGTGACAGGAATATTTCTGAGAATCGGAGGGCCGTCTGGAACTACTAACACTAGGGATAATTCTTCGAGCCGGACGATAGCGTAAACAATTACAGCTTGCTTCCCGGTTTCCTCCTTAATTGTTTTCAAAGTTTCTCTCAGATATTGAACGTTGATTTTTTTATCCGTGAAATTTTCCCCATAATAACTTTCGTAGTCTTGTTCAAAGAGTTGGTCAATTAGAGCAACAGCATCGTTAGCATTGCCTCGATCTAAAGTTTGTTCGACGAGCGATCGGCTAATTTCTGAGGGAAAGAGATTTGGGATATCTGCGGGTGGGGGATTTTCTGCGATCGGAGGGGGAGTGGGAGTTGATTCGGGAGTTGGAGTTGGGGCTGGAGTTGGTGCGGGCGCTGGAGTTGGTTCGGGAGTTGGTGCGGGGGCTGGAATTGGTGCGGGCGCTGGAGTAATAGTCGGTGAATCTTGAACTGGCGCTGTATTTATTGAAGCTATTCTCTCCCAAAGATCGGAAACATTGAAATCAAATGGTTCAGAATTAGCAATCGGTAAACTAGGAGTTTGAGCGATTATTTCCGGCGGAGTTTCTGCGACTGAAACAGTTAAATTGTCAGTAGATGTCTGTGTAAAAATCTGCCTCTCTGCTTCGGCTCCGGCAATGGTGTTAACTGACGGGGTGTAAGGAAGTTCTAGGGAGATAATTGTTTCGTTGTTACGCTTCCAATCTAATTCGGTATTTCCCGTTTCAGGATTTTGCTCGATCGAGGTTTCAGCACCCAATAAATCGCCAATTAAAAAAGCTAACTGCCGTTGGGGAGTTTGGCTCGGGCTGACAGCGGGCGCGGGAACGATCGCACTTGCAGGCGCGGGAACGATCGCACTTGCAGGCGCGGGAACGATCGCACTTGCAGGTGCTGGCTGAATTTGAGTTACAGGCTGGGTTACAGAGACAAGAGGGGCTGTGAAAGCAGGATTTGGCGCGTTTGAAGGTTGCGGGGCGATCGCAGGTTGAGCGGCGAGGGAGGAGAGGATTTGGGAAACAGAGGGAAGGGTAGGTGTAGAAGCTATGCGGGCAGCAGCGTTTGGGGTTGTGGGCGTCGAGGGCTGTGTGGGGCGCGCGCGGGGTGGCAGTACGAATAAACCGGGCACTTCAGGTAGTCGGAAGTCGATGGGAAAACCAGGTATCGGATCGGGTGTTGCCGAAGGCGCGATCGAAGTTTCGGGAGTTGGGGCAGGTGCGATAAATATTTGGGGAATTGGGAAAGGTGCGATCGAGCTTTCGGGTGTTGCCGAAGGTGCGATCGAGCTTTCGGGTGTTGCCGAAGGTGCGACGGGTAAACGCGCTGGGAGTTGCCGTGAGGGTGTGCTTGCGGGCGCTGGAGTCGGTGTTGGGGAAGGCGCGGGAGTCGCTGCGGGTGTGGGTGCGGGCGTGGGAGTCGCTGCTGGTGTGGGTGCGGGCGTGGGAGTCGCTGCTGGTGTGGGTGCAGGCGTGGGAGTCGCTGCTGGTGTGGGTGCGGGGGTTGGAGTAGCTGCGGGTGTCGGTGCAGGCGTGGGAGTCGCTGCTGGTGTTGGAGTAGCTGCTGGTGTCGGTGCAACTATTGGCGGCGGCACGGAGATAATTTGAATGCGATCGCGATTTTGCGCGAGATTGCGATCTTGTGTGTGAGTATAGGGATATTCGCGATCGGGCAAAATTGTTTGTATGGGCTCGCTATTGCCCCTAGTAAGTGCACCCGCCGTTCCATTTGTCTGGGAATTGCCGACAATAAAAGGCGTGATTCCCTTGCCTCCGTGGCGGATAATTATTGTACCGCCGTTAGCATCTCCAGGACTTCCAGCCGTAGAAATGCTAGCATTGATGCCGTTTCTGTCTGTGAAGGAATTGAGCGATCGAAAAAAGCTTTCAGTCACAATCGAAACATTTCCGCCCGTACCCGTGTCCTGACTCTGAGCATCAATTTGACTGACAACAATATTGCCGGTCGTGCTGCGGTTAATCGCGATAATATCGCCCGCATTCCCCTTAGCAGAAGAGTCAACTTTTCCAGCATTAATATTGCCGTTAGCGTCGAGCAAGATACTGCCGCCATTACCAGCAGACGAGGTATTGATATCGCCCGCAGTAATATTAGTTCCAGCGCTCAAAATGATATTACCGCCATTGTTAGGGGAAGTCGCATCGAGATTTTTTGTTGTGATTTCTCCGTTCTCACTAAACAAAGAAATTCCGGCGGGTGAGGTAATTTTTTGAGCGGTAATATTATTCGTAGTAATAATGTTAATTGCACCGGGATTTTTGGGGATATCGTCTTGAATACTGACGCTGTTGAGGGGATTGAGGCTGCCAACAGCATCGCCAAAATCAACACTTCCCGCATCGGGTTGAACAGTCAGACTGTAAGGCCCGTCAACAGTAGACTTAAAAGTAATATCGCCTGTATCTAAAATTTTGACCGACAGGTCATTACCTAATGTTACCGGAGCGTTAAAAGTAATGTTATTGCGGTTAGTTTCAATTTTGCCACTGGCAGTAATAGAGTCATTTGCCTTGATATCAATATTGCCGCCAGTCACAGTAATACTGGGAGCGAAAGTGCGGGAATTAATATCCGAGGTTGAAACTGTTCCTTGAGCATTTATGGTGACATCTCCGCCCTTACCATTTGCCGCAGCGGTAATAATTGGGCCTGCTGTTGTGTTGATATTACCGCCGCTTTTAATGCTAAGATTGCCACTATTGGCGTCGAATCCGCTTAATAATAGGGCGCTACCAATTCCTGCCGTACTGATGTTGGTTCCAGCTTCGAGGGAAATATTGCCGCCGCTGTTACCGCCGATCGCATTGATGATTCCGCCAGTAGTATCGATCGCCCCACCGCTTTTAAATGTGATTGAGCCGCCGTCTTGATTGCCGATCGCCCGGATGTCGCTGGTAGTAATATTTCCCCCAGCATTTATATTAACATTGCCGCCTATATTAGTTTTAAGATCGGGAGATGAACCGTCATAACTTGTCAATAGCTGACCTGTACTGATATTGCCACTGCTATTAGTAAATTTAAGACTTCCACCCTGTATTCCCGATACTAATACATCGCCTATATTAATGTCACCGCTGGCAGTAGATAAAGTAACATTGCTACCGTTGCCGTTACTAGAAGTACCCGCGATCGCGGTTCCTGTTGTCGGTGTTGTGATGCCGGTGCTGGCTTGAATGGTAATATTTCCAGCCGCGTTCGCGCCCGTGGTATCAATCGTTCCGGTATTTATGGAACCGGCAGTGCTCGTAAGTGCGATCGGGCCACCGTCTTGATTCGCCGCTACATTGAGATTGCCAGTCGTAATATTGCGATCGGCACTCAAAGTAATTGACCCACCATTTTCCGGTAGAAAAATCGTATCATTTCCTGAATCCTGAGAGCTGGTTGCATTTATTTTCCCTGTAGTGATGCTGCCATTCGTGCTAGTAAAATCAACAATTCCGCCTTGCAATTTCCCATAGTTTAATATGTCGCCTGTTTTAATATTTCCACTGGTAGAAATAGTAATCCTGCCACCATTACCGCCATCTGAAGAATTATTGATGTCGCCAAGCTGAATATTGCCATTTACGCTCGTAATATTGATATTTGGACTATCTGCTTTCGATGCACCTGTACTATTTGAACCTATAATATCTAGGTTAATGTTACGATTTGCCTGTAACGTTACAGAACCAGGACTGCTGGGGGAATCGTTGTTTCCAGTTGTTATATGTACTCCGCTTGGAGGAAAAATAATAGCTCCCTGTTCGCTGATGATGGTAACATTACCACTACTGCCAGTAGGTATTAGGCCCGGAACACCTCCTGCAAAACTCTCTATGCAAAAACTAGGGGAAGCACAGTCTAAAGTAATATCGTCTTTTGCTTTGAGAGTAATATCACCCGCTCCACTGGACGCGAAAGAATGTATATCGGCAGTAGTAATGCTGCCACCTGCATTCACAGTAATATCACCGCCACTGCCAAGGGCATTTGTATTTATAGTAGTAAGTCTACCTGTAGAAATGTTGCCCCCAGCAGTCAAAGATATATAACCAGCATTACCCCCAAAAGCGTCGGCCACAATCAGGTCAGTTTGAATGTTGCCTGTAGCTTGCATAATTACAGGGCCTACGTTATTGGAATTACTTACATAAGTATCAATTTTTCCAACTACTTGAATGTTGCCACCCGATCGCAAAATTACCGATCGCGAAGTACCCAATATAAATTCATCACCCGTAGTAGCACCAGCCAAAGTTGCATCTGGACTCGTAATTATGATATCTCCAGTAAAAGTAATATTTCCAGTACCCGAAGTCGTATCTATCTTAATAGATGAACCCGTGTAACCCCCAACAATATAATCACCAGATTGTATAAATGGAGGATCGTACAGACTAATAAAATTCGCAGGATTACCAGATAAATCAACAATCGAGGTGTTATTCCCGCTCCTAAAATGAGAATCTGTAGATATGATGCCATCACTCACTAAAGTCAAATTTCCGCCGCTGACAAAAGGCGTTTGCGAAAGATGATTCAGCGCCAAAATATCGATACTTTGATTTCCCTGAATGTAGAGATTTCCGCCAGCATTAGCCACAAACGGATTTGCCACACTATCGCGCACCCGCACTGTATTGTCAGCCAGCAAATTTAAATCGCCAGTTGTACGCAACAGACTTTCAAATAATGTCAAATTGCGATTAGCTGACAGCGTTGCAGTGTCCGCATTTACACCTTTAGCAGCGACATCTCCATTCTCTACCTGCAAACCAGAACCCGTTAATTCTATTTGCCCTTGAGCGTTAACTGTCACCCCCGTGGCACTTCCCCCGCCACCAGCCAACAACTGCGGCAAAGATGCAACTGGCAACACCCAATTTTGAGGCAAACTCCCCGCGACAGATTGCGGCTGAATCTCCAAACTCAACAGATTTCCCGGTTGACTAATTCTGACTAAACTCTCGCCGGGAACCGCCGCAACCATAATATTTCCTCCCGGTGCAGAAAGTTGTCCCGTACTCAAAACCGTGCCGCCCAACAAAGTTAAATTTTGCCCTTGTCCCACAGCCAAATTGCCGAAATTGATAATTCCTCCCGGTTGCGTATTTGTAAAAGCAAAACTATTAGGATTTCCGACTAATAAAGCATAATTATTCGTACCACCCGCACTAAACCAGTTATTGCCAAAACCGATGCCCGTCGCAGTAGTCGCAGTGAAAGCAGCAGGCACGTTCAAACTAGAATTGGCACCGAAAACAATCCCCGCCGGATTCATTAAAAATAAATTGGAATTGCCGCCAGTTATTTGAATTAATCCGTTAATCAGCGAAGCATCGCCGCCGACAACTCGCCCTAAAATATTCCGAATATTGGGATTAGATATAAAATTGGCAGTTTGCCCTTGAGTTAAACCAAATTGTTGGAAACTGTGAAATAGATTTGTGCCGTCACCGGATTGTTGGCCGCCGTTGATGTTGAATTGGTTGCCGCTGGGAGTAATTTGAGTATTGGTTCCGTCGGTTGCAGGGGTAATTTGGGCTGTGGCTGTTTGGGATGGGGGAAAAAGTCCTATTTCCCACATTGTTAAGGCGGTGAAGGAGAACAATGTTAGGAAAAAGCGGGGTTTTTTGTGTGTTAATTTCATGGTTTTGTTAGTAGATGATATCAATTTCACTCTGATAATTGCGAAAGTCCGCCAGCGCCCTCTGATAGTCCCAAAGTCCGCCAATCCGCCAGGGAATGAATTCCCTGGCTAATAGCGAAAGTCCTCTTCAGAGGACTGTAGAAAAAAGTTTGATACAGTCTTGGACGCATGGTAATGGTGTGGCAAAAGTCTGAGATTCTTCGTTTCACTCAGAATGACAGAATTACGCTGCTGTGTGTCCAAGACTATGGTATCAGTCCACTTCAGTGGACTTTTGCTTTGAGGCAGGGAATTCATTCCCTGCCGGAATTAACGTCACAACCCCTGCCGGAATTAACGTCACAACCCCTGCCGGAATTAACGTCACAATTCCTGCCGGAATTAACGTCACAACCCGTTACTATTTCCTCTGTTCCCTCCTTTGCAAATCCCGCAATTGTTTATCAATTTTTTCCACCATCGGCAAATCTCCCAAAGTTGTATATCCATCTTTTGCCATTCGCAAATATTTCATAGCTTCCAGATTATTTCTCATCGCTGAATGAACTTGCCCCAATCCGTATCTAGCGGCTGTCAACTCCTCAATATCGTCAGGTTTCGCCGTATTAATCACCTTGGAATAGTAGACTTCAGCCTGGGGAACCAGTTGTAGCTTTTCCAGATACAAATCGCCCAACGTGCGATAAATGGGCGGTGTTTCCACGCCTGTTGCTTGTAAACTTTCTAAAATTTCTCTTGCTTCGGCAATCAAGTTTGTGTTAAGATAAACGCTAGAAATTGCTAATTTTTTAGCGTTTTCGTTAGGTACTTGTTTGTCGATCGCCCCAACCGCATCCTTAACAGCATCAACTTGCTTCTCATCCAGCAACCCAAACTCTGTATCTCCTTCTCCCGCAGCACTTTCTGAAGAAACGCCCGTATTCGCCTCGACAATCAATCGGTATCTAACACCCGGTTTCAGCGCCGGTTCCCCCGGATACACAGCCTCAGTACCGCTAACAGTCATTTCCCAGTTTAATTTCGCTCCATTTTCGCGGAGGCTCAACTTATAGCTAGTCGCACCAGCAACCGGATTCCACCGCAAAATAGGCTTGCTGTCGAGCAATTTTGTGCGCCGCGGACTGATAATATAAGGAATTGGCGCGCTATTCCAGCTAATTTTATCGTCGCCGCGATCGGGACATTTAATCAAGTCGCGACTGCAATCAGATTTAGACTCTTCTTTGGCTAACAAACAGCTATTCAATTGATTTTCACCCGCTGCGATCGACTTTATTCCCAAATCTGCACATTGCAGCATAACTTGTCCGTTTTGTGCTGTTCGCAATTTGTCTCCCGGATAAATCGGCGTACCGCTAGCAGGGCGGACAATTAGCCCGTTTTGGCGCTCGATCGCAACTTCTCCGCTAGTATGGATAATCAGTCCGTTCGAGATTCTGTTACTGGCTGCTAGTGCGGTAGTTGCGATCGAACTTAATGCTATAAAAACAGCAACCCTGATTTTCATTTGATATTTCCTTTTGCTTGTAAACGTTGCTGGGCAATTCGCATACATTCATCTTGTTTCGGTACGCGGTAATCTGAATATTTAAGCGCCTGCTTCCAGGCTTCTAAGGCTGCTTGCGACTTACCTTTAATTTCGAGAACCTCTGCTAAAAGACATTGAGCTTCCGGGCTGTCGCCTCTGAATCCGATTGCTATTCTTAAATCTGCTTCAGCAGCGTCATATTGCTTTTGTTTAAACCGCGCCCAGCCCCGATTTTTAAAACAAGCGGATTTTACTCCGTCGTGTTGAGTGTTTGCCAAACAAAGAGCGATCGCTTTTAAAGCTTCTTCGTGTTTATTATCGAGCAGGAGCGATCGCGATCTTTGAGCGTAAGCATCAGGAAGTCCCCGCCACACTGCGTTTTGCATGGCGTTAGACGCACATTCATCCTCATTTAATTGATCGCACAATATAGATAAATTATAATAAGGCTGTGCATAATTTATGTTAATTAAAGTTGCTAATCTGTAGTATGCTTTAGCGATTAAAGGTTTATTATGACGGTGGTTTTCCATGCCAATTTGATTGGCAACTGGGGCAAGTATCGGGCCCATTAACATATAACTGCTAGCGGTAATAGCTAAACCGATTCCGAAGCGGCGCATCAAATTAGATATAAAAATAGAGATAAAAGAAAACGATGTCCAGCGGTCAAAAAAGGTAAAAAGCCTCAAAAAAGACAGACTACTGCTTAAATTAGCATAGTTATTTATAATTGATGGATTTTGCTTCGCGCTATGCGGTTGCGAAGTATACTTCCTTGTACCCAAAATCCAAGGTAAAGTCAATCCCTCAAAAGTCGGCTGCTGACACAGCACCGGTATCGCGCTAGCGCCGGGAAAGTCAGACTCCCATCGGCGCAAATCATCCTTAGCTTTTCGCACTGCTAAAAACAAAGGATCTTCTTCGCCTAAATATCTGAACAAAGACTTGACAAAATAGTGAGCGATCGCATCTGGTATGGGCGCGCGCATCACGATAGTTGACGGTAAAGGCAGACCTCCAGCCACTAAATCTGCTGCCAATCCCAGGCTGGAACAGGAATTTAAAATTAGCAACTCCAAGCCTTTAAAAATCGATTTTTCCAAGCCCTTTTTTAAATAGTCTACTGTTACAGTATTGTCGATATCCGTCTGATTGATGTGCAGCCACCCGTGGGTAGCATTCCTGTTGCCGTGTCCCCCGTAATATAAAATTTGCCAGTTTTTTTCATCCTCAAGATGCGCGCGCAACTCTTCAGGTTTTGGATGTCTGAGAAATTTTAACTTCTTACAGCGATCGCCCACCGACTTTTTGATACTTTTCTTATCTTTTTTAAGATCAATTCCCTGGCTGTTACCCCACACGCATAAAATTCTACCTCTGGAAGACAGAGGAATTCCTGCTGAGGTGGCCTTTTTGGGAAATTTTCTATACTGGGACGTACTTTGAATTATTTCAGAATTGCTGTAATATTCGCGAAATTTCCACGCATCCCAAGGCAACTCCCAAATATCCGCATCCTTACTTTCTATAAATACTTCAAATGATGCAGAGCTGCCGCCGCTTTCGCGAAGCTCTTTTCTCAGATTTCGCTCAATTCCCGTGTAAAAATCCTCACTAGCCAGCCATCGGCTCATGGCTTCATTCAAACCTCGATATATAGCACCAGGGTTGTCTTCAGAAATATTTGTTATTCCTGTTTGCTTGATTTTAATCCCAGAAGCGGTTCGGGTAGATATCACCGCACCGCAAATAATTTTCCACCTTGCGTGCAGCTTCTCAACTTCGGGTGCTGGCGGCAAACTTCCTTCAAATTTATAAACTGTTATTCCGCTTTGTTTAATCTCCGCTACGATGTGAGGAAAGCCGTCTTTTAAACTGCCGAACCCTAAAGCCAAGATAATTCTTAAGCTCATAAATTAGATACGGGTAAAGTTAATAACAAAATCATACCACAAAAGTTTCTGTGATGCTTAAATCATCTAAAGTTACTCGAATACTAAAGCTCTCGTCTGGATCTACGTGAAAATCGTTCAGCAAAATGCACAAGTTCTGAACCGTTGATTCTACCTCGTGTAGATTTTCTCCGGTGTCGGATATTAACGACAGTTTAATATTGACTGGGAGGTAAGGTTCTCCGATCGCCGGATGGAGTTGGACGTGAACTCTGAGAGTGCGATCGTCCTCTTCAGCAATAGCAACCAACAAAGCAACACTCGTCCTTCCGAAACGCATTCCCAAGTCAATCAACTTAGCCCGCGTCACATCAGCTTCGGGAAACCTATTGATGCTGCTTTGACGCCCCTGCAAGGCAGATTCTCTTCTCAAATTTCCACCTCCTCGCAATGCAAAATTGGGGTTTTCTTCAGGAAAAATTAGGTTTTCTAAATTGTCTTTACCTTGCTCAATTTTCTGCCAACCTTTTTCGGCAATATTTTTCAACCAATTGCCTAAATTAGTTTTAACCGGATTTTCAATTTCCACAGGGGAAGTCGAAGGCAGCAGATTGAAGATTGATTCAACAGACTCCCAATTAGATGTAAATACATTCTCCAACCACAGACGCAGATTGACTTGAGATTCAGATATATGTTCGAGGTGGATCAAGAAGTCATCCAGGGAATGCAACTCGCTCAATACTAATTCCCCCGTCCCCGCAGTTGGGGAAAATCCCAGCAATCTTGCTTCCTTTTCATCCTCATCAATATCTACTACCAGATAACCGATGCGTTCCTCCCTTGCTTCCGGGGGAACGTGACAAGTATGCGATAGGTTTTGCGGCGAATCGATGCGATTATTTTCTTCATGTTTAGGCAAATTTATTAACGGACGGCATTCAATTTTTCCTAAAGTTTTGATATATAAATCAGCCACATTTTCCAACAAGCGAACAACTGGATTCCAGCTATCGCAGTTAGTTAAATCAGTTTCAATACCTAAAAGTGTCAAGTAATCGCGGACGGCCAACACAGCCAAAGTGTTGAGATAAACTTGTTCTTTTTTGTGCGGATGGCGCTGTTCGGAAGCAAATTGCCGTGCTGAACGAATTGCCTTTTGGGTAATTGGCATTGGCAAGGATTGGTTTTCGATACTGTTACTTTGTGTCATTGTTAACTCCTTTGATGATTAAGATTCGTAATTTTCGCGAAATGTTTGCAAGTGAGGGCGACATTGAACTCGGTGAAAGGCATACAGGGTAGAATACGAGCAGGAAAGTTCTGCTGCTAATAAGGTGAAACTTTTGCCAGATGATAAGCCTTTTAATACAACTTGACAAGTTATATCGGGCCGCCCTCTAACGTGTTTGCTCAACACCCGATCGGGATCGGTATCAATCCAGGCTTGAAGTTCTGTAAAAAGCTGAGATGTTTCGAGAAGGTGAGTGCGATCGCGATCGGGTAAAATATCGATTCGATCGATCGGCGTTCCGTCTTCTAAAATTTGTTCTCGATCGTCTCTCCTGTTATTTTCTCTATCTACCTTCAAAGCCCAATTTTGCAGCCGCCGCTTGAAATAATAATTGAACCAAGTAATGACATTGCCGCGAGTGCGATCGTACTGAGTTCCAGTGCGGGATTCGCACAAATTGCTACAGAAAAACTCCCACTGTTCTTGCAAAGCATCTTCATAGTAAGGTAGATTTTCCTTCCAGATCAGGCCCGAGTTTTTCATCTTAGTCAGAAGCTGGTGCAACAAACGGCTGCGCTTCAAACCGGGCGGATGCTGGCAAATTTCGCTAACAAGCCGATCGAGCTCTTGATATAGAAGCTGTCTGTGGGATAATTTCGATTCTCCCTCACCCTCAACAGCATCGGTTTGGTTCTCGGATGGGTGGTCTTCCCCCTCGGAGGGGATATACTCATCATTCATAGTTCAGTGCGGCCGCAACTTTGTTCCTACATTTACTTATCAGAGTAAGTTGGAGGAATTTATGCGAAATTCTGAAAGTTTTTTGAGCGGATGCTTGAAAGTCATGCTGTGCGGTGGATTGGGCTGTTAAATTAGATGTGAATCTTTGTTAAGACGCATCAAAACCAAAGAAACCGGGTTTTTGCGATTTATGCAGGTTTGTAACGAAGTATTCTGCGAAAAACCCGGTTTCTGACCACCAGTGCGTAACACCGATCGCCCTTAAATCCCGAAAACACCCGTTGTTCCGTACTTTCACCAGTGTTTGCCAAACTCGACCAAAACAACTTGAGAGTTTTGCATAAAACTACTGAGCTCACCCCGATAAGTAAATAGGAACAACAAAAACGCTTGAGGGGCGATCGATCTTTGGTGTTCACAACCAGATCGATCGCGCAATCGGGCTATCTCGTAATTCCGCAGTCCGGCAGGGGTTGAAACCCCTGCCTCAAAGCGAAAGTCGTCTGAAGACGACTGAAGAATTTACCAGTCCTCTTTCAGAGGACTTTGGCTATGAGGCGGGGAATTCATTCCCCGCCGGATTGTGGGGAAGCGCGTGATTCGATCGCCCTGAAATCCCGAAAACACCCGTTGTTCCGTACTTTCACCAGTGTTTGCCAAACTTTATCAAAAAAAACTTGAGATTTTTGCATAAAACTACTGAGTTCACCCCGATAGATAAGTACGAGGGACAGTTAGGCGGTTGGGGCGATCGATCTTTGGTGTTCACAACCAGATCGATCGCGCAATCGGGCTATCTCGTAATTCCGCAGTCCGGCAGGGGTTGAAACCCCTGCCTCAAAGCGAAAGTCGTCTGAAGACGACTGAAGAATTTACCAGTCCTCTTTCAGAGGACTTTGGCTATGAGGCGGGGAATGAATTCCCCGCCGGATTGTGGGGAAGCGCGTGATTCGATCGCCCTTAAATCCCAAAAACACCCGTTGTTCCGTACTTTCACCAGTGTTTGCCAAACTTTATCAAAAAAAACTTGATAGTTTTGCATAAAACCACTGAGCTCACCCTGATAAATAAACAGAAGGGAAATTACGAAGTTAATCGCACTTGTTGAGATTTATTCAAAAGTCGCATCGCCCGTAACTTCCCGATCGAAATCCGAACCAAATTCCCAACGGATATGGGAAAGGGGTTCTTCCGATGTTGGTTTAGTCTATTTCCACGGTTGCATTTATTGAGTTGATTTGAACCGGTAATTGCGACAACAGAGTTGAAGTGCGATCGCACTTCGCGAGACTTCAGTTTGGGTAAATGACGAATATACGACAGTTCGAGAGTGCAGAAGTGCGATCGGGCTTGTCGATAGAATCGCTTTGTCAATTTTCAGAACACATTGTATCTACCACGCGAGGACAATTATCATGGCTACTCCTAAACAATTTGATTTCGATAAAGTTTACGATCTACTCATTGAACAAGGTGGACAAATTAAACTTTTTTACCTTAATGGTATTCGCACTACTTCTGAAAAATTTCAGCAAGACTTAGACGGATTTGATAATTTATGGAAACTTTCGGGAAACCTTTTAGTCCCTAATAGTTCAGTTTTTCGAGGTGCTATTGATTTAGATAGAAAATATCGCAACACTACAGATAGCACAGGGAATGATTTAGCAGATGCAGGAATTTTTGTAGGAAAGTTTTTGTTCAACTATGCCCTATCAAAAATTTCTTTTGCAGGAATTCTCGAACAGTCTAAAAAACATAAAACTCTTAAAAAAAAGTATGATGACCTTCTGGCAAATGGCAAAAATATTACTGATGAAGAAGTTACTCATCTAGCAAAAGAACTTGATGGTATCAAGGATATTGCTGATTTTTTTGAAATCATTAAATCAGGTTTTGAGTTGGCTGAAAGTTTCACCCAATTAGAAAATCCCATTGATTTAGTGAAAGATGATGACTTCACAGCTAAAGCATTAATGTTTTTGAAAGAAGTTGCTGGATTTATTCCAGGATTTGGAGAAATCACTGATATAATCGATAGTTTGATAGAAGCAGCGCCTGCTGACTTAAAAGAAGCTTTAGAGCAATTCTGGTATGCAGAGAGTAAATTCAAAGATATCAATAGTGACTGGACGAGTGATGCAAAAGACTGGTTTTCATCCTCTACACAAAATCCCTTTCAAAATAACTCTTTGATTTTACTAGGTCATTCTCAAGGAAATTTCTTTCTTGAAGATGGACTTATTGATATGGGAGCTCCTGGTAATCCTCTACCTCGGACAAGTGTTCTCGCAATGGGTTCGCCAACCAGTTATTTATATGCTGGGGGAATTTCTAAATACAAAGTAGCAACAATTTCCGACAATAACATTAGAAATCCCGGAGATCCAGTGACTTTACTTCAATTTAACTCAGAACCATTTGTCTGGGATAAAATTGGCAAGATTTTCAGTATGCTCCCCAGCATAGGAGGCATTGGGGGGCCGCACTTAATTGAAAATTATTTCAGCCGTCCTGAAGTTCAAACTTTTTTCAAAGACACAGTGTATGAATTGCACTCCAAAGGATTCTATTTTCCAAAAGGCTCAGTTACCACGAGTTCCACCAATGATGATGACTGGATCAAAGGAGATGGTGATATTCAGGGTGGCTTACGCAACGATGTTCTACAAGGTGGAGATGGCAACGATAAATTAAGTGGTGACTCTGGCTTCGACTTTTTGGACGGTAAAGGAGGAACTGATACTGCTAGTTACTCCGGCAGTCCAATTGGTATCAAAGTTCGGGCAGACAAAATTGGTGATTCCGATGTTTACAAAGTTGAAGATGGCTTTGTTGTAAAAGGCGAGAAAACTGTAGACACTCTTGGAAATATAGAAATCATCAGCGGATCAAATTTTGCTGATGAAATGACTGGCGGTGACTACAGCGATATCTTCTACGGTCAAGGCGGAAACGACCTTTTTTGGGGACAAAAAGGAGACGACAAATTCTACGGTGGCACTGGTAATGACACAGCTTACGGCAGCGATGACAATGATGACCTTCGAGGTGATGAAGGCAGCGACGATTTAAGAGGAGAAAACGGCAACGACTCTCTCTACGGCGGTCAAGATAACGACTTCCTCTACGGTGGCGATGGTGAAGACGAACTTCGCGGCGAACAAGGTGCCGATGACCTCCGAGGAGAAAATGGCAACGACTCTCTCTACGGCGGAACCGAAAATGATTCCTTGTACGGCGGCCAAGGTGAAGACAAACTTTATGGCGAAGAAGGAGATGATGACTTAAAAGGAGAAGAAAACAATGATTCTCTTTACGGCGGAACAGGCAAAGATACCCTCAATGGCGGCGCTGGAAATGATGATTTACGAGGCGAAGAAGGCGATGATTTGTTACAAGGAGAAGCCGGAAACGACTCTTTATATGGTGGCGAAGACCAAGACCAACTTTACGGTGGATTAAATGCCGACTTACTCTACGGAGAAGCTGGCAGCGACCAACTTTTCGGTGAAGATGGCGACGACATCCTCGACGGTGGTAGCGACAACGATATCCTCATCGGAGGCAGTGGGGATGACAAACTCTACGGCCGCGCAGACAACGATATCATCCAAGGCAACACGGGCGAAGATTACGCCGAAGGTGGCAGCGGCCGCGACTTCATCCAAGGCAACGAAGGCAACGACATCCTCTACGGACAAGACGGCAGCGACACGGTAGAAGGCAACGCCGACGACGATTTCATCGATGGCGGCAACGGCCAAGACTTGCTTTCCGGCAATACCGGAGATGACAGAATTTACGGACAAGCCGGCAACGATGTCATCCAAGGTAACGAAAACAATGACTGGCTGGAAGGTGGCGACGGCCAAGACATTATTGATGGGGGAACAGACGACGATGATATTTACGGACAAGCTGGCGAAGACAACCTTTTCGGCAGTCAAGGCCAAGACTACATCGACGGTGGTGACGGCAAAGATACCCTGTTTGGCGGCTTCGATGATGACGTACTTTTAGGCCAAGCAGGCGATGACACTCTCAACGGCAACGCTGGCAATGACGAATTATTTGGCGGTACTGGCGATGACTCGCTAATCGGAGAAATCGGCGATGATTTAATTGACGGCGGAGAAGGAGTCGATCTCGTTAATTACAGAAATTCCCCCAGTGGCGTTATCGTTAATATTGACGAAAATAGCGACTACGAAACTAACACCAACCAACGTTTCAAAGAATTCGTCACCGATGTCAATCCCAGCGAATACTACACGGAACTCGAACGAGATTTTGAAATTGCCGCTGGTACTGGTAAAGACGGTTTTGGCACTACCGATGCTTTGAGAAACTTAGAAGATATCATCGGTACTCGCTTTGAAGACATCCTAATTGGCAACGAAAAAGATAACCGAATTTGGGCATTAGAAGGCAACGATTTATTAATTGGCAATGCCGGCAATGACTCATTTTACGGCGGAGAAGGCATCGATATTCTCAGCTACCGCCGCGACCCCAACGGCGTTACTGTTAATTTACAAACAGGCGATGCTATCGACGGCTGGGGAGACCAAGACAAAATTGCCGACATTGAAAACGTCGCGGGTTCTCGGCATGACGATAATATTACCGGCGACGATACCGTTAACGTTATCACTGGCGATGCTGGGGACGATCGCATTGACGGACTCGGAGGCAACGACCAACTCTACGGCGAATTCGGCAACGACTTAATTTACGGCGGCGAAGGCGGCGACAGCATCTACGGCAACCAAGACCGAGACACCCTATACGGTGAAGCCGGTCAAGACTACATCCGAGGTGGCGATGCCGACGACTTAATCTACGCCGGTAGCGATGACGACACCGTTGCCGGAGACGCTGGTTACGGCAACGACACAATTTTTGGCGAAACAGGCAAAGACTTACTCTACGGCGGCGCTGGCGACGACTTTGTGTACGGTGGCGAAGACAAAGACACCATCTACGGCGAAGGCGAAAACGACAAACTCTACGGAGAAGGAGACACCGACCTCATCTACGGCGGCACCGGCGACGACCAACTCTCCGGCGGCGACGACCAAGACTCCCTCATCGGCGAAGCCGGCAACGACACTCTCGCAGGCGATGCCGGCGACGACACCCTAGACGCCGGAACTGGCAACGACTATCTCTACGGCGGTAGCGGCAAAGACACCCTAAATGCCGGCCTCGGCAACGACCAACTTTACGGCGGCGACGATGCCGACATCCTCCTCGGCAAAGAAGGCGACGACAACCTCTACGGCGAAGCGGGCGACGACAGCCTCGATGCAGCCGAAGGCAACGACAACCTCTACGGCGGCGACGGCAAAGACATTCTTGATGCTGGAATCGGCAACGACCAACTTTGGGGAGGTCAAGACGACGACACGTTATACGCCAAAGCAGGCGACGACAAACTGTTTGGCGAAGCGGGCAACGACTCACTCAACGCAGCAGAAGGCAACGACAGTCTCTACGGCGGCGACGGTAAAGACATTCTCGATGCCGGAGTTGGCAACGACTACCTCTGGGGTGGTCAAGACGACGATACTTTATCAGCCCAAGCTGGCGATGACTACCTGTTTGGGGAAAACGGCGATGACATCCTGAATGCAGCGGAAGGCAACGATTCCCTTTACGGCGGCGATGGCAAAGACTTTCTCAATGCCGGAATTGGCAACGATTATCTGTGGGGAGGTCAAGATGATGACACTTTATCCGCCCAAGCTGGCAACGACTACCTGTTTGGGGAAAACGGCGATGACATCCTCGATGCAGCAGAAGGCAACGATTCCCTCTACGGTGGCGACGGCAAAGACATTCTCGATGCAGGAATTGACAACGACTATCTCTGGGGTGGTCAAGGCGATGACACTTTATCAGCCCAAGCCGGCGATGACAACTTGTTTGGGGAAAACGGCAATGACATCCTTGATGCTGGCGAAGGCAACGACAGCCTCTACGGTGGCGATAACAAAGATACGCTGTTCGGTCAAGCTGGCAACGACTTATTGCAAGGCGGTTTCGGCGACGACTCACTTTTAGCAGGCGACGGTAACGATACCCTTCTCGGTCAAGCTGACAGCGACACTCTGTACGGCTTCGGTGGCGATGACATCCTGGAAGGCAACTCAGGAACAGACCGACTTTTCGGCGAATTAGGTAACGACTCCCTCGACGGCGGTACTGAAAACGATACCCTCGAAGGCGGCGACGGTAACGACATTCTCGACGGTGGTGATAATAACGACAGTCTGTTCGGACAAGTCGGTGATGATACGGTTATCGGCAACCGGGGCGACGACATTGTTGACGGCGGTTCCGGCAATGATTTGCTTCAGGGGAACGAAGGGCGCGATCGCCTCTACGGTCAATCCGGCCTCGATACCCTGTTCGGCGGCGACGATAGCGACACCCTTTGGGGAGGAGACGACGCTGACAACTTGCTGGGAGAATCCGGCAGGGATACCCTGTTCGGCGGTTTCGGCAACGACCAACTCGACGGCGGCGAAAATAGCGACAGTCTCTACGGGGAAGGTGGCGATGATACCCTAGCTGGCGGAACAGGCGACGATTTTGTAGATGGCGGTACCGAAAACGACACCCTCTCCGGCAATGACGGCAGTGACAAATTATACGGCCGCCAAGGCAACGACTTGTTAGAAGGCAATGCCGATAACGACCAACTGTGGGGTGGCGATAACGACGATACGCTGTTAGGACAAACCGGAGACGACCAACTGTGGGGGGAATCGGGCAATGACAGCCTTGATGGTGGCGAAGGGGCCGATCGACTTTTCGGCCAAATCGGCAAAGATACCCTCTCCGGTAACAATGGAGACGACTACTTAGAAGGCGGCGCAGACGATGATAGCTTAACTGGAGGCCAAGGGCGCGATCGAATTTACGGAAATGACGGCAACGACATCGCCGACGGCAACAGCGGCGACGACTACATCGACGGCGGGGCGAACAACGATACTTTAGCAGGTGGTGAAGGGCGCGATCGCATCTTCGGTCAAGCTGGCAACGACAGCCTCGAAGGTAACGACGACAACGACTTCCTCGATGCCGGAACCGGAAATGACACGCTGTGGGGCAACGACGGCGACGACGAACTCTACGGCCGAGAAGACCTCGATTTCATCGACGGCGGCCGTGGCAGCGACCAAATCTACGGCGGAGATGCAGCCGACACCCTCCTCGGACAAGTCGGCAACGACAACATCGACGGCGGTTCCGGGGCAGACTCGATTTTGGGTAGCGACGGCAACGACAACATTTGGGCACAAGCCGGCAACGACTCGATTTACGGTGGCGCTGGCAGCGAAAACATTTGGGGCAACGAAGACGACGACCTGATTTTGGGAGAAGCAGGCGAAGACAAAATCGACGGCGGTTCCGGCTACGACAGCATCGACGGCGGCGCCGGCAACGACCAACTGTTCGGCGGTACGGGCAACGACCAATTATTAGGAGGCGCGGGCAACGACAAAATTGACGGCAGCATCGACGACGACAAACTGTTCGGAGGTAGTGGCAACGACTTGATGTTTGGCAGTCAAGGGCAAGACACGATGTTAGGCGAAGTCGGCGAAGACACCCTCTACGGCGGCGAGGAAATTGACCTGATGGACGGCGGCGCGAGTAATGACTTGGTTGTCGGCGACTCGGGCGACGACATCCTCACAGGCGATTCCGGCGACGACACCCTCGCCGGCGGCAGCGGCAACGACTTGATGGGAGGAGGTAACGGCGACGACTTGATGTTCGGCGAATGCGACGACGACACGATGCTGGGAGGTGCCGGTAACGACACCCTCGACGGCGGTTGCGGCAACGATTTGCTAACCGGGGAAGCCGGCAGCGACAACCTCTTGGGCAACGAAGGCGACGACAGTCTCGATGGCGGCAGCAGCAACGATACCCTCGATGGCGGTAATGGCAACGACTTCTTAAACGGTGACAGCGGCAACGACAGCCTGAACGGCAACGATGGTGATGACAGCGTTTACGGCGGCGAAGGAAACAACGTGCTCAAAGGCGGCAACGGTCAAGATTCGCTGATTGGAGGCAGCAGTTCCGACATATTTGTGCTATCACCAAGTTCGGGACTTGATAACATTTTCTACTTCCAGACCGATCGCGATTACTTCGGACTCGCACAAGACCTCACTTTTGACCAATTGCAAATCGTTCAAGGCGGCGAAAATTATACTAACGATGCCTTGATTAGCATCGCCAGCACCGGCGAACATTTAGCTTGGGTGAAAGATACTCAATTTAGTGCGATCGACAGTTCTCGGTTTATCCCCATCACCCCCGGAGACCCGCTGCCTGGAGTTTTCAATACTCCCTCCGATACCGATCTTTTAACCGGCGAACTACTCGATCCTAGCGACGATTTGATTGGCGACGGTACTGACAGTTCTTTCGATCCCGGTTTAGTCGAAACTATTCCCGAATCGATCGGCAGCAGTTCAGGTACTAGCGTATCGATCGATCCTGTATCTAGTAGTGTCACAAATAGCACGACTCCCGCGCCAGCAACTCTCAGCTTGCAACCGCTAACAACAGCCACTAATCCAAGTAGTTTGACAGTAACTTCTGTCACAACTACTACCGATGACATCTTGCTGAATGGCGGTTCAATTCCAACCATGAACAGCTTTAATGGCATTGATGATGACCTTCTCATCTACGACTCTAACAGCTTGTTAACATCTCTAACCAGCGCTCAAACTCAGCCAAGTCTACCTTTGCAAGCCCCGAGTGTTGGTAGTGCGATCGATCCTACTGCTAATACTTCTACTAAGGACAGCAGCCTCTTAATTACTCCGGCTGCAAGTCCCAGCAACCCACTCGCAAATAGCGAGTTAAGTGGCACTCCTGCCTTGTAGTAATTGTAGGTTTGGCTGAGGGCGATCGAATAGATAAAAACCCGGTTTCTTGAATAAACCGGTTTTTTTGCAGTTTTTGCGTGTAAGATTGGCTTCGGTCAAGATAGCATACACCTCCGTTCCGCGTGCAAGCGTTTGTTAGACTACTCTTGCAAGAATTCATCAAGATAATAAGATTCGTTCATCTCAGGATCTGGATTGAAAACAGGTGTGATGAAACGTATCTCTCCTACCTCTTGAGGCTCATCTTTAATTCGAGTAAGCTCAGTATTAACAACATCACATTGTTCTGACGTTAAATAAAACCTGTGCTCCTCGATCCATGAGCGAGTGCTATGATAGTTTTCAGAAGTTAATGTTTTTAATAACTCTACATGGTGTTCGATATCTTGCTTTTTGATTTGATGACGTAAAGTCGGAACCATATTTACATAGCCATCTTCTGATACAACAAGGCAAACAGCAGGAGCTGGAGAAGATGCTATGTAGCGTAAAGCAGAGTTATATCGCGCTCCTCTTGAAGGATCACCTGTATTCGTCGCTATGCCGTCTAAAATTACGCCAATAGCATGGCAATTACAATCGCGATCGACTAGAATCGCTCCATCAATTCCACTAATGCGTGCTACTAATGCCGAGCTTAGCTTGATTGGCTCAATTTCAATGGCTTGAGACCTTAGCCCTGTTGTGTCACTTTCGCGGTAGTATAATGAGGCACAAAGCCTAGAACGTAAATACAGAGCATGGTAGAGCCTCG
>JAUBSN010000075.1:0-46084 GCA_036704825.1 Microcoleus sp. F8-C3 | reverse complement strand
GCTTGTCGATTCTTTCGCCTGACTGTCGGTTCTTTCGCCTGACTGTCGGTTCTTTCGCCTGACTGTCGGTTCTTTCGACTGATGGTCGGTTCTTTCGCCTGATTGTCGGTTCTTTCGCCTGATTGTCGGTTCTTTCGCCTGATTATCGGTTCTTTCGCCTGATTGTCGGCTCTTTCGCCTGATTGTCGGCTCTTTCGCCTGATTGTCGGTACGATCGAATCAATGACGTGGCGATCGACTGACTCACTCTTTTAAGATACAAGGGGCGGGTTCACCAAAATCTCTGATTCACGTCCTGGATATTTATCAACCCGCCCTCCCCACTAATGACTGATGACTAATGACTAATGACTAATCTTTAATTTTCAGAGAAGCCCCCAAAGCTTGAGAAACCCAAACTTCAAAAGAGCGCACCGGATACTTCCGAAGCGCATAGCCAGCATCAATCATTGGTTCCACTAAAATAGTGAACATACCCAAACGATTGCCAGCCAAAACATCAGTAAAAAGTCGATCGCCCACCATCGCCACCTGTTCCACCGGCAAATTCATCGCCGTCACTGCTGTTCGCAACTTGCGGCGCGACGGTTTAGCAGCACCCGTAATGTAAGGTAGATTCAAAGACTCAGCAATTCGACCGATCCGATTTTGACTTAAATTATTGCTTGCCAACCATAGCGATACCACGGGTTTAATTTCTTGCACCCACAAGCTGAGTTCAGGAGAAGCATTCATTGCCGTAATGGGAACGAGAGTTTCGTCCACATCCAAAACTAATCCTTTAATCTGATATTTTTGCAGAAGATCCGCCGTTAACTTCACGACCGAATCGCCTAGAACTAAGTCAGGCTGTAGTAGTTTACCCCAAGTCATAATGATTTTAGATTTTAGATTTTAGATTTTAGATTGAGAAATAAGAAGAAATTAGGAGTTAAAGATTGACAAAGTAAAAAATCAAAAGTGAATAATTCTTGCTTTTCCTTTGTGACTTTTGACTTTTTACTTTTGTATTAATCATTACCAATCTATGGAGTCGATCGCAACTGCTGGTCTACTTTAGCAATCGCAGCATCGTGTTCCGCCTGCGTGCGGCTAAAAATGTGAGTGCCGTCGTATCTAGCCATAAAATACAGGTATTCTGTATTTTCTGGAGTCAGAGTCGCTTCCAGACTTGCGATTCCCGGAGAGGCGATCGGAGTTGGGGGCAGCCCTACATTGATATAAGTATTGTAAGGAGAAGGGGTTTCCACCTGCTTGAAAGTCAAAGGCTTCTCCTTAGTTTGCCTAATGCCGAGGGCGTATTCAACCGTCGGGTCAGAACCCAAGGGCATACCCTTATTCAGACGGTTGTTGAATACCCCAGAAATACGATTGCGCTCGTCCGCCACCACGGCCTCTTTTTCCACAATACTCGCCAGCGTCACCCAATCTTTCAAATCCAGCTTAGTATTCTTCTGATTTTTTTGATATATCGGCAAAGCCAACTGCTCAAAACGACCGAGCATTTGCTTGATGACAGCTTCCGGGCTAATTGCATCGCCGTCTAGCTGATAAGTATCCGGGTACAAAAACCCTTCCAAGTGAGGCAATCCGCTCGGCAGCCAAGGGTATTGAGCGTAGGGAACTTGACTCGCGGCCGCCATAAACTCCTTAGCCGGGAAAAAACCTTGCGCTTCAAAATAAGCGCTCATTTGTTGCAGCGACCACCCTTCTGGAATCGTGAAACTCTTCTGTACGACTTCGCCCTTCCAAATTTTATCAGCAACTGCACTCAGAGGCTGAGTCGGCGACAGTTGGTAAGTTCCCGCTTGAAAACCTCCCTCGCGGTTTTGCAGAGTCAGCCAGCGGGCCCACATATTCCATGCCGAACTCGATCGAATCAACCCCGCAGCCTCTAAATCCCGCCCGATTTTTTGACTGGGAGTACCATCCGGGATTTGGATCAAAACAGGAGCATCCTCTGGCGGGGAAGTTGACGTTTCAGCTATTTTAGGCGGGGCGGAAGCCCAGCTCCACCAAGCCCAGCCCTGCCAAGCGCAAACCCCCCAGATTGCCGGCAGCAACGCCAGATAAAACAACCATTTAGAGACTTGCGGAGTACCTTTTCGGCCCTCGCGCGCGCTGCCTTTTGTCATTTGTTCTTTATTCATTGCTGCCTACAACTGGTACAAACATTGACGGTAAGTCCTATTTCTAGGTGTATATTTCCCTTCGCCACTGACCACCAGAGAGGTTAAAAACGCTGCGGTGGCATTCTTAACGTCTTGCGGGATACCACTCAAGCGGCAGTTCAGTAATTGGCTAGACACTTTTTTTAGTCCTGAATTAAGAAGGTGGTGAGTCTTCCTCTTTTCAAGCCCCACGCCTTCAGGCTGGGGTTAGTGACAGTCCGTTGTCTTCGATAAGCGGCGGTTAACTAGCGACTAATGACTGATGACCTCCGATTGATGACCGAAAAGTTACGGATACAAGCCGTTTAAAAGACCCAATTCACGCGGTTCCATTCAAAAGAGCGAGCGTCAAGGCTGAAGGCACAATCAAAGGAAAAATTCGATCGGGCGAGCAGTTTACTTGTTTATAAAATAGTAAAACATTCTGCTTTTTGCCGTCAGGTCTTCTGCCTTCAATTAATATTTAATCAAGCTCGTCAAAGAACTGGTCTTCCAGCATAGGCAACATCGGTTCCAGCCTTTGGAACTCTTCTTCTGAGAGCAATTCTGGTTTGCCGTCATCATTCATTCTAGCCAAGATAAAGAACGGGTCTAGAGGCGTATAAATCGCATATTCCTGTTCTTCGTGGTAGAAACTGGTCAGCCACATCAGTTCCTCGAACTCCGACTCCTCATCCGGATCGGCATCGGATGCCATATCCTCTTCGGGAAATTCCGGCAATTCGCCAACGACAGTCAGCGTCACCGCCGTGCGCCGGAGTGTCAAGTTCTGTTCTTGCAGGACAACTTTAGCTGTATCAAAAATTTTGTCAATTTCGGTCTCGTCTTCTACAGGAATTGCTGCTTCGTCGGTATCGTCTCCCTGCCAGGTAAAAATTTCTACGGGTGAGTCAATCGGCAGCAGCAAAGCGTATTCTTGACCTTCTAGGTTCATAGAATATTCTATGTTGCAAGTCAGCGATCGCCCAACTTCATCCGTCAAGGTGACGGACTCTTGGTTGGAATTGCCATTCTCTTTTTTGCGGTATGGGGATGAGGACATCGCGTGTATCTTGGTTTTCCGTCAATAATTCAGTAACGTTTGTTTGACAATTGGGAATTTTCGTGGCGATATTCTGGCTAAGTGGGCGATCGCCAGTCCACAAGCTTAAACCGCGAGACTCGCGGCCTTTTCCACAGGCGAGGAGTGCAGCGTTTAAATCTCAGTCGAGTCAGCAAGCGACACTGAGGACCAATCACGATTTTGTGCTTCTTCAGTACCGAGGGTACAGCAGAATTTTCTCCAGTTTGTCAAGGGTTACAGGTGTGCGTAGCAAACTTGCACAACCAGGATATCACGCCTCTGTTACAAGCTATCAATGATTGGGAAGAGCGCAGATATTTTGCCTCCGTTCGTCTAGCCACTGCTGCAAAATCAGGGCCGCTGCTTTGCGATCGATCGCACCCTTATTTTGCGACACCGAAATCCCTTGTGTTTTCATCAATTCCTCTGCCTCAACCGAAGTCAGGCGCTCGTCCACGTATTCTAGGGGGAGCTCTAAGGCTTTGGCGATGCGATTGGCATATTTCTGCACCTGTCGGGCCCCAGCGCCCAATTCTCCGTTCAGGGAGTAGGGCAAGCCTGCAACCAAAATTTGCACTCTCCGCTCGCGGACGAGCTCTCGGAGATAAGCTACGTCTCGATCGAAGGACGATCGTACTAGAGTAGTAATGCCCGTAGCTATTAAACCCGTGCCGTCACACCCGGCGATGCCGACTCGTTTGAGACCGATATCTAATCCCAGGGCTGAAATCCATAATTTATTGTTGGACATTATCAATCAATCAATTTTAGATTTTAGATTTTAGATTTTAGATTTACTGTTTTTTTGCGGAAATAATCCTATTTGACGAACCGCGAAGACGCGAAGGAGGCGTTCGGCGAAGCCGTTCCCGAAGGGTAGGAATAAGAGAAGAAAGTAAGAATAAAATAGGTAATATTAAGTTGATATCAATCAAAAGCAGAAGGGATATTTTGGGATTGTGACCGACAAAAAAAGTAATTTTTTGGATGATTAATTCTATTTTTTTCGGGCTTCTACCTTTTACCTTCTGCTTTCAATTATTAAGAATTGAGTTCTCCGGGCCAGCCGCCGTCTAGAGGCAAGTCCGACAAATTTAGAGGCAAAATGCTGCTGTCATCAGTTGCTGCTGATTCGGAATTTTGGCCGCCCAAGGGGTTAACTTGATTCGTTTGGCTGTTTCCCGAGTCAGCCAAGAGGGGTTTAATCTCACAGGACGGGGGCCCTGCTGCTGCTTCCCCAGCCATCGGGCCGAGCCAGGACATCCTGCCCGGTACGGGTTTGCGAGTTGGCTGGAAGCTTTGCAGCATTTCTGATAGCTGAAGTCCTTCGAGAGAGACCAACTTGGACTCGCGCAATTTGTGCCACACCGATCGAGACATCAGCAAGCTGTGTTCCACGCGCACTGCTCCAAATTGCTCTAAATAAGCTTCCCGTTCCGGCTGATAGTCAGCGGAAGCCAGTTGCAGGCTTTGAACCGGGAAATCTTGAACGAGGCGCGCCATCTGGGACAGCAGTTCTGGGTAAAGCCAAGTGTAGGCCGGGTGTACAGTCAACTGGGCGACGTGCGGTTGCTGGCCGTTGCGGGATAGCTGCACCTGAAAATAGCCGATCGCGGCTTTGCGCTGCGGTTCAAACACGTAGCCGCTGACTACCTCGGTTTTGCCCAGCCACTGTCTGACACCTTCGACTAAAGCGCCGAAAAAACTGGTTTTGAAATCTTGAATGTGCCGGTCGAATACTTGGCGCACCAGGGGCGGCATAGACGCGGTATCCAGTTGGTAGAGCAACTGAGCGTCGGCGTTGCTAACAGGCAGCAGGTTGGGCAAATCTGGGGTCGAGGAAGCCATTTCTTGCAGGCGTTCTGGGGCGATCGTCCAGTAAGTCATCTGGGCCAAAGGCTGAAACCCGTTCTGCCGGTACAAAGCCAAGGAAGTTTTGTCGCCGACATTTACCTCCAGCAGCCACGTCCGCGCCTCCCAGACTGCCTCAAAGCAGTACCGCAGCAGCATGGAACCAATTCCTTTGCTGCGGGCTTCCGGGTCTACTCCGATGCGATCGATCCGCCAAGTGCTGCGGGTGCGGTTGAAAGGAGAAATCTGAATTATGCCCTTAACAGTCCCCTCTTCTTCGGCAACGTGGGCCCGGAACAGAGACTGACAAGGGTTGGGAAACAAGCTAAAAATCTTTAGCAGTCCGTACCAGCGGCGAATCTGCTGCAACTTTCTACCTAGTACCGCGTCGCAGCTTCCGCCCTTGCGGTTTTCTGGGTCTTCGGCTGTTTCCGCGCACAGTTGTTCCATCACCTCGATGTCGCGATACTGAAACGGGCGAATCACAACCTGGTTTTGGTTTTGGGAGGGAAATGAAGTCATAGCATAAAAGTGGAGAATGGAAATTTAAAAATAAAAATTCAGAAAGGGGAAGAGTTAGGGTAGTTTTGAGTTTTGAATGGGTAAATTTTGAGTTCAAAACTTATAACTTTTGATTCTTCTCCCTTTCTCGATCGATCGAAAATTAAAAATTTCAAATCATCTTTTTGAATTTTTAATTTTCAGTTTTCAACTCAAGATTTTTGTGGCAGAGGTCGAATTAAAACGACCGGTGTGCGCTCGTCAGCATTCCCGGCGGGGTTGCTTCGCAAGGCTTGCTCTAAAAATGTTACCGATAAATCGGAGGTCGCTGCTAATATCTTAACTGCTTTCAAGTCATTAGCGTCTACGATCGCCGCCGCCAGTCCGGTTTCTCGTTGAATTTCTTCTACAACTTGCTGGGGATTGTCGGGGCCGAGGACAATAAATTGGTCGAAGGGAGGCAAAGTCCCGGTAACGTCGTCGATCAGCCTGGCTTGTTCCCCTGCTAGTTGGTAAAAGACTCCCGGTTTACCGAATATTTTTGCTGCTGCGCCGATCGCAAATGCTGCCACTACGCGCCAAGGGCCGACTACATCAACTAACGTCTGCATTCCGCAAGCCGTGGCCAAACTCGACGTGGGCAAGAAAAACAAGCACACTCGCTTTGCCGCCCATCCGGGTTTGACTTCGCTGGGATGGCGGTAGCGTCCCTGCATCAAAGCTAGGGGAGTTTCTGCCAAGGCGACAATATCGCCTTTCTGGGCGCGCGGCAGCACGTACCGCTTGACAATTTCGACGGGATCGTCTAGTTCTGCCAGTATGTGAGTGCGAATCGGCAAGACTTCTGCAACTCCGACATTTCTGGCGATGGGTACGGTGTCCGAGTTGGGAAATTGCAGCGGGACTACTACGTTACGGACTTTGGGGATGCGCCCGCCCGGGCCGTAGGTGACGAAGTGTACTTGCACCCAAGCTGACTGCAATTTGGTTAAATCTTGCCCTTGAATGTCTGCTGAAACTTTAATTTTCGTGGTTTTTTGGGCTTTAACAATATAGCCGAACCAGTAATCGTCTGCTCTGGCTGCTGCGTCTTTGTGGCAAGGAATCACCTTTGTCTGGCAAGTAACGCCATCCAAACTTCCGTCTGACAGGAGTTTCACCTGTGCCCGCACGGACGGCAACATCACCTCGAACCGCTGTGTCAGGTTGCGGAATTCCATTTCGCCAACTAAAAGATAGCGGTTGGGTTCGTTTACGGCTAAGTGCCATTCTCCGGCTGTCAGTTCTAGTTTATTTGGACTCCCAGTCCGGCGATAGTTCAACTCTAGGCCCAATCCGCCCAATGCTAGCAGCGAACCGGCTGCTGCGATTCCTGTTGCTAAAGTCTCAATCACTCAAATCACCGCCAATAATATTTTGTGTTTACTGTAGTCGATATCGGGTACTTCGATCGCCGATCCGGTAGTAATTGGATTGTGTTGAGTTTGTTGCGGGCGATCGAACTTATGGCCAATTACACGTAAGTGGGATCGCGCGTCTGCGGTGGCGGGGTTGGAGAGTGGGATTGGCGATCGAAATAGATTTTTCGGATGACTTGCACGGGATGGCGGGAAATTCGGGTAGAGTTTATGACTACCCGAACAGGTCTTATCGCGGTTTTTATTCCAACCTTGTTCTCAATTCATCTGCCGATAACTGAGGCAATTGTTCTACAAACAATGTCAATTCATCGACAGGCAATGCTAGTAAATTGGTAAGGGCGGTAGGCAGAATATCCCCCAATTCATTTTGGCGACTTCTCAAAACATTTTCTGCTAATAATCTGACCGCTTGTTGTTTTCCTGCTTCATCGACAGTTAGCATGGATATTGCCAGCAACAGCATCGTAAATTCCGCAGCGGGTAACTTTGATATTGGAGATAAGAAAGCAGTCATTTTTGAGTTGATTTCTCCAAATCGTCCTTGCAGAAAATTTTCCAAAATCAAACGCTGTTGTGCTTGTCTTCCTTGTTCAATTCCTCGTTCAATTCCTCGTTCAATTCCTCGTTCAATTCCTTGTTGAATTCCTTGTTGTTGTGCGGCTTCTAACTGTTCTCTAAAAAGTGATGGGATCGCCATAATTAACTCCCGCTCTTCTGGCTGTAACTCTTGTGGGGTATCGGTTACTAAGTTAGACTGTAACTGATACAACAATTCTAGCGCGATAATCCGTAACGGATCGTCGGTTGCTAAAGAGCTCAACTCGCCGATCGCCCTTTGCTGCACTTTCCCTTTCCCTAAAATCCTCAACCACATGGTTTCGGGAGTTTCTGGCAATTGGTGAATCACCACAATTGCCGATTTCAGATGCCTGGGCAAAAAATAAATGCCCTCCATCCAATTCTCAGGCTTGGGTATCGCGCCAAAACCCTCCAGCAGTGTTTTCGATGCTGTGGGTGTCAAAATCCACAGTGTCGGCAACTTAGCATCATCATAGCGAGTATTTTCTCTTCTGGCTTGCCGCTCCTGTTCACCTCGCAAATCCCATAACTTACTCATACAGCTAATGACTTCGCCGACAGTTACTGGATTGCGAAACGGTTCAAAAATTGCCGCCGTCTCAGCCATTTTTCCCAACAATCCTAAAGTTGCTTAGTATTCAGGAATTACAGTCATTGGAATGAAATAAACATCGATTTCTCGGACTTCGGCAGTAACATCATGGCCGATATTCACCGTCCCGATGGGAGACAGCAGTTCTGTTAACAAGTCTTTGGCAAAGCGATCGTGAATAAATCGCGTCATAAAAATTGCCGGTCATATTATATGATAAAATTTTATCATGTTATCGTCGGATATTTAAGATATTTTATCTAACAACCAGCAGACAAACATAAAAAATAAAACACTCAGATACCCGGCTTTTTTAAGAAGTCGGGTATCTAACAGATATCGCATTTTACGTTCATTTAAAATGCAAGCAGCAATCAATATCCAATTTGCAAAGTCACAGAAGCTTCAATCTGCTGTTCCCCTCCCACCACAGGCGTTGCAGCATCAGCAGCAGCAGCGCGAGCACCAGCCAATTGCCGGTACATAGGAGGCGGCGCGATCGCACCGTTGACTTGAATGCCCAGAATGTCTCCCCGCTTGAGGTTGAGGGCGCTCAAGACTGCATCCGCTTGCGCTTGAGCATCTTGAGTTGCTTTGCGGAGTGCTTGTTTTCGAGCTTGTTCGATCGCACTGTCGGGGGCCACAAAGCTCACACCTTGAATTCGCGTTGCTCCCGCTTGCACCGCATCGTCGAGCAAAGTGCCAGCAGATTCAGTATTAAGGCGAAAACTGACGGTATTCGTAGCAATATACCCTGTTAGGCGCTGCTGGTTGTTTTCGTAGCTGTAAGTCGGGTTCAGGGTGATGCCGGTCGTTTCGAGTTTTTCCACTTGGCGCGATCGCAGCAATGCTACCACAGCGGACGATCGCCTCGCCGCTTCCTGCTGCACCTGGGCCGCCGTTTTCCCCTGCACCTCAACCCCCAAAGCAACTTGAGTTTGGGTTGTCGGAATTGCTTCGACGCCCCGCCCAGTGACACTCAGCGTTCTCATCCGCTGTTCTTGAGCTACAGCAGGATCTAATCTCACAAAACTGACGAGAGTTAAGGTTAAACACAACGCTGTTACCAGACTGCGGAATTTAATGCGATCGCGACGTTGCAAATTAGAATTCATAAACTTAATTATCCTCACATACAACAGATGTTATACTTTACCTTGCCACTGAACTTGCTAAGTATCCGGCTTGTTACATTTTTAGCAACTAAAAAAGTATTAGTCATCAGTCATTAGTCATGATATGCAATCGTTAAAACAAGCTGCCCGCCGACTCAAAAAAGAGACTTACGCGGTTTATTTAGCCAGTACAGACCAGAGAGTACCTTGGTACGCCAGAATTTTAGCAGGTCTTACGGTTGCCTACGCTTTTAGCCCGATCGACTTAATTCCTGACTTCATACCGATTCTCGGCTACTTGGACGATTTGATAATTGTACCTGTGGGAATTTGGCTGGTACTGAAGATGATACCCCCACAGGTTTTAGCCGACTGTCGAGAAAAAACAGCCGCAGAAATAGAGCGAGGAAAACCGATAAATCGGGCTGCTGCTGTTGCGATCGTTGCCATTTGGATTGGCTTGGGAATATTAGCAGCACTTTGGATAAAACAACTATTTAAACGTTAAAAAAACTCACCCCTTTATACTGTAGGGTGCGCACTGCGCACATTTTGATAGTCATACTTTAGGGTGCGGGCGGAACACATTTTTATACTCATACTGTAGGGTGTTCCGTGTTCACAAAAATCACCGTTATAGTTATAATATAGGGTGCGCAGTGCGCACCTTACGTTAAACAACTCGCTTGAACCAAAAATATTTAAAGTTCAAAAAATCACCGCTCTAGTTATAATATAGGGTGCGCAGTGCGCACCTTACGTTAAAAAAAATCGCGGTATCGCATACCAAGTATTATTTACCATTAAAAAATTAAACTAACTTTCTAGCTATGACTCAAACCACTGATTTCCTCAGCCACCTCAACCCATCTCAGCGCCAAGCAGTCGCCCATTATAACGGGCCGCTGTTAGTAGTAGCGGGCGCTGGTTCCGGCAAAACCAGAGCTCTAACTTACCGAGTTGCTAACTTAGTTCGCACCCATAGAGTCGATCCTGAAAATATTCTGGCGGTGACATTTACAAATAAAGCCGCCAGGGAGATGAAAGAAAGAATTGAGAAATTGCTGGCAACTCAGCAAGCTGAAGCGGAATACGGCAAACCTTTGGTAGACTTAGCCCCGGATGTGCAGACGAAATTGCGATCGCAAATTTACCAGAGAATTACCAAACACATTTGGATGGGAACTTTCCACTCTTTGTGCGGCCGCATTCTCCGCTACGATATTGAAAAATATCAAGACGAAAAAGGCCGCCAGTGGAAGAAAAACTTTTCGATTTTTGACGAGTCAGATGCTCAAAGTCTCGTCAAACAAATCGTCACCAAAACCCTCAACCTCGACGACAAGAAATTTGACCAGCGAAAAGTCCGCTATGTCATCAGCAACGCTAAAAATAAAGGCTTGTCACCTCAAGAATACCAAGCAGCAGAACCGGATTATCGAGGTCGCGTGATTGCCGATGTTTACAGTCGCTACCAAGACGCTTTAGCAGCCAACAATGCCCTAGATTTTGACGATTTAATCCTCGTTCCCGTTAAACTTTTGAGCCAAAACGAGCAAGTATTAAGTTACTGGCATAAAAAGTTTTGCCATATTTTAGTTGACGAATACCAAGATACCAACCGCACTCAATACGATTTGATTCGGATGTTGGTGACAAATAACGCCGACCCCAAAAAGTTCGATAAATGGCAAAACCGCTCGATTTTTGTCGTGGGTGATGTCGATCAATCAATTTACAGCTTTCGGATGGCAGATTATACCATCTTGCTGGAATTTCAAGAGGATTTTGGAGATGGTTTGTCCGACGAGAAAACTCGGACAATGGTAAAATTAGAGGAAAATTATCGATCGCGCGAAAACATCCTGCAAGTCGCGAACCACTTGATCGAAAACAATACCGAACGCATCGAGAAAATTCTGCGCCCGACTCGCGAACCGGGATCTCCGATTGTTGTCTGGCGCGCCGACAATGAATTAGAAGAAGCGGAATTTGTAGCAGGTCAAATTCATTCCTTGAAACGCCAAAACTCCGAATACGAAAAGGGCAGTAACTTTGCGATTCTCTACCGCACAAACGCTCAATCTCGATCCTTTGAAGAAGCGTTAATGCGTTTAGACATTCCTTACAATATTGTCGGCGGTCTCAAGTTTTACGATCGCAAAGAAATCAAAGACATCCTAGCATACCTGCGGGCGGTTGCCAATCCCGACGATAGCGTCAGCCTCAAACGCATCATCAATACTCCCCGCCGAGGCATTGGGGATACCACATTTTCCAAAATCGAAGACGCTGCAACTCAATTGGGCATTCCCCTGTGGGAAATTCTCAGCGATGAATCTTCTGTCAATACTCTAGCAGGGCGATCGGCAAAAGCTATTATTAAGTTTGCCGAAATGATTGGTCGTTGGCAATCGCAAGTTGAAACCCTGCCCGCTTCGCAAATTGTCCAAGGAATTATCCAAGATTCAGGCTACATTGAAGATTTGAAAAATCAAGGAACCGACGAAGCCACCAACCGCATAGAAAACGTCATAGAATTGTACAATGCAGTGCTGCAATTTGAAGAACAAAACGAAGAACCGACGCTGACATCATTTTTAGCAAAAGCATCTTTAGCATCCGATTTAGATGACTTGCAGGAAGAAGATTCCCGCGTATCGCTGATGACGCTGCACTCCGCCAAAGGGTTAGAATTTCCCGTAGTATTTCTAGTCGGAATGGAACAGGGTTTATTTCCCAATTTCCGCAGTTTGGACGACCCGAAAGCGATCGAAGAAGAACGCCGTTTGTGCTACGTCGGCATCACTCGCGCCCAGGAATTGCTATTTCTCACCCACACTCGCGAACGCCGCTTGTGGGGAGGTTTCCGGGAACACTGCACCCCTTCGCTATTCTTAGGGGAATTGCCGACACATTTACTGGCTGGAAGTGCGAAGAAAACTCCAGCAGTCAAAACGGCTGCATCTAAGGGAAAAACTAATAATTCAGCCGCTAATTCCGGCACTTCTCAACCGGGAAACAACGTACAATCGGTGGATTGGCAAACCGGCGATCGGGTTTTTCATCATGCTTTTGGAGTCGGAGAAATTACCCACGTTTTAGGGGCGGGCGATAAAACTAATCTGGCAATTAAGTTTTCGGGTTTGGGCAGAAAAATCATCGATCCGCGAACAGCTAAGCTGCAGCGAGTGTAATAGAAAAGCAGAAATAAAACAACATCAGATTTTATGCCTTACAGCCAATTCACGACCACAGGCAAGGTTAAAGAAGCCTTCAATCTTACAGTAGTGGAAGGAATCAGATTTCTGCCGGAAATCGAACCGATCGCACCCGCAGCAGCCTTGCAGACCATGCTGGAGACAAATTTGCCTTGGGCGATCGCCACTAGCACCGAAAAAGCCCGTTCTGAAGCTATTATCAACCCTGTATTGCTGGAAGTTCGCAGGATTCTGAACCAACAAATCAGCGTTTTTTCGGGTGAGGAATTTAATGTTGATGTAGCTGTTGGACTTACAGGAGTTTGCGATTTTATCATCAGCCGTTCCCCGGAACAATTAGACGTTGAGGCCCCGGTAATTGTGATGGTGGAAGCTAAAAAAGGAGATTTGAAAGTAGGTTTGGGTCAATGTATTGCTGAAATGGTGGCGGCCCAGAGATTTAATGAAGCCAAAGGGATCTCGATTTCCGTCATCTACGGCAGCGTTTCCAGCGGCACAGCTTGGCGGTTTCTCAAGCTGGAAGGGCAAATAGTGACGATCGATCTTACCGATTATCCGCTACCTCCCGTAGATAAAATATTGGGATTTTTAGTCTGGATGCTGCGCGAAAATTAGCATTATATCAAATCTGCGTTGAAAACTCGCGATAGGAGTCGGCGGTTGAAATCGCCACTACACCAACTTTCGTCCGAACAGAGGGGACTAAAAAGAAATAATTCAAGGCGATCGCGTAGGAAATTGCCCCTCTATAGATCGATCTTATTCGACTACCTGAGATTCCACACGCCTGTATTTACCCGCCAAACGTTCTCGACGTTGGCGGCGGTTGTCAGCTTCAAATATAGCGATTAATTCATCCAAGTTTAGAGTCAAAGCGTCAAGCTGTTGGCAGACTTCACGCATCTTGTCAACGTGTCGCTTTCTGGTTTCAGCGTCGGGGATTCTAGGTTGTTGATTCATGGCAAATTCCAATCCATTTTGATTTCTCGGATAGTTGCTTCTGAGGCATCGACAGCCGCCTCTGTTTGTTCTATCGTTCTATACAGAAAGTTTAACGTATCCGCAGTCGCAGCGGGTTGAGATTCTGCCACCTGCTGCAAAAGCCTGTACAAACGATTGTAAGGGTTTCTCAACCTTTCCTTAACATTATCCAGGGATTCTAGTTCGGGGAGTGTTGCTTCTGTCTCGCCAAACTGCTGCATTAAAATATATTCTGTGGCGGTTGTTTCGTTGAGGATTTCCACTAGCCGCCGCTGCAATGTGAAAATTGTGTTCAGGATGTCATCAGGTAGCTTTGCCATTGTCCTTAATTTTTAGGGATAACAACTTAACACAATATATCAGAAAGAATGTTTGCTTCCTCTCATTTTAGTTTTAATCGACTGCGATATCAGTCCAAATTTACCACCTTTAAATTTGCGTTCCCTGCTTCGCCAATAACGCACTTCCATAAGCAGCAGCCGTATGCACTGGAGTCACCACAGACACTTTTAAATAACGCTTTCTAATCGCACTCCAAACCGAATTTTTTGCCCCCCCGCCAGCAGTATAAACTTTTGTCAAAGCAGTTGCACCCAATTCTTGCAATAATTGATATCCCCGCGCTTCAATCCGCGCTATGCTTTCTAGCAAACCGTGCAGAAATTCCACAGAATCAGTGGGACGCGGTTCGAGTCGGGGCGGCAAATTCGGGTCGTTAATCGGAAAGCGATCGCCCTTTTTCAACAATGGGTAATAATCCAGCAAACTCTCTTGTGCAGGGTCAATTTGTGTGCTATAATTATCCAACTCAACATCAGTAAAAAAGTGTCGCAGCACCGCACCTCCCGTATTAGAAGCACCTCCAACTAACCACAAATCGCCTAATTTATGACTGTAAATCCCGTATCTAGAATCATCTACGCGGGTATGACTTAACAGTTTGACTGCTAGTGTAGAACCGAGAGAAGTTACTGCTTCCCCTGGTAAATTGACACCGCTTGCTAAAAAGGCTGCAATGCTATCAGTTGTACCAGCACAAACCATACAATCGCGGGGAAAACCGAAGCGATCGCCCACTTGAGTTCTCACTTCCCCCACAGGCGTACCCGGTGCGACAACTTGCGGCAATTCAGGCGTTGCAGCGCCCGCAATTCCCTGTGTCAGCCAATTCGGATAGCACAAAGTATCAACATCGAAACCGAGTTTCAAAGCATTGTGATAGTCGCTAATTCCCAATTTCCCGTGCAGCAAAAACGCCAGCCAGTCAGCTTGATGCAGGAAAAGCGTAGGGGCGGTGCCCCCGTGCCCGCCCTCCTGCCACCACAGGAGTTTAGCCAGACTGGATGTAGCGCTCAATACTGTGTGGTTGGCAGGCGCGATCGCCCGCAACCTCTCTGTCACCGCGGCACCGCGCGGATCGTTGTATAAAATCGGCTCGCATACTGGTATACCGTCGGTATTGCACAGCATGACAGTGGAGGATGTGCCGTCAAGGGCGATCGCCCTTACCTGATTGCGGATTGTTGGGGGAATTTGCTCGATCGTATCCCACAGCGCATTTTGCCACACCGAGGGCAATTCAGGCGGTTGTTGCCCGTTGTTGCTAAAAGTATATTCTGTCTCACAATGTATTGTACCCTGGGAGTCTATGACAGTCGATCGGGCGCCAGTCGTGCCGAAATCTATTCCCAAATAAAGATTCATTTGTTACTCCCGCGAATTTTCCTATATCTCAGAAACCGGGTTTTTTTACGAAAATCTTTCGTTGTCACCCACAGATTAGGTAAAAAACCCGGTTTCTTTGGCATTAGTGCGTAAGTTCATCGCTTAAGCATGGGGCTAGAAACCCGGTTTCTACGAGTTTTGCGTTGAGTGACGAGAAATCTAGAAAGAAACCGGGTTTCTGAGATTATCGTGCTTCGACATACTCACAAAGCGTAGTTGGTTCGGGAATCGGTAAACCTTCCTCTCGCAATCCTTCTAAGTGAAATTCGATCGCTTCTTTAATTCGCTGCTGCACTTCCGCAAGGGTAGCGCCTGTGGCTGCACATCTGGGCAAATAGGGCGCGTAAGCTGAATAGTTATTCGGTGTTTTTTCAATGACAATCCCATAACGCATTAGTTGATACCAACGGGTGGTCAGAAACCGGGTTTTTTTACGACGAAAATCTTTCGTTGTCACCCACAGATTAGGCCAAAAACCCGGTTTCTTTGGCCTTAGTGGGTAAGTCGTGTCTTTGTGAAACCCATCCAATTAGCACGTAATGAAATGACTAAAATCGATAATTTCGTAAAAAAAGGTTCGATCAAAAAGACTTGAAACAAGGCTGAAATTCCTATAAATTACACCTTACAGCTCTTGATGCGAGAGAAGAGAGAACCATACAACCAACCCTAACCACCCCAACACCCCAACAACCCAACCCAATCCTTCTCCCCCCCACGCAAACACACGCGCACACGACGGGAGGTGCCCCCGTGGTGCTTGCAAATTAAAGGTTAAATCATTGTAGCTCAACCACTCTTTCCTCCCCTTTCTCCTCTTTCGCCAACCGACACGATCGCCTAGCTTGCATTCAGTGTCATAATCAACTTTACCGCCTATTTCTAACCAGATTTTTTTCTGGACGCTAAAGCCAAAGCGACCCTGACTGTATTTTACCCACAACTGGTCGATCGTCCGCAAATCATCGCCAGGAAAATTCTCGATCGAGTTCGTATCGAACCAACCTTCCTTCTCCCGTCTAGCAGCTTTTAACATCACCTTGAATGTTTCCTGATCCGCCTCTTTCCACTTTCCTGCTGCTAATAAATCCCGGAGACGAGTATAGTCAACACCCCGCGCTGATTTAAGCGAGTCTGGTGTTTGAGGTGATGGTTGAGGTGATGGTTGAGGTGATTGATTGCCAAGAGCGTGCAAAACTTCAGTAGCAGATTGATAACGTTTTTTAATAGCAGGTTGTATCATTTTATCTAAAACCTGACCCAGTTCCGAACTGACAGATGTTTTTAAGTGTTCTCGCCACACCCACTCAAACTCGCTATCATCGAATAAATCAATCGGCTTAACCTCAGTTAACAGACACAAACAAGTGACACCCAGACTATAAATATCACTCGCATGAATCGGTTTACCGTTGGCTTGTTCTGGTGCCATATATCCCGCCGTCCCGATCCTCGTTCCCGTTACCGCTAGAGCCGTTTGTGTCGCATATTTCGCGGCTCCAAAGTCAACTAAAACCAGTTGCCTATCTTGGCGAAGAATAATATTTTCTGGCTTGATATCCCGGTGAATAACTTGGCGGGAATGAATGAACTCGAATACTGGCAATAAATTATTAAGCAAGTCGCGAATCTGCGTTTCGCTAAAATATCCCTTAGATTCTAGTGATTCGGCTAAATTTTCACCGTCGATGAATTCTTGGACTAAATACTGCCGTCCATCTTGACTAAAATATGCTAATAAGTCGGGAATTTGAGAATGTTTACCCAACTGTTCTAGGCGTACTGCTTCAAGCTCAAATAACTCAGCAGCTTTCTGGATACTAGAAGTGCCTTGAATTTGGGGGTAGAATTGTTTAATAACACAGGGAGGTTTTGATGGTTTATACTCGTCAACAGCTAGAAAAGTGCGCCCAAATCCTCCTTGCCCAATAATTTTTTGGGCTCCGTAGCGATCGCCCAATAGCAGTTTATTCCCACATTTTTGACAAAATTTTGTAGAGCCAGACGGGTTTGGGAATAGGCAATCCGGGTTTAGACACTGGCTCATAAAATATGCTTATAAATTACAGATTAAAGCTCTCGATGCGATGCCAGCGGACATGGTGTTAAATGTGGAACAGCAGATCCAGGTAAGGGCACGGCATTGCCCATTAGTGTCAACTCAACCCCCATTCAAAGTATAGATAACTCGCCCTAGTGCTGTTGCCCATATTAATTGCTCTTCATGGGTGCAACGCCTGATTATTCGCTTCAGCAGTAGTGGCTACATCAATCCCTGCATTTCCGAGGGCTTTGACTGAGGAGCGATCGAGAATACCCTTATCTCCATATAAACAAATTTTGCTTAAGAGTAACTCCCCTTGTTTCTGCGAGCAGCTAAGGCTAATTCAAAGCCTGCCTTGAGTTGGTCAGCTTGATCCGGGGCATGGGATGCTTCTCCTCCTTGCCTTGCTTTGAGTAGTAACGGTGCGGCGATCGCCATCCGTTCCTCTTCATAGTCAGTAAGAGCTTTAGCAACAGAAGGAGTATCCTGCAAGTTCAGCCCGCTGAGTTTTTTTGTTAAAGCAACAGCATCCTCAAAGCCCATAGTAGTCCCCAATCCTAAGGAGGGTCGCATCGGGTGACCGGCATCCCCTAATAAGGTGATTCTCTCTCTATCCCCCCATTGGGATACTGGTTCCCGATCGAACACGCCAGTTTCCACAATGGTGGTAGGGTCAGTTGCTCGAATAACCCTTTCCACAAAGGGAGTCCATCGGTCAAAAACTTGGAGAACCATAGCTAAAACATCGGTACTCTTCTCTGTAGTCGGATGGAGTGCAGTCCCTGTCCAAGCCAGTAGCCCGGGTCCTGCATCCATAATCCAAAAATTTTTCTGGTCTCCCACCACCAGTTGAAAACCAGCCCCTTCTGCAAAGGGTTCAGCGAGGGGGGCGAAGATTTGACGGGGCAAGATTCCTCGCCAAGTCATGGTTCCAGTGTACAGAGGCGTACCATCTCCCACGGTAAGACCGCGAACCGCGGAGTGATACCCATCGGCACCAATTAACACTCGTGCGCCAACATCGGGCTGATTCTCAAAGTGCAAACGTAAGGGGACCTGGGACGAACCGGCGACCTTAGTGAAGTTAACAAACTTATGGTTGAGGTGAAGGGATACGGTAGGTGGCAGTGTGTTGTGCAATGAGCTTTGTAGGTTATACCACGCTAGCCAAGTGAAGGGAGTACCCGCCAAGGGCGATTCATCAGAAAACAGAACCTCGCCGTTGGGTCTCATCAGCAGTTGTCGCTGTGGGTTGACACCTAAGGCACGAACTTGAGTAGCGAGCTCGGTATTGATGAGAGCCAATGCGTTATACCCCGCTTCTGCCAACCCTAGGGCAGCGCCGATGGGACGTAAAGCTCTAGCTCGTTCAAACACAGCTACCGAAAAACCTAAATTGGCTAGCCCGTGGGCTGCACATAGTCCGCCGGGTCCGGCACCAATAATTGCGATATCGAAAGTTGGGGTTTCAGCCATGAATTGTGTTGACAGATTTCGGAGTTGTGCGTACAGAGTAGCCTCAAGAAGGGGGGGACAGGAGTCCGATCTCGCGTCCCTCTTGTTAAGGATGCGAGGGGGATTGGGACTCGGCGATCGACCAGAGATACAATTGTTTTCAGGCGATTGTTTACACCTATGGGCAATGCCGTGTCCCTACTTTCATCCCTTAAACTTTTGTCCCGCACTCAGGACAAAACTTATTGGTCGAAACATTCTTGGCGCCGCAACTCGGACAGTAAATCAACTCGGCAGATTGCAACTTGCTGCGTTCGGGCAAACCAACCATTTGAGCGTTGCTCTTACCTGGAACTACCATCGGATAGCAGTTTTCGTCCCTCGTCACCTTCACGTTCATCAGCACCGGGCCGTCGTGAGCGAGCATTTGAGCGATCGCATCTTTGAGTTCCTCCGGCCGCGAAACCAGCATCCCTCTCACCCCGTAAGCTTCAGCCAGCATCACAAAATCCGGCATCCCCACAGTCATGTTCGACGACGAATAACGCTCGCCGTAGAACGCCTGCTGCCACTGCCGCACCATTCCCTGCCAGCCGTTATTTACAATAACAATCTTGACATTAATGCCGTATTGTGCTAATGTTCCCAGCTCTTGAATATTCATTTGCACGCTAGCATCGCCAGCAATACAAATCACTTGCTCGTGCGGCAGCGCCATTTTCGCGCCCATAGCAGCCGGCACCCCGTAACCCATCGTGCCCAAACCAGCGCTCGAAATCCAGCGGCGCGGCCCGTTGTTCAAGAATTGAGCCGACCACATTTGATGTTGACCGACATCCGTCGTGTAGTAAGCATCCGGCGCTTGAGTACCCAACTCGGAAATCACCTCTTGCGGAGACAAAATGTCTGGGTAATGAGGCACAACTAACGGATAATCCTGTTTCCAGCGATCGATCCTGTGCAGCCATTCCGCAGTCTGTCCGGCCTTCCCCGAAACTCCAGTCTCCCGACAGCGGCGCAGCAAATCGATCAAAACTTGGCGGACATCTCCGACAATCGGCACGTCAGGGCCGCGAGTTTTGCCCACTTCCGCCGGGTCGATATCGATGTGAATCACCTTTGCCCGCGCGGCAAACTCGTCTAATTTGCCCGTCACGCGATCGTCAAACCTCGCCCCGACAGCCACCAGCAAATCGCACTCGGTAACGGCAAAATTAGCGTAAGCAGTGCCGTGCATCCCCAGCATTTTCACCGACAAAGGATGGTTTTCGTCAAAGGAACCTTTGCCCATCAGCGTTGTCGTGACCGGCAATTGGAAAAGTTCGGCGAGTTCCTTAATTTCCTCGTGGGCCCCCGCCGCGATCGCCCCGCCGCCCACATAAAGCAAAGGACGCTTTGCTTCCTTCAGCAAATAGATTGCTTGATTAATTTGCCGGGGATTTCCCTTCACCGTCGGCCGGTAGCCCGGAATTCTCACCGATCCGGGTTCCACGGGCAGATAGTCAAATTCTTCTAAACCCACATCCTTGGGTACATCAATCAACACCGGCCCCGGCCGCCCTGTACTGGAGATGTGGAAAGCTTCAGCTACAGTTCGCGCCATATCTCTCGGGTCGCGCACTACATAAGAATGCTTGACAATTGGCAGGGTAATCCCGTAGATATCTGTTTCCTGAAACGCATCAGTGCCGATCGCCGCACGGGGTACCTGCCCAGTAATAATTACCATCGGGATCGAATCCATGTGGGCCGTCGCAATCCCCGTCACCAAATTAGTTGCGCCGGGCCCGGAAGTTGCGAAACAAACCCCAACTTGTCCCGTAGCGCGGGCGTACCCGTCTGCCGCGTGAGCTGCGCCTTGCTCGTGGCGCACCAGAATGTGTTTGATAGCGCCGGTTTCTTCAGCGCGGTAGAGTTCGTCGTAAAGCGGCAGAATTGCGCCGCCGGGATAACCAAAAATATGCTTGACGCCGTGGCGGATCAAGCTGTCAATCAGAGCAAATCCACCAGTTGCACGCTTGACGGTCACTTTAGTTTTTAGTTGCACAGAATTTCCTTCCTTAAACTAATTATGATTTTTAATGAAAGCTTTTATACTACTTTAATCTCAATTAATCAAACTATGAAAATTTAACTTGTGAGATTTTACCAAAGATTTCGCGATCGCAGAGGGTTCGCCCGATCGAGAAATTGTCGAACAGCAGAGGCAGAAAAAAAACAGAGGCAATCGCGGCTTCTATGTCGGTTTACCGCTATATGACGCTTGTATAGCATTCGTGATTCGGCATTCGACAAGAAAAACAATCGTTTGAGCAATTAAGAACGTCCTAATCATCAGGGCGGTTGCTATGTTATGGATCGATCGCGAAAACAAAGCCATTTTCCCTCTTACCGCTGGTGTCAACACTCGCCTAAAACCCTTGATAAATCTTGTTTAGACGCGAGTGTAGATCCCGCTCGCATTCCCGTTAAGAAGGGAAAATAAAGAGAATTCTCCGCTTCCCTCCGACTATCAGGGTATCTGGACAATCACCGTCAAACAGTAGAGCGGTACTACATTTGACCTTAAGTTGACACCCATCACCTCTTCTATCTTCCTTCTTCCTTCTTCCTTCTTCCTTCTTCCTTCTTCCCTCTTCCCTCTTCCCTCTTCCTTCTTCCTTCTTCCTTCTTGGCAAAGTTTACAGAACATCTTGGAAGACTTTGCGAGTATGTTTCCAAGCTGCCAAGCCCATCACCGAGACCAAAAAGCCCAAACTCAGCAACACGATCCGCAAGCCTAAGTCATCGGATCTGACGGCTTTGCTGACAGCATCAGTCAGCGGGCCAGTAATCGCTAAAGGCAGGCTCAGAGCAATATTAATCGCATTGTTTTCAAATCCAAAGACTTTGCCCCGCATAGATTCGGGAGTTTTTTCTTGAATCAGAGCTTGCATCGGCCCGTTAATTAAGGAAGCACCAAAACCGAACAGACCACTCAATCCGAATCCCACCCACAACTGTCGGGTAAAGGCAAACATTGCTAATACAAAACCCATCATCAAGAAACCGATTAAAGGCAGAGGTTTGTGGTGCATTCGATGACCCCAGTGTCCCAAAAAGGCGGCGCCGAAGACCATTCCAATTCCCGCAGCAGCCAGCAAAAAGCCAAATTGAGTTTCTTTGAGACCTATTTTGCCTGAAAGCGCGATCGCCAGCACCTGAAGCGCCGCAAACACGGAATACAAAATCGTCAACTGCACCATCGCGTTGCTGACAAGGTGATTGTGTTTCAAATAGCGCAAACCTTCTTTGAGGTCTTGCCAAGGATGGACGTTTTTGCCGCTGCAGCCGGCATGGCCTTCTTCGATCCGCATGGCATAGATCAAACCTGCTGATATCAGGTACAACCCGCCCAGCAAAAACTCTTGAGAAGCCGATCCGAAGCTGTGTTTGACCCAACTAAACAGCGGTTCGCCGATCGTCATCCCGACAATAATCCCGCCCATTGTGGACGAGGCGAACAGCGCATTTGCCGACATCAGTCCCTCTCGTCCCACAGCCAGGGGGATTGCAGCCTGCTCTGCCGGAGCAAAAAATTGCGTTACGGTAGAGATCAAAAACGTCATCGCCAACAAAACGGCAAAAGCTTTGGGCAAAAACGGCAAAGCTACAATCAGCAAGGCTCGAATCGCGTTGCAGCCGATGAGCATTTGCTTTTTGGAAAAGCGGTCTACCACGATACCGGCGGCCGAACCAAATACGATTGCCGGCAGCGTGTAGGCAATCATCACCGCTGACAGCATAGAATTTTCCGAATGCTGCCAAGAAACAGGCCAGGGTCGGTAGTCGCCTGTTTTCAGCAGAATAATCAGCAATACGTAAAATATTTTATCCGCCACTTGGGCCAATAACTGGCCAGTCCACAAGGCGAGGAAGGGGCGATTTTTCAATAGGGCATAAAGCCCGCTGCGGTCAGGGGGAGGGCTGGCTGGGTGCATAGGAATAGTTTAACTGACCGCCTCTGGCAATTATAGTTTTCAGCAATACGTGCAAATCTGACATAGCAAAGCGGAAACTCGGAAAACTCCTGTCTCCTGGGTTCTTTTTCTGTTTTAGCAGATCGGCTGCAGACTGCTGCTGCGGCCTTCTTAACTCTACCGCGATCGGCCCGAGCCCTCAACCCGCGCCCCCGAAAAATCCGAGAATATTGTTAAAGGTTGGCGTGCATTTCATCGCGGCGAGTACAAGATAGGGTAATATACTTGACAAAATACTTGCTGTTGGCCGTGATATTAAAAGATGTCACGCCGATTAAGTAATATAACGAAGGTACTAACTGTTAGGAGTGAGAAACTTGAAAAAGGTTGAAGCTATTATTCGCCCCTTTAAACTAGACGAAGTGAAAATCGCACTCGTCAATGCTGGTATTGTGGGGATGACTGTTTCTGAAGTTAGAGGTTTTGGCCGTCAGAAGGGCATGACAGAACGCTATCGCGGTTCTGAGTACACTGTTGAGTTCTTGCAAAAGCTCAAGGTCGAGATTGTTGTGGAAAACGATCAGGTTGACATGGTGGTTGATAAAATTATCGCGGCTTCCCGCACGGGCGAGATTGGCGACGGCAAGATTTTCATCTCTCCTGTAGAACAAATTATTCGGATTCGGACTGGGGAAAAGAACTTGGAGGCAATCTAAGATACTGGGGCATTGGGCATTGGGCAAACAGGGCATCGGGCATTGGTAATTGGTTTTTGCCAACAAAAAACCTATTTCCTGTTTAGTTTTGATACATAAGTGTCAATATCCAATGCCGCAGTGACCCCATGTTTTAGCTTTTTTCTTGATTATGAATTGACAAGGTTCGTCATTTGTGGTATCAGAGCTTGGAAGGCTCGGCCGCGGTGAGAGTGCGATCGCTTGATATCGGGTGTCATTTCGGCAAAAGTCTGTTGCTGTGCGGGTACGTAGAAAATGGGGTCATATCCGAAACCTCCCGTACCGCGAGGTTTTTGCAGGATTTCGCCGCGGCAAATTCCTTCTACTTGCAGGGCAATTGTACCGTCAGGACGGGCGATCGCGATCGCGCAGACAAATTGTGCTTCCCGGTTTTGTTCGCTTCCCAATTCTTTGAGGAGTCGAGATATCCTGTCAGCATCGGTTTTGCCGTAGCGTGCCGAGTAAATCCCGGGTTGGCCGTCGAGTGCGTCTACCATTAAACCAGAATCATCGGCGATCGACCATTTGCCGGTTGCTTTTGCCACTTCAGACGCCTTCAAGCAAGCATTAGCAATAAAAGTTTCGCCTGTTTCCTCGATTTCCAACTCTTCCGGTTTGAGATCCAATTCCCATCCCAAATCCTGAAGATAAACTTGCATTTCCTTGAGTTTACCCGGATTCCCCGTAGCTACAACTAGCAATTTGCGATCGGTCATTATTTCTCTTAAAAATTACGGTTCCATATTAACAAACATATTGGGAAAAGGGTTGCAACAAAATTCCCAAAATCTTATCAACATCTTGAATATAGTATTCAATCGGATCGATATAGAGAATAGTTTCCTCCAAAATCAAGAACTTCCAGTTAGTTCCCGTCGTCACCGCGCCGTAAATGCGATCGACCTCACTGTCTTGGTTTTGATTGAAACATTGGGCGGCTACCATTGCAGCCGCGCATTGACCCAAACCGCCAATAATATCTTCCTTTTTTGCCTCAAAAATTGTTATAACCGGAACACTGATGAACAATTGTTCTGGAGATCCGCTAATAATATAATCGCAAAATCCTTGCAAGCCTCTTTCTTGATCGACAGTAAAATCCTTACCGGAAAAAAGAGAAACTCGTTTGTTTAACAATCGCCGAACTTCTGCTAATATCGGGGCAATCAAAAATTCTGAGCGAGCTTTTTCTGTGGAAATAAAAGTTGCTAGCGGTACATAATCAATCAGGATTGTTGTTAAAATTTCTGAGGGTGAAACTGGTTTTGTCTCGGTAAATAAATTGCGACTTTCCTCTAAGGTTAATCCAAAATCTTTTTTGACTCTCGCAAGGCTGAAATCGCTGTAGGCCATCTTCTTTTATCCTAAAATTTACCTGATATAGCAATAGTATTTCATTAATGAGTAAGATTTTTTTTACGAACCGCGAAGCCGCGAAGGAAGAGAATAGAAAGAGTCCACAATTAATGGGAGAATTGCTATGGCAATACAATTTTATTTATGAACAATATTTCTATTACCGCAGAGGACGCAGAGGACACGGATAAAGATAGATTTGATATCAAGTCATCCGCGTTTATCTGCGTTTATCTGCGGTTGAAAATTCCGATTAACTATGGGCCCAAGTTTTCGCCCAGTTTAAGTTTTGCATAACTTCTTTCAAGGTCGCCGCTTCTGAATACAGCCGCAACACCGGTTCGGTTCCGCTAAACCGAATTAACAGCCAACTTCCGTCAGCCAAACGGAATTTATATCCGTCAACTTTGTTGCAATCTACAACTGCTTTGCCGGCGATTTCTGTTAAGGGTTGATTTTGCAGCAGCGACAGCAAACGCGACCTTTCTTCCATGTTTGCTAAGTGCAAGTCGATTCTGTCATAAGCTGAAGTAAAGCTGGTTTCTTGTTGCAGTCGGCTGTAAATTTCGCTTAAGTCTTCCCCGGATTTGACAACTGCTTCTAACAAGTACAGCGCTGACAGCAAAGCATCTCGTTCGGGAATGTGCGTACCGTAGCCAATTCCTCCCGATTCTTCGCCGCCGATTAAGACTTGGGTGGTTAACATTCGATCGGCTATATACTTGTAACCGATCGGCGTTTCAAATAAAGGCAAGTCGTACAGCTTGGCAATTTTGGGAATGATGTCTGAACCGCTGACTGTTTTGATGACTTCCCCGGTCAAGCCGCGCCGTGAAGCTAAATGTTCGATTAATATGGGAACTAGGATTTGCGAACTGAGAAAGTTGCCGCTAGAGTCAACGGCTGCAATTCGATCGCTATCTCCGTCAAATACAAATCCGATGGACAAACCAGAACTTTTGCGCTGGTGAGTTCGCATCACGCGGAATAACTGCGACAGGTAGCGGGGCAAAGGTTCCGGTGCACCGCCGCCGAACAGCGGATCTCGATCGCTGTTGACTTCGTGTACTGTTTCTTCTAAAATTTGAGCTAATCCTCCGGCGGCGGCACCGTGCATTACATCTACAAATACTGTAATTTTGCCGCTGGCGATCGCTTCAGAAATCGCCTCAATATCTACCGTTTCCCGCAAGGTTTTGCAGTAAGCCGGCCAAGGATTGAAATTCTCTAATTTGCCGGGAGTTGCTGAAAGTGCCGCCGGATTTTCGAGTTTTGCTTCTATCTGTTGAGTAACTTCGGGCGAAACTGAACCGCCAAATCCGCCCTTGACTTTTAACCCTAAATACGATCCGGGATTGTGGCTGGCTGTCAGGACGATCGCGCCCAAAGCATTTAATTGTTTGGCAGCTAAACTGAAAGCTGGAGTGGGGGCGTAGGATTCGCTCAGCAGCACGTCAAATCCTGCGTTTTGGATGGCAACAGCCGCTGTGAAGGCAAATTCTTCAGCCAGAAACCGGCGGTCGTGACCGACAATTACGGTACCGCTGCTGCCATCGCTGCCGCCGGTTTGTGCGAGAACTTGTGCCGCTAGAGGAGCGACTAACGCTACGCGATCGAATGTAAAATCGTCAGCAATGATGCCGCGCCAGCCATCTGTTCCGAATTTAATGGGATTCATTTGGTCACAAGTCATGAGTCACCCGTCTATTTTATGGGTTTATCAGTCGATCGTCATCCGATTTTAGATTTTAGATTTTAGATTTTAGATTTTAGATTTTAGATTTTAGATTTTAGATTTTGGAATTGCTTCCACAGCTTTTACTCTGGCTGTTGACTGTTGACTGTTAGCTGCCATTAGCCTTGCTTGATAGATTATGTTGGGTTGAGGGACGCAACCCAACCTACTAATTACTGTTAACTACCAACTGCCAACTGCCAACTGTCAACTGTCAACTGACTAAAAGAATGCAGGTTGGTGGCGGATCAAATTCAGGAATTCTTCGCGAGTTTTCTGTTCCTCTTGAAACACGCCCAACATTGCACTCGTAACCGTCCAAGCACCGGGTTTTTGCACGCCCCGCATCGTCATGCACATATGGCTGGCTTCCATTACTACGGCCACTCCCTTCGGTTCCAATATTGTCTGAACTGCTTCGGCAATTTGGCGCGTCAAACGTTCTTGCACCTGCAACCGGCGGCTGTACATCTCGGCAATTCGGGCTAATTTGCTCAATCCCACTACTTTTTGGTTGGGAATGTAAGCAATGTGAACTCGGCCCATAAACGGCAGCATATGGTGTTCGCACATACTGAAGACGCTGATGTCTCGCACCAGTACCATTTCGTTGTGACCTTCGTCAAAGATAGCGCCGTTGAGGAGTTCTTCGAGGGATTGACTGTAACCGCTGGTGAGAAACCGCATTGCTTCTGCTACCCGCTTCGGGGTTTTGAGCAATCCTTCGCGTTCCGGGTCTTCTCCTACTCCCAGCAGCATTGTGCGAACGGCCTCCATCATTTCTTCTTGGCCTACTTCTGAAGGTTTGGGCACGCTGGATTCTTGACCGTTGGAGGAATTGCGATCGGGTCGAGTTGGGATGCGCGGGGTGTTGTTGTCTGCAGTTTCTGAAAGTTTCATGCTGTCAGTCGAGAGTGAGTTCGAGCCATTGGAACCGGTGGAAGATGCAATTGTCATAAGAAATTGGTGTGAGGGTGAATCAATTTTCGATTTTCGATTTTCGATTTTCGATTTTGGAGTGGGGGATATAGCTAGAGATTCAAAGATTGTTGAATTCGAGAAAAATCCAGCAGTCTAAAATCTCAAGTTCACAAAACTCCTGCGTTGGACATGAGGGTAATTTCTTCAATTACTGCACTTGTTGGCAACTGAACTGCGTGCAGAATTGATTGAGCGACGATTTCTGGGGTTAACATGGCGGTGCGATCGAAGTCGGCGTCCACGGTGTCTGTGTCCCACATGGGAGTATTGACAGAACCCGGACAGATTGCTGTTACGCGAATTCCGCGAGCCCGTTCTTCGGCGGCTAAGGTTTTAGACAAAGCCATGAGACCGAATTTACTGACGCAGTAGGCTCCCCAATTGGGGAAGGTTTGGTTGCCGGCGATCGAGGAAACGTTGATGATGATTCCCGATCCGCGATCGCGCATTGACGGCAAAACTCCTAGAATGCACTGCCAAACGCTAGTAAGATTGAGGTCTAGAACTTTCTGCCAGTCGGCTAGGGACGTTTCCGTCAAGGAGCCGGTGTAGCCCATACCCGCGCTGTTGACCAGGATATCTACGGCACCTAATTGAGCTGCGATCGCGCTGATGCTGCTTTGCACTTGCTCAATTTTTGCCAAGTCTAAGGGATAAGCTTCTGCTTTCACTCCGACTTCTCGGGCTGCTGCTGCAACCGCTTCTAAGTTTTCTGACTCTCGGCTAACTAAGGCCAGATTTATGCCCTCGGCGGCGAACGCTAAAGCCGTCGCTTTGCCAATACCGCTGCTGGCTCCGGTAATCAGAGCCTGCTTTGTTGTTGGATGGTTCATTCAGTGTCCTAATACTTTCGCTGCTTTGTAAAACTTATCTAAACTTACCTAAAGCCATCTTTAGACACAATTCGGAGTTTACTTCCTACGCTGTTGGGTAGACGGCTAATCCCAAGATAAGTAGGCTATCCCCCGACCGCCGAGGGTTCCCAGTTTAAAATGTTGATGCTGGCGTTGAAATCACGATCTAAAGATATGCCACAAGCAGGACAGTCAAAAGTCCGAATGCTTAGTGGCATATCTTTTTTAGTGCCACAATTAGAACAAGTTTTAGTGCTGGGGAACCATTGGTCTACCAGCACTAAATTTGCCCCATACATTTTGCACTTATAATCGAGTTGGCGTTTGAATTCGTAAAACCCTAGATCCGATATTGCCCCGGCTAACTTGTGATTCGCCATCATTCCTTGAACGTTCAAGTTTTCAATCTTAATTAGCTTAAAGGTTTGGGCTAAATAAGTTGTTAGCCTGTGAAGGAAGTCTAAGCGAATACGAGCTATCCGCGCAGGTCGCCGACGGATTTTATGGTAGGTTTTGCGCTGATTTTGGGAGCCTATTACCTGTTTTGAGGCTTGGCGCTGTAAGGTAGCAAGCTTGGTTTTCGCTTGTTTTAACGGCTTCGGCGCATCAAATACCTGTTGGTTTGACAGGGTGGCAAAAGAATTAATGCCTGCATCGATTCCTACAGAGCTTTCAGATTGTTTAACTGGCAAACGTTCGGCATCAACGCAAAAGGAAACAAACCAGCGACTTCCTTCTTTGGAAATCGTAAAAGTTTGAGACACATAACCGCATTCTAGGGCTTCGTAGAGTCGAAAAGTTCCCAAGGTAGGGATCTTGATGGTTTTGCCAGCGTTTAGCAAAACTTTGCCGTTAGACGAATCGACTGTGAAAAATTGACCGTTTCGGCGACTAGCAAATTTTGGATGACCTGCCTTTCCAGAGCGATATCTACTAAAAGCATCTTTCAAGTCAATCAAAGCATTTTGATAAACTCGACTAGATAATTGATTCATCCAAGCGAATTCAGGCTGTTTCTTGACGTAGTTGGTGAGAACTTTTTTGACTTGGTTAAGTAACTTTGAGTCTGTGAATTGTCCCTCGCCATACATTTGAGTCCGCAAGCTCAACCCCATGTTAAACACTACCCGCCGAAATCCTGCGTGTTTTGCCATCAAAGTCGCTTCCGGGTTATTCAATTTGAGCGATCGCTTGACGGCAAACACAAAACTTCTCCTCAAGGATTAACTATGGATATTTTTAGCGAACTATTTGGCACTTAAGTCTTGCTCGCTCAAGCGTTGCAGCCTTCTTCGGCAAATTAGACAACTGTCTGCTGCGGGCGATCGCAGTTAATTATGAGAGCGACATTAAGAACTGTTAAGCCCGTGTCACTTGAGTGATTATAACACTGCTGATAGAGCCGCAGAATAATGAGCTGTGAGTTATCAGTTTCAAGTAAGAGATTTTTACACTCATAACTCACAGCTCTGAATCGATCGGCTCAAGCCGAAATTTCAGTGAATACACCGATGTGCCGAAACTTTTGATACCGGATCTCGCGTCGCTGCTGGCCGGTAAGCTGTGTTAGTTCTGCTAAGTTTTCTAACAAAGCTTGTTTGAGTATGGACGCAGCTTTGAGGGGATTCGAGTGAGCGCCGCCGATCGGTTCGGGTACTATTTGATCGAGAACGCCGAGGTTTTTCAAATCCCAGGAGGTGATTTTCAGGGCTTCTGCGGCTAAGTTAGCTTTAGCAGAGTCTTTCCAGAGAATGGCCGCGCAAGCTTCCGGCGTGGCGACGGTGTAGACGGAATGTTCCAGCATCAACAGGCGCTCGCCGACACCGATGCCCAAAGCGCCGCCGGAACCGCCTTCGCCGATGACGGTGCAAATAATGGGAACGTCGAGGCGAAACATTTCTCGGAGGTTGCAGGCGATCGCCTCTCCCTGTCCGAGCTGTTCTGCTTCTAAGCCCGCCCAAGCCCCCGGAGTGTCGATAAAGGTGAAAATTGGCATTCCGAAGCGATCGGCGTGTTCCATCAACCGCAGGGCTTTGCGGTAGCCGCCGGGAGCAGCCATGCCGAAGTTGCGGGCGATATTGTCTTTAGTGTCGCGCCCTTTTTGATGGCCGATGATGACGGTGGGACGCCCGTCTATGCGGGCAATTCCGCCGACGAGGGCCGGGTCGTCTGTGCCGCGCCGATCGCCGTGAAGCTCGATCCACTCGTCGCTAATTGCCTGAATGTAATCGAGGGTGCTGGGGCGGCGCGGGTGACGGGCGAGTTGCAGCCGCTGCATGGGGGACAAGCTGCTGAAAATTTCTTGTCGCAGTTGGGCCGAACGCGCTTCGAGTTTGCGAATTTCGTCGGTGACATCGACGCTGTTTTCTTCGGCGAGTTCGCGAATCTGGTGAATTCGGCTTTCGAGTTCGGCCAGGGGCTTTTCAAAATCTAAGAGTAAGGGTTTACGGTCTGGGTTTGGCACGCGGATAATTTCTATAAGGTTTTGTCAGGTTTTGTCGATCGACTCTTTCAAGATCCTACCCTGTCAGGGGATGGTAAAAAAGACCGCAAAATTGGCAACTTTGAGTTTTAAATTTTGTATGATATCAAATTCGGTCACATCGTCATTATCATCTATAGCCTTTCTAGCGTAACCTGAAGTCCGCGATCGACAAGCGGGTTCTGCGGGCAATGCCGGCATACCTCGCCAATATTCAGAACTGCTATAGCGCGAGCTTCCCGATCGCGCTGCACTCCGAAAAATTTTATTCCGCTGCCAAATTAAAAGTCAACTGTTAAATTTTAAAATTTAACAGTTGACTTTTAACATCAAAATGACATTAATAAAGGTCGGAAACCGTGTTTGACAGAAATAAGACCGATTTGCTCCATCTTCTCCACAGTAATTTGATTCCGTCCCCAAGAAAAATTGGTATACAATTTTTCAAATTCCAGCAGCATTGATTCGGCAAAACAGGCAAACAACTGTCTGCCCGGCACATCCATATTGACAATCTTCATAATTTTCCACTCTATATCGAGGGAATGCTCCACAATGCCGCCATTGAGTACGTAAATTTCGGGATGCTGAACCTGAGTTGCCAAATTTTTCGGATAGCCACCGTCAATCAATAAACAGGGTTGCTTCAATGTCTTAGGGTCAATTTCTACTCCCTTTGGCATACTGGCTACCCAGACAACTATATCCGCTTGGGGCAGGGCTTCTTCCAAATCCATGATTTTGCCTCGCCCTAATTCCGATTGCAAATCTTGCAATCGTTCTTTGTCGCGGGCAATCAGCAACAATTCTGCTACATTTGTTTTAACATTCAGCCAGCGACACACCGCACTGCCAATATCGCCAGTAGCTCCGCAAACGGCTACAGTGGCTTTTGAAAGTTCAATCCCTAATTTTGGGGCTGCTTCTTCTACTTGGCGGCAGAGGATGTAAGCCGTGTGAGTGTTGCCGGTTGTGAAGCGTTCAAACTCCAACTTGAGATTGCGAATTTGCTTAATTTGCTGCAAGTTGAAAGTCTCAAAAATTATCGAAGAAAAGCCGCCTAAAGCAGTGATGTTAATCCCGTTTTTTTGAGCGTGTGCCATCGCATTAAGGATTTTGCGAGTGGCTGCTTTAATCCGGCGAGTGGCTAGCATTTCTGGCAGAAAACAGGACTCGACATAGCGGCCTTCTATTTTTTGTCCAGTGATGCTTGTTACCGTGATATGATCAACTATTTGGGGCGGTGCGCTGCACCAAAAATCGAGACCTTGATCGCCATATTCTGGATAGCCCAGCTCGTTAGCTACTGATTGGGCGTGTTCTAAGCTGGTTAAGTGACCGATTAGACCAAACATTAAGTTGTCAAATGAAGGAAGATTGAAGATTGAAGATTGAAGATTGAAAATGGAAGAGGGAAGATGGGAAGATTAAAAATTTATATTTTAAAATGAGGTATCCCATTTTTAATTTTTAATTTTTAATTTTTTTCCCATTCCTTATGTCTGAATTAACTAGGCTGCCAGGCCTTGTGCTGACATCCGCATGATATCGCGGTTGTTAAAGCCTATGTTGCCTAGAGCTTCGCCGTAGGCAATCATAAAGTCTTCGATTAAAGCGTCTTTTTCCATTCCTAAAACGCGGGCATCGTCTGCGACAGCGTTTAGCAGCTTCCAGATGATGGGCAGGTTTTGGCGGTTGGCGGCTTCTAGTTCGGCTTTGGATTCCTCAAAGTGAGCTTGCAGCCAGACTTCCCCAAAGTTGAGGTGGCTGTATTCTTCTTTGACGACGCCTTCGGTGATTTTGCGGGCAAAGTCATCGGCGACGGGGATGTAGATGTTGTAAGCTGCGATCGCAAAACACTCGATAATTAGCGATTGAATCAACAAGCAAGTTACAATCTGACCTTGGGCCGCAGCAGTTTGGAAGTTTCTGTGCAGTTCCGAAAAGAACTCTTTGGCAAATGCCATGTCCGGCGTGACTTTAAGATTCCGGCCACAAGCTTGGAAGCCTTTCATGTGGCGGTTCTCCATCTTGGACAAGCCAACTAACTCTGCTTTTTTGTCAGCCAACAGTTCGGCCAGTGTCAGGTAATTGTCGTGAGCTTCTTGTTCGCCTTCAATCACAATGGCGTTGATGCGACTGTAAGCATCTTTGTAAGTTTCGGTTTGAAAGTCAATTGTTGGGCTGGCCTCAAGCTGGGGCATAGATATGTAGTCTCCTTATATAAGCTTGTGGGATGTTTGGAAACCCCTTTAAAATTAGGGGTCAGTGACAGTGCACTTTACCTTTTTTGAACGCACCTCATCTAAATCAAAGATTATAGCTGAGGGTTCTTTCGACAAAGAACTTTTCTTTGACGTTCCGGGAAAAACTGGCGTCCTCAGTGTGTTTGGCAGACTTTTGCCGTCGAACACTCCAGAAAGACTATCGCTAGAATGCTATCTATTTACTAATTACTTGAATTAGTCGTTAGTCGATCTTTTGCCCGGAAATAGATGATAGAAATACGGTCTATGTCTTCCCCTTTAAGGGTTTTACAGTACCAACTCTATCTATAACATTATATCCTAATCACAACTTCCTCCCTAGGTACTCCTTCTTTCCCTCTACGACTATGATGTTGTTGTATGGGAATCTGGGAGGCGATCGGGTTGGAGAACCTCACAGGCTTATTATTTTAGGTTAATTCAGAAATTTATGGGTAAATCCTTTGACAGGCCTCAAGCGCTGGAACTGCTGAGTTTTATTTTGTTGCTGGCGGGTGCTGCGCTGGTGCTGCTGCCGCTGGCTGCTGTATTTTTGGTTTCTATATCACCATCTGGGGTCGGTGTCAAGACCACAGGCCTGACTTTTGCAAACTATCAGGAGGCTTGGCGGCGGGGCAATTTTTTGCTGGCATTTGTTAATTCTACTCTAGTGGCGATCGCAGTAACTGCTTTTCAGGTTGTGACTTCTGCTTTGGCCGGTTACGCCTTGGCCAGGCTGAAGTTTCGGGGGCGACAGGCGATTGTGTTGGGGGTTTTGGCGACGCTGGTAATTCCGTTTCAGCTTTTGGTGATTCCGATTTTCTTGGTTTTGAAGTGGGGCCACCTGCTGAATACTTACGGGGCGCTGATTTTGCCGACGGCGGCTAACGGTTTTGGGATTTTTCTGCTGCGCCAGTATTTTATGACTGTTCCGGTGGAGTTGGAGGAGGCGGCAATGCTGGACGGGGCTAACCGCTGGCAGGTTTTGTGGCAGGTGATGTTGCCTTTGGCCCGCCCTGCTTTGGTAACGCTGTTTTTGTTTACGTTTATCGGGGAGTGGAACGATTTGTTTAAGCCGCTGGTGTTTACGACGCGGCCCGAGTTGCGGACTGTGCAGTTGGTTTTGGCCGAGTTTCAGGAACAGTTTACTAGCAGTTGGCAGTTGTTGATGGCGGCGGTGGTGATTGGGAGTGTGCCGGTGGTGTTGCTGTTTTTGGCCGGTCAACGACAGTTTATACGGGGGATTGCGGCGACGGGGATTAAGAATTGAGGTGTAGAAAGATTGGCGATTAAGTTTCTAGTCACATCTTGAACCATTCTCAAGAACAGGCAAGATGCCTGTTGCTGACATTGGTACAAGATGGGAGTTTGCAGTCACTCAGCGATTGAAATCGCTACTATACAAACGAAGTCCACTCCAAGCGGACTAAGAGATAAAGGGGATATCAAAGTATTATTTGAATCTATGCAAAAGCTCGGTTTATTTTTATTTGTCATATCTTTTCTGCCCTGGCTGGCAATCTTGTTTGTTGTGCCCTTCTTGCCACTGGACATTCCCCAAAAAACTACTTTATCTGTCTTTCTAGCTGTTGTGGCCGAGGTTTGTTTTTGGATTAGCGTACTGCTGTTGGGGAAAGAGGTAGTTACAAAATATCGGCGTTATTTGCATCCTCGCTATCTTTGGAAAAAAATCAGAAATTTTAACCGCAGATGAACAGGGTTCGACGCAGATAATGAGCCTGGATGTTAGCGTTTATCTGCGGTCAATGTTGAGGGAGCATCTCATATTTGTAAAAACACTTCTTCTGGCTCCTTCCTTCTTCCTTCTGACTCTTTTCTCCTGACTCCTAACTCCAATTTCAAGCGGAGGGCTGCTTTCATTGAGATACTCCCAATGTTGAGCTATTCGCTGAAAATTTGCAAGCGAATAGAGCGTTCTCCGTCTCCGAAATCCACTTCAATCTTTTCTCCCGAAAGACTGTCCAAGCATCCCAAAAGCAACCGCAAATTGGGTGTGCTTGCTCCTGTATCCACGTACAATCTATCTGCCAAACTGCCTAAACGCTTCCAAATCGTGTATAGTTTGACTACTGTTTGTTCTAGCTGTGCGGCTTGTTTTACAACGTCGGCTGTGGTTCCCAAACATCCTACTCGCAAAGATTCTTCTAAGGCCATTTCCATGTCTAAGTGAGGCTGATTTAGAGCTTGCACTTGGGCGGCTGCGTCGAGATATTTAGATAAATTCTTGGCGTCGGAAGTTAGCTGTTTGACAGTATCTACGTCGGGATTTTCTGCTACTTCTTTTTGAATTTCGCTTTGATGAGATGGGGAAAGTTTCTCCATTTCTTTGACTAAAGGAGCGAGGTAGCGGGAAGGTAAAGAACCGGTAGATGCTTTTTCTTTGACTTCTTCGGGCAATAAATCTGAGTTCATTGCCATCCATTCGTCGGATAGTTGTTTGACTTCGCGGCGGGTGATGCGATCGCCATTAGCGGCTGCATCTGTTACCATTTGCTGGACTTCGGGAGATGCTTTGGCGGTTTCTACAAAGGCTCTTTTGCTGAAGTTTCTAATGGAATCTGGGTCTAAATCTCCTTGCTCGATCAGGGTATCGGCACTGTTAGCTAATTCTATCAAAGAATAGGCTTGACTTTTGCCAATTTCTCTTTCTTTGAGCCAGTTCAAAAACCCTGTACCGCGTCCTTCGCCGCCTTTTTTTTCTCTGTCTCTAACTGTTCGGAGAATGCGTCCCCGCCAAATGTCGGTTTGCAAGTCGAAGCGATCGCACACTTTCCAGGCATTGTCAACCTGATTTTCAAAATCAAAGTCTGGTATGTGTTCGTCTTCGGGGTCTGGCAATTGGAAATTGATATCGGTAAAGCCGTTGAGGGCTTCTGCAAGTTCTGCGGGATTTAGGGGGACTTCAGCCATTAGGAAAAATTTGTGTAATGCAACAGCCTGTTTAATTGGGAACTTGCACGGGTTGACAGTTGAGACGCTACCTGTAGCAGTAAGTGGGGCAATGCTCACCCTACTAATAGAGTTTTTGTGCAAGTCATATTATTATTGCACGATGGAGGGCGATCGGCGAAAAGATACCCAAAATGACTCCGGGCACGCCCCTGATGGGACTTGATGCGAGTGCTGGCGGTGTGGGGATTGATTTAAAGTGAATTAGGAAATTAAAGGAACTAATAAAATGCTGGAAACTAGCAAACGTTAGGAGCGCTCTATCCCTTGGTTAGCCTAGAATTGAGAAAATAAGCTAAAGGAACAGTGCCAGGTCAGAACAAGACATCGCTAATATTATTGCGATCGAACCGGCTAAGCGAGGTGGGAAACCTTGTATTCTAGGTATGAGAATTACGGTTTATAATGTGTTGGAATATCTCGATTCTGGGATGAGTTATGAAGAAATCTTAGATGATTTTCCCTATCTTAGCCAAGAGGATATTTGGGCTTGTTTGAGTTTTTATTAAATAGTTATCATATTAGGTTCGGTAATCGCTAATAAGGATTGTATAGTAAGAGCGTAAGGCTCGCGAGCTAGAAGCTCGCACTGTAGTCGTAATTAATTAACCGGACATAATATTATCTCCCTGCGTGAAATCATGCCCCAAGACTTCTCCGGTAAAAATCTCCGAGGCCGCAACTTCAAAGGTCAAGACCTCACAGGTGCAAAATTCATCGGTGCAGACATCCGAGGCGCAAACTTCACCAATGCCATCCTCAGAGAAGCTGACTTCACCCGTGCCAAAGCTGGACTCCAAGACCGCTGGACAATTTTTCTAGTAATTATATCGCTATCTCTATCGTTAATATCGGGATTCATGTCAGGCTATTTTAGTGTTTGGGTAGCAGTTTTTTTGGGTCCAGGTATCATCAAACAGTACACCATTCTTCCTGGTGTGGTTGTGTGGATAGTTTTGGCAATCTTCTTTATAGCTACTATCCGCCAAGGTATCGGGGCAGCGGCAGTGGCAGTGGCAGCGACAGTGGCAGGGGCAGTGGCAGTGGCAGTGGCAGTGGCAGGGGCAGTGGCAGTGGCAGGGGCAGCGGCAATGGCAGCGGCAATGGCAGCGGCAGTGGCAGCGGCAGTGGTATCGGTAGTGGTAGCGGTAGTGGCAGCGGCAGCGGCAGCGGCAGCGGCAGTGGAAGCGACAGCGGCAGTGGTATCGGTAGTGGTACCGATATGGGGAGGGGCAGTGATAGCGGTAGGGGAAGGGGCAGCGGCAGGGGCAGGGGCAGTGGCAGTGGCAGTGCCAGCACTAGGTATTTACATTGCTTGGCGTGCCCTGGCTGGGGATGAAAAACACGCCTTTGTTCGCAAAATTGCCATTGCCTTTGCCGCTACAGGTGGCACTAGCTTTCGCAATGCCGATCTAACTGATGCCAATTTCACTGAGGCAACTCTCAAAAGTACAGATTTTAGAACAGCCAATCTCACTGGCACTTGCTTCCGCAATACAGAAAAACTCGATCGCGCGCGAGTCGGTAATTCGATATTAGCTGATACCCGCGTCCGAGAATTACTGATCACTCGCAATGGTTACAAAAAATCATATTTCGGTGTGGATCTCCAAGGAGCAAACCTGACAGGCGTTAATCTCAACGAGGCTAATCTCAAGCAAGCTAATTTCAGCGAAGCAACTTTGCATCAAGCTAATTTGGAATTCGCCAACCTGACTGAAACTCAAGCATTAGCAACAGATTTTACAGAAGCTTATTTTACAGGTGCTTGTTTGGAAGGTTGGAACATTGACGCTAATACAAAGCTCGATCGCGTTGACTGTCGGTTTGTTTATCTTCTAGAATATCCCAAACCGAGAACTGACGATCGCGAACGCCGCCCTCACCATATCAGTAAATGTTTTGAACCGGGGGATTTCCAGAAACTCTATAAAAAGATTATGGAAACCGTGCAAATCCTGCTCAAAGATGGGCTTAACCCAGAAGCTTTTACCGCCGCTTTTCAGAAGTTAATGCGAGAATTTCCAGACATTACACCAGAGTCAATTCAAGTAGTTGATAAGAAAGAAAACGATGTTTTACTGACTATTAAAGTTCCCGAAGGAACGGATAAGAGTAAAGTTGAGCAAATTTGGGACGAAGTTTATCAAGCAAGGCTAGAAGCTCAAAGGCAAGCCGAGCAATTAAAAGCTAAAGATGAAATTATTGCCATTCAAAAACATTATAATGATGTCTTTGAAGACTTAGTGAAAACAGGATATACTAAAAATTTAAATTTGAATGAATTGGTAAAAATGTTGACTCCGCCACCTGTTAATGTTAAATTTATTAATGAAGTTAAATCTACATCAGAGAGTAAAGCTATGAGTGACCAAATCGACCAAAGTCGCAAAATAGAAATTACAGGCGGAACCGTTACCGCTAGCGGTGCAGGAGCGTTAAGTTTAGGTGATATCAGCGGTACTGTTGCCAATACAATTAATCAATTATCTGATTCTGCTAAACCAGATGAACCGGGAATCAAAGAATTATTGACAGAGTTACAAACAGCGATCGAGGCTGAAACTGATTTATCTGATGATGATAAAGCTGAAGCATTGGAACAGGTAAAAACTTTGGCAGAAGTAGGGAAAAATCCCCAAGAAAGTACAATGCAAAAGGCGGGGAAAACGGCAATGAAAATTTTGAAAGGGACTATTGCTGGTTTACCTACTACGGCGACGTTGCTAGAAGCTTGCAGTAAATTGTTGCCCATGATCGCCAAACTCTTACCTCTAGCCTGAAATCCAATATCAACGCCCAGTAAGTAATTGTATTTTTAGGGCGGGCGAGACGCCCACCCCACGAAGATTCTTCGCTTCAATCAAAATGACAGCGCAGCTTACCGTCCAGATTTTCTCGGCGGTGTATCATCAGTCGATCGCTTCCGACGGATCAGCACACTCATCACCTGCTTCGGATTAGCTGCACGCTGTACGGGACTCCAATCGCCCACTTCCGCAAATCCCAGCCGGTACAAAGTGAGTATGGTTTCCCTGACACCCTGGGGCGAACCCACAAGCGTTACCAGCAGCACATCCTGTTCGCATACTGCTGCTGAGTCGTCATTTGGCCGATCGAATTTGTTGTCGTCAGGCACGAATTCCTGTGACATATTATGTTCTCCTGGTTTTGGGTTTTCTAGAAAAACCCAAAAACCCAGCCGCCCCGCATTTCAACGCATAGCAGGGCGGCTACAGAGGATGTTATGATGCTCCGTTAGCCTCCAGACTGCTGATACCAGTTTGGCGGTTAGCTGTCCATTGCTGTTAGCGCAGCTTTGGGCAGTGCAACTAGATTTTTGGGCGGAGCGAAGCGGAGGGGACGCGGGCTGCCTCCTCTACAAGCAAGCAACCTCTCACTTCAAAGCGTAGCCGCAGATGGGGGCCGCCGTCAATCCATTTTGGATTTTGGATTTTGGATTTTGGATTGAAGAATTTATCCCCGGACTAATCTGGGGACTTTCGGGGTTTTGATGCGGGATTGGCGGGTTTTGGGCGATCGCACCAATGAGACTCACAAAACGATCGCCTTTTCCACTACTTAGCAACTAAAACGGCGATACTTTATCGCGTTCAACCTCCTCGCCTGCAGTTGTTTTGCCGTTCAAAATTGTGCCGTCATCGGGCAGATTGTCTACTCTATCGCGCTTCTTAAAACGATCGCGAGCCGAGACAACCACCACATACAGAACCGGCACTATAAACAAACTCAAGACAGTAGAAACAACCATCCCCCCGGCGATCGCATTCCCTAGCGATCGGCGGCTGGCTGCACCCGCACCCTCCGGGTTAACCAGAGGAGCAATACCCAAAATGAATGATAAAGAAGTCATCAAAATCGGACGCAAACGCTCTTGAGAAGCCTCAACAGCCGCCTTAGCAATTGAATATCCCTCCTCCCGCAACTGGTTCGCAAACTCCACGATTAAAATCGCATTTTTACTAGCCAATCCAATCAACATCACCAAACCAATCTGGCAGTAAACATCATTAGCCAAACCGCGCACCGACTGAGCTAAAAGAGCACCTAAAATCGCCAGAGGTACCGATAGCAAAATAATGAAAGGATCGACATAATTTTCGTACTGTGCAGCCAACACCAAAAACACAAAAATCAGCCCCAAACCGAAAATAATCGGTGCTTGACCCCCCGACTCAATTTCTTCTAAAGAACTCCCCGACCATTCATAGCCAAAACCCGAGGGCAAAACTTCAGCCGACACCTTTTCCATCGATTTTAGCGCCTGTCCAGAACTCGCTCCCGGAGCCGGAGTGCCAGTAATTTCAATTGACCTATACAAATTGTAGTGGTTGACAGTTTGTGCCCCCACCACCGGAGTTATCTTCACCACATTGCTCAAAGAAATCATTTCATTCTTTCCCGAACGCACATACAATTTCCCAATATCTTCAGGGTTATCGCGAAACTGTTTGTCCGCCTGAACATACACCCGATAATTGCGCTGCTGCAGGTTAAAATCGTTCACATACTGAGCGCCCAGAGCAGTTTGTAGCGTACTGAAAACATCATTGATGGGAATATCTAGAGCCTTAGCTCGATTGCGGTCAACCTCCACAATTAACTGAGGCGTATTCGCAGCAAACGTACTAAATACTGCTTGCAATCCCGGTGTCTGATTTGCCTGCTTCAAAATCGCGCCCATAGTCTGGACTAAAGAATCTAAACCGCTGTTGCCTTTGCGGTCTTGCAATTGAAATTGGAAGCCCCCAAATTGACCTAAACCTTGAATTGCAGGCGGATTCACAGGGAAAATTCTAGCTTCGGGAATCGAGAAAAACTTACCGCGCAACTTACCAATAATCGCTTGTACAGTTTGATCTTCTCCGTGACGTTCTTCCCAGGGTTTAAGTGTAGTAAATATAATGCCTTGATTAGAAGTGCTACCGCTAAAACTAAATCCACCCACTGAAAAAGTCCCGACAACTTCAGGAAGTTTGAGGATTTCTGCTTCTACTTGGTCCATTACTTTCTGAGTGTATTGCAGGGAAACACCTTGGGGCCCTTGAATAATTGTCAGAAAATACCCCTGGTCTTCTTCCGGGATAAATGCTGTGGGTACTGATAAATAAAGCCAAGCAGTTACTCCCAGAGAACCGATGAACACGAGGGTGACAATAGTCTTAATTCCAGTTAGAAATATTAAGGATTGCCGGTATTGTCGCTGTACCCAATTAAGAACTCCATTAAACCGATCGAAAACCCAACCCAGCGGACCTCCAAAATTCTGACCTCGACGCAGTAATATAGCTGCAAGTGAGGGCGTCAGAGTAATAGCCATAAAGGTAGAAAGCAGGACTGAAAAAGCAATTGTCAGCGCAAATTGTTTATAAAGCGCTCCCGTAGTTCCGGGGAAAAATGCCACTGGCACGAACACTGCCATCAACACTAAAGAAGTTGCAATTACAGCGCTAAAAAGCTCCCGCATAGATTCAAAAGCCGCTTGGCGGGCGTTCATACCTTGCCGGATCAGGCGGTCAATATTTTCTACTACAATGATAGCGTCATCCACCACTAATCCAGTCGCTAATGTCAAACCAAACAGAGATAAACTGTTAATCGTAAATCCAAAAAGTTTGATAAAGGCAAACGTCCCAATCAAAGCAATGGGAATTGTGATGGTAGGAATAATAGTTGTGCGCCAGTCTTGCAAGAAAACAAAAATGACTATTACCACTAGCAAGACTGCTTCAAATAATGTCTTGACTACTTCTGCCATCGACTCTTCTACAAACAAAGTCGTGTCCAGCGCTACTCTATGTACCAACCCCGGAGGGAAAGCAACCGCTAGTTTTTCCATTTCTGTTTTGACGGCATGGGCAACATTCAAAGCATTACTTCCAGGCAGTTGGTAAATTCCTAAACCTACTGCATCATTGCCTCGAAATCGCAGAAATGAGCTGTAATTCTCTGCCCCTAGTTCTGCTCTCCCCACATCTTTTAATTTAACTAAAGTTCCATTTGTCTCTGTTTTGAGGACGAGTTCTTCAAATTCTGCTGGTTCTTTGAGGCGACTTTCTGCACGCAAGTCAATTTGATACATTTGTCCCTGTGGAGCAGGTTCTTGACCAACTCTCCCAGCACCAACTTGCAAGTTTTGTTCGTTGAGAGCGGTCGTTACATCTTGCATTGTGAGACGGCGAGCTGCTAATTTATTGGGGTCTATCCACAAACGCATTGCATAGCGTCTTTCCCCAAAAATTCGCACGTCGCCCACACCTTTTACCCGCTTTAAGGCATCGGCCAAATATAGGTCAGCGTAGTTGCTTAAAAATATGGTGTCGTATTCTTTATTTTCTGTAAATAAACCGATCGCTAATAAGAGACTTGTAGATTGTTTGGTAACTCTAACTCCTGTGCGCTGTACGGCATCTGGTAGTTGTGGCTGAGCAACTGCAACTCGATTTTGAATATCGACGGCGGCAATGTCTTTGTTGCGCGATGAATCAAAGGTAGCTGTAATGGTGCTGGTGCCGTCGTTACTACTACTGGAAGTTAGATATTTTAGTCCTTCAACGCCGTTGATTTGCCTTTCTAGGATGTTGGTAACTGCATTTTCGACAATTTCAGCACTCGCCCCGCTATAGTTGGCTGTGACGTTAATTTGGGTGGGGCTGATGTCGGGGAAACGCTCGATCGGCAGCGCCGGAATGCTAATTGCGCCGACTAAGATAATAATTAACGCGCAGACGCTAGCAAAGACTGGTCGTTTAATAAAGAAATCTGCAAACATTATTTGGGTAATGGGTAGTTGTTAGTTGATAATTCGTAATTCGTAATTCCTAATTAGACTTACGTCAAAAATTAAAATCTCCCCTTTTTTAATAGCCGATCAATCAGGGAGCATCTCAATGAAAGCAGCCCTCCGCTTGAAATTGGAGCTAGGAGTCAGGAGTCAGGAGTCAGGAGGAAAGAGTCAGAAGTCAGAAGGAAAAAGTCAGAAGGCAGGAGCCAGAATAAGTGTTTTTACAAATATGAGATGCTCCCGATCAATCAAGTAGTTTCACATAAAGTACGTAGTTGCGCTTTAGCGCTCTTAAGAAGTGAATTAAGAGCGCCCAATCGCAACTACGTACCTTATTTTTTGCTTTGTACTGGTAATTTTTCCCCGGGTCCTTTCCCTTCTTCTTGAGCCATAATGGGAGCCCCGTCTGTCAGGTTAAGGATGCCTGCGGTAACAATTGTTTCGCCTGCTTTCAAACCTTCGATAACTTGATAATTATTCCCCTCAATGGCTCCCAATTTCACGGCCTTTTGGCGCGCTACTAAAGGTGGCATTCCAGGTTTGGGCTGTTCCGGCTTTTGAGCTGTGAAGACAAAAGTTTCCCCACCTAAGCGAGTGACTGCTGTTACTGGAACTAAAATTCCGGGGTTCTGTTTCCAAATGACTTTAGCTTTGACAAACTGGAGATTAAGCAGTTCGCCGCTGGGGTTGGGAAAGGTGGCTTTAGCTAAAATTGTTTGGGAATTGGCGCTGACGTTGGGGGAGATAAAACTGATTTGACCTTGGGCGATCGCCTTACCTTGAGCGTCGAGCATTTGTACTGGCAGCCCTAAGCGCAATTGAGGCTGCCGTTCCAAAGGAATTGACAACCGCAAGTCTAGCAATTGGTTCTCTGTCAGGGTGGCAATGGCGTTACCTTTTTGCAAGTAATCACCTACTTTCACTGGTATGTCGCCGATGACTCCCGCGAAGGGCGCGGTGACAGCAGTTTCTTGCAGTTGTACTTCAAAGCCGCGCACTTGAGCCGCGGCTTCGGCAACTTGCGCTTCGGCTTGATCGAGCTGTTCTTGGCGAGTGCCGTTGGCTAACTCCGCTAATCTGCTTTTGGCTTGTGCGACTTCTGCTTCGGCTTTGGCTATTTCCTCTGGGCGCGAACCGTTTTGCAGTTGCCGCAAAGCTTGCCGCTGCTGTTGCAAGGCCGCTGTCCGGCGCTCGATCTCGGCTTGTCTGTTTTTTTGCCGCTGCTCGAACCGCCTTTGAGCTTCTCGGAGGTTGGCTTTGGCGGTGCTGGCTTTTTGGGTGTATTCCTCTAGGGTGTTGGCGGATTCAGCGCCTTCTCGTGCCAATGCCTGATATCTGGCCAACTGCTGGGTGGCTAATTTTGCTTCGGCTGTGCTTGCTTCTATTTGCGCTCTGGCTTGGGCGATGTCTTCTAAGAGGCTACCTGTTTCGGCGTCGGCGAGGTCGGCTTCAGCTTGGCTAACGCGGGCTTGGGCTTGGCCAATTTCTTCTGGCCGAGAGCCCGATCGCAGTTGGGCGAGGTTGGCTTGGGCTTGGGCGACTTGGGCTTGAGCTTGGGCGATTTCTTCGGGCCTGGTTCCTGCTTGCAATTCTGCTAAGTGGGATTGAGCGCGGATCAGGTTGGCTTGGGATTGCCTCAAGTCAGCTTGGGCGCTGTCGCTTTTCATGCGGGCGATGACTTGCCCTTGGTTTATGAAGTCCCCGGATTTGACAAAAATCTCAGTGACTAGCCCTTCTACTTCGGGTTTGATTTCTACCGAACGCTTGGCTTCTAAGCTGCTGACAAATTCCGAGGCATCTTGGACTGAACTGGTTTCTACGGCTGCCAGCTTGACTGGTATGCCTTGGGGTTGGGCTGCTGCTGCTGCCGGTTGCTGTGCGCGATTGTGACCCGATTGCCACGAGTACCAGCCGAAACCTGCTGCGCCTGCGGCGATCGCGATCGCGGCAATTAGGGGCCAGCGCGATCGCGGTTTACCAGGCTCGGGGCGATCGGCAATAGGAGGAAAATCCTCCGGTTGCTCGTTGTCTGCATCGATTGGGTGCAGTTCCGGTGTGGCAGATTTTTGCTCTTGGGCTTCAACCACAGATTCTGGGGATTTAGGATAACTCATTGGCAGCACCACTTAGATTTTTTTTTAACGTCTGACTCACTGAGACTTTGGCGGAATTTTTCATCCCCGGGCGTCCCCTGAAAAAAGGGGGAATCAGGACAAGCGCTTGGAAACAGGATGGAATCTGGAAAGTCTCTTTTTAATGGGGTTGGGGTATGTGAAGCGCTTTAGTCTGCCAGTGATGGCAGTTAGCCAAGCTAGGGAGGGATTATTTTTAGGAAAGTTGTTTTTTATCTTTCAAAAGTTACGCTATCCAGGGCTGATTGCACATCCTTCTTATGACTCACCTGAGTGGGTGAGTTGCAAGGATTTTTCCTTGGCTTCAGCGGATTCAGCGGAGGTTGGGGAGTCGCGGACTCCGGCGATCGCGCTTTTTTCCTTGGCTAGTTGCTCGGTTAACCACTCTATCTCTGACGCCAGCACTGACTTGCAGCGATCGCGAGAGGCGAATTGATAGTCGTTGGTTAGCGGATATTCGCTTTTGAGGCTTTCGATGTAGTCTTGCCGGGTGTAACAGGCTCGCAAGCGGTGTTCCAACAATTTCAGCCGTTCTGCGGGTTCTAAGTCCCCAAAAAAGAAAAATTTGATTTGGAACCGGGAACCGCTGTTAACCCAGCTTTCTTGAGGGTGTTCGAGCATTTTTTCCCTCCAGAGTTCGCGCCCTTTGGCGGTAATTCCGTAGATTTTGCGCGGACAGCCCGCATCTCCGGCTTCTTCGGCTATTACCGAAATCTCCCCTCGCTCTTCCAAGCGCTTGAGCAGCGGGTAAATCGCTCCGTAGTTGACGCTGATGCAACTGCTCATAAACAGCTCCAGTTGTTGCTTTAGCCGATAGCCGTGCAGGGGTTGCAACTGTAGCAGCCCAAGGGCTGATAATTCAAGCATTTATATCAATTTGATATTATAGTCTGGATTATATAACTATATCTGACTCAAGGGCGATCTGGTCAATAGCTAATTTGAAAGAAAATTTCAATCTTAACGCACATTTAATGCTTTTTGTCAATGCCCTTAAGATATATATTTTATGTTCGAGAAAGGGCGATCGCTTTATAAAGATTGCCCGCGATTACCCCGCGACTTCAGTCCGGGGATGAAAGGGAGAAGGAGGCTAAAGCCTCCCAGT
>JAUBSN010000074.1:0-46270 GCA_036704825.1 Microcoleus sp. F8-C3 | reverse complement strand
CTCAAGCATCGCTGCTGTTATCTTAATCTGGCTTTTGCCTGAGTATTTATACTTATTTCATAACTGAGATGCTCCCGGCATTGCCCGCGTTACAATCGATGAATCTAATCCCAGGATTGCAATTGCCCAACCCAATGCTGCACGAAAGCAGAAATGCGATCGCGCCGAGTTTCAAAAGTAGCAGCAATCCAGATAAACACAATCCCAAAAGCCAAACCAATCGCCCATTTAATCAGCGGATAATCGAATATCAGAACCACCAACTGATAGAAAATATTGATTAAAAATACAGCCGTTCCCACAAACAAAAATGCCCGAACTCGCAGCGCCAACCCCGCTGCAATAGCCGCCAAACTAAAAGCTGCCGCAACTAAACCGTGGCTTTGCTGAGTCAAAAGAGGTATCCCACAAATCAGCGCAGTTGCGACCATTCGCAGAGTGTGGCGCAGCGGTTTTTCTGCTGGTAATTTCAGAGTGCGATCGAACTGAGTAATGTAAAGCAAAGAAAGTCCTAAAGGAGTAACATAAAACTCTGGCTGAGTCAATCCTATTTGCCAGAACCACCGCAGCAATATCCAGTCAATTATCGCCACACTCACATAGGTAAAATAGACTTCCTGCCTTTCCCAAGCTAGGAAAACATAGAAGGCGGCAGCTATCAGCAAGCTAATCGGATAAAACTGAGCCGGACTTTCCAAAATAGCAACTATTGGAATCAGCGAAGCAATTACCTGCCAAGGTTTTTTTGACCAGCCCCAGTTGTCCCAAGGCAAAATGTAAATGAAATAGGCAAATAGAGAAGCGAAGGCAACTTTCCAAGGCCCCAGCGGCCCGGAAATATACTTAACTAAAGGTGTATTGATCCAGTAAAGCCGGATGCCAAAGGCTTCTAGCCAACCCAAGTAAATCCAAATTTGGGCCCATTGGCGATCGAGATTATTTCTACCTTGCCAGAAAGCGTATTGAACTAATAAAGCACCAGTGACTAATCCTAAACTTAGGCCGGACTTAATATCCTCGGCCGAAGCCCAAATCAGCAGCAAACTGCTCAAAACCCAGTGCAGGTGAGCAAATATTTTTAACTCTGCATTAGTTAAATGTAAATAATTGCTGAGCCAAGGAGATAAAATGCGATAGATATAGGTTAAAGTTGTGCCGAGAGTTGCCAGGACAATTAAGCCGTCGCCAAAAACTCCTCCTGATGTTTGAAAAAGTTGATAGAGTAGCGATTCGTAAGCAGCAACGGACAGGCCAATTAATCCCAAATAAACCAAAGGTTTGAATTCTTGCTCCCGCCTACCAATGCCGATCGCAATTAAAGACGCGCCCAACACTGTTAAACCAGTCCAATTCGCAAAAGTGTGCGATCGGAAAGTTAAACCCAATACCCCGTAAACCAAAGGTATAAAATGAATGCTAGGTAAAATTGTTGGATCTGGGTGGCGGCGCCGCCACACATCGCCCAATAATTGCGTACACAACCCGAGAGCGATATTAGCAACTGCCAAATTAATCGTAGTGCGATCGACAAAACTCAAACCGACTGCTGTCAGCAACTCCAAACTCCAAGCCAAGGCATAAATTGCCAGAGGGGAAAGTTGGCGTAAACTTCGGAAAGTTATCGCAGCCATTATCACCAAAATAGCAGCCAAAACTTCAGTAGAGGGCGGAAAACTCAAGCTACTGCCTGCGTAGAGTTCATAGGAATAAAAAGTAATAGTTGTTAGCAGTAAGCTTGTCATTAAGATTGCCCACCCATCTAAAGCTCGATCGTAAATTTCAGCTAATTGAGAAGGTTCAGGCAAACGGCTGGACAAACGAACGATCGTGCGGCGAAGCAACCACAGAGACAAAACAGCGATCGCCCCGGCAATTCCCCAAAGCCAACCAGACACAAAACCCAATCGATCGATCGCCGCAGCTACGAAACTCAAGCCAAACCCCACTCCAATTACAGCCGCTGGCAATTCGACTAAATAGTAAGTATTGACCGACATTAATCCGGCGGCAACCCCCAAACCAATTAACCGATATCCCGGAAAAATAAAAATTAGAAATTGTGCAAATATTAGGGCGATCGTACTAAATGTACTGGCAACTTGTTTGTGAGGAACTTCAGTATATTTAGCAACAGCAGTCAAAGCCAAAGGAGTCGCCAGCCAGAGCAAACTCCACTGAGGGCGATAAGTTGCAGTACCCGAAATTAAATAATTTTGCAACAATATAAAGCTGAATCCTGCTAATACTAAGCCCAGATACCACGAACTTTGAAACCATGCAGGATGCCAGTGAAAAAATGCCGAATTATCTCTGGAATTAGCTGCTTTCACCCAGACAAAGAATCCCCACTCAGCCGCCATAAAAATCAATAATATTGCAGCCCAAATATTGGGTGTTTGGTTTGAAAAAAATAAGTCAATTGCCGAAGCGATCGCGCCTAAACCCATAATGTGGGTTAGGGGAACCAAAATTGCCGGATTTCCCTGTTGTTCAGCCGCAGAAGCCTGCCTCGAAACTCGCAGGTAATTGTCGGGAATTACGTATTTCCAAGTTATCAAACCTAAAATTAAAGTAGAAATTAATAAATTGAGCGATCGCCAAAACGGATTGACTAAACTAATAACAGTTAAAACAATCCCCAAACCGAGAGCAAGGTTTTCGCCAAAACGGGCAAGTTGAAACTTGCGCTTGCGGTAGAGCCACTGCGCTACACTTACCATTAAAATTAAATAAGGCAACAGCAGAACACCCCAAAAAGCCCGAGGAGTTTGCTGAGAGTTTGTAAGCTGATTTAAAAAGGCCACAACTTGTGTTTTAATCCCTAAAGGAAGCACTCGCCAAAACAGCCAAATACTCTGAAGTCCCACTGCCTCAAGCATTAGCAAATCAAACTTTTGCCACAACCGCACTAAACGGTTATAAAAAAACCAAACAGCCAATCCGCTAACTGCGATCGCCTGTAGCGGAATGTCGCGAAAACAAACCAGGTATCCCAAACCCAGCAAACCCATTCCCGCTAATTGCCAGTTAAAAAAGTTCCTGGGGTTTGGCGGGTCGGATATATTGTTTTCCATACTCCCAGATGTGAGGGGGCGCTGCCAATCCAGCCATGCTAAAAGCACCCCGCAAATTCCCAAAGCTAAACCCATTTTCGCGATATTTACATCCTTGACAAATATCGCTCGACCCAGTAAAATTCCTAACGAATAAGCTACTAAAGTCGCTTTTTTGTAAGTCAGAAAATCTCGGCTCAAACTGAAACCAGGGGGGAATGTTTCAGTATTTTCCTCGCCGGGGAAAGATTGCAATCGTTGTTGCTGAACTTGATAAACTGTAGTAGCAGCAGTTCCCACTGTACCCACATAAACCGCAGTAAGGGCAAAGCCGGCCAAGGCCCACCAAGAGTGCAAATAACTCAATCCCAAGTGATTTAGGGCGATCGATCGAGCGATGTTTTTTCCTGAAAAGCTTTGATATTGATCTTGGATAATCCGGGCAGTTATCCAAGTCAAAATCAGTGCCGCTGCGATTGCTACCGCCCAATCCCAAGGATACCGCCACAATCCAAAAGTATCCATTGCCCAAAAATTGATCGGCACTAGCAACAGCGTTACTTCTTGCAAAGTTTGAGCAGTCAAGCGCAAATTCTGCTGTCTGTTTGCCCAAGTGCTAATCGCCCAAAAGGTTAAAGTATAAGCTAACAAAACTCCATATTGTCCGGCGGCAGGAAATCTTTCCCACTGACTGGCAGCTAAGACTCCAGAGGAGACAACTACCATAAACACTCCTAAAAACAACAGCCACACCACGCTAATTTCTGCCATTAGCGAGTGCAAAATTTGAGTTATAAAATTAGGGGTTTGAGTAGTTTCTGTGGGCATAGAAACCCTTTCTCTGCTACTAGGTAATGCTTTTTGCGTTGATAAGGCAGGTACTTTTGGCTCGGCAATAGTAGCGATCGGGCTATCGTCAATTTCAGAAAAATCTACAGCGGGATATCTAAGCGGGCAGACTAAATACTGTCGGCACAATTGCTCAACCTCGGCGGGCGAAAGTAAACCTAGCTGCAGCCACGCATCTAAACCTGTCAACAACTCAGGATGCGACGCTAAGACGCTCAATTCTATTTTGCTCGATCGATCTTTGGGAGACGACATGGGCTTAAACTTGTACTAGGTACCTTCAAGCTATAGCCTAGATTAATGCCGATCGAACACGGCAACATTCCGCCATCGAAATTGGCACAATAAGTATTTATTACTAAACATCTGTCGCAGCCAGTGCCATATCGATTCCGGTTGCACCGTCCGTCATTGTTGAGTGTTGAGTGTTGAGTGTTGAGTGTTGACTAATAACTAATGACTAATGACTAATGACTGATGACTGTAGCGGTGTCCTTACCGATCGACATATTTCAACAAAGTGTCCACACTAGCATTGTGGTCTATGAAAGAAAACAAATGTTTGAAGAGCAGTTTTCCATCTGCATCCAGAACAAACTGGGCGGGCAAAGGAGCACCTAAAGCCTGACCGACTTGATAAGCCCGAAAAACTTGACAGCCCGGATCGGAAAGCAGAGGCATTTTCAAGCCTAAATCTCTAACCACAATTTGGCTTTGGCGATCGTCGGTACTGGCAACCATCAATAATTCTATATTGCGATCGGCAAATTTTTCCCAGTTTTCATTCAAAGCTTTAATGTGAGGAAAACAGAAAGGGCAATATTGCTTTTCAGTAAAAATCCGCGTAAAAGCCAGAACTACCGGCTTATCGCCCCGATAATTCGACAGCCGCACCAATTTGCCATTATTAATATCCGGCAATTCAAAATCTGGTGTCATCTGTCCCAGCTTCAGAACATTACCCGCCGGCACAGGCAATAAATTTTGGAAAAACCGCTCATTTAACAAGCCGCTAAAATTAGTAGAAGTCAGCATATTTCCTAATTGGGTAATTGCTAATTGCTAATTGGTAATTAAAAATCCGGTTAAATGAATCCCCCTGCGGCTACGGACACGGCAGCGCCGTGTCTGTACAAATATAATCTGCTTAAACCGCAGCAAAGAATACCTTAGACTTGACAGGATCGGGAGTCATGGTCTTGTCACCGGGCTGCCAGCCGGCGGGACAAACTTCATCGGGATGAGACTGGACGTATTGGATCGCTTGCAGAGTACGGAGAGTTTCGTCCACGTTGCGGCCGAAGGCAAGATTGTTGATAGTAGAGTGTTGGATGATGCCTTCTTTGTCGATGATGAACAGACCTCTGAGGGCAATGCCTGCTTCTGGGTCGAGGACGTTGTAGGCCGAACTAATTGTTTTTTTGAGGTCAGCAACTAAGGGATAGTTGAGGTCGCCAACACCGCCAGATTTGCGGTCTGTTTGTATCCAAGCCAGGTGAGAGAATTCACTGTCCACGGATACGCCTAGGATTTCGGTATCGATTTTCTTGAAGTCCTCGAAGCGATCGCTAAATGCTGTAATCTCGGTCGGGCACACAAAGGTGAAGTCCAAGGGGTAGAAGAACAGGACTACATACTTTTTGCCTTTATAGTCGGACAGTTTAACTGTCTTGAATTCCTGATCCACTACGGCTGTTGCTGCGAAATCAGGTGCAGCTTGACCAACCCGGAGGCATTCACTGGTCATAGATTTTGTTTCCTTTTTTACGAACTGTTACAAATATATCATACTCATAACGACTACAAGTATCTTCTTGAGAAATCAAAAAAAAACACGCTCTCAATTTTGAGAGCGCGGTTTTTTTGATTAAATCATGGCTCAGGCGGGATTTGAACCTGCGACCTTGGGCTTATGAGTCCCCTGCGCTAACCACTGCGCCACTGAGCCAAATCTACTTCACGATTTACTATCGTAGCACGGTAGGGCTAGCTATGTCTTCTTTGCTAACGACATTATTTTTTATAACCTTAAGTAAAAGTTATGAGTTTTGCTAATCAATCAAAACCCATAACTTCCGACCATTCGTTACCGAGAAGCGCTGGACCCATCGTCGTCGGGCAGAAAAGCCATTGGATTGATAGCACCCTGTCCGGCGGGATGGACTTCAAAGTGCAAGTGCGGCCCGGTACTAAAGCCAGTGCTGCCCATTTCGGAAATTTGTTCCCCTTGAGCGACTTTCTGACCCTTTTGCACCAAAATCCGGCTGTTGTGGGCATAGACAGTCTCAGTGCCGTCAGGATGGGTAATTTCCACCAGATACCCGTATCCGCCGTCGTTCCACTGAGCATAGGTAACCACCCCGTCTGATGCTGCCACAATTGGCGTGCCGATCGGCCCTGCAATATCAATTCCTTTGTGCATCCGTCCCCACCGCCAGCCGTAGCCAGAAGTAAGAACGCCCTTAGACGGCCAAATAAACCCCTTAGCCGACTGTTGTTTGCCGTTAGGCAGATAGGTATCAGGGCTCGAAAGCGGAGGTAGTTCTGGAGAAACCATGCGTCCTAAAGACGGGTTGCTTAGGGGATCGTAACCGTCGGCTCCCAAAGGAGCAGTTGCTACCACAGGCCGCGGCCCAGCAGAGGTCGGCGTCAGGTCGATCGGTTGTAGTTCCGCTGCGCGATCGGGGTCTAAACGCTCTTGCTGCTGCTTCTGAACCTGCTGGGACCAGGCTCTCGATGGCGGTCTGCTGATTTCATTCTGCACCGCCTCAGTATAGTCGGGGGTGTAGAGATATGGATTGACACTTGGCATATCCTCAGACGGGTTGACCGAGGGCCCGTCATTTGGAGCCAGGGACACCGCATTGGCGCCGATCGAATTGCGCGAGGCACGATATTCCTCTCGCAGCCTGACAACTTCTGCCCTCAAGCGTTCGGAATAAGGGTTGAGAGCTTCTGCGGTAGGGACAGCCTCCGAATTCGACTCTGGTAAAGCGCTAGTTGAACTGGCATTTGAACCCTGGGCGCTAGTATTTGTTGGCACGAAGCCGATCGGCTGCGGGTATTCTCCCGTAGCGATGGCGGTAGTGGCACTGGCTGGCAAGGGCAGGGCACTGGTGTCAACTGCACCTGTAAATGTTGGTTCGCCTTGAAGATCCAGTTTCCGCGGATCGCTAATGGTTTGGGAAACTTGAGTCAGCGGAATGCTGTTAATTTGGGGAACCATCGGCGCTGAGACATTGTTCAGACCTTCCAGGTTCTCCAGGGGAGAGACAACAGGCACTGTGGGCGCGCCTGATGCGGCGCCAGCACCGACTATTTCCGAGGTAGACGAGCTGGGGTTCAAAGATGCGGGAACCGAATTCGCCGCCCAGACAGATGTAGAGTTGGAGGCAGAATAAGAGGCTGCCGCCTGCACCCCTGGATTTTTCAACCCAACTTGGGGAATTTTGAGCCGTTGATTGACATTCAGCAAGTTGGGATTGCCGAGCTTGTTGGCGGAGATCAGATCTTTGGGCGATACGCCGTGACCTTTGGCGATCGCATCTACCGTATCTCCCGGACGCACGCTGTAGAGAACCTCAGCCGGCCGGGCGGTACTTCCCGCAGGGGGGACTACCACAGCCGAGGGCAAACTGGGTGTTGCCAAAGACTGTTCAATTGACTCGAATGCTCGATCGGGAGATGCTGCTTGACCGACCCCGGCATTGGAAATTACAGGTGTGGCATCGAGGTCAGGAATAGTTGTCCCAGTTGTATATCCGGGGGAGGTCAGCGTCGGTGCTGACTCCGGCAAAAATGCCGCAGGTGTAGATAAATTTGCTCCCCCATCCGACCCGAACATTGTTCGACCCGATTCTGTGGTGCGGTTTTCCTGTTTTTTCAAACTGTCGATCGCCCCGTCTGCATTCGGGATGTCGATCGAACTTTGTTCCGGTACCGTCGTGACCAGCGGGGTCGCTGCTGTTGATGGCAGCGCTGTCATGGCTGCACTATCCAATGGCTCGGAGCCTGTCAGATTTAACTCTTGTTCGGGATTGACCGTCGCTGCGCGCTCTAGCGAAGCCGATGTGCTATAGCCGGCGTTCTCTTGTGGTGTGGCTTCCGTCTCCGTCGGAATTCTGAGCTGTTGGCCAACTTGGAGTATGGTATCTGGTTGGATGTCGTTGGCAGTTGCTAGTACCAACGGTTCAACTTCATAATCCCGAGAAAGCTCCCAAAGGCTTTGCCCCTCCTGCACCTTAACCGTCACCGGCTCAGAAGGCGATCCGGGCTGTTCGACCTTGGAACCGTCAACTTGTGCCGGCGTAGCGGACCCGTTGGCCGATACTGGCTGCACTTCAGCGGTGGATTCCGATGTCGGTGCGAGTTCAGACGCGCGAGCGCTGTCTCCATTTCTCGGTAGCAGGATGCCAGAAGCACCTACCGATATTGCCAGCCCGATCGTGGCGAGAGAGCGAACTCTGCCTGTGCTGAGCGTTGTCTGTTTGGATGGTTCCGCAGAACCGTCTCTGTCGATTTCACTAGCCTGAACAGGCTTAATTTGGGGATATGTTCGTTTCAAAAAAACGACCTCCTACTGAGAAGCGCTAACTGTCCTTGGAAACACTCAAGGGGATCGCATGACGCTGAATTTTAATCAACAAGCAAAAATATTTTGATTGTTGACAGCTATCATGCTTAGGCCAGATTACCTTGCTTTTTTAATTTAGACAAGCTCAAACCGTCAGAAATTTTAAAATTCTCGGTCAAACCTGCTGCAATTAACCCCACAAGCCTTACACCGCAATAGCTGGAACGAATAGATAAAATCTTCGTTCCGGTAAGGCTCTGAACTCTTACCTATTATCTGACTTTAGGCTAATTTCCGGACAGCCTACAACCGTATATTTACTAGATATAGTGTTCAGACCCAAGCTGGTACTCGCTGACGCCCTAAATCGCTAAAATCCTCTGTTTTTGTTGCTCAATCATCTTGGGAGTAATTTGGTGTTGATGATAACAATCTGTTTTTGAATGAATAAAATATATTAATGCCGGCTATCTAGATTTTCACCCCTTTGATACAAATTTCTTATATTTAAAAGGAGATTTGGCAGCCTCCGGCACCTATTAAATATCTATATATTTATGTGTTGATAATGATTTATCCCAGCTCCCCCAACTGTCGTTTAGCCTCAAATAAACCCACAGCGGCGCTGACGGAGAGGTTCAAACTCCTGACTCCAGGCTGGCTCATCGGAATAAAAAGTGTGGCGTCGCAGGCATCCAAGACGAATTGGGGAATGCCTGCCGTTTCCGAGCCAAACATCAGCCAGTCGCTCGGCTGAAATTGGAATTTCGCGTAACTGCATCGCCCCCCAGTGCTGAATCCGATCGATCGTCCCCCGCGCTGCTGCCGATAGGCCCCAAAAGCCGTTAAGTCTTCGTGGCAGTGGAGATTGACGTAGGGCCAGTAATCTAAGCCGGCCCGTTTCAGGTAGCGATCGCTAATTTCAAACCCCAGCGGGCCGACTAAATGCAGTTCCGTGCCTGTGGCAGCGCAAGTGCGGGCGATATTGCCAGTATTGGGGGGGATTTGCGGGTGAATCAAGACAAGTTGGGGCATGAAAATAATTAAAAGCGAGAAATACACCTATTGGGAAATTTATAAAACTACCCAAAGGTAGATATACCTTATAGCTTTTATTTATAACCTTTGTCGAGCTCCATTGATTAAATATTCTGATTTGTTTTTGGGAGTCGCTCTGCAACTTTTGACGATCGAGCATCCAGGATACAAGCCGCCGGATTCATCCGTCCAGAAATAAAAAACCTGTATCCGATAAAGGAGTCCCCGAATTTATCGGTGGGGTCAATCTAAAATCTAAAATCTAAAATCGCGCAATCGATTGACCCGGAGGTTCGGGCTATTTGTATTGGCTGAGTACGCATCCTCATGGGGCTAGAGAAAGCCCCCGTTATAACGGCGGGTACTTCAGGCAACTAACTGGGCGCACAAGTTGTCTTCGAGCTCCCATTCTTGGTGAGCCATGCCATTAATCCCTTGCAGGATAATACTGCGCGCGTTCGCACCTCCCTCGTACAGCTTCAACCACTGCTGGGCTGTGTTGCCTTCCCGGAGAATCTTTTTGAGCGGTGAGAGAAAGCAGCTAAATCCGCGTTTTTTGGCTATAGGCCAAACTTCCCGGTAAATTTCCTCAATCCAATCTCGTGCCAAAATAGTTCTGCCGTCTTGCCAGTGGGTGAGTTCAGCATCCAAACTTTGCCGGGATGCAGCAATTTCGTTGGCGTCTGTGAGGGCAACTAAGTCTTGGTTGCGGGTGGCCGCCGGTAAGGTGCACAGTTCTAAGGGGTCTAAGCTGGGGTCTTCAATCATCTGCCAAATGCGAGCTTCTAGTAAGGCTGTGATGGCTAACAAAGCCAGAGGATTGACTTCGAGGTCGCAAATTCTCAGTTCTAGGCGGTTGAGACAGTAGGGGCGGCGATCGCCATTTGGCCGCACGGCAGACCACAAATGGCGGACGTTTTGCATAGTGCCGAGTTCTAGCTGTTCTTCAGTCCACTGAATGTAATGTCTGTGACTTTCAAACAAGGGGACGAGGGCTGGAGTTTTGGGAAACAAACCCCAGCGAGTGGAATGATAGCCCGTGACTTCGCCGTCGAGGAACGGGGAAGAGGCGCTCAAGGCCAGGTACAGGGGTGCTTCGACGCGGACGAGGCGGATGGCGCGCATCAGCAGTTCTGGTTGGGAGATGCCGATGTTGATGTGAATGCTGGCGGTGACGACTTTGGTGCCGTAGGTTTGCTCGATGTAGGTGTGGTAGGGGTTGTTGGGATCGGATCGGTAAAATCGATCGCTCCCCCCGAGAGACAAGGTACTTCCCGGCAGCAAGGTATAGTCGCCCAATTGTTTTAAATACTCGCGCAGCCGGACTCGTGGCTTGACTAAGGCGCACAGCAGGCGATCGTAGCTGCACAGCGGGGCGGTCGTGTACTCCACATTGCGGCTATCAGGCTCCCGGACAAATCCCTCTAGATCGGCAACTATGCGATCGGAGAGACCGACAACCTCACCTTCGGGAGTGCCGGTATACATTTCTACTTCAAAGCCTTTTGATAGCAGCACGTTTGTTCCTCAGCTAAGTTGAGTGCTAGTTTCTAGTATCCCAAAAATTGACCTGTTCATACTATCTGCCACGAGGCAGAGTTGAAATTTTTCGCGACTGGCACTGAAACCGGGTTTTTCGGCGCTAGCTTGTTTGAGCGTTTGTGTGTTAGTTGCGATTGTGTGTTTAGTTCCGATCGAGTTGCCACGACAAATACTGCTCTCGCCAAGAGTTTTCGAGCTGGTTTTAGAATCACAAAGGCTGTTTGTTTGATCGCGGGCGTGTTTTATTCGGCATTCGCGATCGCACCTATGGTGAAGATCGCCCGCCCCTGCCTCAGACACAAGTGAGAAAGCATTGCCTACTACCTTTATTTCTTCCTTCCTTCTAGCTTCTGCCCGCAGCCTTCCTACTGCCTGCTGCCTTTCTTTTTTCTAGCTTCTTCCTTCTCCTGTATTCCTTCTTTTCTTTTCCCTATTGCTTCTCCCCTCTTGCTTCCTCCTCCGACATCTGTTTTCAGCCTTGAGGGGGATAGCCGCAGATATATCTTGGGTGCGATTCTAAAAGAGGGTTATGCAATATTTTTTAGCTATTATTAAACCCTGGAAATCCCTGTGAAAGAGCAAGAAAGAACCCCTCCCAATTTTTGGAATATGCTGAGCAATTTAGCCTTAGTTCGCTTTTTGCTTTTATTTGCTTCAGGTTGGGCTGGACTGCAACTTTTAGCTTACTTTGAAACAGCAGTCGCGGTTTTCACGATTGCTGCACTCGTGGCTTTTTTGCTCAACTATCCGGTGCGAACTCTCCAGAAAATTTTACCGCGAAGTTTAGCTGTAGCCTTCGTTGTCTTGCTCACCATTTTAGTTTTTGGCGCTCTCACCGTCACCGTAGGCGTCACTCTTTTATCTCAAGGACAGCAATTAATTGACAGCATGACTGAATTTGTGAATGCTCTGGCGCCTCTGTCAGAGCGCATCGAAGCATTCCTGCGGGCGAGAAATCTGCAAGTTAACCTGCGAGTTATTGAGGAACAACTGCGAAATCAAGCTTTGGCTGGAGTTGTTTGGAGTATTGCTTTTTTACAAGTATTTTTAACCAATTTATTGAATTTAATATTAATTATGGTGGTGGCTTCTTTCATGTTACTTGATGGAGAGAGGCTGTGGCTGTTGGTTCTCAAATTTATACCCCGACACCTGCACAGACGTTTAAGCGTAACAATAGAGCGAAACTTTTTAGGATTTTTTCAGGCACAAATTCTGCTAATGTTATTTTTGACAACAGCAAGCTTTGTAGTTTTCCTGCTGTTAGATGTGAGATTTCCTTTAATTTTAGCATTTATTATCGGATTGTTTGATTTGGTTCCAGGGATCGGAGCGACGCTGGGAATTAGCTTAGTTTGTTTTATTGTATTGTCTCAAAATGTGTGGCTAGCTTTAAAAGTATTGGCAGCTTGCATTGTTTTGCAGCAAATTCAAGACAACTTTATTCATCCGAGACTCATGCAAAATTCGCTTAACCTGAATCCGGTAGTGGTGTTTTTTGCACTGTTAGTAGGCGCGAGAGCCGCAGGACTTTTAGGTATATTTCTAGCTATTCCGCTAGCGGGAGTGATCGTTAGCTGGTTCGACATTGCAGAAATGCAAGCGGAAGGTTAATTGATGGAGGCATCCTATTTTATTATTTTATATCAAATCCGGCTGCCAAGTTCGATTTTAACTTGCCGACTAACTAGAAGTCCCATGTTTCAAAAACTTTCCTTCGTGCGACGCGAAACTAAAAGTAAAGAGAAAAAAGCAATGTATGGTACACCTTGCGGCGTCAAGTCAATGAATAAATTGCAAGTCAGTAGGAAATCTTTCTTCTTCTGGTTCTGGATCGTAAATGTAATCGCAGTCAAAACGCAAAGCTTGAGAGTGGCGGATGATAGAAAATCCGCAATTACTCACCATTTCTGTAGTAAAAGTTGCCATCACTAACTCAATTAGCCTTCTATACGAAATGTTAGGTAGTTGAACGTAATAGGTGCGCCTGGCAAAAAATATTCTCTCATCTTTCGGTAGAATTATGCCATTAATTCTGTGTGCGTGTTGAATCGGCTTGATGTAGGTTTCAATAAACTGGGACTGATTTTTTTGGAGTCTCGCTAATCTTTCGTGTTGCAACCAGCTCATTTGAAACACAATTTTAATAAATTCAAAACCCAAAATGTAGTTAAAAACATTATTGCGTTCTTCTGTACTCAATACGAAGCGGAGTGCAGATTCTAAATATTGGTCAGTTTCTCGGCGCGATTGTTGAGCTGAGTGGATATAAAATTGTTTGATGTAACTTCTTAAATCGGATTCGTTTAATTGTTTTTTGACCCGAAACCTGATTAAATACTCTTTGACTCGGTGTAGAGTATCTACATCTTCAAACATCTTTGAGACTAAACCGTCGGCTGTATAATTATCTAAAAATTCTGCTTGCAAGTCGGGAGTAGATGCACACAATATGTAGCAGAGGGACAAGACATAGCGCCGTTGGTTCCAAGGCAAGCTTTGAGCCCATTCTTTAACTTCTACAGGGAGTTTTTGCAGCACGGTATGTGTGTGGGGGAGTTGAGCAAGGTCGGCATATTTATTTTTTTGTTTAATCATTGCCTGAAACCTTATATTAGTAAATATACAGAGTAGTATATCGCAGGTGATGGGAGGGGGTATCTGCGAGGGAGGGCTGCCAGTTCTTCTGTCTTATTTTCTTGCCATCAATCTAAGTATACATTCTGTAGGGAACAGCGGGCGTGATCGGTCTCACACTTTTGGGAATTCTAAATCACAAATACTAGCTCTTCGCGTCACATTTGGGGGCGGTGAGTGTCACGCATAAAACTTATTCACGTCACCGGAGAAACAGCGGGTTTCGTTGAGGATTAAGTCGGGTGATTCATAAGTTTTTGTTAGTAATGATTACTGAGGTCAATCATGAACTCGACTACAAGTATTTTTCTTAAAAATCAGTGCCAAGACTTAACTTGTCGCGATCGCCTCGTCCAACCAGTGCGACAGTGGCTTGATAACATTGCCGTGGTAGATCCGCAAGTAGCTCGGTGGTTGTGCCAACTTATACCCGCACGGTGTCCTTTTGAGAGAGATGTGCAGCTATGGGGGCACAATCTTTTCCAGATACCGCCTATGTGCAAGCTGAATCCTGTGTATGAGGAATTAGTGGGGTTGCGTTTTCGATCGCTCTCGTTTTTGGCTGACGTATGCGGCGAAGATGTAACGCCGTACTGCTGATTGAGGGGTGTCATACCTCGATCGCCCATTGACATCAATTATTTACGGGGTGGACTGCTCTGCTAGTTGTTCGATCGCTAATTTAAGGCATAATCGTTGATAATATCAGTGGATGCCTCTAGAGAGGAGCGGACATCCATTGTGATGGTAAAGTAAAAAAACATCAAATGGTAGCACAACAACAGTAAGTATAAAAATAATTTAACAAGCTATTTTAACACAGGGAAGTGAATATGTTTAACGCAACTGAACTGCTGATTCATGCTTTTGTAAATCGGCTGATTGAAGGCTACCGCCACACCTACGGCGGGTTCAAATCTGACTACGGTGAAATTATTGCTTGGGTAGCGAGTATGGCTTTGGAAAATATTGCTAATAGCGATGCTCTTTACCACAATGTGGAACACACTATTTTAGTGACCTTAGTGGGACAGGAGATTCTGCGCGGCAAGCACATCCGCGAGGGAGGTGTTTTATGCGAACATTGGCTGCATTTCCACATTGCTTTGCTGTGTCACGATATCGGGTATGTGAAGGGGGTTTGCCGGCAGGATCGAACTGATTTGAGACTGTATGCAACGGGGATAGAGGATTTGCAAGTGAAGCTACCTCCGGGGGCGACGGATGCGAGTTTGACTCCTTATCATATCGATCGGGCAAAAATGTTTATTGACGAGCGTTTTGGCGGTCACAAACTGATTGATGCTGAGCTGGTTAAGCGTAATATTGAGCTGACTCGTTTCCCGGTTCCTGCGGATGAAGATTATCAAGATACTGCGAATTATCCGGGTTTAGTTCGCGCTGCTGATTTAATCGGTCAGTTGAGCGATCCGCGATATTTGCAAAAGATTGCGGCGCTGTTTTACGAGTTTGAGGAGACAGGGCAAAATCTGGTTTTGGGCTATCAGAATCCGGGGGAGTTGCGGGATGGTTATCCGAAGTTTTATTGGAATGTGGTTTATCGGTATGTGAAGGATGCGATCGGCTATTTGGAACTGACGCAGCAGGGGAAACAAGTTGTTGCTAATCTGAGCGCAAATGTTTTTCGGGTGGAGCATTCTGAGGTAGGATTGGAGGCGGTGGCTATAGTTCGTTGATTCCTGGTCTGCCACGAGGAACGAAGCAATCCCATATCATGTCCGGTCAATTGACCGCAATTCCTGTCGATCAATACTTCGGACAGTTTTTAAGCAGCGAGAGTACCACAGGATAGAACTGATGGAAGGTTAGGGTGATTTAAAATTAAATTCTGGTCTAAATCTAACTTATCAATAAAGGTGTAAAGTATATGCAAGTTTGTATTCACGGCGTTTATAAGAGGTCAATCGATTTTAGATTTTAGATTTTAGATTTTAGATTTTAGATTGACTTGCGCGAGATAAATACGTTCGGCAAGTGTCATCGGATACAGGTTTTTTTATTTCTCCGTCCTGAGTGTGCGAAGGAATGAATCACGTGGCGGGTATCCTGGATGGTTTCGGTCATGGAAAACACGAATGGATCGGGAGATGAATGACGATTATAAGCTTCATATTTGGCTAAATTTAAAGCAATAAAACTGGCATTAAAATGAAAATTAAGGCGTTGACTGCTACGGGATTGACAATCGGATAAACCCGTAAATTGTTTGGCATCACGAAAAATGGCACGATCGCACGATCGCCCAAATCTCAGTTTTGGGGCCAAAATCCGAGTAAATATCGAGCAGAATTGCTGATTGACAAATGCTTTTTTAGCTTAACTTGTTACAATGGATTAAAGGGAAACAGCGACGGCCTAGAATTCGATATCCTGTGGTCAAAAAAGGGTTTTCTCGCCCGATAAAAACTACCCCTCGCGTCCCCTTAATCTGAAGTTTTCGATCGCTCATCTTTTAGTGAATTCAATCTACAGTAATGCGCCCCTTTATTCTATTTTAGTCTAAACTCCAGTTATTCCCGGTTTCTAGGAAAAATTCCCGGTTTTAACGATAAATCTATGAATCAACCGGGTTTTTAAGCCAAGCGCACGCAAGTCCCGAACTAGCCTTTGATGAATTTTTCTAATTTGTGAGCCATCTTCTCGACAATTCCCTCCGAAGTATCTCCCGCCGATGATTCAGCTTCAATACGCTTGACCGCATCCTCTGAAAGATTCAGCAACTGAACTAATTTTTGATAAGCTGCAGCTTCTTCAGCGTTAATTTTTGGTTCATCGGGAGTGCGAGAACTAGATGAAATCACTTCATAGCCGAGTTGCAGGACTAATTCCTTTTCATCTTGAGTTTCTAGTTGGCCGATCAACTCGTCAAGGGGGATATTTTGCATGACGTAATCCCGCAGTTCTTGTTGCATTTGTTGTCCGTCGGTATCTGGGGCAAACAAACTACAAAAGCGATCGAGCATTAAATTAACTTCTTCTGTGGCGAGTTCGCCGTCAGCCCAGGCCATAGAAGCAACTATTCTCAGCAGATTCATCTGGCGGGGCGTAATTGATGGAGGAGGTGGGGTTTGCATAATCAAAATTGGTAATTGGTAATATTAATTCCGGTGCAACCGGAATTATTGTTGACTGTTGACTGTTGACTGTTGACTGTTAACTGTTGACTGTTAACTGTAAGTAGAAAAACTGAATGATAGTTGAGTATTGACGGGTGATTCAATTTTACCAGGAGGATGCTAGCGGAATTGGGAATTGGTAATTGGGAATTGGTAATTGGGAATTGGGAATTGATAATTGGGAATTGAGCCTGATTCCTTCTTGTCTTTTCCTTCGCCTTCCCCTTCCTTTATCTCACAATTTCGATAGAGGAACTCCCAGCCATCCAGTAAAGTTTTGTTTCTGAATAGCAGTGGGCTGTTCCACGGGGACGATCGAGTAACGCGTCGGGCGCGGCGGGGCCAGAGTAACAGGACAAGTCCGCAGTTCGTCTTGGTGAAAGACTGTCACCGAGACGGTATCCCCAGGCTTGAAATCTTTTAGTCTCTCGCCCGCTTGTTCAGAATTTACACGAAAACCTTCGATCGCCAGCAACTCGTCTCCAGCATCAATTCCGGCGAACTGTGCCGGAGATCCTACTTCAACAAATTTAACCATTTCCCGCCCGTTTTCCGTTCCCAAGGTCCAACCGATGCGAGGTATTTCGCTAGTTTCAGTTGCGGTGAGTTCCAGCCCGAAAGGTTCCAGATATTTGTTGTAAGGCAACTCTTCTGTACCGTCTATATAGCGGGCGAAAAAGTCGCTCAAATCGATGCCGGCGACGGACTCGATCGCACTTTGCAACTCTTCGGGAGTAAAGCCTATTTCTGCCGGCAGCGAAGGATCGTTTAACTCTCCGTTTGATGTTAAATGCGCCAGCTTGCCGTCTGTTTCCGACTTCAGGTCAAAATTGCCGTTTTGGGGCTTCTTAGCATTGCCAAACTGCTGCCACATCAAACGCATCACATCGTCGAGCGAGCGATCGTTGCCGTGTCTGGCTCGAATCAACAAATCGAGCAAAAACGAAACAACTTCCCCTTTCAAATAATAGGAAATCTGCGAATTGTCGCTGTTAGCATCCCGGCGATAAAGTTTAATCCAAGCATCCCAGCTCGACTCGCTCAGAGGCTGCACTTTCCGCCCCGGAGTCGTCTGCAAGCGAGTAATTTCCTTAGCCATACCTTGGAAAAAACCTTTCACGCTGTAGAGGCCAGCTCGAAAAGGAATCACCAAATCGTAATAACTTGTAGTACCTTCAGAGAACCATAAAGAAGGAGTGTAATTTTCTTTTTCGTAGTCAAATACTTCCAGAGCTTTCGGTCGAATGCGCTTGACATTCCAGAGGTGAAAAAACTCGTGTGCCACCAACTGAATAAAGCGTTCGTACTTTTCCTTAGCCCGAAAACCAAAACGCGGATAGTTGAGAGTGCAGCTCTCTTTGTGTTCCAAACCGCCAAAACCAGAGCCGGACAAATGCAGCAAAAACACATAGCCTTCGTAAGGCAAACCGCCGAACATTTTTGCCTCAACTTCGATCACTTTTTGGATGTCTCGAATCGCCCGCTCTGGCTCTAAATTGCCTTTTCCCCAAACAACTAGCTGGTGGGGTTTTCCCATTACTTCAAACTCGTATACTTCGTGACAGCCTATCTCAAAAGGACTGTCTGCGAGAGTGTCAAAATCCGCAGCAGCGAAAGTAAGATTTTGGCCGGAAACAGGCGGCAAAGTCGTAACGGTGCGCCATTCGGGCTGAGGCGGCACAACGGTCACGGTGTAGCAGTTGCGCTCAAAACCGGGCAAGAAAAAGCACAAAGCCGCCGGATTGAAATAACCGTGAGTCGAGTCTAAATGATTGGTTCGCACTGTCAGTTCGTTGGCAAAAATGCGGTAAAAAACCTCTATCTCTGACACCGAATCGGTCTCGATTTGCCAGTGATTTTTGCTTTTTTTGCGCCAACGTAAAGCTCGATCGCCCGCCTGGCAGCTAAAATCTTGCAGGTGGCGGGCGTATTCTCGAACCAAGTAAGAACCGGGAGTCCAGACAGGCATTTTTAAATCCAGAACCGGCTCCGACCAACCTTGCACGCGCAAAGTTACTTCAAACAGGTGGGATTCAGGATTGGGCATCGCCACCGAATATTGAATTGTCGGTGCAGTTAGTTGCCCCTCACAGTTGCCGGCAGCAGACGAGGTATCCAAACAAGTAACATCTGTCATTGACTTGCCAAATTAATCAAGTGCTTGAGGTTGATCAAATGGATAGTTTGGCGGTCTGGATCGATTTTGATCCAACCTTTACTATCTAGTTTTTCCATAATTTTGCTGGTTTCATCTAGGGTGATATCTGTGACATCAGCTAAGTCTTCATAAGGAATATTGAAGATCTCTTTGCCCTCAGCAGTTTTCTGACCGTAGTTTTCTGCCAGCTCGACTAAAGTATTTGCTAGTTTAACCGCTGGCTGGCGGTTGCGGAGTTGATAGCGGTGATTGGTTTGGCGGAGTCGCCGCACCATCAGTTGCAGCATCCGGTGGTGCAGTTGCGGGTCTTTAAACAGGGTTTGGATAAATCGCTGAGCTGTGACGCTGAGCAGCCGCACGGGCGATAGAGCAAGTACGTCATTCGATCGGGGAGATTCGTCGAGAATGGCCATTTCGCCGAAGAAGGCTCCCCGTCCTAAAATAGCCATTGATACAGCTCGATCGTTTGACAAGCGCCGGACTTTTACCCAGCCAGACACGACAAAGTAAATCGCGTTGCCCCAAGAATCCTCCATCACCACAGCTCGGCCCGGGGGATACTCATGCTTGACGGCATTTGATAGCAGCCCTCCCAAGGTTTCTGGGTTAGCACCCTTAAATAGAGGGAATAGCTCACTGAAAGCTTCTGTCTTCATGCAAACTCGCGGAGGTGGGAAATATGATTAGGCGACACCCAACAGCTAGGGAACGATCGATGTTTGGGAACACAAACAATCTGTTGCTCCTTATAATTGATGATAAGGGTGCAGAGACCCGCTTCACGTAAAATCGGCAGATTCTTTAATCTTAAACGGGTTTACAAGCCTGCCACTGCCTGTTGAACTTTGCCCAACAGAGGTTCTATGTAGTCCGGCCAGCCGATCGCGATAGACTGGGTGTGGGCCAGAGTCTCCGGCTCGAGCGCATCTGCCGTCCACCTCAGCGGTTGACCTTGCAAGTCGCAACAAACCAATCCGGCTGCTTTTGCTAGAGCCAGAGGGCCGGCGGTATCCCACACTTTAACTCTGCCGTTGAGATACAGGTACAAACCGGCTCGACCGAAGATAACTTCCATCACTTTTAAACCAAAGCTGCCCAGCGAGTAAAATTCGGCTCCGGGGATGCTTTGGGCGATCGCCCGGGCGTAGTTTTTCTGGTCTTTGTCTCCGAGAATAATTTTACAATTTTCCGCTGTCGGGGCCGGGGGTTTGCACAGGGCGATCGGCTGCGGCGCTTGGGTTCCCACACTTTGGAACAATCCCCAATCTTTGCCGCCAAAATACATTTGGTCAAAAGCCGGGGCGTAGAGCCAGCCGGCCACCGGGTTCCCTTCCAGCAGCAGCCCCACCATCGAAGCGTAGTGAAGTTTTCCCCGAATAAATTCTTCAGTCCCGTCGAGGGGATCGATACACCAGAGGCGCTGGTAATTGGCGCGGTAAGCTGCTCTGGAGGCGCTGTTTTCCTCGGTAATCCTGCCGTCTTCAGGAAACAAAGCGCTAAATGCTGCCGATAGTTGTCGGTCTAGGTATCGATCGATACTTGTCACGTAGTCGTTGGGCCCTTTCTCGGAAACTTCAAAAGGTTCGGCTGCGAGTTTGTAAGCTTCTTGACCGCACTCGCGCATGGTGTAGCGAATTTTTTGGTCTTGCTCTGGAGAAATATACATGAGGTTAAACATAGATGCTTTAGCTAACTTCAGCATAAAAGCTTAAGTCCTTGGAATCGATAGGCCTATGTCACTGTTTTTGATTCGTACAGGATTTGCGCGCGGGTGTCGAGAAACCCGGTTTCCTAACCGTCATTCGATTGTGCAATTTTCGATTGGAGATTTTGGATGGACTTGCGCGAGATAAATTCGGGGGACGCAAGGATTTTCGATTTGAGATTTTGGATTGATTCCACTGAATCGATCGCGCGGCGGGTACCACCTTTGAAAGTCTTGGTCAGCGCCGTTGCGATACAAGCCCCAGACAGGATTGGTGGAACTGACAAAAATTTAGACTTTAGGGAGAACCCCCCAGATTCATCTAAAATCTAAAATCTAAAATCTAATGTAGAGTCAAATCTAAAATCTAAAATCTAAAATCTAAAATGGACTGACCGATCGCACTAGCACTTTCAACAGCAGAGGATAGAATCTTTCGAGGTTAGATAATTTGTGCCAGCACCAACATGATTATAAGGAGAATAGTTTGAAATACCATTTGGCATTAGGTCGCAAAATAGACCTAGATGGAATTGACCGGGATGCAAAACTCGGCAAATGCCCTCGCCACGTCCTGGGAGCCCTCAGAGACCGCTTAAATGCCACTGTCCACGCCCCGGATGGCGAAGCGATATCTTTCAGCGACAAGCTGCGATCGAAAATTTCTTCTAAACCCGAACATTGGGCTGCCGCGCGCAAATTGTCCGAGCAAGTCAGCAGCGACGACGTGATATTTTGTAACGGCGGTGACATTGGTGTTCCAGTAGCGGCGGTGTGCGGCCAATTGCCCGATCGCCCGAAAATTGTGGTATTTTTCCACAATATCGATCGGCCGCGCGGCCGCCTCGCCTTGAAACTCTTCGGTTTGGCTGACAAAATTGACGTATTCATTGTCAACGCCCGCCCTCAAAAAAACTTCCTCCGCAGCTATTTAGCTATACCTGAATCCCGCATTTTAGTGCTTCTAGAACAGACAGACACCCAGTTTTTTACACCGGGTCCCGTTTCTGCCGAGAAAAAGCGGAAAACGGTTGTTAGCGTCGGATTAGAAAAGCGCGACTACCGACTCCTCGCAGCAGCAACTGCTGACTTAGATGTTGACGTAAAAATTAGCGGTTTTTCTAAAGATGCCAAAGCTTTATCGCAAGCTTTCCCCGATACAATGCCAGAAAATATGTCGCGCCAATTCTACGAATGGCCGGATTTAGTGCAGCTTTACCGCGATGCAGACGTAATTGCAGTTTGTTTGGCAGACAATAAATATGCTGCTGGAGGTACGGCTTTACTGGAAGCAATGGCTTGCAGGCGGCCTGTCGCCATTACTCGGACTCAAGGTCTCGTCGATTATTATTTAACGGCCCCGGGTATTGCGAAAGTGGTAAACGTGGGAGATGCAGCAGGTTTGCGGGAGGCGATCGTCCATTTGCTTTCAAATCCTCAAGAAGCTGACTCTCAAGCGCAGCGGGGCTACGAAATGGTTGTGAACCACCACACCAGCGAACCTTATGTCGATGTTTTGGCCAAGAAGCTGCGATCGATCGCTTTAAACTCGTAATATCAGCAACGGGCAGGATGCCCGTTCCACAAAACAGAAACTTGGTTGTGGAACAGGCCCGAAAGCTTGTTCATTAAAAACTGGTAAAACAGGCCGGAAAGCCTGTCGATCAAAAATCACGACTCGCGTCCACTCGCCCACTTATCCCGCCATTTCACCGTCCCTTCCGAAACTAAAACCCAGCGGCGACAAACCAGATTTTCTCGCAGCGGCGACAGTCCTTCCCGTAGCAGCGCATACTTATAAGAAATCAACTTTCCCGCACTTTCATTAAAAGGAATTTCCCCAAACCAAGTATTAGTATTGATATACTCCAACGGGAAACCCTTACTAATATCCCAATTCCCCAATTCAGGGCAATCTCCAATCACCACAATTCTTTCCCCAGGCTGAGTTTTAACGCTGTTAAGCTGCGCCCGCACAATAGTTGTCGCCTTAACTCGCTCTCCGACGCGGCTAAAAATCATTACTTCCCGCGCACCCAACTCTAAATTGTACAGAATCCCGTCTTTAACTTCAAATTTGCGGCGCGATAAAACCTCCGTATGCTCTCCATCAGGCAGCTCAGTATCAACCTCTTCAATTGTAACAGCATTGCCGCGATTCATCGCTACAAACACCACAGAATCGCGATAGCGGCGCACGTAACAATAAACATCAGCAGTTAGATATTTTTGCCACTGACTCCCCATCGAAATAGCTGGATTCAGCCGCCGCAATCCAGACAGCAACCGCACATCTCGGTAAATTGGCGAATCAGTATCCCACTTTTCCATCATCGGGCGGTTGTAGGGGTCATTTCCCCCTTCGGTATCATCGTGCAGATACTGTTCAGTGCCGTAATAAATGCAGGGAATGCCGCGAGTCGTCATAATGAAACTAATCGCCAACCGCAGCATTTCTGGATCTGGATTCAACGACTGAAACCTCGGCATATCGTGGTTGTCAATAAAAGTAATTAACTCCGTCGCCCCGTAGTAGCGGTGATCCAAATCCAGAACATCTTGAATTAAGTTAAATCCCGCTTCAGCACCCTGCCCCAAAGCTGCTCGAATTGCCACGCACAGACCAAAATCTAAAATAGTCATCCCCGACTCGTTGACAAATTCCACAGAACGATCGTTTCTAGGATCGCTGTAAATCCATTCGCCAAAAATGAAAACATCAGGTCTGTGTGTTAAAATGTCAGCATTAAATTCCTGCCAAAACCAAATAGGCATATGCTTGACCGTATCAACCCGCAAAGCATCAACACCTCTGTCTAGCCATTGTTTAATTGCTGATTTAATGTAATTGCGGTAGGCAATATTGTTTTCGTTGAAAGTTGCTAAACCAGACAGTTCGCAGTTTTGAACTTGCCATTCATCTTCCCAGTTTTTGACTTCGCCGTAGTGGTGATACCAGTTATCTTCATCGTCGTTAAAGTCAGCTATTTTTACGCCGTCGTCGTAGAGTTCGCCTTTTTTTCCGCTAAAATCAGGGTTGCTGTGATTGCAGACAATATCTAGTACGAGTTTCATGTTTCGCTGGTGCAACTCGTGTACTAATTTGTCAAATACGGTATCTTTGGTTTCTTGTGTTTGGTTGATAGAAGGATTGTCGCCTGTGGCAATGAAGCGGGGATTTAGTCGCTTGAAATCTTTAGTCCAGTAGCCGTGAATCGCCGCTTGTTCGACAAATAATGCTTCTACTTGCTCGAACAGTGGCGTCAGCCAAACTGCGGTAACTCCCATATCTTTTAAGTAGTCTAGTTTGTCGATAACTCCCTGCAAGTCGCCACCCCAATATTTCCCCCAATCTTTGCCTTCTGGATCGTAAAGTTCTGGGTTTGGGCCTTCGTTATTTGCGGGGTCGCCGTCGTAAAAGCGATCGACTACAATGAAATAAATTGTTTCTTGTCGGAATTCAATGTCTCTGGTGTAGAGGAACTCTAAATCGATTTCGCTTTCTGGCTTAACTTCTTCTACCAGAGACTCAATTTTTTCTTCTGGTTCGCTAACTTCGTATTGAGAGGCAGTTTGGTTGGGAGTGACTGATGTCATGAGATGTATTTTTTTATATTGTAAGATTGGTCAGTTATTCGGAGCTAGAGTTGGAGATAGCTTTCTCATCTGACTGACTTTTACAGCATCATACGGAATTTACTGGTTTAATGAAATCTTCCTTTAGAGAGAGGGCAGACTCATCCTTGAACATTAAGTGGATGAGAGTTAATATTTATCGTAATTCTCAATCAAAGAGCCACAGCGTCAAAAACCTGCGCTACCAGGCTCAGTCTGGTAAAGAGAAAAGGTAGAGTAATTGTGCGATCGCACTTTTTCCCTTGCTTTCATTCCTCCCGCAAGTTTTGGATATATTCAACGCTCAAACCAGTAGTTTGACTGATGGTTTGATTGTCAAGTACATTCAGAAGTTGCCTAGCGATTTCCAGAGCTTTTTCTCGCATTCCTAGCGCGATTCCTTCTTCTGTGCTTTCTTCCCGCCTTCGGGCGAGTCCTTCTTCAATTCCCTTTCGCAAGATTCCCTGCCGATCCAGAATATACCTTTCGAGTGCTTCTAAATCTGCCAAATCTTCTGGATTCAAGTTAGTTTCATTAGCAATAGCAAAAGCTTGCTGTATTTCCGACACTGTTTCCATTGTTTGCGGTACCACTTCCAAACTAGGAGCATTTTTCATAAAATAAACCCACTTATCAGTCAAAGTTTCTAATTCATCCAATTGTTTGTTGAATTTTGGCGATCGATAAAAATCAGCGATCGGTTCGGGTGCATCTCACTTTTGCTAATATGTATGTCAAAAAGTATGTCAAAAAAGGGTAAAAATAAAAAAGCTAGTAAAATCTTCAAATAAACATGAGGTAAATAAAATGACACCCTCAGACCAACAACAACTAAAAGCCCACTCAAAAGCGGCAGCCTAATTTTTTTACAGAAATACAGAACCAAGCGAGTTAAAAAGTTTTGAAACTATAGAAAAATCTGTGCGGCAGAAAATGTTAGAAGAAGTGGGTCCAGAACTAGGTAGCTTTTTTTTTCAGCAGTATCAGGAATTCAAACAGGAAAACCCAGAAAAATAAAATCAATAGTCGGCTCCCTCGACATTACAGGTAATCAGGCGAAATACATTGGTGACAAGTGAAGACTTAATTGCATTTGTCAATCGGTAATATTACTCAAAAAAACTGGTTTTTTCGGAGTGGAAAATTCACGATTTGAGAGGGAGTAAGTATAAATATCACCCGATCGCACGATCGCCCAAATCTCTGTTTAGGGCCCAAAATCAGAGTAAATGTCGATCGTAATTGCTGATTGACAAATGCTTTCTTAGCTTAACTTATTACCAATGTGTGACAGTAGAGGGTGTGGAATGTAGGTTTTTATGAGAACTGCCGTTGGGAGCATCTCATATTTGTAAAAACACTTATTCTGGCTCCTGCCTTCTGACTTTTTCCTTCTTCCTTCTGACTCTTTCCTCCTGACTCCTGACTCCTGACTCCTAGCTCCAATTTCAAGCGGAGGGCTGCTTTCATTGAGATGCTCCCACTGCCGTTGTCAATACAAACCAAGGGGTAAGGTGCGCGGTATACACCTACCCAATACAGAGGAGCGGGGTGCGCGCCCTACCAACTCATATTGATTGTTTGCTAAGAAAATTCTCGCAATGTTGGAATTAAATACTGTGTCAAAGTAAAGGCATCTACTCCTAATTCTGTCCGTTCTTTGGCTGCCATGATTCCGGCTCGAGCGTGCCACCAAACTGCTGTTGCTGCAACTGATTCGGCGGGGGATTTGCGGGCGATCGCACTTGCTAACAGTCCCCCTAACAAGCCGGTGAGAACGTCGCCGCTGCCACCTCTGGCGAGGGCTGGGGTGCTTTCGGGATTGAGGTAGGTGATGGTACGTGAAGCGTCGCTATCCCGTAGGGAATCGCCCTCATTTTGACAGCTTATGCAAACTCTGGCTCCTTTGAGCAATACTGTTGCACCGCAAAGCTGAGCTGCTGCTTGAGTTACGGCAATTCGATCGTCGCCTGTTTCGTCGGCTAATTCGGGAAATAAACGCTTGAATTCGCCCGGGTGAGGCGTGATAATTGTCAGTGCTGGGCGTTCGGACAAAATGGGGACTGTGCCGAGTTGAGCGAGGATATTTAAACCGTCAGCATCTAACACGAGAGGTCGATCGCTCTCCAGTAAAGATTCTACAGCTATTGCCGCTTCCAATGTCAGACCTGGCCCTGCCGCGATCGCATCATAAGAACTCAAATCAATTGCTACTGGCAACTCGCTAATTGCACCGCTTTGGGTTTCGGGACACCCTATAACTAATGCCTCTGGTAACTGACTGCTCAACATCGGTTTAAGCGACTCAGGAACAGCAATTGACAGCATTCCGACACCGCTAGCTCTTGCTCCCAATGCTGCCAAAATTGCTGCTCCGCTGTAGCGGCGGGAACCTGCAATAATTAGTATGTTACCGTTGGTGTATTTGTGCGAAATTGGCGATCGGGGTAACGGCAAATGCTGAGTTGCCGATGCTTTTGTAATGCGTTGTATTGCCGGCGTTTCGCCCAATATTGCTGCAATATCTGCTGCGGGAATATCAAAATCTATTAATTCGGAACTCCCGATATATTCTAACGCTCTGTCTTGCAGAAATGCCATTTTCCACAATCCCAAGCAGAATGTATGTTTTGCCCGGATTGCCCTTCCCAAAACTTCTCCGGTATCTGTATGAATTCCCGAGGGAATGTCTATACTCAAAACGGGGATGTTTAAATTATTGATTTGGTCAATAGCTGCGGCGGTAGCGTTATTAATTTCTCGTTCTAATCCAAATCCAAATAAGCCATCTACGAGCAAATCGCAGTTTTTCAGCAGGTCAATTTTGTCAACAAATGGAATATTTAAACAACGCGCATAATCAGCATGATTTTTTGTGAGTTCTTTTAGTTTAGAAAACGGGCAGTAAATAACTACTTGGAACCCTTGAAAGTGCAATTCGCGCGCAACAACCAAAGCATCGCCGCCGTTGTGTCCGGGCCCAACCAATACGCCGATAACTGGCAATTGAGAATTAACAATATCTTGCTCTTGTCCCGTCTCCCTTCTTCCCTCTTCCTTCTTCCCTCTTCCTTCTTCCCTCTTCCTTCTTCTCTCTTCCTTCAAAAGCTCCTGAATGCGTCTGGCAATCAGGAGCGCGACTTTTTCCATTAAAGCTGCGACTGGCATTCCAGCAGCAAAAATTCTCGTTTCTATTTGCCGCATTTGGTCGGCGGCGACAACAAATTTTTGAATAGTCATATTAGTGCTAAAATTTCAGCTAACAGCAGCAGCAGCCAGTTGTAGTATACTTGTGGTATAATAAATTAGCTCGATCGAACTAACTCACAGTAAAATAGCAATTTCTCTCCAACCATGAACAAGATTGTTGTAGGCCTCTCCGGCGGGGTCGATAGTTCCGCAGCAGCCGCAATTTTACACCATCAGGGATATGAAGTGGTGGGTTTAACGCTGTGGTTGATGAAGGGCAAAGGTCAGTGCTGCTCTGAGGGAATGGTCGATGCAGCTAAAATTTGCGAAGATTTGGGCGTTCCCCACCACATTGTTGACAGCCGCGAGGTCTTTCAGGCAAGTATTGTGGATTATTTGGTGGAGGGTTACAGTGCAGGAATTACACCTCTGCCTTGTTCGCAGTGCAATAAAACTGTGAAGTTTGGGCCGATGCTCGAGTATGCTCGCGAAGAACTGGGAATTGAAAAAATTGCTACAGGGCACTACGCTCGGATTAGTTACGATGCTGAGACGGGTCGCTATCAGTTGCTGCGGGCGATCGACCCTGCGAAAGATCAGTCTTATTTCTTGTACGATCTAACACAGGATTTGTTGGCGGGTACGGAATTTCCTTTGGGGGAAATTACCAAGACTGAAACTCGCAGAATTGCGGCAGAATTTGGCTTGAAAACTGCTGACAAGCCGGAAAGTCAGGATTTGTGCTTGGTGGAAAGTAACGGTTCGATGCGGGCTTTTCTGGACAAGTACATTGCGCCGCAAAAGGGTGACATTGTGGACAAGTCAGGGCGGGTGCTCGGACAGCACGACGGCGTGCACCACTACACCATCGGCCAGCGGAAGGGACTGGGGATTGCTGCAGCGGAACCGCTGTACGTGATTGAACTTGATGCTGTTGGCAATCGGGTAGTTGTGGGCGATCGACAGTTGGCAGTAGAATCTGAGTGTACAGTCCAGAAAGTGAATTGGGTTTCTGTGGCTGCGCCGATGGCTCCGATTCGGGCTCAGGTACAGATTCGCTATCGATCGCGCCCCGTCCCCGCTACAATTGTTCCTGTAGAATCCTCCCAAGCAGAAGAAAAAGCCAGCGGTACAAGAGTTAAGTTAATTTTTGACGAACCGCAGTTGAGCATTACCCCCGGACAAGCGGCTGTTTGGTATGACGGAGACGTGCTGTTGGGCGGCGGCATCATCGAAAGAAACCAACTCCCAAATTAAAGCAAGGGGCGGGCTAGGAGCAACGCCCCACAAGAAACCACCCACAAAAAAACTCACTCTTTGTGGAACAGGCATCTTGCCTGTTCCAACAAGCCCACAAGAAACTTCCCACAACAAAATTCACTCTTTGTGGAACAGGCATCTTGCCTGTTCCAAGAAGCCCGCGGGTTGATCAATACTGTTCCCGCACAGAAAAAGATATCTGTAAACCCGCCCCTGCCAACGGTTTTTATGAAAGCTCATCGACCGGACACGATATTACAGTCACCTTACCAACACCTCAACAGCACTTTCACCTCCCTACTTTTGGGCTAAGTCGAGCCAACCACTACGAATGAAATGCGAGAAATAGGTATTCAGCAATTGGGCATTCACGGCAGGGCAAGCTATAGAACTACCTGCAACGACAGTCAGCGTTGCGGGGGTCTTTTGATTGGCTCGCCTGCTCAGAGAATTAATAGGGGCTCTTGTCAGGATATAAGAGCTTAATGCGCTTTTGGTGTAGTGCGGATTCTTCTTGTTGTAGCTGCTCTAACTGGTCTACTATTTCTTCTTTTACCCCTAAAATAGAAGCCATTTGCCGAATTTTTGCCTTTTCCTGTTCGTGAGATTCTCCATCAGCAGCACAAACCCAAATTGCAGTGAGAAGTATATCTCTTTGTGCCATAGATACTTGAGGAGAGCGAGCAATCACTTCTTCTATAGCTTCATCCGCTTCATATGTTTTTAGCTCTTCAATCACCCAGTCTGCTACTCCCCAAGATGCACAGAATCCAAGAGCCCAATCTTTTTCTTCTGGTGAGAGAACTCCATCTGCTTTAGCGCAACATAAAACAGATTTCATATAAATGCAAGAATCCTCATCTGTAGGAATCTGGTTAAAACCAAAGAACCAATTCATTATCCACGACGAAGCAAGTTTTTTGATGTCAGACACGAGTTTTATTCCTATAAACTAATTTTATGTGTTTTTTTTTGAGCGTGTCTTTTGAATCCTATTGAGAATTTTACGGCGTGACAAGCAGGTTGAAATGATTGCTAGGCAAGGTTTTGAGTAGAGTGACCTCAAAAAAGATGGCTCTGCCTTACTTAGCGTACCAAATTATTAGTTTTCTGGTGTCCTACAACTTTGCTGGCTGGAATTTCAAGGCAATCGCCCCGATTTGAGCAATTTGGCTCGTGCGCCAGCAGATGTAAAGAATATTAAAGCTTTACCTAGCAGAGCTTTGAGGATAAATTTAAACTAACGCCAGCACACTAAGTACGGAATAGGAAAACTTCAAAGGCTTTGCCATCCATCGACAAGAGCGATCGTCATTAATCATACTGCTTTTTTTAAGCTGATTGCTCCGACAACTGTGAATGAGAGTACCCCGATCAGAGGGTTTTAAGTCGTGACCCCCACCCCACAAGAAAACTTGCTCTTTGTGGAACAGGCCCGAAAGCCTATTCCAAAAGGAAACTGATGTTTCATTTCACAGGGGTACATTTACCTAACTTTTTTTTCCAAGCGCAACACATTTCCCTTAGCATTAGTGCGGTAAACCCAAGTTTGGCTGCCATCAGAAACCACAACGCGCCAACCTTCGACAATCATTTGACCGCAAATTTCATCCGCTTTCGCGAGTCCTAAACAACTATTCGGCCAACTTTGTCCGCTTGATTCAGTTACTTTCAACTTGTCAGCAGCAATGCTAGTGGAGTCCGACAATTCTCGGCGAACTGCTTCTGCTACGCTTGCAGGCAATTGCTTGGGGGGATTTTGGCGCGTACCCTCGGCCAAATTGCCCGGTTCGGAAATTAAAGTATTGAGTGCGAATACTGAATAGCTGATTTTTGGCGGCGCCGCGGCTGAGGAAAATTGCTGCGCGTTTTGCTGCTGTTGGCTTTCTAACTGGGCAAGGGAATCTTTGATAGCGCCCGCGTTAGCCGCAGCGGTGTGTCTTAGCGCCGGATACATTTCCCAGGCCAGAATTCCTGTCAGCACCAAAGCCAAGATTACAGGATTGGGCTGGTTTTGGTCTCTGTTTTTATTTTGTCTAATTTTATTTGTGGAGATTTTTTTCATAATATGCCCTCTGCCTCACTTTACACAATGCGCGATCGCTCCTGAACACTCAACTGCAGATACTTGTTTAGACGCGATTGCTGGTGCTATTGGTTCCTTTGTTCAGAACCGCTTTGACTGCTGGTTGCTGGTGCGGCGCAAGTATTTCCTACTCCTCGCCGGCAGTTGTGTTTCACGAAACCTGCACTACCCAGTTATTACTTAGTTTTTACTTTTTGTCTCAGGGTATTAAGAAAAATTTATGCTTAAGTAAATATTCTTAAAAGCCTCTAATCCTGCCCCCGAATCTCAGTACAAATTACTATTCTTCGTTCCCAAACTGCTAAACGTGTTTTAGACTGTGGGAGACGAGCTGAGCCAAGGATATCACGGGGAGGCTGCAAAATTTGTTGCAACTGGACGAAAACGCATGAGAAATTAAATCTGCTATCGCTCTGATTAATTGTATTAGCATTGTGGTTTTCTAGAGCGATCGTCAGTCGATTTTAGATTTTAGATTGACTGCACAGATGAATCTGGGATCTTGAACTGGGGTCTAATATTTTGAGTTCAACCCGGAGGCTCGTGTTGTTCCCAACTATCCGTTTTTGCGCGGGTCGAAAGGAATTTTGTAGCGGTCGATACTTTTTTAGTAAAATATTGTTGAAATGGATCGATTATGAACAGAAAATCCCTAGGAATGGATTTAATGAATCGGCTGAGCTATCCTCAACAATTTACCTTAATCGGTTTTTTATTTGCAATACCGTTAACCTTGGTCATGTACCTGCTGATTTCGGACATTAACAGCAGGGTTGATTTTTCCCAACAAGAAATCTACGGCAATCAATACCTGCGCCCGCTGCGCCAGTTGAGGGAATACATACCGCAACTGCAACTGTTAAATTCTCACGGTTTAAATCCTAATTTAATAAAATCCGAATCTCAAACCGATTTAGAAGCCAAGATAGACAAGAACTTTCAAGCCCTAGCAAATACAGATAGCCAGATCGGAAACATATTAATTTATAGTGGAAAATTTAATAATATTTATCAACATTGGCAAAAATTCAGACTTCGCCACAGCCAGTGCAGTTTAGAAACTTACGATTTTCTATATCAACGTTTAGCTGCCGACATGAATAGACTGAGCGATCGCGTCGGCGATACTTCTAATCTAATTTTAGCTCCAGATATAGATGCCTATTATTTGATGGATGCTACTTTGCTGAAAATTCCAGAAATCCCAAAAAGATTGTCAGAGATTAGGCTTATTTCTCAAAGAAACAGCTTGCCTTCCGATGCTACAACTAAAGAAAGAGCGAAAGAGATTACTTTGGCAGGCCAATTGAGAGAACTTAATCAGGATTTAGGCATCAATATTGAGGTAGAATTTAGCAATAAACCTCACCGGAATCTGAGCCAGAAATTAAGCCAGCCTTTGACCAACTTTAACTCGCCAGTAGAGCAGCTAACTGAGCAACTAGATAAACCGATCGCTCCCACAGCCTTAGTGGAATATTCTGCCTATTTTGAGGGGAGCAATCGAGTTCTGAATTCGAGTTTTGAACTGTGGGACGCAACTCTCAATGAATTAAACTTTCTCCTGCAAAAACCCATTGATAGTTTTGTTGCCAAAAAACGGATAATTTCTTGTGTTGTGTTAATAACCTTAGCCCTAGTTATTTATTTATTGGTAAGTTTTTACAGCAGCGTTATGCAAACTGTATTTGTCCTTGACGAAGCTGCAAAAAAGATGGCAAGCGGCAATCTAGACCACAAAATTATTTTGGATAACAGAGATGAACAGGGGCAAGTTGTGGGTGCGTTTAACAAAATTGCCGATGCCTTAGTTGGTGCAAATCAAGAAATTATTGTTCTCAAAGATCGCCTAAAAGCTGAGAATATGCGAATGAGCGCCGAACTAGAGGTTACTCGCAAGATTCAGCAGATGCTGCTGCCGAAAAACCGAGAAATCAAGGAAGTTATCGGCTTAGATATTGCGGGATTTATGGAAGCTGCTGAGGAAGTAAACGGCGACTATTACGACGTACTTCAGCACAAAGGTAGAGTAAAAATTGGCATTGGCGATGTGAGGGGACACGGATTGGAGAGCGGCGTTTTAATGATTATGGTTCAAACAGCAGTACGAACTTTGCTCGCCTACAACGAACCCTACCAGGTGAGATTTTTAACTGCTATTAACCGTGTAATTTATGATAACGTGCAGCGGATGAAATCCGCTAAAAACGCCAGCGTTGCTTTGCTAGACTATCAGCCAGGAATGCTGAAGTTGAGCGGCCAACACGAAGAAATGATTGTTGTGCGGTCTAACGGTTGTGTAGAGCGGTTTGATACAATCGATTTGGGTGTCCCGATCGGGCTGGATGCACATATTGCTGAATTTGTTGCTGAGAAAATTCTACAGTTGCATTCAGGAGATGTGGTAGTGCTGTACACTGACGAAATTACGGAAGCTCAAAATATGAATAAACTGCTTTATGGTTTAGAGCGGTTAATTAAGGTAATAGAGATTAACTCGCAGCGTTCGCCTGCCGAAATCAGGCACGCTTTAATTAAGGACGCGCGATCGCACATCGGCGAACAAAAAGTTTTTGACGACATCACATTGCTGGTATTCAAACAAAAATAACTACTGCGATATCCCTTTTAAAGTTTAAAATGTATTCAGCGATCCCCCTCATCTCAAACTTTAGCTCTGACATCGATATGACTCAGATTTTCGGCGATTTCATCGAGCAGCTTGCTAGCCAAGAATACTTAATAATTGGATTTTCTCCGAGTTCGCTTCCTCTCAAGCAGCGGTGGCGGAACAACGGTTTGTCGGCGGATTTTCTGGCTGACTACCTGACGACTTTTTTTCCGGGCAACCAAGACGATCCCTCGACAATTGAAAGACAAGCTGAAATAAAAAGCGCTGTTAGCTACATTGCCAACGAGTTATTGGAAAATGCGATGAAGTTTAATGATGAAACCTCGGAGTACCCGATCGACATTAAACTGCACTTACAGAGCTACCGAGTGATTTTCTCAGTTACTAACAGCATCACTCCCCAAGCTGCGGGCAAGTTTCAGGCTTACATTCAGCAGTTGCTGACCTGTGAGCCGAGCGAGCTTTACATTCAGCAGTTGGAAAAAAATGCTGCTGACGAAAGCTTTACCGATTCAGGATTGGGGTTGCTGACCATGCTCAGCGATTATACTGCCAAAATCGGCTGGAAGTTCAAAACCGTTCAAAAAAACCCGCAATTACTTGCGGTGACAACTATGGTGCAATTAACAATATAAGCAACGGTGGCGATCGATAATATCTAAGGGACTTTTTTTTGTGGCTATGGAAATTAATACAGAAGATTACCAGATCTGTTACGATCCAGCAACGGCAACCGTGATTTTTATTGGATCTCTAAGGCTGAGCGGGCCTGCAGAGTACGCGCCGATAGCGCAGTTCCTGACGCAGGTTGCCGACTTGGAACCGACGAAAATTACCCTCAATTTGCAGCAGTTAGAATTTTTGAACAGTTCTGGCATCAATATGCTATCGAAGTTTATTATCGAGGTTCGCAAAACAGCCAGGGTGGAAGTCGCGGTACAAGGCTCTCAAAACATAGGTTGGCACGGTAAATCTTTGAAAAATTTCCAGCGCCTGATGCCTGGTTTGCAGTTGGAATTTATATAAAAACACGATTACTTTTAGGGTGCGATGTGTTGAGCTATTTTTTGTTAGTCGAGGCGCAAATTCTCGAGTTATGCTGGAAGAACAACCATCTAGAGAACAGCTACTTTTAGAGATAGAAAGATTGCGCCAGCAAGTGGAAGACTTGAAGGAGGAAAAAGCGGATCTGGAAATCTTGCTGGAAACTACTGCTGAACATTCCGATACGGTTGAAACTGAGTTGCGTTCTCGCGCATTCGAGGCGGTACGCGAAGGCGAAATCAAGCTGGCTAAATTTCTCGAAGCGATTCCGATAGGCGTGCTAGTGCTGGATTCTCAAGGCAAACCTTACTACGTAAATCACGCCGGACAGCAGTTACTCGGTCAAGGAGTTTTGCCCTTAAATTCAGTGGAGGATTTGTCAGAAAGTTATCAAATTTATATCGCGGGAACTGAGACTATTTACCCTTTCGAGAATTTGCCGATCGTCCGAGCTTTGAGGGGCGAAAACGCGACGGCTGAGGATCTGGAAATTCATCAACCCCACAAGAAAGTTCCCCTTGAGATTTGGGGAACGCCAATTTTTGACGAGGATAGCAAAGTTGCTTTTGCGATCGCAGTTTTTCAAGATGTCACGGAACGCAAAGAAGCTGAAGCCGATCGCCATTTATTTATTAAGAAACTATTTGACCTCAACCAAAATTTAGAAAAATCCCTGGATGCCGAATCAGATTTAACTGATGCCTACGGTAGATTTGTGCCTCACCAATTTCTAAATTTGTTGGGATATGAAAGTATTATAGATGTCAATTTAGGCGACCAAGTGCAGCAGGAAATGTCGGTGCTATTTGCGGATATTCGCGACTTCACGACGCTTTCAGAAACTATGACTCCACAAGAAAATTTTAAATTTATCAATGCTTACCTTTCGCGAATGGAGCCTGCGATTACTAGCAATAACGGGTTTATTGACAAATACATCGGCGATGCAATTATGGCTTTGTTTAGTTACTTTGCAGATGATGCAGTGAAAGCAGGTATTGCAATGCTAAATATCCTGAAAAATTACAACGAATACCGCCTAGGCGTGGGCTACGTCCCGATTCAAATTGGCATTGGCATCAATTCGGGTTCTTTGATGCTGGGGACAGTCGGGGGTAAAAACCGAATGGACAGCACTGTGATTAGCGATGCTGTTAATTTGGCATCTCGCATTGAAGGATTGACCAAAGATTACGGCGTACCTCTATTAATTTCTCAGCAGACTTTGGAACGGTTGCGAAATCCGGCAAATTATGCTATTAGGATTGTGGATAAAGTACAAGTAAAAGGAAAGTCTCAATATGTGGTAGTTTATGAGGTATTTGATGCAGATCCGCCGGAAATTCTGTCGGCAAAGCTAGCAAATTTGCCTGTATATAATGAAGCTATGTTACTGTGCGATCGCAGGGAGTTCCGAGAAGCGGGAAAATTGTTTGAGGAATGTTTGCGGACAAATCCGAGCGATCGGGTAGCTCGCATTTACCTGAAACGCTGTCGTGATTGGCGATCGCTCCTTAAAGGAATTTAAAGCAAGTTAGTCGATTTGAGATTTGAGATTTGAGATTTGAGATTTGAGATTTACTCCACAGATGAATCGAGGATATTGAACAAGAGTCTAAAATTTTGAGCTGCTTGCGACTCCTGTCGGAAAGCAAGTATCCTTTTTTAGGGTGATTTATGACTTGCGATCGAAACCATCCAAGAGACAAGCCCCCGGATTCATCCGTGGGGTCAATGCTCAAATCTCAAATCTCAAATCTCAAATCGATTGACAATCAAGCATCCAAGAGACAAGCCCCCGGATTCATCCGTGGGGTCAATGCTCAAATCTCAAATCTCAAATCTCAAATCTCAAATCGATTAACTCATTTCAAATCCGCAGGTTACATCTGACACCTTGCACCATTCTTGCTTAACAAATCCCGACTACCTGTTCCACAAAAAGCTAAGGATAGCGAATTAAATGATTTACACTCTTGAAAGTGGGGTGGGATCTTATAGCCCGCCCTTTCTGGACGGGCGGGACGCCCATCCCACAAGAACATCAAAAATATAAGTTATTTTATTCTCATTCCTAAGCGAATGCGCCTTTAAATTGCACGGTCAAATAAACTTTCGTATCATGTCCGATCGAGTGACAGCGATTAAAAGGGCGGGCTTTTGAGATTGTCAATTGTTGGCAGATATTTTTCGTGAGGGGATTCCCTACCGTATTAGGGGTAATCGACCGGAGATAATATCACTCTTGTGGGGAGAACACGAAAGACCGCCCTCAACACAAAATTTAAATCCACAACAGCTTACGTCACAAAGTCATCCCAGCCCTGAAAGCTGTCTGGGATCGAGAAAACACAGGCCTGTCCCGTGTTTAAAATCATCCACAACGCGATCGACAATCGAGCTTTTAGGCACAACCCAGAGACTTTCAAGAAAAGCCGAATCGTCTCCGGTACGATACCGGTTTTTCAGGTGAAGCGTTTATATTTTCAAGTCGCTACAAATAAAATATATCTTGAGAGTGATGACTGACCTCTGGAATCTGTCAAAGGTGTAAAATATAAACAGCTTTATACCTGTTACTTCTGAGGCTTATCAAAATAGAACGGCTGAGGGCGGAACAACCAGCGATCGGTAATTTGCTGGGAGAACGGCGGCCGGCGGTGAACCTGTCTCAGGAAAAGTTGGCGGATGAATTAGGGATGACCTTTCCCGCGATTAATCGTTGGGAAAATGCAAAGGATACGACTTCTCGCTTGCCACTCAAGCAAATTTACATCTTGCTGGATGAGTTAGGTAAGTTGCCAGATGCAACGCTTTGCGAATGCAGTAAGGGACAGCGAGCAAGATATTTTTCGGATAAGGAGTACCAAGAGTGAGTTTAGAGGGAATCAACAGCATTTTCAGAGATATTCGACTACTTCCCTATGGTGTGGCGACACTCTGCGTGGCTCTGGCACTGTGGCTAACCCGATCGCTTTTACCGTGGCTCTACCCAACTACGATGCCGCTGTTTTTCATCGCGGTGATAGTGAGTTCCTGGTATGGCAGCTTCGGGGCTGGGTTACTGGCAACAATTTTATCCACGCTGGCAATCAACTATTTTTTTATTGAGCCGTTCTATTCCTTACACATAGTTAATTTAGAGACTATTGTTCGGCTGGGTATATTTTCGATCGCGGCAGGATTCATCGCTTCACTAAATCTATCGTGGCACACTACTCTAAAAAACGCGAAAGCAGCCTTGCAAACTTTACAGGAGGCAAGGTCGCTAGCACAACAGGCCCAGGCGCAGAGCGAAGCCGCACAAGCTGCGGCGACGGAGGCAAAAGAACAGCTAGAAACGGTACTTTCTAGCATCAACGATGGGTTTTACATCCTAGATCGCGGTTGGCGCTACACCTATGCCAACGATCGCTACTGTGAAATGGTTGGAATGCCGCAGTCAGCGATTCTGGGTCAGAAAATTTGGGAGTTATTTCCGGCTGCTGTTGACACCGCTGCTTACGTGCAGTTTCATCGGGCAATGCGCGCGCAAACGCCGCTCCAGTTTGATTATCTCTACTCACCTTGGAAACGTTGGCATGAATGTCGAATTTACCCTTCGCCCGGTGGACTGACCGTTTTGCTTGCCGACATTACCGATCGCAAACAGGCGGAACTGCTCCTAGTCGAGCAGAAACGACTGCTGGAGTCGATCGCCTTATGCCAGCCGCTAGACGACTGTCTGGCAGCGGTGTGTGACTCAGTATCCAGACTGAATCCGGGTACCCGCGCCTGCTTCCTGCTAGCCGATGCTCAGCGGCTGAGGTTTCAGGACTCCATTACTCCAGACTTTCCACCGTCTTTTGGTGAAGGACTCAAGGATGCTCCGATTAACGATTTGTGCATTGGAACCTGCAGCGAAGCAGTGTATAGCTGTCAGCCCGTGACCTGCGCCGACATTGCCAACGACGGTCGCTGGTCGCAAGCATGGCGAAATTTATGCGTGGCTCACGGCATTCTAGCCTGTCATTCTCAGCCCGTGCTCGGGCCGGACAATCTAGCTTTGGGGTCACTGATGCTGTGCTTTGGCGAGGCGCAAAGGCCGACGGATTGGGAATATCAACTCGCCGAGTTCGGCACCCAAGTTGCCAGGATCGCGTTGGATCGCGAGCGAACATTCCAGGCGTTGCGCGAGAGCGAAGAACACAACCGCAACATTCTGGAGAGCATAGATGATGGATTCTTTGCCCTTGATGAGAATTGGCGTTTCACTTACGTGAATCGGTCAGCCGAAATTCTGCTAGACAGCACTGCAAGCGATCTGATTGGGAAGAATTTTTGGGAAGAATTCCCAGGACTCGATGGCAGCGAGTTTGAGCGGGTTCATCGGCGCGTGGCAAACGAGCGCGCGCCTTTATCAGTCACGGCGTTTTATCCCGACCACGATCGGTGGTACGACGTTCGCACCTACCCTGCCGCGAACGGGATTACGATTTATTTCCGAAATGTTACCGATCGCAAACAGGCCGAGGAGGTATTGGAACAACGAGAAGCAGAACTCCGTTTAGTCACCAATGCCGTGCCTGCCTTGATTTCCTTTGTAGACTCAGACCAGCGCTATCGCTTCACCAATCGAGCATATGAAGAATGGTTTGGACATCCGGCAGCCCAAATCTATGGCAAGCACCTCCAACAGATTTTAGGCGAAACTGCCTATGAAGGGATTCGTCCTTATGTTGAGCAAGTCTTGGCAGGAGAGGAAGTGACCTTTGAAACCCAAATTCCCTACAAAGATGGTGGAACCCGCGAGATCGATGCGACCTATGTTCCCCGCTTCAACAGTCAGGGAAAAGTTGAAGGGTTTGTAGCACTGGTCAACGATATCACCGATCGCAAACAAGCCGAAGCCAGACTGCTCGAGAGCGAGGCACGGTTCCGGCTGATGGCAGATGCCGCCCCTGTGCTGATTTGGATGGCTGGTATCGATAAACTTTGTTATTACTTCAACCTGCCGTGGCTAAACTTTACGGGACGGACGATCGAACAAGAAAGCGGCAATGGTTGGACAGAAGGAGTCCACCCCGACGACCTCGATCGGTGTTTAGACACCTATGTGACTGCCTTTGATGCCCGTCAACCGTTCAAGATGGACTATCGCTTGAAACGCTGTGATGGCATATACCGTTGGGTTATGGATGAAGCTGTTCCTCGCTACGGATTGGAAGGTGAATTCTTGGGCTACATCGGTTCCTGTGTTGATATTGAAGACCACAAACAAGCTGAGGAAGCCCTACGCCAGAGTGAATCCCGCCTGCGCCTGATCTTTGAAAGCGCCAAAGATTATGCCATCTTCACGATCGACCTTAACGGCATCATTGCCAGTTGGAACTCAGGGGCCCAAAGGTTGTTGGGCTATACCGAGACAGAAGCAATTGGTTGCCCGATTCGGACGATCTTCACGCCTGAAGATAGCGAACAAGGACAAGCCGAGTACGAGATGCAAAAAGCTCTACAGGAAGGACGGGCCGAAGACGAACGCTGGCACGTCCGCAAAGATGGGAATCGCTTTTGGGCCAGTGGATTGATGATGCCCCTGCTGAACGAAGCCAATTGTCCGCAGGGATTTGTCAAAATCATGCAGGACAAGACCGCACAGCGGCAAGCAAGTGAGCGACTGCAATTGCTGTACGAAACTACCCGCGATCTCTTGAATACAGAACAGCCTCTGGCTTTGATGGACGGGCTATTCCGCAAACTTGCAGTGCAACTCGACCTGCACTCTTACTACAACTTCATGGTGGAAGAAAAAGACAACCGCCGGATGCTGCATTTGAGAAACTATGATGGCATCTCTGAAGAAAGGGCGCAGGCGATCGCCTGGATCGAATTAGGGCAATATCTCTGTGGACTGGTTGCCCAAACGCAGCAGCAACTTGTCTTGAATCAAGCCGAACTCTCCACTCATCCGAAAGCTAAAGCCGTCTGCGAACTGGGCATGACGGCTTACGCGGGCCAACCGTTAATCGCTCAAGGACAGTTATTAGGAACGCTCTCATTTGCCAGTCAGACTCGGACGCACTTCACGCCTGCAGAAATCGACCTGCTGGGCTCTATCTGCGACCAAATCGCGATCGCTCTGGAACGGGCAAACCTGAACGATTCGCTCCACCAGCAAGCCCAACAGCTAATACAGGCAAATCGGATCAAGGATGAGTTTTTAGCGGTACTATCCCATGAATTGCGATCGCCCCTCAATCCCATCTTGGGGTGGTCAAAGCTGCTGCAAACTGGCAAGCTGGATGCGGCCAAAACCGCACAGGCGTTAGCGACGATCGAACGGAATGCCAAGCTGCAAACTGAATTGATTGAAGATTTGCTCGATGTCTCGAAAATTCTCCAAGGCAAGCTGAGTCTGAATATTCGTCCAGTCGATTTAGCTTTAACCGTGGAATCGGCGATCGAAACTGTCAATTTGGCTGCTGTTGCTAAATCCATTGACATTCGGACTGTGTTAGATCCTCAGATCGGACAGATTTTGGGGGATTCGGGCCGTTTGCAGCAGGTTGTCTGGAATCTTGTTTCCAATGCGGTCAAATTCACTTCAGCCGGGGGGCGCGTTGAGGTGAATTTGACTCGTGTGGGCAATCGCGCTCAAATTACGGTGGCGGATACAGGGATTGGCATCGCACGGGAGTTTTTACCCTACGTGTTTGACTACTTCCGGCAAAAAGATGGCGCCACAACCCGCAAGTTTGGCGGCTTGGGATTGGGGCTGGCGATCGTGCGGCATCTAGTGGAACTGCACGGCGGTACCGTTGCGGCAGATAGCCCCGGTGAAGGGCAAGGGGCAACCTTTACCGTAAGTCTGCCCCTATCACCGAAGGTAAAGGGAGAAGAAAACTCTCTTGCAGGATTTTCGGAACGATCGACTGCGGATGAACCCTTATCCGGGATGCGGATACTTGTGGTAGATGATGAGCCGGATATGCGAGAGTTGATTTGCTTTTTGCTAGAAGATGCAGGTGCAGAGGTAGTGACTGTTGCTGTTGCTTTTGAAGCCCTCCCAGCGTTCGCTAGGTTCCAGCCAGATGTCTTGTTGAGCGACATTGGAATGCCGGGGATGGATGGCTATATGCTGTTGGGGCAAGTGAGAGCCCTGCCGCCAGAACGGGGTGGGCTGATTCCCGCGATCGCCCTGACTGCCTATGCGGGTGAGTTCGATCGACAGCAAGCTTTGCAAGCTGGATTTCAGCGACATCTGGCAAAGCCGATCGACCCGGATGAATTAATTAAGACGATCGCTGCACTTGTGAGCAAGAACACTCATAACCCAACAATCTCTAAAGATCGATTTCAAGGATCTCAAACCGATCGAACACCACCAAGCTTTTAAATTGCTCTGGTTAGGCAGCGATGTTTGTATTACAGGATAATCTACCAATCAATCCGGTTTTTAGTCTAACAGTGCGTAAGTCCTGATAATATAATCAATAATTTGGAGTGTCAAAAAAAGACGATGAGAATTAACAAGCAGCAGCCTAGAATACATATAAAACCTTCAGTGATTAAAGCCATAGCTCTGTTCTTTCTGTGCTGCTTGTTAACTGCAAGTTGCGGACAGGGATCGCGCCGATCGGTGACTGTGAGCGGGGAAAATGCGAATAACCGCATTACTGTTGGCACAACTTTGAAATTGCGGACGATCGACCCTGCGGACGCTTACGAAATTATCTCAGGGCAACTGCTGCAAAATTTGGGCGATACTCTCTACACTTACAAGTCTGGAACTACTGAGTTAATTCCCCACTTAGCGACAGCACTTCCAAAAGTTAGCCAAGACGGATTGACATATACAATCCCCTTGCGTCAAGGCGTTATTTTTCACGACGACACACCGTTTAACGCCGCAGCAATGGAGTTTACCTTGCAGCGGTTTATCAAAAATGGCGGCCGTCCGGCTTTCTTGTTGAGCGATGCCGTAGAATCTGTGAAAGCGACGGGCGAATACGAATTAACTTTTCAACTCAAAAAGCCTTTTGCTGCTTTTCCTTCCCTGTTGACATTTGCCGGGACTTGTGCAGTTTCTCCGAAAGCTTACGAGATTGGCGAGGGTAAATTTAAACCCGATACGTTTGTGGGAACTGGACGCTACAAGTTGGCGAAGTACGGCAGCGATTCTCTCAAGTTTGACGTGTTTGACAAGTATTGGGGCGAAAAACCGGTTAATCGAGGAATTGACCTTTTGTTGCTTTCTAGTCCCTCCAATTTGTTCAATAGTTTTCGGACTGGTGCAGTTGATGTGGCTTATTTGTCTCTGGATGCAGACCAAGTTCAAAGCTTGGGCGAGGGAGCAAAACAAGGGAAATGGCAGGAAATTGCGGGGGAAAGCAGTACGGTTAGTTACATGACGCTGAATACTAAGTCTAAACCGCTGGACAAGTTAGAAGTCAGACAGGCGATCGCCGCAGCGATGGATCGCCCCCTGATTAACGATCGCGTACTCCGCGGGCAAGCACAACCGCTTTACAGTCTGATTCCTACAACCTTTGACGTTCAAAAACCGGTTTTTAAAGAACTGTACGGCGATGCGAACACGGCAAAGGCTAAGGAACTTTTAACGAAAGCGGGATACTCGGCCGCAAATCCTTTTGTCCTGCAAATTTGGTATCCTTCAGCTTCTACAAAACGAGCTTTAGTCGCCAGTACGATCGAGGCGCAAGCTAAACTCAAAATGGACGGGATAATGCAGGTAGAAATTAACAGCGTTGAATCTCCGACTTTGTTTCAAAATATAGAGAAGGGGATTTATCCTGCGGTTTTAGTTGATTGGTATGCCGACTTTTTCGATGCCGACAATTACATTCAGCCGTTTTTGGATTGTGCCACTGGTTCTGCCGCTGCAGGCTGTGAAAAGGGTGCAAGTCAAGGCCAGGGTTCGTTTTATTATAGCGATCGGGTAAATCAACTGATCGACATGCAACGAAAAGAACCAAACCCTGAAACCCGCAAAGCCCTGTTTGCCGAAATTCAAGACATACTGGGTCAAGATGTGCCTTTCATTCCTCTTTGGCAGGATAAGGACTATACCTTTGCTCAGAACAGCATTACCGGCGCCCGTCTAGAACCGACGCAATCTTTTCCTTTTTGGTTCCTGAAAAAGCAATAATTCTTTACAATAATTTCCCGCAGGTTAAACGTCAATAATTATTGCATATTTTGTACGCAACAGGGTGATGATTGTCACAGTTTATCAAAGAGACCCATCACCCAACCCTCTCAAAAAATGTGGGATATTATTAAAGACAGATATTGGTGAGGGTAAGTATATGAAATTTGGCATTTTAACAACAACAACAGGCCTGCTGATTGCGCTCGGCTGTGCATCGGGAGTAAAAGCAGAAAACGTATCACAAGTCAAGCAACTATTAGAAACTAAAAAATGTAGCAAGTGTGACTTGACAGGAGCGCAACTTGCTGGTATGAATCTGAGCGGAGTTGATTTGAGCGGTGCGAATCTGCGGGGTGCAAATTTGAACGGTGCAAATTTGAACGAAGCCAAATTGAACGAAGCAAATCTGAAACAAGCTAAATTGCAAGGTGCGAGTTTAATTGGGGCTAAATTGCACGGTGCCAATTTGGAGGGTGCTAATTTGAGCCGCGCTAATCTGAGTTTGGCGGGTTTAGTGATTGCGAGTTTGAAAAATACCAACCTCACCAGCGCTAATTTAATCGGCGCTAATTTAGAAAGCGCCAACTTGGCGGGTGCAAATCTGAAAAATGCTCGCCAGTCTGTAGCGAATTTAGCTAATGTCAGCCTCAGAGGTGGTAGTTTGTCGGGAATAGACTTACAGGGAGTCAACTTGCGGGATGCAAATTTGACCGATGCAAATTTGAACGGTGCAAATTTGAACGGTTCGGACTTGACAGGTGCTAATTTAAAGAATGCCAATATGGCAAATGTAGATTTGCAAAACGCTTCTTTACCGTAGGACGATCGCCAATTGCTATATCAAATTCTCGTGCTTAACAAAGTTAATATAATAAGTTAGGGGCAATTCTGACATTGCCCCTACAGTTTGAATTGTAAGATTTATCTTGTTTCCGGTCGCTGCGTAGGTCAATCGATTTTAGATTTTAGATTTTAGATTAAAGATTAAAGAATTGAAGAATTGACCCCACGGATAAATACGTTCTGCAAGTTTCATCGGATACAGGTTTTTTATTTCTGAGTCCTGAGTCTGTGAAGGAATGAATCTGGGGGCCTGTATCCTGGATGCTTTCGGTTATTGTTCGGTGTGCGAAGCTTTTCCCTGGCGTCTGCGATTACTTCATATTTGGTTCTAGGATCAATCTTCCTCGCGAGCATCTTGAGCGAAGCGGATAATGTCATCATCGCCGAGGTATTCGCCATTTTGGATTTCAATCATCACCAGAGGAATAACGCCTGGATTTTCTACGCGGTGAGGAGTATTCATGGGAACGTAGGTTGACTGTTTCTGCATGAGAATCGTCTCTTTGTCGTCGCAGATAACTTTAGCGGTACCGGAGACGACAACCCAGTGCTCGCTGCGGTGATAGTGCATTTGGGTGCTGATGTGATGCCCGGGTTTGACTTCAATGCGATTGATCTTGTAACGATCGCCCGCGTCTATAACTGTAACTTTACCCCAAAACCGGGTTTGCGTGCGATCGTCAGTTTTTTCGATTGTGTCCACTGTTTCCACCATCCTGTTTATCTCGCCAACGGTGTCTGTAAAAATAGCTGTAGTTAAAAGTATATCAGAAGGTAAGTGCGATCGATTTAAACATTACTCAATTAGCCGCCATTCGCGAGCATCCACAAACTGAGACAAATGCCCCACATTTGTTGTAGCAATGACCACCTCATTTCCTTGACTTGCCTCCAATATTGCTTGTGCCGCCAAAATCACATCCCCGTCAAGTGCATTGGGTTCTGCGGTTGGTCTTCCTCTGCTTCGTGCTTGCGCCCACAACTGAGCGGCCAAAAGCATTACTTCTGTAGTCAAAGGACGGTATGTAAGGACATTCTTGAATAGGTCAAGTTTTCTGATACCTCTCTCTTTTCCCGCTCGAATCAATTCTCGCCGCACCTCACAGTCAGAAATTTCAGGCAGGATTACCATTTCGCCATTTTGTAGTAAGGAGTCTAGCCAAAGTTGGCATTCCAAATAAGGAGGTTTTGCTTGAGGATTTGTTACCATCCCTAATGGGCCGGAATCCAAAATAATTATTCGGCTCATTGAAACAAGGGTCGATTAGACATCCGATCTTCATTTATCACTTGTTCTAGATATTCCGCAGTTTCTTTTTGCTCTTGTTCGTCATCCTCTTCTCGCCACGATCGCAATAATTCAATTGCACCTTGATTTCTTTGTATCCGTTCCTCCAGCGACAGTTTAGTAATGTCTATTTTCTCAGATGTCTGGGGAGGCTCGGACAATACGGGCTTTACTGTCACCGTTTCCATAAATAAGCGCATCATCTGAAGTAAATTCGGCCAATATTCTCTGGGAGTTTGCTGAATTATGCGGAGGAATTCCGCTATGGGCTGGCTTAAGGGGCGATCGCTCTCTTTGTCTTCAACCGTAGGAATTTCGGGCGCGGATTTTACTGTCCCTTGGCTTTCGCTGCTTAAAACTTGTTCTGACATAATGACTTTCCTCCGGTCTCTTATTTACAGCGGATTCCACGTTTATGAAGTACAGTAGCAGCAGTTTGTAAACCAGTTTTTGAAGTGCTTAGTATTCAC
>JAUBSN010000073.1:0-47429 GCA_036704825.1 Microcoleus sp. F8-C3 | reverse complement strand
ATTTCAGCCCAAAATTGTTTGGCTTCCAAGTTTTCACAACTGATAAAAAAATCCGACCCACATCTGCGGAATGTGGGTTTAAACGCAGAAAAATCCGCCGCGCAACCCGAGCAAATTTCCCGATCGACCGATCCAAGTGCCCAACCTCAAGCACAGTCGAATGTTTTAGAACAAATCAACCAATACAGCGCAGAAGACAGCAGCAGCGAAGATGCGGCCGGCCAAGTAACCTCAGTTTCCCAACTTTCCGACGTTCGGCCCACCGATTGGGCTTTTCAAGCTTTGCAGTCTTTAGTAGAGCGCTACGGCTGCATAGCTGGCTATCCTGACGGCACTTTTCGCGGCAACCGGGCGATGACTCGCTACGAGTTTGCAGCCGGTTTAAATGCGTGTTTGGATAAAGTTAGCGAACTGATTAGAGGCGGTACGGGAAATCTGGCAACCAAAGAAGATTTGGCTTCTGTGCAAAGGTTGCAAGAAGAATTTGCGGCGGAATTGGCAACTTTGCGCGGCCGAGTCGATGTTTTGGAAGCGCGCACCTCTGAATTAGAAGCAAATCAGTTTTCAACTACAACTAAACTCAACGGCGAAGTAATATTTGCTTTGACGGGTATCGCCGGAGGAGAGGATGCCGAGGGTCGCGAAGCTGATAAAACGACGGCTTTTGGCAGCAGGGTTCGTCTCAATTTTGACACCAGTTTTTCTGGAGAAGATTTGCTGAGAACTCGACTGCAAGTTTTGAATCTGGGTTCGTTTTCTACTAATAATACGAAAACCGCTGAAGGGGAATTGCGGTTTAATGCCGGGCCTTTTGCCGAGGCTAGCAATACTGTAGGTTTAGATGCGCTGCTTTACCAATTTCCTGTAGGCAAAAGCACTACTGTAATTCTAGAAGCCAACGCCGGCGCGGCTGACGATTTTACCAACACAGTCAACCCTTACTTTGACGGAGACGGCGGCAGCGGTGCTCTTTCTAACTTCGGTACTCGCAATCCGATTTACTATTTGACTGGCGGTTCTGGCATTGCTCTGCGGCATCAGTTTGGGGAAAAACTCGAACTGAGTTTGGGATATTTGGCCGGCAACGCCGCGAACCCGACGCGGGGTAACGGTTTGTTCAACGGTTCTTACGGCGGTTTGGCTCAGTTGACTTTCAAACCGAACGACAACATGGCTTTAGGTTTAACTTACGTTAATTCCTACAACTTTGTTACCGGTACCGGCAGCAATGCTTCTAATTTCCCGGTGCGTCTCGGTTCCTTCGGGCTCGACAGCGATAGCAATCTGCCAGTTTCTAGCAATTCCTACGGCGCGCAAGCTTCGTGGCAGTTGAACCGGAGATTTGCAATTGGCGGTTGGGCGGGTTACACCAACCAGCGCATTTTATCCAACTTGGCTACTCCTACCGGTTCTGTGCAGCGGGGAGACCAAAAAATCTGGAACTGGGCAGTCACTTTGGCTTTTCCTGATTTGTTGAAAGAAGGAAATGTAGCGGGGATTCTGGTAGGTATGGAGCCGCGGGTGACGAGTTCTACTAATCGGACTTTGCCGGAAGATAAGGATACTTCGCTGCACGTTGAAGGTTTCTATCAGTTTAAGTTGAGCGACAATATTTCTGTCACTCCTGGTTTGATTTGGCTGACTGCTCCCGACCACAATAAGGATAATTCTGATTTGGTGATTGGGGTGATTAGAACGACGTTTACTTTCTAGGAGCAGCCCTTGGGGATTTTAGATTTTAGATTTTAGATTTTAGATTTAAGTCCTGGACGCATAAATACCAAAGAAACCAGGTTTTTACCAGTTTTCAAGGTCGGGATACAATATTTTCGCCATAAAAACCCGGTTTCTGACCACCCGTGCGTAAGTCCCAGATTTTAGATTAAAATCTAAAATTTAAAATCTAAAATCTAAAATCTAAAATTGTCAGAGTTTGGGTTTAATTTTTAAACAGAAACGACCAGCTTTTTAGCAAAAGCTGGTCTGCACAAATAGTTAAATCCGTTGTGTTCCCACAGTGTTTTTCTCACAGTGAGGAAACCCAAGTTGCACGTTTCTTTGCAGCGGGTTCTCAAAGAAATATCATCTCTTTTAAGCGGTATTTTCACAACAAAATTTAATTTTTTGTAATAAAACTTTACATTAGCCGGGCGGGTCAAGGAAAGCTGTAGGGGCGGGTTTCACGAATTATCTATGTCGGAAACCAAAAATCTCATAAACCCGCCCCTTAACGGCAAATTGGAATCTACATTTTTGGGATTCGATCAAATGTCAAGTCAATATAGATTATTGGTTGTGTGGGGGCGGGTTTATGTAGATTGTTTGTGAGAATTAAGTATTATCTGTAAAACCCGCCCCTACAGGTCGATCGACTTGTATAAATCAAGCCGGAGCTTGCTGCGGTCTGCCCCAGACAATTCGCTCCTGCTTGTATACAACCATACCAGGTTTTGCACCTTTCGGCTTGTATACATATTTCGGTTCTGTATAAACCACCGGGACTTGTTCGCTGTGGCGGGCGCGACTGTAGTAAGCAGTCATGTCGGCCGCAAATTGCAAATCAGTTTCTTCAGCCACAGTACCGGGTGTGAGACGCAGCAAAGCGTGACTTCCGGGAATCTCTAGGGTGTGGAACCACAAGTCGTAGTCGTTGGCGGTGCGAAAAGTGAGTTGGTCGTTTTGGCGGTTGTTGCGCCCGATTAACAATTCAAAGCCGCTGGGGGTTTGGTAGCGGTGAAATTCGATCGCAGCATTTTTGTCGGTACTGCGGTAATCTGGTACGTCTAGATATTTTTGCTGGATCAGTTCTTCGCGGATTTCGGCGAGGGTTTGCAAATCTTGGGTGTTGCGGTAGGTTTCCAATACCGAAAGTGCGGCTTCAACTTGTTCTAAATAGTCGATTTCTTCCTGTACGGCGGCTAACAAAGGTTCTACTGCAATCCGGGCTCTTTTAAGTTTTTGGTGTTTTTTGTAGAGGGCTTGAGCGTTTTGAACGGCGTTTTTTTCCGGGTTTAGGGAAATGATAACTGGTTTTTCTGTTTCAAAGTCGGGGAGGGAAATTGATTTCATTCCTGGTTCCCAATGCTGCAAATTTGCCATCAGCAAGTCGGCTTGGGATTTGTGGGTGTCGGCGTCTGCAGATTGCTGCAAGCGTTCTTTAAATGTGTTGGCTTTGAGGCGCAGTTTGGCCAGGACGTTGTTGAGTTTTTGGGTAAGCTGATGCCGCATTTGGGCGAATACTTCTTGATTGATTTCGCCTGTGTAGTAGCTGTTAAGTAATTCTTGAACGGAAGAAGGAAGTTCGGCAACGGATTTTGTAACGGATTTAACGGATGTCAGGAAGAAAGAATCAGAGGCCGGGTACGGGGGCACCGCCCCTACATTTTCTGGTGTCGGCCAATCGATGACTGTGTAGCCTTCGGGGGTAAAACTCGGGTGAAATTTCGAGTTTTCTAGGCATTGCAGCCAGTATAGCCAGCGCTGGAATAGTTGCTGCCATTGGTCGGGATTGAGGCTGTCGGTGGATTGTTCGGGGTCTAAGGAAGCCGATCGAATCATTGACAAAACTAAGGATTTACTCATCCCTCGGTAATTCTTCAACAGATTGCCCTTTAATTGCCCAGGAACCAGGCTAATTCGCGATTGCCAGCGGTTTTGAGATTCGCTCAGACTCGGCACTGCATCGGTCAAAGACGGGGGCATTTCGTAGGGTTGCCCGGTTTGGATGGGACGGACGGCGGACTGTTTGGCGCTGACTTGGTGGGCGCAGGTGACAACGAGATTGTCTTGGGCGGTGAGGATGACGTTGCTGTATTTGCCCATGATTTCGGCGTACAGATGCCAGAGGGCTGGTTCGCCCGGACGTTTGGCGAATTGCAAGTCGATGACTCTTTCCCAGGATGCAACGGGGGCGATGGAAACTAAGGCTAAACCGCTGAGTTGGTGGCGCAGTTGTTCGCTGAAGGTGAAGGTATCGGGAATGCGGGGCGGGGGGTCGCCGACGCAGATGCGGGCGGCGACAGGATGCCAAGAAAGGTCTATCCAGCCGCGCCCTTTCATGGTGCGGAGGGCCAGGGACACGGTAAATCGATCGCGCTGGTAGACTTGTTCTAAGCGCGCTGGCAGCCATTGGGCTCGCAGTTCGCTGCAAGCTGCGGTTAAAGTTGTAAAGTCTACGGGTTGCACGGTATTCTCAGGGCGATCGAATTATCTTTTTCTATGCTGACAGATTTAGGTCGCATTTGACCGATTGTATCAAAGTTTGGCAACCAAATTTTCAAATCTGTTAAAAATCCGGTGATTTAAAATCCGGCTATCAGAATGTGCGATCGCCAAGGGCAGCAAATACAGGAGACAACAATAAGGTATTTGTAGTGAGGAATCCAATTCCTCATAAAATACAGAGGAATTGGATTCCTCACTAAAAACATAATTAATTAATGATTGTCTAAACTCGAATCCAATTGCATTCATTCCCAAACAATCAGGAAAATATCTGCGTTAATCTGCGTTAATCTGCGGTTGCCCAATTATTCAAAAAATTAGACTTATTGCCTAATTTTTTAGACCAATATCCCGCAGCATTTCCAAATGCTTGTGCACAGGTGCGATCGTATTGGCAGCGATCGCCCCGCTAGCAGCAACAGCCGGCAAACCAATTCCCGGAAATGTGGAATCTCCGCAGCAAAACAGCCCCGCTAAAGGCGTTCTCGGCCCGGGAAACAAGCCGCTACCCGCCCGAATTCCGGGCCCGTAGGAACCGCGATGGCGGCGCAAAAACCGTTCGTGGGTGAGGGGTGTCCCGACTAAGGTGACTTCGCAGCGCGATCGAATATCGGGCACAATTCTCTCTAAGGCTTCCCACATTACCTCTGCGCGCGCTTGCTTTTGCAGCTTGTATTCTTCGCTGGTTCTATCGAGCTTTTGCCACAAATCGTAAGGCTCGTTTCCGGGGGTATATGCGTGAATGACGTGCTTTCCCGGAGGCGCGAGGTGGGGGTCGAGGAGGGAGGGAATCGAGACGAGAACGACGTTATGAGGGGCTGTAACGCCCATTTCCCAGTCTTTCACGAAGATGTAGTGACAAGCCAAGTCCGATCGCACTCCGGCAGCATCAATTCCCAGATGCAGGTGCATGAAGCTGTCGCACTCGGGCGTCGCCTGCCGCTGTTGCCGAAACCTTTGCGGGACTGAGGTTTCAGGTAACAGTTTCAGGGTATCCCAAACGGATGCGTTGGAGACGACGGCTTTGTGCGATCGAATAATTTTGCCCGATCGCAGCCGCACGCCCGCAGCCCGGTTGTTTTCCACCAAAACTTCTGCAACGTGGGAATTTAGCAGCAACTGCCCTCCGCGGCGCTCTAAACCGCTTACCAGGGCGTTTACCAAAGCTGCACTACCGCCGATCGGATAGTCCAAAACTGCATTGGGGCGGTACCAGTCGGCGAACATGAAAGCGACTTCGGCTGCGATCGTTCCGTCGGCTGGAAGTCCAGACAGCAGGAAACACAACAAGTTCAGCCAATTTCGGACAAACGGATCTTTGACATTTTTGTCCATTATTTTGCTGAAAGGGCCTGCAAGTGCGATCGCGTCGCCAGCAGTTTGCAGGAAAGCCGGCGCAAATTGACCGAGGGTGAACGCAGCGCCCAAATCGAAGCGCAAAGCCAGGGAGGGCAAGGCTGTGGCAGCTTTGGCGTAGGGTTCCATGATGCGCTGGAGTTGCCGCCATTCGGCGACTGCTGCCGCGCCGCGCAGTTGTGCGAGCACTTCAGCAAATTGACTCGCACCGACGGATGTGTCGAAATCGCCTTCTGGCAAACAGCAACCCCAGGTATCGTAGGTGATGCAGGGGAGTTTTTCGCCGATCGCATCCAAAACTTGCCGCAGCGGATTCGCAGACGGGCTGTAGGATAATCCTGAGTACAGGGAGGGCCCGGAGTCGAAGCTAAATCCGCCGCGTTTAAAACCGTGTGCGGCGCCGCCCGCGATCGAATGGCTTTCGCAGACAATCACGTCAAAGCCATATCTGGCAAGCAGTGCACCGCAACTTAATCCGCCAATTCCGCTGCCGATGACGATGATTTCTGTGTCTGTGGGGGCGATCGCAACCATGTTTTTCTCCGCTACATCAGCTAATATTATCTCTGTTACCAACAATAAAACTGGTTTGTATATTAAATGGAAAACATATCTATTCTAGAACAAGCCGCTAAATCGAATACAAAACCATCTCCCGCCGCCGTAGTCTCCGCCCTTCTAGAAGCGGAGAAAAACGCGAAACAAAATAAAATTCGCTATTCTTTCGAGCAATTAATCGGCAACTGGCAACTCTGCTTTATCACCGGCACCAAAAAGACTCGACAAAAAGCCGGAATTGTGTTGGGTGCGGGACGTTACATCCCTGAGTGGGTGGCGAAAATTCAAATTGCTTATTCGGCCGAACCTGTTGCTGAAGGGGATGAAAATAGCGAAACGGGCAGGGTGGAGAATTCGGTGCAGGTTGGGGCGATCGTACTAACTCTTTCGGGGCCGACTAAGTTTTTGGTTAATAAAAATATTTTAGCTTTTGATTTTACCAGAATTACGGTGAAATTGTTGGGTAAAACTGTGTATCAAGGATTTATTCGCGGTGGAGAAGCGCGGGAGGCGGAATTTTTTAGTTTGAGTGTGGGGAAGCAGGCATTTTTTGCATATTTTCTGGTAGAAGATGGGATAATTGCGGCTAGGGGAAGAGGTGGCGGTTTGGCTTTGTGGGGGCTCGTAGGGGCGGGTTCACCAACAATTTATAATTCCAACCAACAATCTACATAAACCCGCCCCACCCAACGACAGAATGCGATCGCGCGCGATGATTCGGCGGTTGAAAGCGCAACTACACAAACGAAGTCCAGATGGTGGGCGGACTAAGAAATTAACAGATCCTGCAAATGACTAAATACATCAAATAACCGATTTATTCTTCAGTCTCGCGTTGCGCGGACTTGCTTTTTCTAGACGCGATTTCACTCGGCGAGGAACTGCGTAAGTGGTGTCCTTATCTGCCTTTTTTCTAAGCAACTCCATAGCCTGTATAGGGACGCTTGTAAGGTGGGTGCAGCCCTAAAACAATGTCCTCTTTGGGTACTCCCATCTCCACTAATTCTTGACCGAGATCGGCTTCTGTCATGTTGCGTTGAATCCAGATTTTACCATCCTTGATATCTAAGTGAATGAAACAGTTATAAATCCGCTTGTATCCCTCCCAGCCAACATCTAAAATTTGGTAATGGTCTTGTTCTGTATCGAACACAAGCTGACATTCAACATCCAACTCTGAATTATTATCAAGATTGGCATGAGAGGTTAAGAGTTGGCGGATAAATTGGCGGTACTGGTCTATTCTTTCCATTCGATGACTACCTCCTGAATAGGTTTGTCGAAAATTCGGCGGGTGACTACCGCGCATCGCCAATTAAAATAAACGGCGACCAATAAAACGGATGCCGCTGGATTTGACTCAACTTAGCTTGCCGCAAAGCTTCATTTTTACTCATCCCTTTATTGATATTTTGATAAAATTCAACCATCAAATCTTTAGTAGCTGAATCATCAACACTCCACAAACTCGCCATCACAGCTTGCGCGCCCGCACGCTCAAATACATAGGCAACTCCCGATATTTCTTCACCGTTGGAATTTGCTTGCATGGCAGTTTGACACGCGCTTAAGGTGAGGAGTCTGGTGTTTTGCAATCCTAATAAAGCGGCATCAGCAATATTGTATTCAGTGTCAGCAAAAAGGATTGTATTTGGCTTTAAATCCACTCTGTCGGGTTTGCAACAATTTAGAGAGTTAGTCAAGCAGCAACCTTCGGGTTGGAAACATCCGTGAGTTGCTAGGTGCAAAAAGGGAAAGCGGGAGGCTTGGGTTTTGAATTGGTTGAGAGTAGCGGCATTGCCGATATAGGATAAACTGCCGGGAAATATTTGGGTGATGTTTTTAACTTCATCTGGCGAAGCTGGTAAATTATAGGGGTCGCGGGTGACGGGATTTCCTAATGCCAAGACTGCGGTGGTTAAAGTAGAATTGGGAGTTGTCCTTGTGGAAATGCGGGTGAGATAGTTGATGGGATATTTCTGGATGAGGAATTCATCGGTTTGTTCGTCGTAGAGGGTTTCAAATGGGATGTAGCGCAGTTTTCCCGTGGCGATGATGCTCAATTGTTTGGCGGAAGTTGCTTTGATTTGGTCTTCTACGGGACGGATCAAGATTTCGTAGAGTTTGCTGCCTGTTGCGGTGAAGTTAGTGTCGCCAGTATTTTGCAGTTGTTCGCGGTATTGAGTGAGGAGTTTGTCGAATTCTGCTGGGTTAATAGGAATTTTTTTAACACTTAAACTGTCTTTTGTCAAGAGGAATAGGGCGATCGTATTGGGAACATTTTTGACATTTGTCAGCAAGACGGGTTGAATGACAGCGGTATCTGGTGCGATACTTGCTTTCAGTTGGGCGATGTCTTTGGGTGTGGTTTCAAAGAGTTCGGCGACTTCTGGGAAACTGCGGGAAATTTGTTCTGCTAGGCGGTTGACTTCTGCTTCTAATTCCCGCATTTGTCGGGAAAGATTTTCTGAGAATTTGTCTTCGAGTTGGCGGCGGAGGAGTTGGAGTTGTTGATTTTTTTGATTCCACTCGTCAATGGCTTTTTGTGCTTGGGGGTTGGCTACTTTGGCGTTAATTAAACGGGTGTAGTCGGCGAGATCGGCTGTGGTGGCGATGTTGACCCATTGGAAGGTACGATCGGCTTGGTTTTGGTCGATGAGGATGTCAACAAGTGCAACTATTCTTCCTCTTTCACTTTCTAAAAAGTTTTGGCGATTTTCTCGCTGCAAACCACTCCGCATTTCTAAGATGATTTGGAGGGATTGCTGCAAATTTTCGATGGCTTGAGTTGGTTGCTTCGTATCTCGATAGGCTGCACCAATATTATTCAAAGTAGTAGCTTCCCCCCTGCGATCGCCCACTTCTCGCCTAATTGGTAAAGCTTGGTTGTAGTATTTCAATGCTTCTTGGAGTTGTCCCATGCTGTCGTAGACTCCACCAATATTATTCAAAGTAGTAGCAACACCTACGCGATCGCCTACTTCTAGCGAAATTGGTAAAGCTTGGTTATAGTATTTCAATGCTTCTTGGGGTTGTCCCATGCTGTTGTATACTAAACCAATATTATTCAAAGCAGTAGCTTCTTCAGAGCGAGCTCCAACTTCTCGCATAATCGGTAAAGCTTCGTTATAGTATTTCAATGCTTCTAGGGGTTGTCCAATGCTGTTGACGATGCCAATATTATTTAAAGTAGTAGCTTCCCCATAGCGATCGCCCACTTCTCGCCGAATCGGTAAAGCTTCGTTATAGTATTTCAATGCTTCTAGGGGTTGTCCAATGCTGTTGTAGACTAAACCCATATTATTTAAAGTAGTAGCTTCCCCATAGCGATCACCCACTTCTCGCGTAATCGGTAAAGCTTGGTGCAAGTATTTCAATGCTTCTTGCGATTGAGAAATGCTGTAGTAGACTGAACCAATATTATTTAAAGTAGCAGCTTCCCCATAGCGCTCGCCCAATGACCGCCTAATCGGCAAAGCTTGGTTAAAATATTTCAATGCTTCTTGCGGTTGAGAAATGCTGTTGTAGACTAAACCCATATTATTTAAAGTAGTAGCTTCCCCAGAACGATCTCCTACTTCTCGCCGAATCGGTAAAGCTTGGTTATAGTATTTCAATGCTTCTTGCGGTTGTTCAATGCTGTTGTAGACGAAACCAATATTATTCAAAGTACGAGCTTCCCCAGAGCGATCGCCCACTTCTCGCATAATTGGTAAAGCTTGGTTATAGTATTTCAATGCTTCTTGCGGTTGTCCAATGCTGTCGTAGACTCCACTAATATTATTCAAAGTAGCAGCTTCCCCAGAGCGATCGCCCACTTCTCGCCTAATTGGTAAAGCTTGGTTGTAGTATTTCAATGCTTCTTGCGGTTGTCCAATGCTGTTGTAGACTCCACCAATATTATTTAAAGTAACAGCTTCCCCAGAGCGAGCGCCCACTTCTCGCGTAATCGGTAAAGCTTGGTTGTAGTATTTCAATGCTTCTTGGGGTTGTTTAATGGTGTGGTAGACAAAACCAATACTATTCAAAATATCAGCAACGCCTGCGCGAGCGCCCACTTCTCGCCGAATCGGTAAAGCTTGATTATAGTATTTCAATGCTTCTTGGGGTTGTCCAATGCTGTCGTAGACTCCACCAATATTATTCAAAGTAGTAGCTTCGCCCCTGCGGTCGCCCACTTCTCGCCTAATTGGTAAAGCTTGGTTGTAGTATTTCAATGCTTCTTGGAGTTGTCCAATTCTGTTGTAGACAAAACCAATATTATTCAAAGTAGTAGCTTCGCCCCTGCGATCGCCCACTTCTCGCCTAATTGGTAAAGCTTGGTTATAGTATTTCAATGCTTCTTGGGATTGTCCAATGCTGTGGTAGACTCCACCAATATTATTCAAAGTACGAGCTTCCCCAGAGCGATCGCCCACTTCTCGCATAATTGGTAAAGCTTGGTTAAAGTATTTCAATGCTTCTTGGGGTTGTCCAATGCTGTCGTAGACTCCACCAATATTATTCAAAGTATCAGCAACGCCCCTGCGATTGCCCACTTCTTGCATAAGCTGTTGCTGTTGCGTTAATTGCTGTATAAGCCTCTGTGCTTCTTGAACCTGTGAATTTTGACTTTGCGCCCAACTCGATTGCATAATCGGCAGCACAGTCAAAGGAGTCAAACACGCACCCAAAGCCAATACACTAATAATAATTCGTTTCATAACCTTACCTGCTTCCCCCATCAAATTAACTAATCTTCTAATTGCAACCCAGGGATATTGATAAAATCACGAGTATTGTGAGTTAACAAAATATCTCCACGCGATCGAGCAACCGCCGCAATTACAGTTTATTTTCTACTAAGCGTTCAAAAAGTCTATTGGTCTGTCAAAAAAATTATGCCGCTCTCTATCAATTTCGGCAAAAATCTCTCCGAGTTCAGTCTCGTATTTCCAAGCTCCGAATATTTGATGTAAACGTTTCAGCCTTTCCTCATTGCTTGTTCGCGGCATCTCCGGCACCTCAATTAGAACTTCTGAACCATCAGGAATGTTCAGGTTTTCTGCAATTTCGATAATATTACGGCGTTTTATGCCTTTGATTTGCATAGTTATCTGTCCTTTTTAACTAGGTTTTATCTATTGTAACACTCCGAGTAGCGCGAGTATTTACTATTTGTTGCGAACACCATCAAAAATTTCTGGCTCAATTCCCTCTGCTTCTAAATTGTTTTCTTGCCGAAATTTTTGGACTGCTTCCCAAAAATTCTCAGGTCGATCGCCCTGCCGTTCTTTATCAATCTTAGCAATAATCTCATCTAGTTCGGCGGATACTTTAGTCAATTCTTTAGCTTTTTCAAGCAAGCGATCGACTAACGGTGATGGCAATAACTCCAGCGGCTCGTCAAAGTTACCAGCAATTGTAATTTGTTCGCGATCGCTGCCAAATCGGCTGGGTTGAGGCGAGGATTCTGCAACTTCATCAATTCCCTGAATTTGAATTGCTTGAGATTGCATCTTTTGTTTGAGATAAATTGCAGCTATCAGGTCAGACCAGGTAAAGTTGTCAGGCAACTTATCAATTAAGCTGCGGGCTTCTTCTTTGATATTAAGAGTTTCCATCGGCTTTGATAAATATTGTATGGATTTTCATTGTAGTATAAACGAGGTGGGAGCGATCGGGATTTAAGAACAAGTTTATTGGAACTGAATATCTTGCACCTGTTGCCACAGTCCGGCAGGGAATTAATTCCCTGCCTCATAGCGAAAGTCCTCGCTATGAGGACTGCTATTATCAATAATTTAATTGCGGGTGTGCCAGTCGGTTTTTAACCGACTTTCGCTATGAGGCGGGGGTTTAAACCCCCGACGGGCTTTTGCGATGATGCAAAGGTTTAAACCCCATACAGCATCAATACGGAGTTACTAAAATAGTCATCGTCTTTTTCTGCATATCAAATTGCATTTCATCAACGACATATTGCCTATCTTTTGCGACTGCCCAAATCCCCCGCAATTGTCCCCGAGTCACAACAGGTGGCTCCAATTTCACCTCAGCTTGACCTTTAACAGGATCTAACACCCGAAAAGCGTTCATGGGAATACCGTTCCATTTCGCTTGAGTCTTTGTAGCTGGGGGGATTTCGCCCCGAATAAACTGCCCCCCATTAGTTCGATAAACGATCGCATTGTTAGCAAACACAATTTTATCAATTTGACTCAAAGGGAGCGATCGCTTTTCCTGTCCTAGCTGTATCCATAATTGTTGCACTTTCTCATCAATCTGCACAACTCGACCGTCTCTTTTTCCGCCCCCTTTCATCACAATTTCCGCTTGCGTCGGCAACGCTACGGGTATCGCCTGACTAGCGTTAGCCTGTGCTTGTACCGATCGCAAATTCTGTTTCTGGACTTCCTGACTGGCCGCATTAACTTGTGCTGCCATACCCGCTGTTACCGTAAAAAGTGCTACAACTAGAAAAGAAAGTGTTTTGCGTTTCATCGTCCCCTAGACCCCCTTCAAGGATAAGCGTTACCCCTGCTAATGTCATAAAATTGTACTCCACATCCCTTGAAGGTGATTCCGTGACCGCTTCTCCCCAACCTACTCCCGAATCCAATATTTTAGGCAACTTTGCCAGTGTAGTTGGCTTGCTTGGTGTCGCTTTGTTTTTCACGGGCTGGATTTATCGCTGGTCTTATTTTTCCTGCTTTCAGCTAAATGTAATTACCCTCGATTTACCAGTAGAATCCTTTTTCCTAGTACCGCTTCAGGTGTTTTTAGGTGATGGCCCGACGATACTCAGAAGTGCGATCGCCCTTCTGCTGACAGCCCTGGCGATTTACCTCAGTTTGTGGCTAATTAATAGTATAAACAAGACAGTTGCTGCTAAAATTAATCGCAGAGCTAGACGTTGGCGTTTCTCTGCTCGCAGAAGAAGATTAGGGTTGCTTCATCGCTTCCTGAAGTCTTGGCAGCGATTTAATATCAATAGATATAACTCGATCAAATTATTGCGATCGCTCGTTGATGAAATTATCATCGTCGGTTGGGTATTGCTAGTGTTGTTTTGGTCAGCTTACCACCAAGGTATTGCCGATGCCCGACGCGATGCCGGGGAAAATTCGTCTTTACCCGCCGTTGCCTTAATCGCCAAACAAGACAACATTGCTTTAGGCAGAAAACTCGACGATCCAACACTTCGACTAGACCCCAAAGGATTTAAGGCGATCGGCGATGCAGGTTTATTTGCTGATTTGAGCAAAAGAGATTATACTGATATCAATAATCCCAAAGAACCTAGAGTTTGGCGGTTGCTTTTGGAGAGAGGCAACTGGATTTATCTGTTTCCGGCTTTAACAAAAGAACAGCAAAAAGACCCTAACGCTCGCCCGCCAGTGATGGCTATTCAACAAAGTCAATCCGGCGATCAATTGTTAATTGTAAGTCCCGCACCTTCTCAACCTTCTAAATAAATTTGGGGCGGGTTTTCATCCATGATTATACACAGATGGCCAGAAACCTCGGTTAGTCTGATAGTCCGATAGTCCGCCAGGGGTTGAAACCCCTGTCTCATAGCTGAAGTCGTCTGAAGACGACTGAAAGAGTTATTTATAGTCCTCTTAAGAGGACTTTCGCTATGAGGCGGGGGTTTTAACCCCCGACGGACTTAATGCGGAGTCGCTACAATTGTCACCGTCATTTGTGTTTATTAGACATCTCCAGAAAAGCCAGTCTTGAACAGGCAAGATGCCTGTTCCACAATAGTTATTGGAGAGGTCTATTGATTAGGTGCGATCGCACACAACTTCAAACACTCCCCCTGGAATAAACCGACACAAAGCCCTCCGCCGATCGTCCGCATCTTGGCGGTTGACAAAACGCGCGATCGTATAGTGCTCAGCATTCGGTAAAATTCGGACTATCGCCCAAGAAGTGCGATCGCCCTGCTTTGACTTTTCAGGTGTTTTCGAGATCGAATTTGGGTTGAGTTCGATCGCGGGGCGATCGGCGATCGTCGGAGAATTTGCTTTTCTGAGAGTGTTGAGGTAGCGGGCGATCGTACTTCCTTTGAGATTCGCCCCCACGCGCAGAATCAGAAACACCGCCAAGCTTTCGAGCTCTGGCCCAGTCATGCGCGCGCGATCGGCATCAAAATCCTCATCAGAGTAGCTGCGGATACCCGACAGCAGTTGCGTGATGCCAAAGTCATCTAAAGCTTGTTGATAGCCGCGAGTATATTCGCTGCCGTCGCTTCCAGGCTGTACCATAGTAATAGTCTCCTTTTATGTGGATTGTCTCCTTGTATTTGGGGAACCATCAGCCAGCGAAGAACTTTCCTAGGGCTCGCGCTGGCTTTTGACTTGTTCACAGTATATCACTTAAACCCCACATATATGTAACGTAAATGACGTATACTCGACAAGACAGTCCAGATACAGCACAATGACGATTACCGTAGACAAGAAAATACTGAGCCTCTGATGACCAAACGCTTAACCACTTATTTGGCTGATGGAATCCATGACATCCTTGAAGAGTGGGCAAGTCAAGAACGCCGTTCAGTCAGCAGCTTGTCAGCATTCCTTTTGGAGCAAGCTGCCAGAGAACATCAAAAGGAAATGAAACAACAGCCCCAGCCATCGGATGACAAGGAGGAGAAGAGTTGAGTGCAGTTGGGGCGATCGCTCTCTCAAACAAACTGAGGACTGAAGTTTTTTATTGCTGATTCATGCGCGCGATCGGGCGCATAGTGCTGTGCAAAAGCAGCATTGTGCTGCATATTCGACAAAATTGTCTACAATACTGGACAATGACGATTGCCCTAAATAAAAAAATACTCAATTTCTAATGGCTAAACGTGTATCAACCTCCTTAGCACATGGAATTTATGACCTCCTGCAAGAGTGGGCAAATGAGGAACGCCGTTCAATCAGCGGCTTGTCAGCATTCCTTTTGGAACAAGCTGTGAGAGAACGTCAAAAACAAATGCAAAAACAGTCCCCACCATCCGATGAGAAACAAGATAAAAGTTGAGAGCAGTTTGTGCGATCGATCTTTTACTCTTTTCCCCGTAGAAGATTATCTACTTATTGCTTCTTCTTCCTTCGCGTCCTTCGCGTCTTCGCGGTTCAATAATACTAAATAAAATTTATTAGAATCGATTTAGGTTGGAGATCGGCAGCCAGCGGCTTGTGCTGTTTGAATTCGTAAAATAACCAATTAGAATTAATAGAGTGCGATCGCCCCCACTGATAAGACTAAAGCATTTCGACATCAAGCCAGAGGTTTGAAACATAAATTTTCGGCCCTCTATCTGCCTACCCCCTACATCTCTCGCCCAAAAATCATATCACCCGTTTCCCGCCGGTATGCGGACAGTGAAAATAGACCCTTTTCCCTCTTCGCTTTCTACCAAAATTTCCCCGCCCATCATCTGACAGTAGTGGCGGCTAAGTGTCAGCCCCAATCCGGCGCCGTCGTAAGGTCGCGTTGTTGAACAGTCAGCTTGCACAAAAGCTTCAAACAATTTGTGCTGTTGTTCTTCCGACATTCCAATTCCGGTATCCTTAACAGACAAGCAAATCCAATCCGACTCTTCAACATTCAGCAGGGGACAAGCGATCGCCACAGAATGAGTTTCATCAGCCGCCATTGAATCGTCAATCGCCGATCGCCCTGCTGCATTCAATTTTCCACTTCCTGCAATGCGCCTCACACTCACTTTCACCCTACCGTTTTTGGTGAACTTCGCAGCATTGCTAACCAGATGTATCAAAACCTGGCGCACTTTTTTGAAATCTGCGTGCATTATGCCCACAGTTCGATCGCACTCAATCTCCAAAACATTGCCATTTTTCTCTATCAACGGTTTAGTAGAACTCGCAACATTATCAACCAGGGATTCGATGTCAAACTCCTGGATTTCGAGTTTCATGCCTCCCGCTTCAATTTTTGACAACTCGAGGATATCGTTAATCAATGATAGCAGGTGCGCGCCTGCTTTTTCAATCTTCTGCAAGTCTGGTACAAACTCATCAAATCCCGCATCCCGGGCATCTTCTGAAAGTAGTTGACTGTAGCCGATAATCGCATTTAAAGGCGTCCGCAATTCGTGGCTCATAGTTGCTAAAAATTGGCTTTTAGCAGTATTAGCGGTGACGGCGGCTTCCTTAGCTTGTTTCAATTCTTTTGTATGTTCCGAAACCCGCTCGATTAGCTGATTCAGAGAGACAGCCAGAGAGCCTATTTCGCCTTGTGCCGTGACGGGGGCTCGCAAGTCAAAATTAGACTCGGCGGCTACTTGTTCGGCCACCTGAGTGACGCTGATAACAGGTTTGGCGATCGCCCGACTGGTGCGGCAAGCCACAAGTCCCGCCACCACTACCGACAGCAGCATACTAATAATAATTATGGCTTTTTCCATGCCTTGAGCGTCTTCCATCACTTCACCGCCTTGGCCCTCTTGCTGCTGGGCAATATCCAGGATTTTGCTCAATTCTTCAAGGCTGCTGTTGAGCTGTTTTACGCCTTCTCCGCTTTCGATTGCGAGCAATTTTCTGGCCGACTCTATCTCCCGAGGCGATAGTTGCGATTGCTGGATTTCCTGCAAAGTTGATTTCAGAGTATCGGCGTATGCTTCTAATTTTGTAGTGCAATCTTGCACTACAAACTTGATAAATTCCGGTTTTGCAGCTAGCCAAGCCGGTTGGCTGTCGGCAAACTTTTCTATACGCAACCGCAGATTTTTTGCCAGAACAATGCTCTCAAACAACTGCTCTTCTTGCTGTTTTAGCTTGGCAGAATTATCAACAACAGAATCTAGCTGTGAACCCTGCAATTGGGCCGCCAGCGCTGCATCTTTAAAATTGCCGATTAATTGCGCTTGTAGGTGAGCATCATTGAGTTGTTTTAATCCTTTGCCTTGATAGTAATCGGCAATAACCAGTCCGCTCAGCGAGCCCAGAAAGCCGATTCCTATTGCTAGCAAATACCCGCAGCCAATTTTTTGATGGATAGGCAAACCGCCAATTTTAGACGGCAAACTCGGGCTGAATTTTAAGGATAGTTTTTCTCCCAAACCCTGGTTAGATTGTTTTTTGTGCGCGGTTTCTACAGAAGCCACTCCTCCAGAAATTAAAACTGGCATCTGTTTACCTAAATTGGCAATTTTTGGGTTAACCTTTCGCGTTTTCACGTTTTTTTTCGGCGGGTTAAATGGTTCTAAATCTGGATTCAATTCCCCCTGGTCTTCCCAAACGGCAACCGAGAAACTTGCGTCGTGTCCTGTTTCTTTTAGCAAGTTAATTTTTGACATATGCAACCGCTGTATTTTGTTAAAATCTACCACGCTCTTAAGTTCTCCAAACGGAAAAGCTTGTCTATTTGACCGCAGACATCTGGGAAAAAGCATCTGAAACTCTTGTCGAGTCAGAGGAGAAACTTAAATTCGGTTGATGTCTAATAGATAATTAGGCTGTTGATGACTGTTGCCAAATTACTTTTTCCACTCGTAAAAGTCTGCAGCAGGCAAAAAAAATAAAAATTTATCCCTGCAGTGAATTATCCCTGCGCGGAATGTTACAGGGAGAAAATTCTCTCTGACCTGTTTTGCCTGTGACTGGGCCAAAGCTGATATTGTCTGTTGACAATGCACCCGATTTCTTCGCTTTGGACTTTGGCTGCCAGCAATGCGACGATTGCTTGACGGTTTTTGTTGAGCATCCGACAACTTCTTAGCACAGAATGTCACAAATGCAGCAGCCGATCGAACTTTTGCACCCTGGCGATCGACTTTTGGCATCGTTGCCCCGCACAGACAAGTCTGAGGTGTAGTGTCGTTTATTGAGTATAACTGTAGGGTTGACGAAAAGAAACCGGGTTTGTGTCAGTCAACTGTTGGCGATTGCGAGTTCTGGAGTTACGGTAGTCAATTCGATCGCCAGTGCTAGCTTACCGTCTCTACCCAAAGCTTCATCTGCCAACTGTACCATCCAGCGGTTCGGCTTGGCTTGGGGTCTGGCGGCGAGTACCAAGGCCCAAGCTTCCCGTTCTTTGCCGCGACCCAACAGCGCAGCACAAACAGTCAAAGCTGTGGCCGTTGAACGGCCGATCCCGCTTGGGCAGCAGATGAGCAAACTGCCTCCCTGCGACGACATTTTGAGGGCGAAGTCAATAATTTTCAGTACATCCTCAAGGGTAGGCAAGATTTGATCGGGGTCGTCAACAGGAGTGTCGAGGTCGTTAAACTCCAGGCACATTCGGTTCGAGATTTGATGAAAAGTTTTGGGTTCGGGCACACCCGGACTGCAGATCGAGATCAGGTATTTAATCTCGCGTCGCGCAGGGCGCTCAACAATGTATTCACTGGCTTCTGCTTGCGAAGCAATCAGGATTTTCCGCAGTTTTTCACCCGATAAATCTACTGAGACTGAGAGACCAAAATCAACGGTTTCTGCCTCAGTGCTGACATCCGCCAAGTATTGGGCAGCCAGCGCGCGAACGTCAGCAAATTCCCGATTTAAAGCTGTTTCCAGAGCCAATATAGCAGCCGTTGAGCGAATTTGACCGAGGGATTTAACAGCCTTTTGGCGCACTCCAGAAGTTTCGTCTCCCAGCAGCCGCACCAAACCTGCCACAGCTTCCTCTGTCCCAATTTCCCCCAAAGCAGCAGCAACTCTCCACCGCACATAAGATTCGCTGTCGCCAATTGCGCTCGCCAGTCCCGCGACCACCATTTTTGGCAATTTAGCATCTCCCTCTGTATTGATGTTCCCAAGGGCAACCGCCGCCCTGCCGCGCACGAAAATATCTCGATCCGAGAGCGATCGCATTACCGCCGCCGCAGCCACCTCGCTGCTGATTTCCCCCAAGGCAGAAACTGCACTGCCGCGCACGTCTGAGTCTTCATGGTTGAGGGCTTCCACCAGCCCCGCCACAGCCGTTTCCGTGCCGATTTGTCCCAAGGCCTCCGCGGCCCTCAAAGAAACTGCATAGGAGTCTGGATCGTCGCGAAGCAATTCTACTAAGCCGGGTACTGCCTCACAATCGCCGATTTTCCCCAAAGCCGCCGCAGCCCTAGCGCGGACGATGTGATTTTCGTCTCTGAGGGCATTCAGCAGCCCGGGAACTACCTCAGAGACGCCGATTTTCCCGCAGTTGACCGCCGCCCGCCAGCGCACCTCGGAGTCTTGGTGTTTGAGGGCTTTCAGCAGCGCGGGGACGGCTGTTTTCGGGTTAATTTTGCCTAATGCCCAAACAGCCCGGGCGCGCACCCGGGGGTCTTGGTGTTTGAGGGCTTTCAGCAGTGCTGCGGCGGCTGGTTTCGAGTCAATTTCTCCTAAAGCCCAAGCCGCCCAAGCTTGGATTTGGGAATCTTTGGATTCGAGCGATCGGGCTAATTCAATTACTGCTGCTTGGGAGCCGATTTTCCCGATCGCCCGAATAGCATCAAGGCGCACTGCACTTTCTTTGTGGTTCAATGCGGCCACCAGCATCGGAATTGCCCGATCGGAACTTGTTAGGGCCAGCAGTTGAATTTTGAGCAGCGGCGAAGTTGGGATTTTGTCGATTAATTTTACTGTGGCTGTTTGAAATTCTGGCTTTACCGTTCCTGCTAGCTTCGAGCCGAGTTTTAAATTTACTTTTAGAGCTAATTTTACTGCCCGTAACGCCAGACTTTTCTGTTCTACTTGCGGCAATATAGTTGCCAAGGTTAGCATCCCTTGTTTTTGTTTCAAATATTTTTGATGGAATTGAGCATCGCTGAGTTCGGGTAGCTGTTGGATGAGGCTTGCTGCTGAGGTCACTGATTTATCCTAATATTTTGGCGAGCGGTTGAGATTGCTCTTTTAAACTGTCTTTAAAAAATATGGCGTCTACAAAACGCTACTTCTAAAAAAAAGCTTGCACCCACTTCTAAAATATGTCTTATTCCACTGTTGTTGCAACTCCCCAATTATTAATTATCGGGTTTGTTTGGGCGATCGGCTTGACAATGAGTAGCACTTGCTGCTTGGCATCGCTGCGCTTTTAACCGGCCTAGCTCTGCTATATCATTTTATACTCACATCTTGCACCCTTTTCAGCAACAGGCTTTCCGGCTTGTGAAGCGAGAAAATTCACTTTTTGGGGAACAGGCCCGAAAGCCTGTTAATCAAAGCTGATTGAGAATGCTGCCACATCTTATTTTATATCAACTTGGTTTGAAATAGCGATCGGCTCGGTTGACAATCAAGCATCCAGGATACAAGCCCCCGGATTTATCCGTGGGGTCAATACTTCAACTCTTCAATTCTAAAATCTAAAATCTAAAATCTAAAATCGGTTGACTGCTGCCAACAGGAAATAGCTTCATTTCGGGACAATCTCTCAACGGGAGCATCTCAATGAAAGCAGCCAATCTAGAAATTGGAGTTAGGAGTCAGGAGGAAAGAGGAAAGAGGAAAGAGGAAAGAGGAAAGAGGAAAGAGGAAAGAGGAAAGAGGAAAGAGGAAAGAGGAAGAAGAAGTGTTTTTACAAATATGAGATGCTCCCCTCTCAACGAGCATAGGGTCCTTTTTTCAAAACCTCAGCCAAAGCGTTACCGTTATCTCGCAAACCTTCGTAAAAGAACATCACTTCTCCTTGAATGCCGCAAGAGCGGTTGTAAGCAATTACTTGCAACAACAGTTCGGGAGTTATGCTATATTTGCTGCCTCGATTCGTCAACAAAATACCGGGCGACACACACTTTACTTGCTGCCCGCTAAGCTGTCCAGCCATCATTTTATCGACCAATTGTTTGTAAGCATTAAAATCGCGGCGGTAAAACTGCGGGTGAAGCATATCCACCAAATTTTTGTCAAGCCAAGCTTTAGAATCTTGCAAATATTCCACCAGTCCCCAGTCATAAGGGCTCGGCGACATTGATAGCAACAAGTCTGGATTAATCGCTTTCACTTCTCGGTATAAACGAGCCACAAACTCAGTAATAATATTAGCACGCCACTGCCGCCAATGTTGCTCTTTACAATCCGACGGTGCTGCTCTACCGCACTCTTCTCGATAGCGTTTAACCGTTTTTTCGTCGTAACCGCCTTCTACCGGAAACGCAATGCGATCGTCTCCTTGAACGCCGTCTACCGGATAATTCTTAGCAACTTCCAGCATCAACCCCAGCACAAAGTCTTGCACTTCCGGGTCAAGAGAATTCATCCAGTCAAAGTTATTTTTCTTAAGTAAATTGCCGCTGGCATCACGGGCTATCCACTCAGGTTTTTTCGCCAGCAAATGACCGCCCTTGCGATTGTAAGAACTTACAAATCCGTATTCAAAACAAGGAATCACTTTTAAACCAACTCTCTTGGCCTCAACACATATTTCTGCTAAGGGGTCGCGACCTTGATAGCGCAAGTCAATTTCCACCCCAAAGTTTTCTCGCATAATCCCAGAAGGATAAGCCGTATAACCCTGGTTCCAAATTATAGGAAAAACTGTATTAAATCCCGTATCGGCGAGAAAGTCCATTGCCTCAGCAATTCGCTCTTTTGATGTGAGAACTTTGCAGTCAGTCGTGGGTATCCAAACGCCGCGAATTCCACCAGGATTGTTAGTTGCAAACGAACTTGGCAGCGTTGCTGGATTGGGTGCAGAAAATCCAGTTGTCGCCAACCGCTGTTGAAGGGAAGAGGCAAAACTGCGAATTGCTGATTGGAAAGGTGTGAAAAATCGCATTTATTTATTTATTTTTTGTTTGAAGGTGCTGAACCAGCTACGTTATTATTGATTGGTAGCACCCGATATTATTTATGGATAAGATGGGCCGAAGAACACCCGATATTATTTATTGATAAGGTGCGGAGTACGCACTCTATATTCATTGGTAGCACCCGATATTATTTATGGATAAGGGGCGCTGCGCGCACCCCAAAACTGTACTATCCAGCTACTCCAGAAAGCTTCTGGCTCAAAGCTTCTTTCAAAAGTTCTGCCTTATCAGTTTCCTCCCAAGGCAAATCTAAATCAGTGCGTCCGAAGTGACCGTAAGCCGCCACATCTTGATAGAAACGGCCGCCTCTTTCGGCAGGCAGATTCTGCAAGTTAAAAGCCTGAATGATTCCCGCAGGACGCAGTTCAAAATGCTGCTTCACAACTTCCAAAAGGCGATCGTCATCAACTTTCCCAGTGCCAAAAGTTTCGATCATCATGCTAACAGGTCGCGCAACCCCGATCGCATAACTCAACTGCACTTCGCACTTTTGGGCTAAACCAGCCGCTACAATATTTTTAGCAACGTAGCGACAAGCATAAGCCGCGCTGCGGTCTACCTTGGTGGGGTCTTTCCCAGAAAAAGCGCCGCCGCCGTGGCGGGAATAGCCGCCGTAGGTATCCACAATAATTTTGCGACCCGTCAAACCCGAATCTCCTTGAGGCCCGCCGACGACAAATTTGCCGGTGGGGTTGACAAGGAAGCGAGTTTCTGCATCCGGCTTCACGCTAATATCGGCAAACACGGGTTGGACGACTGCAGTCCAAAGGTCTTGTTTGATTTTGGCTTGAACAGCGGCCGTTTCTGTGATGTCGCCGATCGTTTCGGTGTGCTGCGTAGAAATTAAAATCGTATCTATGCCAACAGGTTTGCCGTCCTCGTAGACTACTGTAACTTGGCTTTTGCCGTCGGGACGCAGGTAAGATAACTGACCGGTTTTGCGGACTGCTGCCAGTTGACGGCAAATCCGGTGCGCTAAACTGATCGGCAGAGGCATCAATTCCGGCGTTTCGTTGCAAGCAAAGCCGAACATCAAGCCTTGGTCGCCAGCGCCAATGGCGTCTAATTCCTCTTCACTCGATTGTTCCCGGCTTTCGTGGGCTGTATTCACCCCTTGAGCAATATCGGGAGACTGAGAATCGAGAGCTACCAACACCGAGCAACTATTGGCCGAAAAGCCGTTGTCAGCGTGGATGTAGCCAATATCGGCTATTTTTTTCCGGGCTAATTCTATGTAATTTACCTGAGCTTTAGTGGTGATTTCGCCAGTCAGCAGCATTAAGCCGGTGTTGACGACTACCTCGGCTGCGACGCGGCTTTTGGGGTCTTCAGTCAGTAAGGCATCTAAAATCGTATCTGAAATTTGATCGCAGATTTTATCGGGATGGCCTTCAGTGACCGATTCAGAGGTAAACAGGTAGCGGCGTGACAATGATTGTTTCTCCTTAGATAGGGGCTCTTCCTGCGCGACCTCGACGACCGACGAGTTATTTTTCCGGTAAAGGCTCAGAATGAGCGCGTCTGGGCTACCGTCGAATTTTTGTCGGTCTGCAGAGCCGTGTTGAAGCAGGGTTTGAGACTGGGTAAAGTGACACTACTATAGCAAAGTCAGTTCCGGCAAGTCCCTAAAAACTTAGATTTTGTAGGATTGTCGATCGATTTTGGACACCGCTGGTCTACCGCCTAACCTGACAAAGGTTGACCCACATTAAGATACAGTCAGGGTATCGCCTTGTGCAAGGACTATGGCAGGACTCCAACAATCACCAAACTCGATCCAAACAGTTGCCGACCTAGAATTTCCCGGCGGCCCCATACCGCTTGACTCTCGATTTTATATTGAGCGCTCAGGGGCCGAAGCTCTCGCCTGTGCAGAAATTAGCAAACCTGGAGGCCTTGTTCGCATTAAAGCTCCCAGAAAAATGGGCAAAAGTTCTCTGATGCTGCGGATAATTGACGCGGCAGTCGATCGTGGATACCGCACAGTAACTGTAGACTTTCAGCAAGCCGACGCAGCGGTTTTTGCTAGTTTAGATAAATTTTTACGCTGGCTTTGTGTCAATGTCGCTCGGCAACTCAAACTCGAACCAAATATTGATGAATTCTGGGATGAAGATATGGGCAGCAAGGTAAGCTGCACTATTTACTTTGAAAACTATTTGCTCGAACAAATTGACAGTCCCATTGTCTTGGCAATTAACGAAACAAATCGAGTATTTGAACGCACCAATATTGCTCGAGATTTTCTGTCGGTTATCCGTTTTTGGTACGAACAAGCTCGGGCTAGCAAAACTTGGCAAAAACTCCGCGTAGTTGTTATTTATTCAACAGAAGTTTATATTCCTTTGAATATTAATCAATCTCCATTTAATGTAGGAATGCCGATTAAACTCTCAGAATTTAGTGCCGAACAAGTTCAAGATTTGGCGTGCAGACACGGACTGAACTGGAGCAATAGCTATCCGATCGAGCAATTAATGAACATGGTAGGCGGGCATCCTTATTTAGTGCATTTAGCCCTGTATCACCTGGCAATTTTGCAACAAAATCGGCAGCCCGTCGATCGGGAGGAGCCTGGGGAAAAACTGGGGCGAGCTGAGTTGGCAGAATTGTTAACAGCAGCTCCTACTCACTGCGGAATTTATAGCGACTACTTGCAAAATCAGTCGCTCGCCATTAAACAGCAGCCCGAAATCGCCTCCGCATTCCAACAAGTTGTCGATGCTAAAAATAGCATTTACCTCGAACCTTTGATTGCTTATCAGTTAGACAGCATGGGACTGATCAAATTAGACGGAAATAACTGTAGTTTGTCTTGCGAATTATACCGCCTGTATTTTAAAGGGCAAAATTTGTGTGAGGACAAGTTGTGGGTGGTTCGTTTTGAGGAGTTGCAGCAAGAAAATCAAAGACTGCAAGCTTTGGTGAACGTGGACGAACTTACTCAAATTGGCAACAGACGGTATTTTGATAGTTGCTTGCGAACGGAATGGCAGCACATGGCTCGCAGGGGTTCTCCTATATCTTTAATTTTGTGCGATATTGATTATTTCAAAATTTACAATGACACCTATGGACATCAACGGGGAGATGATTGTTTGCGATTGGTAGCTCAGGCAATTAGACGATCGCTCCAGCGTCCTGCTGATGTAGCTGCTCGCTACGGGGGCGAGGAATTTGCTGTGATTTTACCGGAAACAGATGCGTCGGCGGCTCTGGTTGTTGCCGAACACATTAGAGCGAAAGTGAAAGCTTTGAATATGGTTTTTCACCCGGAGAGTGTTGACGGCTTACCTAATTCTGTGGTAACGATTAGCTTGGGAATTGCCAGCGTTGTTCCCAGTGAGGAAAATGATGCGATAACGCTGCTACTGGCGGCTGATGAGGCTCTTTATGAGTCGAAAAGGCAGGGGCGCGATCGGCTTACTATCAGTAAGCTTTTAAATTTTCGATTGGCTGCTGTTAATTAGGTAATTCGGGGGAAATATATTTCGCTTCTCAAGTAAATGAGGTACGTAGTTGGGCCGAAAGGGCCCTATACGTTTCAGTGGTTATATAAGCTGTCACTCATACCTCATCTACCTGAGAAGAGCTATATAAGGTGGCGATCGCAATTATCGTTAATATAAAAAAAGCGAAAGCGAAGCAATCCCAGAGCCTGAGATTGCTTCGCTTTCCTCGCTTTAGACAAATCCAACTACTGCTCTTTCCGCTCGATGGCTACAGTTAAATGAGCCACAACTGCCCCCACTGTAGCCAGTACAGCAGCAATTGGAAAGACTACTGAGCCGGCAACGCCACCTACCAATCCCGCCATCAGCGGAATATCTGCCAAAGTCCGCCCTTGCGAGTTTTTGATGACGAGGCGGCGGAGTTTTCCTTGCTGAATTAGTTCTTTGACTTTAGCAATTAAACTGTCGGCGCTAATCTTAAATTCTTCCACTCTGACTTTTTCCTCGGTGGCAAATTCTGAGGCGAATACATGAGTTTCAACTGTTGGGTTTGCTGAATTCCCGGCCGCTGCTGTTTCGTCTTGTAGAATTGTTACTTGTTGTTCTAGTTGTGAGTTCATTTTGTGTAAGGGCGGGTGAAAACCAGCCGTTTAATTTCTATACTCCGATCTTCGGCGATCGCACTTGGGAATGACAGGCAAGGAAACCCTACAATCTGCATTCGTACTTTCCACCCCCGCCTTTTTACTCAAAACATTATTTTTGTGGCGTTATATCAGGACGGGTTTATCTCTTCCGAAAGGTAGAGAAGATATTGTTGAAACAACCCGTCTCTAGATACAAGTAAGGTGCGTACTGCTAGTCATGTCAAGGTGGCGGCTGTGTTGAATTTTTTGTTGAAACTTTCGAGGTAGATCGATTACCGACATTGCCGTATTCGTGCAGCTTCAACAGCCACAGCCATTAGCCGCAAAAAGTTTCGGCAATTTACGGGCATGACACCGAGAGCATACAGAGCTAATTGAGCGATCTATTATTATACATACTGCGAATATCGTCCTGTTTCAACCAGGAAAACAAGGTCGCTATAATTCCCACCGACTTTGCCCAATAAGCAACTATCTTCTCCGACTTTTATGTTTCTCGATGAATAACTTGGTAGTGGTTCCTCGCCACAGAATTATAATAGGAATGGCAAGAATAATCAAAGCTGGTAAAGGTGAAAAAGATGCTGAGGCGATCGCTGAAATCAGAATCAGCAGCGCTAAACCGCCAAAGATTATCCAGCCCGAAATAAGCACCCACCAACGAATTCTTCCTCCTGCTAAACCTCTAAAAGCTCTTCCACGGAGATAGATTTCACCCATAGGCTCATATCCAGATGGAATTCTTTCTCGATCAGGAGATTTTTGCTCGGCAGGGACTTCAACGACAATCCGATCGGTATCTAACTTGTCATCAGGAAGAAATGGCTTAGATTCATCATTTTTACTCATTGTTGCAATTCTTAAATTTTACAGAGTAAATAAGTTTTATTATTTTAGCAGTAGAGGTTCCAAGGCAATCAGCAGTGTAGGAATATCTTCATTTGAGGTTTTCCAGACTTCATCTAGGTCGATGTCATCATATCGATGAATCAAGTTATCCCGCATCCTGGCAATGAGTGACCGAGGAATGTCCGAATGTTGCGATCGCAATTCTGAAGAAATGCGTTTCACCGCTTCACCGATAATCAGAAGTTGAAACACGATCGCAGACTGCGTTTTATCATCGGCCAGAAACGCAACTTTGTCCGTGTTACCTTTATATTGCAGGACTTTTTGAGCAGAAGAGGCAATGTCTAGCAAGGAAGCGCGATCGCGGTTATTTGACTACCGATAGTTTGAGCGGTAGAGAGAATTTCAGGACGGCGAATCGGGTTGGAACTGCGATCGATCGCTCTTTTACTGATTAAATCTACTTGTCTGCTTAGCAGTGTTTCTAGTTCTTCCTGCATTTGCGCGTGTTCCAGTAGACCCCAGTTGGCTGTAGTGGCAAAAGCAACTAGGATATCGATGTCGCTGTCTGCATGAAAGTCGTCGCGAAGGATCGAACCAAAGAGGGAGAGTTCGATGATTTGCGAGTGTTGGCAGAATTTTGTGATTTGGTCAATTGGCAGGGCGAGATCGGTTTTCATTCAGCCTCATTACTTATTGACTAAACATTTTGCTTGAGAATCTTCATCAAGCAGCATTCGTAGACTCAAGTTAAACTCCTGATGAGGTATCTCTTTACTCCTGTGCTTGTTTTTTTTTACAGTAAGAGATTGCACGATCGCTACTCGGATGGTGGATGTACGATTTCGATACCGTATTTGGGAGCCGCAGTAAGAATTTTGTCCAAATCTTCAGGAGTCAAGGATGCTCCAAGGCTAATCTGACCATTTACTGCCTTTCCAACTTCGGCAATAAATTTCTCAAAACCAGCAGGAGTGACCCAAACCAGCATTTTAGTCGGTGTAGCGGTCGTATTTGTAAATCGGTGAAGCTGGCCTTTCGGTGAATGAAGAAAGGTTCCAGCCGTCGCCACGAAAGTACGATCGTCAAGCTGGAATTCAATCTCTCCGTCTTGAACATAAAATGATTCATTTTCTCGGTAGTGCCGATGGGTCGGCGTACCGCCACCAGGTGCAACAATTACCTCACAAAGTGCATAAGCTTCACCTGTTTCTTCACCAACTGCTTTGAAGGTATAGAGGTCTTGACCAAAGTAGTAAGAACGACCTTGACCGGGTTCAATAAAAAGTCCGTTTTGATGAATTGTCATTTGTTAATTGCTAAAGCGAATTGTTAGCTCTGGCGATTGCTTTTTGTGGAATATTCTTCACGAAGTCAGACTTCTCTCAATACGCCGATCGGGGATCAGCCACATTATTGCAACTAAAACATACAGCATAAAAGCAAACCACGAGTTGACAAAGGAAAGCAGGATTGCTACGGCATAAATCACCACTGATACTTTACCCTTAAAGTCTCGCCCGAGTGCAATTGCCAGAGTGGAATCTTTACCGTGGTGAGAAATAAGGACACGACTGAGAATGAAGTAAGCGATCGCAGCCAACAACAGCACAGTGCCATAAAGCGCAACTGGCCAGGCCGCGAAGTTGTTCTCGCCTGTCCAGGCAGTGACAAAGGGAATGAGTGACAACCAGAACAGCAGATGCAGATTAGCCCACAAAACATTACCATTGACGTGCCGAGCCGCCTGTAACAAGTGATGGTGGTTGTTCCAGTAGATACCAAGATAAATAAAACTGAGTACATAGCTCAGAAATACTGGAACTAGCGGACGCAGCGCAGCTAAATCAGCTTCATGGGGCACTTTCAATTCCAGCACCATAATCGTGATGAGAATGGCGATTACACCATCGCTGAACGCTTCTAACCTACCTTTACCCATTTTTGTAAATCCTCCTTTTCTGCTTGCGCGGGCGATCGCTTGTAATTCCAACAATAACTTAGCATAAGGTCGGTTGCAGTGATGTGCGATCCGCCGATTAGCGATTGCTTGCACTTACCAAAAAAGCTAACGATTTTGCTTGCATAATCTCGGCTGAAAACAGATTACGTTAACGGACTTTTCGCCGATATGTTGAAGCAGTCGATCGGCACGACTGCTTATCAATACCCGATCGCGCAACGGGTAAAACGGGAGAAGCAGTTGTTGAAATAAAAAGAGCGATCGATTAAGGAAGCGCGATCGCGGTTATTTGAGATAAATAGTTTGAGCAGTAGAGAGAATTTCAAAGGCGGCGAATCGGGTTGGAACTGCGATCGATCGCCCGTTTACTGATTAGATCGACTCGTCTGCTTAGCACTGCTTCGAGTTGTTGTTGCATTTGGGCGCGATCGAGTAGACCCCTGTTGGCTGTGGGGGCAAAAGCAACTAGGATATCGATGTCGCTGTCTGCATGAAAGTCGTCGCGAAGTATCGAACCAAAAAGGGAGAGTTCGATGATTTGGCAATGTTGGCAGAATTTTGCGATCTGGTCAATTGGCAGGGCGAGATCGGTTTTCATTCAGCCTCCTTTGTCTAGCAGCAACTATATCTCGACAAGATTGTATAATAGCAGGTAACAATGAGACTTCTATTTTCCATTTTTACATAAATTTCTCATTAATAACTCCATTGATTTAGAACCACAAACTGATTATTTAGTTCATATTCGGCTGTTTCTAAATTATCAATTGCCTTCACTATCGCCTGATAACTCATATTCTTAGAAGCTTCAGAATCTTGATAAACTGCCAAAATTCCTGAATGTTCTGGGTTCGCTTGATGCAATTGCTGAAAGTCCTCACAATTGCGTGTAAGCAGCACTCTCTCATTTTCTCTGGCAGCGTCTAGCACGACTGAATCTGGATGATTCATTAAATCCAATTTATTGACTGTGGCTACATCGTGACCGGCTGCCTGAAGAAGATTGACTAAATACTTTGCTTGAGAATCTTCGTCAAGCAGCATTCGTAGGCTCAACTTGGACTCCTTTTACTTCCAATCGATAGCGTTCCTCGTCTGCTTCTAATTTTAAAATTTCTTGATGATTTTGACAGTAATGAATCGCCTCATAGATAGCAGACAGGGGTAAATCCCAATTTTCGGCAGCTTGTTCGGGTGACATCTGATTGGCAGTCATGTCTCGCCAAATAGTCGATGCCAGTAATTTACGCCCCTTAATGTAAAGTTGTTGGCGCCAAGCATGAGGACGTGCAATTAAATATTGCCAATTTTCGATTTCTGGTGTACTTTGCAGGGATTGAACGATCGCACCTAGCAGGGCCAGGCGATCGCTGACTGATAGTTGGCTGGCTTTTTCTTTAAGCTCTTGCAAGGACATAAAAAAATACTCCAACAAAGGTTGGTATTTGAATTATAGTACAAGGAAGCGCGCTCGCGGTTATTTGACTACCGATAGTTTGAGCAGTAGAGAGAATTTCAAAGGCGGCGAATCGGGTTGAAACTGCGATCGTTCGCCCGTTTACTGATTAGATCGACTGGTCTACTTAGCAGTGCTTCGAGTTCTTCCTGCATTTGGGCGTGATCGAGTAGACCCCAGTTAGCCGTGGGAGCAAAAGCAACTAGGATATCGATGTCGCTGTCTTCATGAAAGTCGTCACGAAGGATCGAACCAAAGACGGAGAGTTCGATGATTTGCCACTGTTGGCAGAATTTGGTGATTTGCTCAATTGGCAGGGCTATCGCGGTTTTCATTCAGCCTCCTTACTTTACATCTTTTGAGATGTTTGGATCTTCCATTCATAATTCTTGATTTTTACAAATAACGTTGTTCCTGTTTACCGAACCTTAAGCTGTTGTGCATTTAAATTGTATGTTGCGGGCGGGATCTCCTGCCCACCCCACAAGAGTGAAAATTTATTTTACCATGCAATTTAAATGCGGATTCGCTTAACTTTTTTTGCCTTGGGAACTGAATAGACAGAATCTCTTTCAGTTCTTCCAATCGCAATGAAGTTATTGCCTGAACAGTCTTCAGGGAACTTGGACTGTTTAATAGAACGCAGGTTGATTTGAACATTTGTCTTTTCACTTGGTGCAAGCTTATTAAATTGGTGCAGACTAGACAAGCCCTCATAGCTAGGAAGTTGATGTGTAACTAGAAAGGCAAGCGGATAAAACTTGAGCAGATTAAAGAACCCAGCAGCCCCCAATCTACCTCTTACCGCTGGCATACCAAAATCTCTCAAAATCACCGTGTTTTCGTAAGGGTGAACCCAGTAGAGAATATGAATGTCATCATGAATGGGCATCGAAGGATCTATTACGCAAGGTCGAATCAGCTCATCTATAAGTACTTCATCCGTCTCAGTTTTAGCTGCAAGAAGATGTCCCAACACCGAACGCATCACTGCATTGGGTTGGCACTCGATCTCAAAGGAATCTGGCAAAATTAAATTGCTGTCAACAAAACTCTCAATTCTTCGGGAAATATCTACCAAAGCCGGATCGTATCTTGACCCTAGCAAATTGTTGCAATCAGAGCATATCGTTTTAAACGTCACGCCATTTTGATCTTGTCGAGGACGAAAAGACTTATCACCAATCATTTGATACAAAAGTTGAGAAGTCACCCTACTGTTAGCTGGGGGACAAGCTTTAGGTGGTACATGATCGATTGACAAAACTTTTTCCTGCTGACAGATATTACAAATACTGTCTTTTTTATGAAACTTCTCAGTAATCCTAAATTGTGGTTTTCTGCTGACTGTCATAGCTGCAATTAGATTTTTGGTAAATAGGGATTTATATCCCAAAACAAATCCCAAATTAGATTAAGTATATTATACCACAAATGCGGTAGAATAATATGTCTAAGTGTCAACTCCCCCAAACAAATTCTCTAGGTCTAACTCCACTCCCTCTTACTCGCCATCAGCATCTCCTATTCTTAACATTTATCAAGATTTAGATAGTCATAAAAATCGAGTTCGCCCTTGTCTGGAAAAAGTTTCATCAGAACGACAGACCATATCCATGCAGCCGGACTCGATCGAACTTGCGTTAAACTAAGTCAGGTAAATGACTTTCTATACAGATGACTATTTTTACTCTGCGATCGATCAAAAAAGACTTCGGCATCAAGGAACTCTTGACAGATGCCAGCTTCAGCCTGGATGAAGGGGATAAAGTCGGACTCATCGGCACTAACGGTTCTGGGAAATCAACGCTGCTGAAAATGATTGCGGGTATGGAGTCGATCGACTCTGGCGATCGCTGGGTCAATCCGGGGTCTAAAATTGTTTATCTCCCCCAACAGCCGGATTTAGACGAAAATCATACGGTTTTAGAGCAAGTATTTGCCGACAGTGGGGAACAAATGGCTTTGGTGCGCGAATACGAGGAAATTTCAGATCAATTGTCCCACGGCAAAGGCGATACCGACAAGTTGATGGCGCGTCTATCTGCGGTATCGGAACGCATGGAAGAAGTGGATGCGTGGGATTTGGAAACTAAGGCTAAATTGATTTTGACTAAGTTGGGAATTCAAGATTTTGATGCCAAAATTGGCGATTTGTCCGGCGGCTACCGCAAGCGAATTGCCTTAGCAACGGCACTTTTATCTGAACCCGATGTATTGTTAATGGATGAACCGACAAACCACTTGGATGCGCTGTCTGTGGAGTGGTTGCAGAACTATTTGAACGGCTATCGCGGTGCTTTGCTGCTGATTACCCACGATCGCTATTTTCTCGATCGCGTTACCAATCGCATCCTGGAGATCGATCGCGGCGACCTTTACAATTATGCTGGCAATTACGCTTATTACTTAGAGAAAAAAGCCCTAGCTGAAGAATCCGCCGCCAGCAGTGTTCGCAAACACGCGGGTGTATTGCGGCGCGAATTGGAATGGCTCAAACGCGGGCCGAAAGCGCGGAGTACCAAGCAAAAAGCTCGGATCGATCGCATTAAAGATATGCGAGCCCAGGAGTTCAAAACAGCCAACGGCAAAGTCGAAATTGCGACAGCGGGCCGCCGGATTGGTAAGAAGGTAATTGAGTTATTGAATATCTGTAAAGCTTACGGCGATCGCACTTTAATTAAAGATTTTACCTACAATTTCACACCCGAAGACCGGATTGGAATTATTGGTAGCAACGGTGCGGGAAAATCGACGCTGATGGATATCATCACCGGACGCATTCAGCCGGATTCGGGTACTGTCGAAATTGGCACAACCATTCATATCGGTTATTTTGACCAGCATTCAGAGGATTTGACGCCGAACGAAGACCAGCGAGTTATTGAATACTTGAAAAGTGTGGCGGAATTGGTACAAACGGCGGATGGGGAAATCATTACCGCTTCTCAAATGTTGGAAAAGTTTCTGTTTCCGCCGAACCAACAGTATGCACCGATTAACAAACTTTCCGGCGGGGAAAAGCGCCGGTTATTTCTGTTGAAGGTGCTGATGAGTGCGCCGAACGTGCTGATTTTGGACGAACCGACAAACGACCTTGACGTGCAGACTTTGGCGGTTTTGGAGGATTATCTCGAAGATTTTAACGGCTGCGTGATTGTGGTGTCCCACGATCGCTATTTTCTCGATCGCACGATCGACATGGTTTTCGCCTTGGAACCGGGCGGCAATTTGCGCTTGTATCCCGGCAATTATTCGGTGTATTTAGACTACAAGAAAGCGGAAGAAGCCAAGGAAATCAAAGGGCAAAAAGACAAAGAAAAAGTTACACGCACCCCTGAATCTAACACTTCAAAACCTCAAGCTGCAAATTTAAAATCTACTAAAGTTTCCTTCAATGAGAAGCGGGAATACGAGCAGTTAGAGACTAAAATTCCGCAGATGGAAGCTGAGAAAGAAGAGATTGAGAAGATTTTGTACAACAATGCTCCGAGCGGGTTTGCAGAGATGAACAAGTTATCAAAGCGTTTGGCTCAATTGACGCAGGAGATCGATCGGGCGACTGAGCGCTGGTTGGAGTTGGCGGAACGGGTGGGTTAATTTGGGTTGTCCGAATGTTGTGTTTAGCTCCTGTTAATAATGACAGGAGCTAGAGAAATCCTTGCAGGAGTCGTAAATTTTTTACCCCACCCCAACCCTCCCCAAGGCATCGGGGAGGGAGTAAGAAATTCACAAATGATTTAGGATTGCTATAGAGGAATTATCAGTAAAAAAATCCCATGCTGAAACGAATATATATTGACAATTTTCGCTGTCTGGTAAACTTTGAACTTGACTTTGATGCAATTAATCTATTTCTGGGTTCTAACGGCTCGGGTAAATCAACAGTTTTTGAGGTGTTGCAGAAAATCCAAGCATTTGTCAGCGGCGACAGTAAGGTAGAAGGAATTTTCAAACCTGCGGACTTCACCCGCTGGCAAATCTTAAAAATTCAGCGTTTCGAGTTAGAAATTCTCGGTAATGACGGCTGCTACACATATCAATTACAAATCGATGAGTATGGAGATAAATGTCGTGTTAGGTACGAGAGTCTGCTCTGTGATAACCAGCCTTTACTGATATTTGAATTCGGCGAAGTTCAACTCTATCGAGATGATTATTCACCCGGCCCGAAATACCAGTTTGACTGGTCGCAATCTATTCTGCCTTCATTAATGCCAAGAAACGACAACACGAAGTTAACTTGGTTTAGAGAACGGATGGCGCGATTTATCATCGTGCAAGTTGTTCCCAGCTTGATGGTTGATGAAAGTAGCCAAGAACAAATGCGTTTGACTCCTCAGATGGAAAATTTTGTTTCTTGGTATCGCTACTTATCTCAAGATCAAGGTAAAGTTGCTGAAATTGGAAATATTTTAAGAGAGGTTTTGGATGGATTCACAAATTTTAAGTTTGAGCGAGTAAGCCAAGATAATGTGGTGTTAAAACTGCGGTTTTCAGGAGAAACAGATAACAGCAAGTCAATTGAATATCGTCTCGGAGAATTGTCGGATGGACAAAAAACATTAGTTGCTTTATACGCGATGATTTACGGTACAAAAACTGAAGACTATACCTTGTGGATTGATGAACCGGAAAACTTTTTAGCATTGCCAGAAATTCAACCCTGGCTGATTGAGCTTTATGACCTTTGTAGCGAAGGAAAAATTCAAGCATTACTAATTTCTCATCATCCTGAGTTAATTAATTACCTTTTATCTTCCCCGATTGGCTATTGGTTTGAGCGTCAAAGCAATGCTGCTGTTCGAGTCAAACGAATTAGCGATAAAGTAGCTGACAATTCTGGCTTGACAGTTTCTGAACTGATTGCACGGGGATGGTTGAATGAGTCAGCGTAGAGTTCAGATTGTCATTCTCTGCGAGGACAAACAGCAGGAGGTTTTTGCGCGTTATTTCCTAAAAAAGCGAGGTTTTACAGGTCTAATTCGGGCTAAAATATGTCCGCCCGGTAGCCAAGCTGGAGAACAGTATGTACGCACTGAGTATCCGAAGGAAGTGAAAGCTTATCGCCAGAATAAAAACCGGGTGGCGATTGGATTAGTTGTGTTAATTGATGCAGATACGGGTACGCTGGCAGCAAGACTTAATTGGTTAGCTAGTGTGCTTGATGAACATAAGCAGGAAAATAGGAAACCGAATGAAGCGATCGCGATTTTTGTTCCCAAGCGCAATATAGAGACTTGGATACACTACTTGCAGAGAGAAACTGTGAATGAAGAGGATGATTATGCAAAATTTGAGAAAAATGAAGCTGCTTGCAAAACCGCTGTTGAGGATTTAGCCGATCGATGTTATTCTCAGAGCTTACCAGAAGATGCGCCGCGATCGCTTCAGGCAGCTTGTGGGGAATTACAGCGGTTGTTACCACTCTTGCAGCCATGAGTTATGAGAAAATCTGCAACCTGTTATTACTGTCAAGCAAACTGACTAACAAACTTAAGACGGTTAAAAGTCTGAAATCCTTTTCAAAGCTGCAATGCCAGCGGAAACTGCGGCAAAAAACCCGCTTTTTTTGCGAGATCCTCAAGTAAAGCTGTATGTCAAAAACTGTGAAGCCCCGAAGGGTGGGGTTGACAAAAGCAGTAGAATATGCAGTAAAAGTCAGGGTAAGCAAATAAGACTGGCAGCAGAAAACAGGGGCGAAAAGTCCCAAAACAGGTAAAAAAAAGTCGATCGGGCAAAGTTAAGTTGGCCGAGGACTAAAAATATGGTGATGGGTGAGATACAATTGACCTGTTCTGAGCCAAGAATTGGTCAACATCACAAGTATCCTGTAGAAGTCTGAAGTTGAGAATCTCAGGGTTGTCGAGGAGCGGGAGCAAACAGAAAACTATGCCTCAAAAAGTAATCGCCAAACAGATGTCTTTGGAATCAGCGTCAGAGCCGATCGCCGTGAAGGCGACGGTGGAAACAGTGCCAGCCGAAGCAGTGGCAGTAGAGTCCTACGCCGATCGGTTGATGGACGAACTGTTTGAAGGAGTCGATCGAGCATTCGACGGCAGCGGCGGACTGCCATCCGAACCCGTGCAGCCAGAATTCGTGGCCCTCAAGCCGATCTCGGTACCTCAAATAGTTTTGTCGCAGTTGGCACCCCCCCAGCCGCAGGGAGGCGAAAAAGACGTAGAAGCCATCGCCCGCCAAGTCGCCCTAGAAACAGCCAAAAAACAGCAGTCCAAACAATCATTCGACAGAATCCTGCTGGGAGCAGCCTGTGGGTCGCTGCTGCTAGTCATGGGGTTGTGGCTCGCAAGCAGGTCGGGACTCGTGCGCTTGCCCGCCACCCCCGCACCAGAGACGCCGACAGCAAGCGGCAAAACAGCACCAGACACCCAGTTTGTCGAATACGTGCAGCGCTCGCTAGAAGCGATCGAACAAAAAAAAGCACCCCAACCTAACCCGCAACTTGCAGGACTTCCCCCAGCCCCCAGCCCAGGGACGCTGCCGAGCATTCCAATTTCCGGCGCGCCACCGGCAACTGCAGGTCTTTCGACCGCAGTCAACCGCATTGCTAATGCCCTCGAACAAGCTGCCTCGCAGCCGGGAGCACCTGCACCCCAAGTCGTAGTCATCCCTCCGCCCGCTCAGGTGACTGTGGCTCCGGCTGCTCCGGTAGCGGCTGCTCCGGCTGCTCCGGCTGCTCCTCAAACCGCCGTAGCTTCCCCCTCGCAGGCGGTTCCAGCATCCGGTCGCGCGATCGCCGCTGCAGGCACTCGCTCTCCCCTCGCCGCTTCCCCTTCCCCCTCGGAGTCTCCCCAGCCAAAGATTTTGGCTCGCGAAACCGAACCGGCACCAGCGCCCGCAGCCCAGGAACCTGCGCCCGCGCCCGAACAATCCGCAGCGGCCGTCAGCAGCGCCCCAACTTCCGCGCACACGCTGGTAGGGGTTTTGGAGTTGGGCGATCGATCGGCTGCTTTGTTTGAAGTAGACGGCGTAGCCCGCAGAATTTATGTCGGCGAAAGCATCGGCGCTAGCGGTTGGACGCTGGCAGAAATCAAAAATCAAGAAGCAGTGATTCGCAAGGGAGGAGATGTGCGATCGGTTTTTGTCGGCCAAAAGTTCTAATCAGTCATCCGTTATGAGTCATTAGTCATCAGTCATTAGTTATGACTTGGGTCATCGGTAATCAGTAACGGTCAGCGATCGGTCTGTATATAACGAGCAGCGAAAACAGTTATAATATAGGAACCGCCAAGAAGTTCTTAATTGTTGAAACCATTGCTCTTATTGCTTCTTGATTCTATCCGTTAAATCGCTTCTCAATTCGTTACCGAACTTTTTTCTGCTATAACTAACAACTAAGGATCGATAATCGATCTCCAGTGACTAATAATTAATGACTAATAACTAATGACCAATGACTAATGACTCATAACTGATGACTGAGGAATTATAAAAAATGGGCTTATTTGATGATTTCAGCCGCTTTCTAGAAACCAGATTAGAAGAATTTTTGCGTAGCAATCCCCATCTGGAATTGCAGGCAATAGAAGAACAACTGAAGGAACAAGAAGAAGACACCCTGCGGCTGATTCTCGATATCCAAAAACAAGAGAAAAAACTGCAAGCCGAAATTCTCTCCGCCGCTCAAGAAATTCAGCGCTGGAACGATCGCATCAACAAAGCTAAAGCTGCTCAAAGGCTCGATTTAGCTCAAGCCGCCCAAGAGCGGCAAGCAGCTTTGCTGCGTCAGGGAAATCAGCGCTGGGGTCAAATGCAAGGCTGCAAAGAACGGATTGAAAAAGCAAAAGAACTGTACCGCCAAATTCAAATACGCCGAAAAGAAGTTCGAGCAAAAGCTGCAGAAGCTGCAACTCGAACTACCACTAAAACAGAGCAGAATTGGGATACAAAAGGTTGGAATCAGAGTTCAAATTATAACAGTTTTACGGCTGCTGACCCCTTAGAAGAAAAGTTTCAACGCTGGGAAGCAGACGAAGAACTCGATCGAATGAAGCGGAATATAGGCCGATAGGGCGTTGCTGATTTACGGTATGAAAGGCTCAATATGCAAGTCATATAAACCAGTACCCACAAAGCTTCCCGATTTCCCACTGATTTTTTTCATACCCCGATCGAGCAACGCCGATTTTGAAATAATATCCGTGAAGATTAGAGTAAAAAAGACAGATTCTAAATCAAAAAACAGTTTTTTAATTTAAATCGCTGCGGTTATTTACAACGGTTGCTCTGCTCGAGCAGGTGGCTCTTCTGGCAGCGGAATAAACTCTGTCTCTTGAGGAACCCGAGCAAACCGTCCCTCTCTCCAATCGAGTTTAGCTTGCTCAATGCGCGAGTGCCGACTCGAAACAAAATTCCACCACTTATGCCGCTCACCAACAGGTTCACCGCCAATCACAATACAACGAGCCTTGCCTGAAGCAGAAATGTTTACTTCAGTGCCGGAAGTCAGAACTGCCAACCGATGTTGTTCCAGAGGCACTCCATCGATCGCAAGCCCCTCTGTTACGCTGTAAACCGCCTGTTCGCTGTAATGGCCCGGTAAGGTAAATTCTCTTCCAGCAGGTAGTTGCACGTCCAGATAAATCATGGGTGAAAATATTTGAACTGGGGAAGTGCGACCATAGGCCTCACCCGCAATCAGGGTGAACGAAACTCCTGCATCATCCCAAACAGGCAGGTCAGAAGCCGGATGATGCCGAAACCAGGGGTCGGTTTCTTCGTGTTCATCGGGAAGGGCTATCCAGGTTTGAATGCCATGCAGGGTGGCTTCTTTGCTGCGATCGTCGTCGGGCGTGCGTTCGGAGTGGACAATGCCTCGCCCTGCCGTCATCCAGTTCACCGCACCGGGACGGATTTCTTGAACGCTGCCGACACTATCGCGATGCAGCAAAACACCTTCAAACAGGTAGGTGACGGTTGCTAAGTTGATGTGCGGATGCGGTCTGACATCCACGCCCCGGCCGGGTGGAAACACCGCAGGGCCCAGATGGTCAAAAAAGATGAACGGGCCTACCAGTGCTAGAACGTCTGAGGGAAGCAAGCGGCGGGCTTGGAATCCACCCAAATCTTGAATGTGTGGCTCAATGAGATGCTGGATGGTATCCGTCATAATGTTTATGAAGTTGCGAACGCTAATTGTTTATGTCCAAAGTGCATTATACAAAAAGCTCTCCTTGTACAGGACGATCGCAATCTCAGTGACTGGTCTAAACTTTCCCAATCGAAAGCTGTTGTAGAGTGTCGAGTTCTCAACGAGCTTTCTGCTTACGAGACGATGGAGAGTTCATCGCTGATTTGAATCCTACCTTTGACCAGGGAGCGAATCAGCCGATCGAGCGAGCCGCGTTCTTCTTCAGTGATAGACTCATCGAGGATGGCGGCCATCATGCCGTAGCGGTCAGCTTTGGTAACGCAGTGAGTATCGGTGACAGTGGCAATTAATTCGTTGATAGCGCCAGGGAGAAGATTAAGTGGAGACATTGGATTATTTTGAACTCGACACCTTAATCATCTCGTGGTTTCTCCTAAGAGCAAGTGATGGTGCTGGTTTTTTTCCGTGATAATACTGAAAATCTTCGGTGAACCAAGTCCGTGTTACCAGCGATCGAAGTCACAACATTGAAACCAATGCAGCGGTGAAACAATTAGAACCCACCTTCCGCCCTTCAAGTGTCACAGTGATAATTTTCGTCTTTCACGAGCCTAAACCTCTTGCTGTGCAAATGTTTCAGACATTCACAGGAAAAACGGTCTCCTCTTAAACCCATTCTCCACGAGTAGCGACTGTTGACTGGGAATTCCCTCAAAATTGATGCAAACCTCATGGCTCGGTCAAAATATGTGAATGTGACAGTCAAAGGGCCGAATGTGGGGAATCACCCTTCGATCCAAAATCCAAATAAGTAGACAGACAAAAAAATCAGTCCGCCTACTTAATCGCTAACTACAAATCACTCCCACTCGATCGTACCCGGCGGCTTAGAAGTAATATCGTAAACCACCCGGTTCACCCCCTTAACCTCATTCACAATCCGGTTCGAGATCAGTTCCAACAAATCGTAAGGAACCCGCGCCCAATCAGCCGTCATCCCGTCTTCACTCTTAATAAACCGCAGAACGATCGGGTAAGCATAAGTGCGCTTGTCCCCCATCACGCCTACACTGCGAATCGGTAGCAAAACTGCAAAAGCTTGCCAAAGTTCGCCGTACAATCCGTGCCGGTTAATTTCTTGGCGGACAATGAAGTCAGCATCCCGCAAAATATTTAGTCTCTCTGCGGTAACTTCTCCCGTAATCCGAATCGCCAATCCCGGGCCCGGGAAAGGCTGTCGGTTCACGATTTCTTCCGGTAGCCCGATCGACCGGCCGACTTTTCGCACCTCATCCTTAAACAGTTTCCGCAGCGGTTCGATCAGCTTAAATCGCAAATCTTTCGGCAAACCCCCCACATTGTGGTGGCTTTTAATTTTAACAGCAACTCGCTCGCCGCTTTTCGGGTCTACATTAGTGTCAGCCGACTCAATCACATCAGGATAAAGAGTACCTTGTGCCAGGTAGTCGAAGGGGCCGAGGCGCTTCGATTCTTCTTCAAATACGTTGATAAACTCGTGACCGATCCGCTTGCGTTTTACTTCAGGATCGGTAACGCCTTCAAGTTGAGCTAAAAAGCGTTCGCGAGCATTAACATACTCAACGTCTATGTGGAATTGCTCTTTAAATAGTTTTACCAACCGTTCTGGTTCATACTTCCGCATAAACCCTTGGTCGATAAACATACAGGTAAGTTGGTCGCCGATCGCCTTGTGCAGCAAGAAAGCCAAAGTAGAAGAATCTACACCGCCCGATAGAGCCAGCAGAACTCGTTTATCCCCCACTTGCTCTCGAATTTCGCGAATTGATTGCTCCACAAATGTAGCAGTCGTCCAAGTCGGTTCGCACTTGCAAATGTGGTAAACAAAATTGCGAATTAAAGCTATTCCCCCGATCGAGTGAACTACTTCTGGGTGAAACTGAACGCCGTACAAATTTTTCTCGTGGTGAGCAACAGCAGCAGACGGAGTATTGTCCGTGTGAGCGAGAATCTCAAAACCCGAGGGCAACTCGGAACAGGAGTCTCCGTGGCTCATCCACATCGTGCTGCCTTCTTCGACATTTGTCAGCAAATCCGTAGGATCGTCAATAAATAGCGATGCCTTGCCGTATTCGGCTAACTTAGCCCGCTCAACCGTTCCTCCGAGCTGCTTTACCATCAACTGCATCCCGTAACACACTCCCAACACCGGTACTCCCAAATTCCAAATTTCTGGGTCGCATTGGGGAGCTTTTTCATCGTATACAGAACTCGGACCTCCTGACAGAATAATTCCTTTAGGATTGAGAGCTTTTAACTGTTCTGCCGTAGTGCGGTAAGAAATAACTTCTGAATATACTTGAGTTTCGCGAATGCGGCGAGCAATCAGTTCAGAATATTGCGAACCGAAGTCCAGAATCACGATCGTCTGGCGCTCTATCTGCTCCTGAAAAGAGTTTGTGAGGACTGATTCAGTTTTTATTTGAGTAGTCACGGTTATTGCGTAATTGCTAATTGCTAATTGGGCCGAACGTAGGGGATATATCTGTCGCTGCTTCAGTACAAGACTGAGGAAAGCCAGCAACCATTAGTCGCTAGGAATAAATCTTATTTATACTAGATTGCTGTCAGCGATCTTAGTCGATTAATCGGGCATAGGGCAAGCATAGATTTACTTCGAGCCTTACCCTCATTAATTGAATTCTTGCGTCAGAAATTGCGTCCCGAAGCAACCTAGTATAATTAAGGTCTAGGGACAGAGAATTATTACTTGTTAAATACTATCCCCGATCGATGTTTTAAACAGAATTCAGGGATATTCACACTACATTAACAAATTTGGGTCAAAAATGTATCTCCTATGTCACTTTTAACAATAATTTTGCGATCGCGCCCGAACATCACCGATCCCACGGGGATGTGCAAGTTAGTATGAGTAAAAATGCAATCCGATGAGCGCAAGTCTATTTGTCGGGCGATGTCGCCGTAAACTCGATCGACCCAATTGCTGCCAGTTTGAGCGTCCAAAGCCCGCAGTTGCCCGAGAGCATCTTCGGCTGTCGCTGCGGCAAAAATTGCGGAACACGCATCAGCGGGCATTCGGGCTTTAGCACAGTAAGCTGTGAGAATTTCCCTGCGCCCGTCAGCGAGGTGGTGGTGAGTGTGAAAAATTCCCGCCGCCAATTTCATCAGTTTCCCGTGATAGCCAAACAGCAATATTGACTGCACGCCCTGACATCCTGCTTCTACCAGCAGCGGGCCCAGCCAGTTAGCCGTTTTGACTAGCCTGGAGGGATTAATCCCCAGTTGTCGCGCCAAATCCAAGCCGTTTTCGCCGATGCAGAAAACTAAAGTGTCAAACAGTTGGGCTTTTTGTTGCAGTTGTTCGCGGTAAACTTCCAACTGTCCCGGGGCACTCAGCGGTTGAGAAATGCCCGTTGTACCCAGCAGCGAAAGTCCTTCTACCACGCCGAAAGCTTCGTTAGAAGTGCGGGCGGCTAGTTTGCGCCCAGACGGGAGAATCAGGGTGACAGTAATTTTTTCGGACGGTGCTAGTTCTCGCCCCAGATTCGATCGCAGCAGCCGCATCGCATAATCATAGATTGCCGCTCCTCCACCGACTGCGTGACGCCCTATACCTTCACCGCCGAGAATCACAACCTGCTCTCCCCCATTCTCCCCCTCTCTCCCCCTCTCCCCCTCTCCCCCTCTCTCCCCCTCTTCCCAATTTCCCAATTCCACCATTGCCCAAACGGGGGTATTCCGAGTCAGATCGAGGTTGTCCCCCGGATCGGAGCGAGTCACGCCCAAAGCAGTACCAGTTTTGAGTACACAGGCCTGCTCGATCGGAATTTCTGCCGTTATTTGCGGTTCCAATAAATTGACTGATACGCTATCAACAGACTGGATACCCTCACGCAAGCACCGCAAAGCTGCAAGTGCGGCCGCACAGGCAAATACTGGCAGTGTATACCCGGATAAAGGTTGAGTTTTTGTCACAATCTAATGCAGAAATCCGTAAATTTGTTGGCGATCGACATCGCGCCTTAGCACTGATACCCCTCAAACATTTAAGTTTCATTCTAGGGTTTGCTATTCTTAGCAGTTAGCGTGAATTTTGTCAAGCGATAGTTTTGTCCTGCCAGTTGCCTTGAAGCAAGCAACATTTTTTTTGAGGTGCGTTAGCGAAGCCCTCGTAGAGGATCGCCAACAACTCACTCCGAAGGCTTACAGGCCGGTGCGGCGGATTTTCACAAAAAACCCGGAATCTCGATGCCAGCGCTGGGACTCAACAAACGGATTCCAGGAATTAGGTACAAATAGTTAGCAGCTATATTCGGCAAGTCGATCGTCTTTCACTCTATAAATTTACCTAGCCGTAAAGGTGTCAGAGCCGAGTCTAGGATCTGGCGCGAAATTTGTTTTGGCCCTTGGGGAGACTTGTTTGAGGCGGAATTCGAGAAATTTTTGGTATGCCAAATGCTGCGATCGCTTCCTGGTTAAGCCCTAAAACCTACTTTTTTACAATTAGCAAATTTATATCTCCCAACCGGTTGATGTCCTAGCGATTGCCAGTCATTTATATTGATATGAATTACCCGGACGTGCCAGTCTTACTTTCGAGCTAGCCTCTTGAAGGTGGGGCTGGTTTTATCTAACCCTGTTACTTCTACTCTCCCATCTCAAATCTCAAATCTCAAATCGATTGACTATGGTTGAACCTGTTACTGGGATCGCTTCCTGGGTAAGCCCTAAAACCTACTTTTTTACAATTAGCAAATTTATATAGCGATCCTCGCATCATTTGTCAATTTCTTACTCCCTCCCCGAACTCGCGGGGAGGGCTGGGGTGGGGTAAAAAATTTACGAGTCATTTAGCATTGCTATATCTCCCAACCGGTTGATGTCCTAGCGATTGCCAGTCATTTATATTGATATGAATTACCCGGACGTGCCAGTCCTACTTTCGAGCTAGCCTCTTGAAGGTGGGGCTGGTTTTATCTAATCCTATTACTTCAAATCTCAAATCTCAAATTTCAAATTTCAAATCTCAAATCTCAAATCGATTGACTATGGTTGAACCAGTTGCAGAGTTAAATGAACCTCTATCTCTTCCGACACCAGAAATAGTAGATCCGAAAATATTTCAGCTCGTTCTCTCTCCAAAAATAGCTCTCAAATTTTCCAAAAAAGACGTTCGATCGACCCTGAAAGCCTCAACTCTAGACGGCGTTTTTGCCAGTGTCTTCGAGTCGGCGACCGCCGGCGTGCTGCTGAGCAACTTTTTGCTGCAACTCAGTGCCAGCAGCGTGGAAATAGGTATATTCTCTGCTATTCCGATGGTGGTAAATCTCCTGCAACCATTAGGAGCCTACTTTGCAGACCGCACAACCAGTCGCTACTGCTACAACCTAGGGATATTCGGCGCGTCTCGGCTGCTGTGGCTGGTGCTGGCGGTGGCAATTGTTTGGGGTTCCCAGCACGCAGACTCCCACCAACTGCTGCTGTGGACGCTGGCAACCGTCTTAGCAGCTAGCGTGTTAGGAGCTTTTGCCAGTGCTAACTGGTTTAGTTGGCTTGCCGCGGTGGTTCCTCACCGTTTGCGGGGACGCTATTTTGGCTTTCGCAACAGTGCTACGAGTTTGATTAGTTTGCTGGGAGTGCCGCTTATGGGAATGTTTGTGTCAACTTGGGGCGCAGATCCAATTTTGGGCTACGGTGTTGTTTTATTGGTGGGTGTTTTGGCGGGAATGATTAGTTTGGGGTGTCAATTCTTCATGGTTGATGTGAATCCGCAGGTGTACAAAAAAGATGCACAGAGCGATCGACTTACAGAGAAAAAAGAAAAGGGAATAACAGATTTTGTCCCTTCTGCACTCAAAAATTATAATTTTTTAATGTTTATTCTTTACTTCAGTATCTGGACATTTGCAGTTAATCTCTGCGCGCCTTTTTTTAATATCTACCTGCTGAAAGAATTAAGCTTGGATGTGAGTTTGGTAACGATTTACGGCAGCTTGAGTTCCGGGGCAAATCTACTGCTGCTGATGTTTTGGGGCAAGTTGGCCGATCGCTTGGGAAATCGCCCCCTGCTAATTGCGGTAGGGCTGGTGGTGGCGATAACGCCTTTGCTGTGGTTGGGTACGGGCAATTATCCGTTTGCGGTTTGGGTGTGGCTGCCGCTGCTGCATATGCTGGGGGGAACGACTTTAGGGGCGATCGGCTTGTGTACTAACAATATTCAAATGGAGATAGCGTCGATCGAGCAACCTTCGACTTATTTTGCGATCGCCGCAGCAGTTTCGGGATTAGCTGGGGCTTTGGGAACTACTGCAGGCGGGTTTGTTGCCGAACTTCCCGGCATGAGTTTGGGATCGCTGTTTGCCCTCTCGACTGCTGTGCGCCTGATTGGCCTTGTGCCTTTGGTTTTGGTGCGAGAACCCCGCAGCCAGTCGCTGCGGTCGATCGTCCCTACTTTTGGACGCTTCAAATTTAACCGGAGCTAGAAAATTTTCCCACAAATTTACCGATCGAGAAACCAGAAAAGCCCACAGATTGTTAAAAACTTCAAGCACATCGCAGAAAATCTGAGAGTTGCTGCAACAAATTTCAATCCAAAACACAGTCCAAACCTGCTATTTGTTCGGTCAATACCTCACCATTATCTTGCAGCTAACTGACAAATCGATCGGATATAGCTGTTGTAAAAACTGACCAAAAATATGGGATACAAACCCCGTCCTAGAAGGACGGCTTTTCAAGGACTAAAACCATCAAGGATTTTGAATAAATGTCTACCCATTTATTCAGGTAATGTAGTATAGTGGTGAAATGTTGAATCTAACCTACGAGTACAAACTCATTCCTACCGACGCGCAACGCGAAACCTTCGACCACTGGCTAGCAATTTGCCGGAAGGTCTACAACTATGCGTTGCGAGAGAGGAAAGACTGGGTTAACTCCCGCAAGTGTGATATCAACTCATGCAGCATCAGTAGGGAATACATCATCCCCGCTGATGCACCACGCCCAACCTTTGCCCGGAGCGTGCAAAACACTAGCAGAAGCAAAGAAATCAATCCCTGAATTAAAGCTGCCTCACACTCATGTCTTGCAACAAGTGTTGCGCCAACTAGAAGCAGCATTTGTCGCAATGTGGGATCGGGGTCACGGTTTTCCTAGATTCAAAAAACGGATGCGCTCATTTGTGTTTCCTCAGTTGAACTTGGAATCTGTCAAACTTTTTAATAGCGCAGATTGGGTCAATCTTCCCAAGATTGGGTTAGTTAACGTGCATTTATCGCGACCAATTCCTGATGGGTTTGAAGTCAAGCAAATTCGCGTTGTAAAACGAGCATCCGGTTACTATGCCATGCTTAGTTTGCAATGCGATGTTGAAGTCCCTCAAGCCTTGCCTTCAGGTCATGGATTGGGGATTGATTTAGGGTTGGAACACTTTTTAGCAACATCGGATGGTGAACTGATTGATAGACCTCGGTTTTTTGTGGATGGACAACGCAAGCTGAAATTGCTGCAACGTCAACTGAAGCACAAGAAAAAAGGCTCTAGGAAGTTTCGTCAACTTCATCACCGAATAGCTAAGCACCACGAATACATCTCTAATAGTCGAAAAGACTTCCATTTTAAGGCCGCTCACTATTTATGTGACCAAGCACAAACTGTATTTGCTGAGGATTGAAACCTGAAAGCGATGTCATCAGGAATGTTATGTAAGCACACTCTTGATGCTGGTTTTGGGCAATTCCTCAATATTTTGGGTCATGTTTGTTTTAAGCGTGGTGCATATTTTGCTAAGGTCAATCCCAATAGAACAAGCCAAACTTGTCCTAGATGCCAGACGCACACAGGCAAAAAAGAACTGTCTGAGCGGATGCATAAATGTTCTAATTGTGGCTATGAAACAAATCGAGATGTAGCAGCGGCACAAGTGGTTTTGCATCGTGGATATACATCGGTGGGGCACATCGAAGTGAATTTTGGGGAGGGCAAGCTACATGAGTAGTCCCAATAGACCTCTTGCGAAAGTCTCAGGCAATCGCTAATTTGCCTTCAAAGAAAGTTCATAATTATAAATACCAGATA
>JAUBSN010000072.1:0-47804 GCA_036704825.1 Microcoleus sp. F8-C3 | reverse complement strand
ATCTACTGAGTATGCTTTCATTTGTATATTATTTTTAGTCTATTCTATTGTACCTCGTAACATCCGGAAGTGCTGTAAGTATCAACTCTGGAGGCGATCGCTAATGCAGGGTCAAGGACAGTAGTAAACTGATTCAGAAAATAGTTACAATTATGGACAAAATATTGCACTTTGGACAAAAAAATGAGAGATACTTGTGGTTAAAACAAGCATCTCTCGACGGAAGATGAGAGATGCACTACCAACTCTCATCTTTCGCACCTGGAGTTTCTATAGCGCAGCATTATTCACTTCCAACGTCCGGTCAATCTTATAATCGTATTCATCGCTGGCGAGCCATCTGTTACACGGGAAATTCCAACTCTGATTGTCCTTTTCCACCTTGATCCAATCCAGGAACCAGCCAGAGTATAACCCGCTATTGTCATGTTTGATCCGAACCTGCTTGAGATTGCCCAGATCTGCGACGGTAGTGATGAGAAATTCATCCTCTTTCCCTCGTTCAAAATCGTCATCAGACGTGTTAAGGAGATGTTCACAACTATTTCGGTCACCATAGAGGGTGATATATACGTTGGCATCTGTGCCAGCATCCTTGCGATCGCCAGTCTTCACAACTATTTTATAGGTAGAAGGTAGGGGTAACTTAAAGGCGTTATCGTTGCGTGTAGCTAACTTAACCGAATTTTTAAATTCTTTGTCGTTTAGCACCTCGACCAGATCTGTTACACTGTCCACAAGTATTCCATCCACACCCATGCACAAATAACTCTTCATCAGATTCTTATCTAACAGTGTCCACACGTAAACCAGTTTAATTTTATATTCTACTTTGTGAAGGAGGGCTTGTATGATAGAGCGTCGCAGCTTCTCCTTAAAACCCAAGAGTGTAGCCCCCCAATCAACAAAATCATTATCTGTAGAAAGACCATTGGCGTAACAGTAGTTTTTCTCCAACGACCCGAAATGGTTCAACAGTATCGTCGGATCGTCTTCTTGATCAATCGCTACGCCGGATTTTTCTTCTAACTTGTCAATTATGTCGCGAAAAAAATCCTTGTTCTCATACTTGGCAACAGAGATAATTATATTAATGCCAGTCTCGTCGGGAAGTTCAGTTTTGATTGTGTTTAGCAGATCGAGTGCTATCTGTGGCTTCTTAGCAACAGACTTTTTACAATCAAAGATGATTAGCGCTAAAGCCGCATTTTTTTTGACTTCCTTCAAATATGTTGTCAAATCATATTCTTCAGGATTATTGACGTCATCGTGATTCACTACAAAAACGTTTTTTGATTGCTTGTATTGGAGATCGCATTCCACAGCGTTTGCGCCGTCTCTAATTGCTTTTTCAACTTCTGCAGGAGAGTTACACTTATGAGCAATGAGATAAAAAGGGCGTGCTTCCATTGTTCTTTCCTCAGTTATTATTTCTCAATTAAATGAAGCTTAGAAAGTGGGTGGGAGGCTTTTGTCGTACTCAGAGTCGCAGAAATCCCCCCTAATCCCCCCGATCGAGGGCAGAAAAACTTGAAATTTCTCCCCCCTGCCTTGATTCATGGGAAGGGCTTAATTACTGTAAAATCCCGTATCTTCATTGATAAAGGATGTGATCGCACTCGTTGATTTTCCAGCCAGATCATCAAACACGCGCGCGATCGCACCCTCAAACCCAATTTATACCTGACTTTTCACGGAAAGTCCTCAAACCACGAAACTGCGTAGCTTTTTTTCCACTGCTTTATTCTCAATAAGGGCAAGATAATGAGAATAATTAAGTCAAAATCAGGGCTTGGAAAATCCTCAAAATGAGCTTTTCCACATATCGTGAAAAGTCAGAAAAGCTAGTACCGCGCGGCGTAAATACACCATTTTCAAAGACGGCCAATGACTATTGTTTCAAGATTGGTAATAGTTTATTTATGCCGTGCAGTACTAGCTTCTAAAAATGAGCTTACCGAGAATTTTCAGCTTAGAGGAACTTCAATTGAAATTGAATTAGGTTTTTCATCTATAGCTAGCCACCTCGAAGGTGTATTACTGTAGATTTTGTTTGTATTTTTGTCGGTGATTTCAACTCTTTGTAAAAACCAACCGGGTCGCGGTTTGCTATTATCATGGCGAATTATTGCCTTCTTTAAGGTACCAAGATGAACGCTTGCCTCTTGAGTAAAGCTATCGGTTTTACCGCGTTCAAAATTATCTTCATTATTTTCAAGATGCCATTCATTGCTTTTACCCTCAGTGCCTTCGAGAATTAGGTAAACATTAGCATCAGTACCAGCGCCATCTACAGTGCCAGTAACAATCTTAATCTCATATTGAGCCATAACGTACCTCTTGTAATTAACAGTTACTTCACTATCTATTATTCAGTTTTTTAGCTCAACTAGAAATAGATAAAGTTGGTATGTCTGTGTAAAGTTATATTGCGACGAGCCTCTTATTTCACAATTAGTGACTTTTGTCAATATACTAAATTGGTCAATTAATTGGCTAATTAGAGCTACAGGTTGGTTCCCAGAGGCGCGATGATGAATGACTATTGACAAAGTTACCTGTGTTGCCCTCTTCCACCTCTGCAGAGAGTCCGCAGATAATCTCGTACCAAATTACAGCCATATTCGGTGCAAATCAAGATTGAGTATGCGCGGTAAATTCCAGACAACCAGAGTGTTATCTTCACCAACAGAAGCTAAAAAACTGCCATCATGTGCGATCGCCAGATTCCAAACTTAAGCCCTATGTTTTTGAAGATGTCTATTGGCCAGAGCGATCGGCGCTTCGCAGCAGCGCTTCGCGATCGCACAAATGTCTGTCTTCCTGTGCCAACTCTGCATTAGTGAGCAGATAATCTCGCACCCAATCGCAACCTGCTGCTACTACCTTATCTAGCTCAACAGACTGCGCTAAATTCCACAAAATTACTGTTTTGTCCTCAGCAGCCGAAGCCAGAGTTTTGCCGTCAGGAGCAAAAGCTAATCCCTTAACCCCACCACTATGTCCAATCAGATTGGTTAGCAATGTGCCATTACTCTTCCAGAGTTTAATTATTCCATCATTACTCCCTGTAGCGATCGTCTGGCTGTCAGGGCTAAACGCCACACTCCAAATCCCAGAATCATGTCCCTTAAGCGTATGCAGTAACTTGCCGTCACGACTCCAAAGTTTAGCCGTCCTGTCTTCACTCACCGAAGCAATCAATTCTCCATTAGGGCTGAAAGCTACGCCAATGACTGTACTATTATGACCTTGAAGAGTCTTGATTAAGCTATCCTCACTTGTGACCTCCGATCGAGAATCTAGCTCGCGCTTGCCATTCAAAACCGAAGCCAAACGCCAAAGCTTCACTGTCTTATCACCACTGGTCGATGCAAGTGTCGAACCATCGGGACTAAAAGCAACCCCCCAAGTCCCAGCCGCGTGTCCTCTAAAAGTAGCGATTTCGGTGCCATCGACGCGCCAAAGTTTGATGGTGCGATCGCTACTCGAAGAAGCAACCATCTTACCATCAGGACTAAAAGGGACATTCCTAATACTACCCAGATGCCCTTTGAGACTATGAAGCAATGTACCGTCTTTCCTCCAAAGCTTGACTGATTGGTCTGCACCAACATTAGCGATCGTTTGACTATCTGGACTGATAGCAACTGAACTCGACCGAGGGCTTGGTCCTTTTAAGCGCCGATAGATACTCCCGTCCTTGCGCCAGAGGATTGTCTCCTTCGGACTTGATGAAGCGATTAACTGTCCGTCGGGACTAAAAGCGATTCCCCAAATTCCCTCCGTATGTCCCCGCAGAATGGTCAGCAACCGATTGCGTAATTTCCACAGTTTTACAGTGCCATCCAAAGATGCAGAGTATAGTGTGTCGCCACTGGGACTAAATGCCAGATCTAGAATGCCACTATCATGACCTTTAATGGCATTCAACAAAGTACCGTCCTTGCGCCAAAATTTTAGCATCTTGTCATCAGAGCCAGAGACGACGATCTGCCCATTCGGGCTGAACGCTAGGGTGTTAATTGCCGCATCGTGTGCAGTGAAAGTCTTTAACAAGCTGCCGTCACGCTGCCACAGTTGCAGCTTGCTGTCTCCATCGCCGGTTGCCAGGGTTTTGCCGTCAGGACTAAAGGCAATTGAGAAAACAGGAGATGGAATCCCTGAAAGTGTTTTCAATAAAGTGCCATCTGGTTGCCAGAGTTTTAAAGTGCCGTTGTCAGCAGCCGAGACAATCAGCTTTCCATCTGGGCTAAAAACTACTGGTGTGTTGATTACGCCATGCTTCAAGGTCTTAAGCAATCTGCCATCGCTGCGCCAAAGTTTTATCGTACCGTCCCCACTAGACGAAACAATCAGTTTGCCGTCAGGACTAAACTTAACTTTGCCAGCTGCAGCTTTAAACCCTGTCAAAGTTTTTACGAGAATGCCGTCACGCCGCCAGAGTTTGACGGTTGTGTCTCCGTTTGATGAAGCAATGAGCTGACCGTTGGGGCTAATGGCCACGCCTATAACTGGACCAAGATATCCTTTAAAGGTACCCAGCAACCTACCATCGCGCTGCCAAATTTGGACACCATTTCCGATTGTTGCCACAGCAATCATCTCGCCATCAGAACTGATATCTAATGCGTTTTTGACAGAGGCATCACCCGAAAAGCGGTTAGATTCAACAGATCCATAAATTGACCGTCGCAAGGCTAACTCCACCATTGTTTCTGTCTGCGGGTCGCTTGGTGCCAAGTGTTTGAGTTCAATTCTTGCCCTAAGCGCTTCAATTAAAGCATCTAACCTTTTATCTAAGGCAAAGAGGGCTGCCGAATATCTAGCGATTCCTTGAATTTTTTCAATTTCTTCATTGCGTTGGCTGGCGAGGGCTTTTTTGTACTGGAAGAAAGCGAAAATTCCCGCTGCGATCGCGTTCACTAAAGCGAAGGAAAGTCCCGCAATCAAATAAGTTTGGCGTTTGGCACTTTTTTTCTTTAGCGCCAGCCTAGCTTCTACTTCCTTAAGCCGTTCTGCTTCTAAAAATAATTGCAATTCTTGTCTGTCTACTTCTTGGCTAGCTGCTAAAAATTGATAGTCCAAATCGCTCAAACTTTTACCTTGCGCCCACATTTGAGCGTCTTTTAAGGCTTGTCCGCGCAAGAGGCGAGATTTATCCTGTTGCCCTGAAGCGACCCAAGCATCAAACGCTTGCGAATAAGGACGCAATGTCGCTAAACTTTTTTCAACCCATTGCAGATTGAATACTTCTTGATAAATGCGATTTTTTACCTTTAATATTCCAGAGTTTTTAACGACTAAGCCACTGAGTAACAATTCTATCTGTTCTAGGCTATCATCACTTTTGATTTCAATTCCTTGCAAAACTTGTTGATAAATGCCTAGAATTCTACCAGCACGCTGACCGTTACGTTCAATGCGATCGCGTATAGTTCTCAGGTGTTCCGGTTCATCCTGGGATTCCCAACGTTCAATGATGCGAGTTTTGACCAAATTCTCAATCCAGAACGATTCTGTACCTGGTGGAATGCTTAGTAAGCCACCATTCCCCATTGTCCGCTGACTCAATTGCACGACTAAACGACACAACTTCTGAGTTAGAAACGGTTGCCCAGCCGTCCATTCTAAAATTGCCTTCACAATTGATTCAGGTTGTTCCACCGTCTTTTCCAGCCCTTGAATTAAGGGAGTAACTTCCTCCCACTCAAACCCAATGAGTTCGATTGCTTGACCAATATTGAACGGTGTCTTCGTTCTGTCTCGAATTAGATCCGAGGGAGTTGCTACTCCAAAAATGGCAAAGGTAATGCGTTGATATTCTGGGTTGATTGCCCGTTGGTTATAGCAAAAGCGAATTAAAGCAAAAAAGTCATCAATCGAAAAGCTAAGCCCCAACAGACTGTCAACTTCATCGACAAAGATAAACAACTGTTGTTGGGGAAACTGCACCAGTAGCAAATCCTCAATAAACAACCGCAGCCGTTGCAGTAAACCAAGATCGTCGCGTTCTTGCCACCAAGTTTTCAGGTGTAAGGTTCCCAGTAGCCCCAACTGTCGCCATAAGTCACCGACGAATCCCTTGTACCATTGCAGCGGAGTAATTTGTTCGCTGCCCACCACACTCAAATCGACGGCAGCGCAGCGAAAGCCGTCTTGCTGGAGGCGATGCTTGGTTCGCACCAGCAGTGAGGATTTGCCCATTTGCCGGGAGTTGAGGACATAGCAGAAGTCTCCTTGCTTCAGGGCTTGATACAGTTGGGAGTCGGCTTGCCGCTGTACGTAACTAGGTGCATCAATGGTTAAACTGCCGCCGATTTGATAGCTATCTTGGGGCATAAAAAGTTGATTATTCAAACCAACTATTTTAGAGGAAATTGTGGGGTTTTCTGCCCTCAGGGGTGACGAGTGGCTCAAAAGCTGAATGAGGATAGGTTTTCGCCCACTTGAGCTTGAACGCACCCCATCTCGAAGCTCTGCTTTAGATGGGGCTACTCAACGTTATTGGCTGCCAAGCGCCTGTGGGAGGAATTTTGACAAGCGAATTTCAAAGGTGGTACAAGCCCCCGGATTTATCCGTGGAATCAATCCCAAATCTCAAATCGAAAATCCTCAAGCCCCCGCATTTATCCGTGGGGTCAATCTCAAATCTCAAATCTCAAATCTCAAATCGATTGATCTTCCCACACCCAGCGTAAATTCGGAGTTACTCAGCACGGCATACCAATATCGAGCGGCAATGTTGTATCAAGTCGATAAGTCAGCGTTGTACTGCTTCCTGTTTTCCTCACCTAAAAAAATACAATAATTTTGCCTGTCTTGTTTGAAAACACTATAGTATAGCGGTTCGATCGCGCGGTGAGGTATGCCCTATGCCCTATGCCCTATGCCCTATGCCCTATGCCCTATTCCAGATAGTACCTGATGTTACTGATAATTATTCATCCTATGATACCAAACTGCTGAAATACGTTGCGCTGTTGAACAGGATAGACGGTTCGCCCTACCAAAGTGTTAATAATTACAGAGTTGCGGTAAGCCCCCAATCCTAAATCTGATGAGCCGATGCCGTGAGTGTGTAACTCGCCACTCTGTACGAATATTTGATTGGGAATGTCTTGGGTTAGAGCCAGGTCATAGCCAATATTAACAATGTATCGCTTCTGTTCGTCCCACTGAATTAGATGGCTGATATTTGCAATACTATCGTAAATTTTATCTTGGTATCCAGTAGCAAGAATGATACAGTCGGTTTCATGAGTATACGGCTGATTCTGCTGCAAGTGTCGGTATACTAAACGATAGCCATTGCCTGCTTTTTCTACTTCCTTCACTTCGATTCCAGATAGTAACTGTACCTCAGGATAATTGCCTGCAACAGAACGCTCGTAAAGCAGATCGTATATATTAGCAATGGTGCTTAAGCTAATCCCTTCGTGATGAAAGTCTTGCCTTGATAGCAATCGATCGCGCTTTTCTTGCGGTAGGCTGTGGAAATAGTGGATGTAATCGGGAGAAAAATGCTCTAAGCCCAATTTAGAGTATTCCATCTGATAAAAGCCTTGGGAACGAGTGTGCCAGTTGAGGCGATAACCGTATGTTTCCTGAGCTTGCAACATTTCATAAAAAACTTCTGCTGCACTTTGCCCTGAGCCGATGACAGTAATTGATTGAGATTGACGAGTGCGATCGCGCTTGTGCAAAAACTCTGCTGAGTGAAAAATCTGCTCGGAAGCCACATCTTGGAAGCAAGCTGGGATATGGGGAACACTACCAACTCCTAAAACCAAGTTTCGGCAATAATAGGTAAAGTTAGTACCATCCTTTCTCTGGGTTTTCACTGCAAAATCCTGTCTATTTTCTTCCCAAGAAATGGCTTCTACTCTTTCCCCAAACTGACAACTAGGTAATTGTTCTGCCACCCATTGACAATAGTGGTTGTATTCTCGGCGCGAAATATGAAACTTTTCCAAAAAATAGAAATTGTAGAGACGGGATTGAGCTTTGAGGTAGTTAAGGAAGCTGAATTTGCTACAGGGAGCGGCCATTGTTACCAAATCAGCTAGAAATGGTACTTGAAGTGAAGTATTTTCAAGTAATAAGCCTGGATGCCAGTGGAATTGAGATTTTTGGTCGAGAAATAGAGCTTTGATTTCCTCTACAGGTTCACAAAGTGCTGCTAAACCTAAGTTAAATGGTCCAATGCCTATTCCAATTATATCATATGTACTATTAGTCATAATTTCCCTCCTCTAGTAAATTTTGCCTAACGCAAAAGATTAATGTTGCTGTTTTGTCTGGTAAGTCGATTTCTGTTGGTATTTCAAAGCCGCAGCTTAAATACGTGAATCATTTTGGAGTTGGGAAATTAGTTAAGAAGTAGCTCTCAAAATTGGCTGTATCTTTGACAGCAAATAAGTTTGCTGGTTTTAACTTCCTTAAAACTCTGGAGAAAGAACTGGCAATAATTGTTTTTCTGCTGCCTAAATAGATGCTTACAAAATTTCGCTGATGCTGATTTTTTTTCTGCTGTCACTATTAAGGCTAGTAAGAAACGAACAACACTCTCAAATCGTCCGCCAATCTCTATTATCAAACCTCGGCGCAGACACTCGTCTTGAATGCGGCTGGCTAGGAGTGAATAGCCAGGATACTTGCCGTGCTTGTTTCCTTATGCTTGCGTGTTGACGCTCTCAACCCCAATCATTAACCCGCACCCACGTCCTCCACTAATACAACGAGATTTTGTTTCTATCTGACCTAGATGATTCATCAAGCGATCGCCCATTGCGGCTGCACGATCTGCTAAACTATTTTCGATTTATTTTGTATTGGGCAGTTCTTTTTTTCATAAAGTTGTCTGACTATAACATATTCACGTCCCAAACATTTTGTTCGTGCTTCATCATTAACCAAAGTAGTGTAGTTTGAGATGAGTTTGCGAAACCGCAAGATAAAAAATCCTGCTGCAGTTGCTATACCAATTACCTCCCCGATCAACAAACCCACGCCACCTAGACCAAAAGAGAATCCCAACATATAGCTACTGACCAATCCAACTCCCCAGAATGCCAAAAAGCCTAGCAGCATTGGCACACGAGTATCCTGAAATCCTTGCAGCGCCCCATAAGCGGTTCGTTGTACTCCATCAAAGATTTGCTGTACTGCCAGAACTATAAACATAGGAATGGCAATTGCCACAATGCTTGCATTCGCCTGGTCATTAACGTCTAAATACAGTCCAATTATTTGCCGGGAGAAGGTAATTAGTGTAATCGCCATTAGTACCATAACCCCACCTCCGAAAAACATACTAACGTACCCCGCTTTTTGTACGCCTTCCAGATTTTGCTTTCCTAGCCACTGCCCCACTCGAACTGTCGCGGCATAGGACATTCCTAGCGGCAGCATGAAGTTAATCAGCCCCGTTTGGAAAACAATTTGGTGCGCTGCCAGCACATTAGTTCCCAATGTACCCATCATGTAAGTAACCGCATTCACTTGCCCAAATTCTAGGGCCGCAGAAATTCCGATTGGTATACCAATCCACAGCAACTCCCCAATAATGGAGGGCTTTAGCCAATCTATCGTTTTAAAGATGCGTAATGATTTCAATTGAGGATGAATAAGAATGTAGAGGGCTAATGCCACGAACATACCCCAGAAGGTAGCGGTACTCGCTAATGCCATACCTGTCAGTCCCAGTTTAGGAAATCCCAGCTTGCCATAACCCAAGATGTAATTCCCTATAATATTGAAGAGGGTTCCTCCAATCACGATCGCCATAATAGGACCCGCTTGCGACACACCAGATACAAACCCTCTAAGTACAGCAAAGCCCAAGACTGGAAACATTGACCAAAGCATGACATCCAGATAAGTATCTGCCAATGTGACAGTCGCAGGATCTTGTCCAAGCTGAAGCATCAGCATATCTAGATGTCCAACTAGCAGCATCATTGGAACTGCTAACACCAGTGATAGCCACAATCCCTGACGTACCACCTGCTTAATCCGCAGTTTGTCACCTACTCCGCAAGCCTTTGCTACCAGAGGAATAACTCCCATGACAAGGCCACTTGCAGTTTGTAGCAGAGTGGTAAACGTGATAGATGCTAATCCACCCGCAGCCAGACTTTCCCCTCCTAAATGCCCCATCATTACCGTATCTACAAACCCGACACTGGATTGGGCGACTTGGGCACTGGCTAGAGGAACGGCAAGGTGTAAAAATTCTTTGATTTCTGTTCGGATAGTTGGAATCGAGATGGATGTCATGGTAGAAGACTCAAAAGAATCGCAAAGTGGCTGTCTAAACTGGCTGTATCTTTGACAAAAAATAAGTTGGCTGATTTTAACATCCTTAAGACTTTGGAGAAACAACTGATAATAATTGTTTTTCTGCTACCTGAATGCCTGCTTATAAAATTTCGCTGATGCTGTCAATTTGTTCTGCTGTCACAATCTCATTTTTTACCGGAGTGCTTAAGTCTAGAGTATGTAAGGGAAGATTTGCTTTGAGAGCGTTTGCGAGCATCAAGTACGACAAGGTGATTGTTTCCCAGTGCTAAGGTTGCTGCACCAGCTAAACAGTCAAAATACAGATTTTCATGTGCATCTTTCAAGTAAATAGCCTTACCCTCACTGATTGCGGTATTGCTATTTACACTACAAATCTTCCTTTCCATGAAAATAAAAGCTCAGTTTCTTCTTCTAAAATGCAGTTAGCATGGGTTACTTTCTTAGATGACTGAGTAGGATAATTAACTATTATTCAGTTGTTTAGCTCAAGGAGAAATAGATAAAGTTGGTATATTTGTGTAAAGTTATGTTACCAAAAGTTAAAAATACATAATTTGTTACTTTTGTCAATAATCTAAATTGGTCAATTAGTTGCCAATTAAAAGCTCAGGTTGCTTCCAAGAGGCGCGATAACGAATTACAGATACTAAAGAAATTCTTAAAGCTCCGATCTAATCGCCCGGCGTTATGGTTAGGCTTAAAAATTTTAAGAAGGTTTTTTGAGTTATTTAGTAATCCACAAATTCAGCCTTTTGTCAACTTAATTTAGATGCGTTTACCTAGCTCAACAATTAAGAAAAATAATTGCGACAATACTCTCTATATAACTCACAGCTAACAATTGCTTGATTCTCAACAAGATGCACTAATCCTAAACTTTTTAACTTAAACCCCACTTCTCTATTTAACTGAATGGAACCCGTTAAAACCTGCTGAAAAGCGTCAAATAATTCAGGATGTTGCTGAAAATTCCACCGCTGGCACTGAAGATGTTGTTGATAAATTCCCCTATCAGTTGTAGCATCTTGCAGTAACGTTTTTAGAGGAAGATTCAAGCGCCTACTTTGATACAAAGCTAGTCGAATTAAATACGGAAAGCCGCCAGTCAGCTTCATTAACTGCTCAATTTGAGGTGTCGTGAGTGTAAGTTGGTGACGTTGAGCTAAATCCTGCACCTGTTCTTGGCTAAAGGTTGGGAGTTCGATCGCCAATCCTACATTAAACGGAGAGCGATTAGTGGGTAAGGGAATGTAAACTTCAACGGAATGAGCCATCACGACTCTTAACTTTTGCCAAACAGAAGTGTCCTTTGTTTCCTCATACCAGGAACGCAACAAAACGAAAAAATCACCAGCGAGTTCTGGATACTGAAATAATTGGTCGATGCCATCTAGTGCTAGAACCATAGGGTTAAAGATTTCCTTGAGGATATAAGCTTGAAAATAAATCGTGCTGTTAATCAAAGAGCCCATATCCTCGTCCCAGTAGTCATTTAATCTAGATTCCAAACCCAACTGTTTAGTGACATTGGTACAGAACCAGCGTAAGAAGCGATCACTCGAAGCAAACACCTGTGTGCCGGCGCAATGCAAGCTAAGTCTCACTGTGTGGTAATTTTGACTCCTCCCATAATCCAGAATTCGTGCGATTAGGGAAGTTTTCCCCATTTTTCGAGGTGCAAAGATGCGAATGAATGCACGGGGTTGGAGAATTTCTTGATAACAGGTTTGTTCGATAGTCGATCGCTCAATATACAGGCGCGAAGCGACAGGAACTTGTCCTTCTGGAGATTCTAGAAGGACAAGTTCCTTAGTCAAGCCCGCCGTCGGCATTGCTGTTGTTGTCTCAGTTGGCTGAGGATTGTTCTGATTTACAAAATGCTCTTCTAGCAGCGCCTGAAAAATTTTTTTATTAACTTTTTTACCCATCGCCTGTGAAAGCAACTGCCATAATTTAGGCGCAACTGAAAACTTAATATAGCTTTCAGAGTATTTATTTTTTTCAGCAATTTGAGCGTAACTTTTTTGCTCTTCAAGTAGAGACTCTCGCAACAATACTTTTTGAATATAGTTAAGCGAAACCCCTGTTTCTGTAGCAACTAAAAGTATCGCAAATTCAACAAGTTCTTCAATCTTTTTCATTCAAATAGCAATCGGGTAGGGTAAAATATTCAAGGATCGATTGGCTCAGAGCCACTGCTTCTGTGGGCCAGTTAACCCTTGAGGGTATGTAAAGCAGGCTCCTTTGACGCGACAACCAGAGAAATCAGAACCTATTAGCTGAGTATCTTGCAAGTTGGCGTGTTTGAGCTCAATCTTAACCAGATTGGTATCTTGTAAGACTGCTCCCTCTCTAGAGGCTTGAAATAGAGAGGCTCGTTTTAGAGCAGCACCGCTTAAGTCAGCGCTAGCTTAGTTGGCTAACTAACTGAGCAATTCGACTTAAAATTGGTTCTGTCAAATCAGCCTATCTCAAATCATATCAAGTCCGGTAGCACGGGACTTGTAGAGTGGGGGTGCGATCGCCATTAGCAGTAGAAGAGGGCCACCAATGAAAGAAAGTTAAATCACGGATCAAGTCTTGCTGTTGAAGCAAGCGCCGACAGTGCTCGACTTGACATCTTTTATGCCAAATCTGCTGTCACTATTTTTTATCGGATACCGAGGAAATAGGCTTTCATTAGCCTTGACATCAAAATGATATTTCATTGTTACTTATTGTACCGCCTAACAGCGGAAATCTCTGTAAATGTTGCCCAATTTACTTGGTACTAAAGTTGAAATTAAGTATAAATTAACCTGACAAGCTGAAGTTATAAAATACAAAAATTAAGTATTTTAATTGCACATTAAAATTAACTCATTTAGGACTTGTGCCTCAACTTATTTTTAAAATATACCTACAGACATCCTTATGGTAAAAAAACGGGTTTTTGACTGTGGAGGGGCCGGTTTATGCAGATCCTGGACGTGAATTGAAAATCTTAATTAATCCGCGCCTCGGATATACTTCACCTATAAAAAAGAAGCGATCGGACAGCATATAAAATCCCAAGGCGCCGGATTTGCAGGGAAGAAATAGTGAATTAAATTATGGGTTTTAAATTATCGCTCTGTAGGTATCCTCTTGCAGTGTCAAGATGTATCGAGCGATCGACCTATCTGGGCTTTGTACCTAAGAGAATTTCCCGGTGGAAAACCGGGAAATTATCAACTCAATCAACCTTTTTTCTGCTGGCGTTGGAGCTTAGTTTTCCAATTGGCGATTTCCTTCTGAGCCGGTTGATAACTCTTAGTACCCGACGGCACCAGCGAAGCAGCTTCAACTGCCTCTTTCAGCTTTCCTTGAGAGCCGCGCAACTGAGCAATTTTGAGAATACTTTCGCTCCACTCTCCAATCAACTGTTGAGCTTCTTCATACTTCGGCTGACCGGCCTCAATTTTATTAGCTTGCTGGATGCCTTTACTGTAAGAAGAGGCAACCCCCCGCTTAATTTGACCCTTAGCAGCCGATAGCAAAGCAGCATTTACATCCTGGTCTTTAGATAGCTCCTCCCACTTAGCGATCGCCTCTTTCGACTGGTTGTAAACAGGCTTATTGACATCCGGCATCAATTTAGCGGCGCCGATCGCCCCCTGGAAGTCGCTCCGAGCAGCCCGCCCGTTAGCTATATCCAAAATCGTCAAACTCCAGCGCTCAATATCCTGCTGAGCCTGCGGGTAGAGCGGATCGCTAGCCGGAATCGTTCGAGCCTTAGCCACTGCTTTATTAAAACTAGAAGCCGAACCATCCTTGAGGAAAGTTTTCGCCTCAGCCCACACCTGCTGGCTGGATGGTGGCTGCTTGGTTCCAGTCCCTGCTTGCACCGCCCGCGGTTGGTTCTGCGACCCCCCAGCACCAGCAGATTTTTGAGATCCAGAGTTTTGGGCATTTTCAGCAGGCGATCGAGGATCTCCTTCCTCCTGACCGATAAAAATTGATTTGTTCGTCACAAAAACACCCAACAGCAGCACCAAAGCGGTAGCTGAGCTCCACAAAACTAGCTGCTGCAAAAATGACTTATCCGACCCTCCGTTAGGCTCATCCTCCGGCTTTTGCAAGTTCGGTCGATCGCCCCCCCCGCCAGCACCGGCCACAGCAGTCGGCTGCGACACGGGCGACATCTCAACCTGCGAATCCTGAGCGTTGCCAACTGCCGGAGGCTGATCCGTTCGAGCCGTAGCCGTCGCCATTTGCGAGCGATCGAACCCATCACCCGTACCAACCGTCATATTGCCGTTACGTCCGGCCAACGCAGCAGTTGGCACCCCTGAAGCATCCGGCAAAATCACCAAATTAGCCTTTCCCGGAGGATTCACCACCATCAAAGGTTCTTGTTTCGGACGCAAATGGTGGTCGCACAGCTCCGGCAGCCGAGCGCTCAAAAAACGGTCTAAACCCTTAATGGTCATGCACTGTCCCGATCGCAGTCCTTCCAAAAGCGCCGTCGTAAAAAACCCCTGACGCAAAGCCGAAGTTTCCCGCGAAACTTGATTCTGGCGGCAAGAAAGCACCGTCGGGATTTCCAGTTCCCGCGCCAGATCGACGGTTTGAGAGCCGATCGCGTCCCCCGCTTTCACAATCTGGCTCCGGTTCATATCAACCAGCACCAACACCGTTTCCGTAGGAGCGTTTTTCAGATTATTCAACAGCAACTCTACCGGAATCCCCGTACCCTGAATGTCCGCCGGATTGCCGTCAACTGGCATTAAATAATCCTTACCTTCATAGCTGACACCGTAGCCGCTAAAAAAACACCACAGTAAATCTCCCTGTTGCACGCGTTCCGCGCACAGGCTTTGGGTCAACCTCAGAATATTCTCCCGATTCGGATATGTTGATTGACCCCACAGCGACGGCGAGCTATCAGTCATCAGCAGACATCCATCCGGCGCAAAACCCGCCTCCTCAGTCAAAAAACCGTACAGTGCCTCTGCATCCTCTCGGGCATAACTCAAAGGCTGGAGTAACTGATATTGATTGATGCCTATTGCAATACAAGCGTGATTTTTCATCTCATATGCCCTATACATATAGTGAACAGCTTGCACAAAACGATAACACATAGCCGTTTAAGGTTATACACGCGATCGCCAGCAGTCAGACAGCAGTTGGTCGAAGGCAGAAGTCCCAACCAGCGCCCAAATTCAGCATCCTAAAATTTTAAATTTTTATATTGCCATAAAAAATTATGGCCTGTGCTTGCCTTTAGAAAAATGACGTTAAATTGGATACACAGGCCAGTGTATTTGAGTCTAATTTTCAGAAAACAACACCAAAAAGGAATAACCCGCCAATGATCTCTACCGCCCAAAAAGAAATCTCCCCCCACACCGAATCGCGGCTGAAGCAAAAGCATCCTAAAACTCACAGCCATTATAGGTTTCAGGATTTTTTTGCCTTCGATCGCCAGATGGGTACAATTGACGACTGGAATCAGTCGCGCAACATTTTTACCAGCGAAGACTTCATTATCGGTTTGGTGGAGGGGCTTGAAGAAGAAGTCGGCCCTGCGTCCTCTGTCATCATGTATACTATTGGTTGCCAGTGGGGACTCCAAGATTCCGAATTTTTTCAAAAATGGTTTAGTGCCGAATTCAACCAGAACATTCGCCAGTCAAATCTCATGTTTCTGCTAGAAACTTGGTGGTGGCCTTTCACTGCTCAAGGTTGGGGTCGCTGGGAAGTTGACATGAGCGATCGCAAACACGGCTGCATCTTCATCAATATCTTTGACTCAGCAGTTGCTCGCACTTTGGGCGACGTAGGCAAACCGGTGTGTCACCTATATGCCGGTTTGTTCGCTGGTTTCTTCGGATCTCTAGTCAAAAAGCCTCTGAGCTGCATAGAACTCCAATGTTACTCAATGGGAGAAACATATTGCAAGTTCCTGCTCGGCAACCCTGATAAAATTGATGCAGCAGCATTCTGGCTCAACGAAGGTGCCAACGCCCGCGATATTCAAACTCGACTGCAACACGGTGAAATATTGCGGTAAACAACGTGGAAAGGCACATCCCCTGCCCTGCCTTTCCTCCCACCAATTTCGCGATCGAAAGTGCGATGGTGGGCCTCTCCAGGCAGGAAAAAAGATGAAAAGTCAAACTTCATGGTTGGACAAGTCTGTCCAAGATTTCTTTGGCCACTATAATTGGTTGGGAAAACCTTTAGAAACCCAAAATGGCTCGATCCCCGGTCCAGTTATGACTTTAACCCAGTCAGTAGCAGACTTTTTTCAAGCTATTTCTTGGGAAGGAATTCCCGAAGTAGGTGCTCTACCCCTACCGCCACCCTTGCCAGTAATTTCTATTTCTGAACCAACAGAAGTCACCATTGATGACCTATTCGACCTGTTTTAATCTGTGTGCGAAATGGAAAACAAAAAATATGGCAATCATTCATCCCTCATTTTTCATATCTCCTCTCTCAAAATCCCTCCGTTAAATCCGTTAAATCCCGTACACTGCTTTTTGCAGAACTTCCTTCTTTATATCAGTTACCGACTACCACTTAATAAAAACCATGCACCCTGAGATTGAGTCGCTGCTGGATCAGGCAGAAAACCGCTTTTTAAAAGGCGAAGAACTCATAGCTTTTAAGCGTCAAGCTACAACTCTTGCCCAGCGCTTGAAAATTTACGAATTTTTGCGAGATAAGGAAGCAAGCATCTTCCAACCAATAGCCAAACAGCTACAAGAAACATTCCCCGACGAAAAACAAGAAACCTTAGAACGATCGCTCAAACATTGGGTGTTAGTCTTGCGGTACTGCGCTATGGCTATGCTGCTAAACGATCGCAAATTTTTTGAACAGCGCCTTGTAGACTGGCTTTCCGGCATAGTCCAAGCCCACCAAACTCAAAACATCGAAGCAACTGTTTGCAATCTGCTGCAAACTCGTTTAAAAGAATTGCTTTCCGAGCAAGCCCAGGCTATCTTGCAACCATTTTTCGACCAAGCACAGTCCATGATTATTGACCAAGGTAATCAATAATCAGCTTTCTTCCCAATTTCCAATTTCCAATTCCCGATTCCCAATTCCCAATTCCCAATTCTCCGATGATTAATATTGGCGACTTGCTCAAACAGCCCCGACTCCCTGGAAACTACTTTGCCAGCGATGCCTACATCAGAGGCGACCTCGAACTCGGGCTTCTCGAGAACCGGCGGGGCGATCGGCTCATAGCGCTCCCAGAAACACTGATTCAAGCGATTTATATCGGCTTGGAAAAAGAAACCGGTCAAGCCTCCCGCCTCGTGCTTTTCAACTGCGGTCGCTGGTGGGGTAAAAACTTCTACGTGCGTTTTTGCGAAGAAGTCAGCGAATACTACGGTCAGCCAGTTTCTGAAATGGAAATGGTAGAATTTCTTCAGTCCTTGCAACAGTGCTGGAAAACTCACGGATGGGGAACACTTGAACTGGACCCCAGCTATTCCGAACACGGATTTTTAATAGTAAAAACTGCTAATTCTCTTTTTGCCAAAACAGCCCCTAAATCTAAGCAGCCAGCCTGTTTTCTAGAAGCAGGTATTTTAAGTTCGTTCTTTAGTCAGCTTACAGGTCGAGAACTCCACTGCCTGCAAACCTCCTGCGAATCCTTGGGTGCGGACTGCAACCGCTTTATTTTAGGGCTGCGCGATCGCCTCCAACCGGCAGATACTTTCCTCGAAGAAGGACAACAACACGAAGCTATTATCAGTCAACTTATCCAAAAAATTTGACTTATTTGACAGCTATTAGCAACTAACTAATAGCTGTCAAATTGATGGCTGCCCAGCCCAAAAATCCACTATAATAAAAACCGTGAGTTAAATTATAAAAAAGCTAAAGAGTTGGAAAATCCGATTTGAGCTATTTAAATAAAACCAGATTATAACTAGGAGCTAGATAATTCACAACCGATCCTAGAAACTCATAAAAATTAAAAGCAATCACAACCTAAAACATTTTGCTAGAACTTAATGGACGCCAACGAACTTCTAAATCGATATGCAGCCGGCGAAAGAGATTTTAGACTGGCAAATCTGCGCGGCATTGTCTTGAGTCCGATCGATTTATACCGTTCCAGCGATGCCCCAACTCTCATCTTGGCAAACCTCAACCAACACCAGCACCGACCCTACTTAATCGGTGCTAACCTCAGCGGTGCCGACCTCACCAAAGCCCATCTGAGCCGAGCCAACCTCAGCAAAGCTGACCTCAGCGGAGCCAACCTCACCGGCGCCAACCTCATGTCAGCAAGTCTCAGCGGAGCCAATCTCACCGGCGCCAACCTCACCGGCGCCAACCTCGCCGGATGTCACCTGAATTGGGCAAATCTGACCGGAGCAATTCTCCCCAAAACCAATCTCGCAGGTGCAGATCTGAGCGCTGCCAACCTCACAAAAGCCGATCTGGGCGAGGCAAATCTAAGTAAAGCTTATCTGATTAAAGCCAATCTCAACGGGGTCAATTTCAAAGATGCCTGCTTAAGTTTGGCGAGTCTCAAAGAGGCAGACTTGACCGAAGCACAGCTCACCGGAGCTGAATTGTTCAAAGCCAACCTAGCCGGAGCCAACTTAACCCGTGCTAACCTCAGCAAAGCCAAGCTGTTGCAAGCTAACCTCAGGCGAACTAACTTCACTCAAGCCTATTTAAACGGCGCGTGCTTGAGCGAATCAGACCTCAGCGAAGCTTGCTTGGATAGAGCCAATTTGTGCAAAGCAGACCTGAGCAAAACCTACCTGAGAAATATTACTTTGAATGGCAGCCATTTAAGCGGTATCAACCTCAGCGGGGCAGATCTGGGCGGTATAGACTTGAGCCGCAAACTTTTAACTGGAATTAATATGGCAGAGGCATTGTTGAACGAAGCCAACTTGAGCGGTGCTTATCTGATAGAAGCTAACTTGAGCGGAGCCTACCTCAGTAAAGCCAATTTGAGCCTAGCCTACCTGATCAATGCCGACCTGTCTAATTCTTGCCTGCAGGAAATTGACTTGAGCAAAGCTAACCTGAGTAAAGCCAACTTGCAGAAAGCTGACTTGACAGGAGCCAACCTCCGGGGAGCCATTCTCACTGAGGCAGATTTGAGGGGAGCCAAGTTGATTGGAGCCATTCTTCCTAACGGCACAGTTTTTCGCCATTAACCTGTCAACCCCCCTTGATTATTTGCCCAGTAAAGTGCGGTTGTTGTCGAGAATCGGAAAAAATAAGTTCCTTTCTTCTACAGTGAGATATTGTTTGAGTACCTTTTTCATTACATCGTAGGTCACGGTCGCAGTATTGCGAACTTGAACAGCGCCTAAAATAGTTTGCAACCAAAGCAGGAGCCGATCGCGCAACCGTTCAGTATCGTCAATCAACATTGCTGCAGCCGAATGCCTCAAGACCTGCACAATATCTCCACGGCACTTTTGGGTCACATCTTGAGTCCCCCGGCGAAATAAATTAGGGTCGAGAGACTGCATTTGTGCTTCCACTTGTTGCATAATTTCTGTTTCAGACGCTTGAATTTTTTTATAAGCACTGATCCGGTGATTCAAAGACTGAAGGTAGTCTTTCAAAAATTGGAGTTCTTCAGCACTGGCGTAGCGTCCGTCTGCTTCCGTGCTCAAACGTGCAAGTTGGCTCAACATAAGTTTTTCTCTACTACTAAAATACAAACATATCAGTTTTAAGCTTCTTTAGTCCGAACTAAATACTGTCCTACTTGAAAGCGGGTTTCATTAAGCTGTGTAACAATCGAACGAGTAATTAACTTTCCTGATTCTACAACTACTTGACCCGTAATAGGGTGTAATAAATCTTGCTGAGCCCTGCGGCCGATCAGAGCTTCGACATTTTCAATAGCATTAATGTACATCCCCGCAGGCAACTGTACAACTACACCCTCGCCCATAATTTGAGCCTGACAAGCAAGTCGCGAATTGGCTTGAGCTGTAGTAATGACTTCCAAGGTCCTCTTCTCGCGCCGGTTCATGTCAGATAAGCCTTCCATGCCTTCTTTAATGTAAACGTGGCAGGTAGCGCACATTCCCCGCCCCCCGCATTCCTTGAGAACGTCTAAGTCTTTGGAAAGTAAGGCAGACAGGATATTAGATCGGGTTTCGACTGCCATTTCCTCGGAAATTGGATCTAGTCTAATAATTTTAACCATATTGATTTTTGCTCCTGTCAAGTTCAGTATTTAGCAAGTACGATCGACATATTCAAAGCCAAAAAAATTTGGCTAACACTCAAAAAGGTTAAAATGGCTCGATCGCACGATCGGCTTCCGGCTCTCTAACCCTGATAGTATAACCGCGCTTCTGTTTTGGTAATCGCTGTTCCGTCTGCCCTATTCTCCAGCTTAGCTGCGATTGCTCAAATCTTAAATTTTTCGTTGACAGTCTTAAAAGAACTGTAATAGTCGCGATCGACTAAAATAGCAGCCATAGGTAGTTATATATCTCGCACTCGAATCCGGCAAGATTGCTATTGATTGCGAAACTCAAGGATTTTAGTAGGCGCGACTGTGCGATCGCTCGATTGTCGGCTGAGAATCAACCTGAGATAACATAGCCTGTACCTTGCTAGCAATTTAAAAATTTGAATTTTTGTCAGAATTCTTTACATATTTTAATACTAGCTCGAGCATTTTCTACAATTAGACCGATGCAACATTCTAAGTACCGCATTTTAGGGCTAGTCGGACAAGGACAATTTGGTCAAGTCTTTTGTGCCAGCGTTCGAGAAGCTCCTGCCAAGGACTCCCGCCTCACCAGCCAACTGGTCGCTCTCAAAGAACTCAGCCATCAAAAAGCCCCAACTAGCGAATTTTTGCGAGAGTTATGGTTTCTGATCACCTTGCAGCACCCTAACATTGTCACCTGCCGAGCTCTAGAACACACAGCTACAGGCAGGTACTTGGTTATGGACTACTGCGAGGGAGGAACCCTCCGCAACCTGCTCAAACAAGACCGCCCATTGCGGCTGCTCGAAGGTTTGCAGCTAGTCATGGAAGTTTTAGCAGGCTTAGACTACGCCCACCGCCGAGGCGTAGTTCACTGCGACATCAAACCCGAAAATATCCTCCTAACTTTGGGCTCCAAAGGTTGGTCGCCCCGGCTGTCTGACTTTGGCATCGCGCGCCGCCTGCCAGAAATCGGTACGACTCGCCTCCACCAAGAAATTTCTCCCGACGCTACAGTAGGTTCCCCTGCTTACATGGCCCCAGAGAGGTTTTACGGTCTTTATTCTCCCATGTCAGATATATATGCAGTTGGAATTTTGCTGTTTGAGTTGCTCATGGGCTACCGCCCTTTCGGGGGAACCCCCGGAGACTTGAGGTGGGCGCACCTGAATCAACGCTTGCAACTTCCCGATGCCATCCCCGAACCTTTGCAAGCAATAGTCAAAAAATCTTTAGAAAAGCTGCCAGCCCGCCGTTTTGCCAGTGCTTCCCAAATGGCTCAAGCTCTGCGGCTGATCATGTACGACCCCGCTGTCAGGCAATTGTGCGACTGCATTATTCCTTGGGAAAACCCCACAACCAGCGGTGATAAAACTTTGAAGTCGGAAACTGAGTCTTTGCTAGAAATTGAAGAGGAAAAAGCATCACAATCGGCTATTAATTTACTTCGGACTGTGCGCTATTCGCTGTCGCAGCCAAAGCCACTGATACTTCCTGCACCATTGACCGCTTTAATTGCCACTGAAACGTATCTCTATGCTGCTGTAGGTACAGAGGTGAAGGTTTGGTCTCAGCCAGGAAAACAGCTAGTTACAGGAGAAATGTCTATTTCTATTTCATTCATGCCGGAAATCGTGCGCGGCATTTTACCTGTTTCCCACGGCTGCTGCGTTCTGACACCGCAAAAAATTTACTGGCTCAACGATCGCTCGTGGGAGCCTCAGTGTTTGCTGGATATGGGTTTGAGCCAAGGTCCAGATGCTTTAAAAGCTGCTGTTGACTCTCGCGGCAACTGGTTGACAGTAGCGGTTCCGGGCGAACTGCGTTTTTATTCTTTAGCAGGAAACAGCACTGCGGGCGATCGGGAAAAAGCCCTGAAGCCGATCGGTACTGTGCCGTTACCAGAAAACTATTTACCAGAATTAATTTTTTTGGATCGGCGACACGTCTTAGCAGTTTGGCCGAATAACGAACCAAAACATCCCCAAACTATTTTTAGAGTTTACACTCGCCGCGGCACGTCGGTGGGTTCTGTACGGTTGTCTGCCAGCGTCGGACAGATCCTATTGACACCTGAGCCTTATACTTTGCTGGGAATTCCCCAAGGTGGTAAAGCAGCGGTACTGTTGATAAAATTGTGGCCGCTTAAGGTAGCGCGAATTCCCCTTGAAAGTTTGCCCGTGTCTGCTTGTGTGGTTAATTGGGGATGGGTATTGGCAGATGTTGGGGGGCAGATAGAAGTGTTAAACAGTCAAGGGATTCAAGTAGGGAATTTTAGCAGCTTCGCCTCACCCCGGGCGATCGCTTCTTGGGGGAATAGAGGTTTGGTGATTGCTGTCAATACTGAGGAAGAGAGTCACTTGCACTTTTTAGATGTAGATGTTGAGGAGACAAACCTGCGCTAGCCGATACAAGGCTGATAACTGGCGTGACTATAAGGAGTTTCGGGGTGTAATTCAGGAGAGTGTATTTGCCGGCGATCGATTCCTGGGATCTCGATCTCGGCTATACTGTTTTCCTGGGGGGGGCGACAAAGATGCCTGAGAGTTAGACTGAATCTGACTTATAGCCCTCATCCCCCGTTGAGAAAAGTAGCGCTTAGTCGGGGTTAATGTCATTAACTCGCTTAACTGCTTCGGCATATTTTTCCAGGTATGTCACCCTCGATCGCCCGCTGATTGAGAATGCGTAACCTACGATTTATCTACCAAAAATAATGGAATCCTTAGTGCATAAGGATTCCATCTATCGGAGCGGCGGGATTTGAACCCACGACCCCTACTACCCCAAAGTAGTGCGCTACCAAGCTGCGCTACGCCCCGACAGCTTTAACAGCTTAGCATAGAATTACCGAAAAAGTCAAAAAACTTTTAAAACTTTTGCGGCCTGCACCAAACTCGGAACCGCAGGCGTCGGCCAAAAACCCTCGCACCTCCTGCCAACATTCAAGATCAATTGCACGCTGTAAGCTTCGGGATAGCCTTCCACCTGCACCCACAGCAAGTCGCTTTCGGCTTCAATGGCGATTTTTTCCTCGTCCATTAACTCAGAGGCCATGTGACTCATTGTGCCGGCCAATTGCCCCAACAATCGGCAAAAATCGTTCAACTCAGCCTCCGTGAGTTCGATCGCCCAACCGTCGCCAGCCACCAAACCCTGAAACTCCTGGGCCTCCGGGTTCCATCCCAAACGCCATCCGCTACCAGTCTTAATTACACGTTCCACCATTGAGGGATTTTAGATTTGAGATTTTGGATTTTAGATTTGATATTAGTAGGACTTACTCATAAATACGAAACGAAAGAAACCGGGTTTTTTATCAGTGTTAAAAGCTCAAATGCAGTATTGCCATAAAAAACCCGGTTTCTGCATCCCTGAGTATTACGGTAGCAGCAACTTCGCATCTCCCGGCTGCGGCTGCGGTATTTCCGGGGAATTCGATCGCCCTTGCGGTTTTTCCCCCGCCGCCGGTGTGGGCCCACCCCCGGAACTCTCCGTAAAAACATCAACCAAAGCTTGAACCAAAGCATCCCGCTGTGCTCTATTTAACCTTTGAATAGCAGCACGATCCTGTTCCATTGGATTTGAGCGCAAAACGTCCTTTCCCGGATAAACACTTTCCACCAAATAATCGGGAGTGGCGCCCAAATAGTCAGCTAAACTCAACTTCCAATCAAAGCGGTAATTGGGCGGTCGTCCTTTGACAAATACGTGATATCGAATCAACCGCCCGACTAAAGTATTGTTAGGATCGACTTTTCCCGTTTCCTTGGAAATGTAGTTATTCTCGATCGGGAAATCCGGTAATTTTTCGTACACCAATTTCCACGCATCTTGCACCCTCACTTGCAACGGCGCAGATTGTTGAGCAACCCGCTGCACGGACGCAGACTCAGAACTCCGCAGCAGCGAAGGTTCCAAAGCCGACAGACTCAGTTCGCCCGATTCCAATACCCAACTCAAAAGCGTGAAAATCGCCACACTCAAAGTAACGAACAGAAAACTTAAGCCCTGCTTTAATTTATTCACAGTTTTGACACTTTCAAACATAGAATAATTTCATAATCTTAAGGCGATCGGAGTCATACTTTCTAACTTTATAAATTAGGAAAATCAACCCTGTTGGCAGCCTCCAGATTTTATAAAAAGCGTTTTTTAGAAGTGCGAGCTTCCGGCTCAGTTGCGTATATAAAATAAACCGAGTTTTTCGCGGAGGCGCGCCAGTCTAGTTTGCAAAAGTTTTGGGTTTTGAGTTGACAAAAGTTGCTGGAAACTCTCCACTCAAAACCCAAAACTCCCGAATTCTAAATATCTCCGATTATTTCCGGCTGAGTCAGTTCGTCCGACATCTCAAATATCGCCCGCATTACAGGTTTCATTTGATGGTCGTCCATATTGTCAAAATCTTCATAGCGACGGCGTTTTGCGCGGTTCGCCACCTGTACCGTAATCCGATAGCGGTTGGATGCAGCAGCGATCAACTCTTCCGCGCGTCGGGTTAGCTGAGTTGAATCGAAGGTTGGACGCTTAACCATGAGACTACCTACTTTATGTAATGTTACATTCTAGTTTAGCTTAGTCGCGGGAAGCCCCGCGCCAAACATGGCACGACCTCGATCGACGGGATGTTCGCTGTGCGAGTCAAGGGGTTCGATGCCCCGCCGACTTGGCCAATAATCTCTGCCACCACCCTATTATTTATCATGTTATGTAAACCGTGTTAACATAATGGAATGTTAAAAGCAGTCAAGGTCAGACTTTACCCCACAAATGCACAGCAAGCTCATTTGGCTCAAGCTTTTGGGTGTGGCCGTTGGGTCTGGAATCAGTCACTTGCGGCTATGTCAATAGCTTACAAAGAGACGGGTAAAGGTTTGTCTGCTCTTGAGATGAAAAAGCAGATCCCGTTTTGGAAAGCTGAACACGAATGGCTAAAAACTTGCTATTCACAATGTCTTCAGCAATCTGTGCTAAATCTATCTCAAGCGTTCATTAACTTTTTTGACGGACGTACTGGTTATCCATCTTTCAAAAATCGCCATGGTCGGCAATCCCTTCAATATCCCGCAAATGTCAAACTATTGAGCCAAGGCGAAATTAAATTCCCAGGTTACTTAGGAACGGTAAAAGCTAAGGTTCATCGAAACATAGAAGGAAAGTTGAGGACTGTTACGGTGTCGAGGATGCCTGATGGTCGCTATTATGCTTCGCTATTGGTCGAGGATGGTCTTGACTCGCCAGAACCCAGTAGTGAAGGCAAGACGATTGGGCTTGACTTGGGGCTGATTGATTTTGCCGTCACTTCGGATGGCTCAAAATACCAAAACCCACGGCATCTTAAGAAGCATGAGCTTAACTTAAAACGCAAACAGCGAAAGCTATCTCGCAAAAAGGATAAGACCACTAACAAGCGGCGTAAAGCTCGTATTGCTGTGGCAAAAGTGCATTCTAAAATTTCGAGAGTGCGCTCGGATTTCCTCCACAAGCTGTCCCGTAAGACAGTTAACGAAAACCAAGTTATCGTGGTGGAAAATCTAGCAGTGAAAAACATGGTCAAAAATCATCATCTTGCCCACGTAATTAGTGATGCAGGTTGGGGAATGTTTTGCACCATGCTCAAATACAAAGCAGAGTTTGACGGCAAGACTTATCTAGAAATAGGCAGGTTTTTTCCCTCTTCTCACCTTTGCTCAAATACGCTGCTACAAATCCCAAAGATGGATCTCTGTGTCCGCTCGTTTGATTGCCCTCGTTGCCATCAGCGACACGATCGAGATGTGAATGCGGCGATCAATATCAGAAATGAAGGCTTACGGATTTTGGCGTTGGGAATCAGCGCTACTGCCCTTGGACGCAATGTAAGACCAAAACGGTATGGACGCAAGTCTACTACTGTAGAGGCTGTTGCGGTTGAATTGGGAAGCCCGCGTTCTATCTGTACTCAGATGAACGTCGAGTAATTCACTATGTCAAGATTCATAATTTATTAACTGAGTATCATTGCTTATGCAGGCAGCAACAGCCTATTCCTTTGGTCACTTGCATCGGGGAAATTCTCATCCCCTCAAATTGGTTGCTTTCGGCGACAGCTTAATCTACGGTTTCGGCGACGGTGTAGGCGGTGGCTGGGTGGAAAGATTGCGGCGCCAGTGGATGTTACCGGAGAGTGCAGGACACGTTTTATACAATTTGGGCGTTCGGGGCGATCGCACCTATCAAGTCGCCCAGCGTCTAGAAAACGAGTTTCGCCACCGGGGCGAACTCAGAAACCGCGTCCCGGATGCGATTATTCTTTCCGTAGGCCTCAACGATTCGGCGAGAGTGCAGTCGCCTACCGGGCGCAGCTACACTGATTTTGAACATTTTAAAACTGTTTTGGATCATTTGTTAAACCTGTCCCAACAACTTTGTCCGGTGATATTTGTCGGGATGGTACCGGTGGATGAAAGTAAAATGCCTTTTCAAGATTGTTTGTATTACAGTCATGCCGACCAATATCGGTATAAGGAAGCAACGAAATTAGCTTGTCAGTTGCGGGGAATTCCCTATTTAGATATTTTTGATAAATGGATAAATCGGGGCAGTGGTTGGTGGCGATCGCGCCTGATTGCAGACGGGCTACATCCCAATGCAGCGGGGTATCAATCTTTATTTGAAGATGTGACAAATTGGGAACCGCTAGCCTCCATTAGTCATTAGTCATCATTGCTAACTTGCGCGACATTCTGAAGATGCGCTTAGCCTCTAGATTGAGCTAAATTGGCCTGACTTTCATTGCTCAAAAAGAAGATTATCAAGCGAAAACTCAAAAACTACTAAAAAGTAACAATTGATACTTAAAATGGCAAAATCATCCAAAAATTACCCAGTTAGTCTAGATGCACTTATTCCCCGAGAAGCATTTGAAATTAAAGATCAGCAGGAACGCAATATGGGAAGAAGTATCCTCACTATGGGTATTCGCGATCTAGAACAAGGTTCCTTCTTTTATCCATATTTACGAAAACCGGATTTTCAAAGAGAAACTAATGAATGGGATGCAGAAAAAATCTGCGAGTTCATTGAGAGTTTTTTAGATGGAGATCTCATCCCCGCAGTTATTCTTTGGCGAGGTAGTAGCCACTATTTTGTCGTTGATGGTTCTCATCGACTGAGTTCCTTACTTGCTTGGATTAATGATGATTATGGCGATGGTAAGATTTCTAAACAATTTTATGACGGCAACATCACTGACGAGCAGAAAGAGGCAGCCAAAGAAACTCGCAAACTAATTAAAGAGAAAATAGGAGCTTACAAAGATTATCAATCATTGACATTACAACCAGGTAAAGTTAACCCTAAAATGCAGGAAAGAGCTAGGAACTTAGGAGCTTCAGCGATTTCACTTCAATGGGTTGAAGGTGATGCTATGAAAGCGGAGGAATCTTTTTTCAAAATCAACCAGAAAGCAGCCCCGATTAGCGAGACTGAGATGAGGTTGCTACAAGCACGCAAAACACCTAATGGTGTGGCGGCGCGTGCGATCGTGAGAAGTGGTAACGGTCATAAATATTGGTCGGAGTTCTCTGAACAAAAACAGGATGAGATTGAAACAGTAGCGCAAGAAATACACGAACTTATATTTCAGCCCAAACTTTCAAATCCCATTAAAACATTAGATGTACCAATTGTGGGGAATCTTTCATCTTCGGATAAACTGGAATTAATTTTAGAATTTATAAATATTGTCAATAACATATCAACCGATAATCAGTTGGGAGAAGATTCAACAGGCGATAAAACCATTGAACTACTAAAGCAGTGCAAAAAAGTGGCTCAAAGAATTAATAGCAACGATCCTTCATCTCTGGGTTTACATCCACTGGTATACTTTTATACTCAACAAGGAAAGCCAAAAATTGGTTCCTTTTATGGGGTGGTCAGTTTAATTTTACATTTACAACAGACTAAATCCTGGTCTAAATTGATAAAGGTAAGAAAAGACTTTGAATGGGTAATTTGGAATTATGATATGGTTCCACAACTTGTTGCTAAGAAGAGTGACGCATTACAAGCTAGAGAGCTAGTGAGAGACTTCTACTTAGAAGTCATTAATAAGTTGTCAGGAGGTGTAGATAAAAAAAATGTTATCACAGAAATAAAATCCGGTGATAAAAAATTTACAACTTTGAGAATTCCAAAGAAAGCCGACACTGGTGAAATTCAGAGTAAAGAATTTTCTAGAGAAACCAAAGCATCTGCAGTTATTAGAGATGCTCTACCAGGCTGGCCAGTTTGTAAAATTTGTGGAGGGTATCTGCCTAGCCGATTTAACAGTATCGACCATATTACAAGAAAAGCGGATGGGGGTTTAGGAACTTTAAAAAACGCACAATTAACTCACCCCTACTGCAATACTACCTATAAAAATTGAAAAAAAACTTGTGTTTGATTTAATGTAGATCCAAAATATTGCGATCGCCGATAGTTAAATTTTAGCGAGAGGTCATTACTTTTTTGTTAAATCAATCTCATGCAATTTGGTATGCGATCGCGATCGCATATCAACCCGCTTTGTCCGTAAATCCTGTTAATTGCAGAAACCAGGTAGATAAGGGAGATAAGCAACATAAGGATTTTAAGGAATTTAAGCATTTTAAAATTCCCCAATCACCAGAAAAATATTTATTTTTAAATACCGTATCTTCACCCCACGAAAAATAAAAACATTCAACAATGATTACATAAGTGAGGGAAAGAGCAAGTTCGGCCCGAATCAATCAGCCTATTAACAGCTTGCTTGTCCTCAATAAAAAACTTGTGGAAATTGGAGAATCAAAAAATGTCTGTATTACATCGCATTAAATCCGGTACATCTGTTTTATTAGCACTGGGAACAGTTGCCGGAACCGCAGCGCCGATGCTAGGTCCCGCGCCTGCTTTTGCTCAGACAGCTTTTTCGGACGTTAATAATAACTACTGGGCAAAAGACTTTATTCAAGATTTGTCAGAAAGAGGAATTATCAAAGGATTTCCCGATGGCAGTTTTCGCCCGGATGCACCGGTAACGCGGGCTGAATTCGCGGCAATGGTGCGATCGGTGAAAAAGGCAAAAACCCGCGGTGCTGTAAGGTTTGCCGATGTTCCGTCTAATTTTTGGGCAAGCGGGGCGATCGCCGAAGCTTACGAAATGGGATGGATGTCTGGCTATCCCGGCAATGTTTTCAGACCGGCACAGCAGATTCCTCGCGTTCAAGTTGTAGTCGCTTTAAATAACGGAATGGGCTATGAGCCTACGTGCGATTTTCAAGATGTTCTCGGCTACTATAATGATGCGGGTGAGATCCAAACTTATGCTGTCAAAAGCGTTGCTGCTGCTACTGAAAAACAGTTGGTTGTCAGCTATCCCAATCCTAAATCTCTCAAACCGAACAAGTCAGCAACGCGAGCTGAAGTAGCTGCTTTTATCTATCAAACATTAGTGAGTAGCAATCAAGCAAGAGCAATTAATTCTCCTTACATTGCCAAGATTGATGTTAGCGAATCTGTTGCCGTGCAAATTCCCAAGGGGGTGACTATCCCCATCGAGTACACAAAAGGCAAGATTTTGCTCGGCCCCAATGACAAGTCTCCGATTACGCTGACTGTAGCTTCTGATATCGCGGGCAATAACGGCCAAGTGCTGATACCGGAAGGCTCGAAAATTAGCGGCGAATTGCGATCGACTGCTTCTGGCGTTCAGTTTGTGGCTCAAGAATTAAGTATCCTCAACGGCAGCAGAGTGCCTCTCAATGCCACTTCGCAAGTGATTACTAGGAAAGAAACTGTTACCAAGGGCGTTAATGTTGGCAATCTGATTAAGAATACGGCGTTGGGTGCAGCAGCAGCCGCGGCGATCGCAGGTGTTACGGGCGATCGGGCGATCGCGACTGAAGAGGTGCTCGGCGGCGCGGGAATCGGGACTTTGATCGGGGTATTTTTGGGTCGAGATAAAGTCGATTTGTATGCTGTTAATCCCGACACCGATTTAGATTTGCTGTTGAATTCCGATTTGGTAGTTGGTACTGCCAGCACAGGCATTTGTAGCGCTAGATAGAGCCGATACTTGGAAATTTACTCAAACCCCTCGCCTTGCTGGAGAGGGGCTTTAATTTGTGTATTTTACCTCGCTACAGGTGCATCTAATCAAATAATTAGCCAGGGATTTTATTTCAGTGTTAATTTCTAGGGACATCCCAAACTTTCTCGGGTAGAAACTCCCGTCACCGGATTGACACCATCTGCTTTCTCGCACAGGATACTCACTTGATAAGCGTCGATAATCGCGTCAGTAAAATCAGCTCCGGAAATTGCAGCATCAAAAAACCGAGTTCGAGTCATAATTGCCTCGGAAAAATTAGCATTCGTCAAATTAGCGCCGTCGAATGTAACTCTATCTGCCAAAGCACCGGAGAGGTTGGCACCTGACAAGTTGGCATTCAGCAAAACTCCCTTAGTCAAAATCGCATTAGTTAAATCAGCACCTTGAAAATTGGTTCCCCGCATTTCAGCAGCCACAAATGTCCCCCCCGCTAAATCCGAGTTGGAAAAATCGCGATCGGACAAATTAATATTTGTGTAATTAATATTTGTTTTCGGCAGGGCAAATGCCGGAGTAGCACTCAGCAGCACCCACCCCAAAGCCAACACTAAACTTACAAACAGGCTCAGGAAAATTCGGAAGACTCTTTTCATGATGATGGGAAGGGGGAATGGGGCATTGTTGACTGTTGACTGTTGACTGTTGACTGCTGACTAATGACTAATGACTAATGACTAATGACTAATGACTAATGACTAATTAAAATCGCTTTACCCAATCTTCGCCGACGCGAAGTGTTAAGTCAGAATTAATTTCACCGGTAGAAGATGCTTCTAGTTTACCGCCACCTAATTCTTTTTGCAGTAGATTCGCTGCCTCTAAATCGCCTTGCTGAACAATAATTTGACTTTGACGCTGCTTCTGGGGCGAATCCTGCACTACAGATACATTAAAAAAGCCCTTTTTTGTGAGAAATTCACTAACGGTTTTGGCTGCTGTCGGTTTGCTAGAAGCATTTTGGACGGCTATTTTGAGGTTTTTGGGCAAAACAGACTCGGTTGGATTGCGAAATCGTCCTTGTGCAAAATCCGGTATGCTCTGGTTGAAATATTGTGTCATAATGCGATCGCGCCCGAGCCCATCTACAATCCAATAACTCCTCAAATCCCCTTTTTCTGAACTAGAACGTCCAGGCAACATTACCATTTTAAAATTATCTCGCTCCAATTGCAAACCGAAATTTGCCAGCGTCAATATTTCCTCATAATTTAGGTTTGTATCCACATATTTTTGCATCAATCGCACAATTTGTGGCAATCGCACCAATACTGATGGACTTGCGAGGCGGTCCCGAATAGCTTGAATTAAAGATTGCTGTCGCTGAATGCGGCCGATATCTCCTAAACCATCGTTGCGAAATCGAGCAAATTGTTCTGCTTGTTCTCCGTTGAGAGTTTGCCATCCCTTGCCTAAGTTTATTTTTAACTTTTGAGCGGTATCTGTATATGACATCGTGCGAGGTACAAATACCTCAACTCCGCCCAACAAATCGACTAATTCCCGAAACGCATTGCTGCTGACTCGCACGTATCTTTCAATTGTCGTATTGTTCAGCATACTGCTAACCAATCGCGCCGCCAAAGCTGCTCCTCCTCTAGCATTGGCTTCGCTAATTTTGCCGAAGCTAATGCCGGGAACTTCGACTTGAGTATCTCGCGGAACTGAAAGCAAACTAATAGATTTATCTCTAGGTTCGAGGTGAAATAAGAGTATTGTATCGCTGCGACCGTTAAATATCTTAGGGCCATTGGCTGCTGCTTCCGGCACGCCGTCAATTCCCAATATCAAGATATTAACTGACCGCGAGAGGCGGTATCCAGAGCGGTTAGAGGATAGATAGTCAAAGCCCGTCGCCTCTAATACTCTATTGATAATTGGCGGTTCCACGGGAGCTAAAAGGGCGGTAATTGCCCCCAATGTGGCCGAGATGGCTGCGGTGAAGACTAGAAAAAATATCCCCACTATATATAGGAATAACTTAGGTTTTTTTCGAGATGTTTGATCGACTCGTTCAACAAAGTGTCTTTTAAAAATTGACAAGTTTTTCATTGACTTGCTGTTGATTATTGCAGTTTTTCAGCTTTGCAGTAAAACTTGGGCGGTGCTTCTTGAAAGTATTTGAACATAGCCGGACACAGCCAGCCTTCGAGATTTTTCGCTTCCCACCGATACCAGTTACCGCCGTATTCTGCTTTCAACCACAGCATTTCTGCTTGATATCCGGGAAATGGATTGGCTGAAAATAAAAGTCGGAAACCTTGAACGGCATTGGGAATGTCTGCGACAAGCGCGTTAATCATTTCGGGGACGCCCTGAACAAATGGTTCTCGGACAAGTCCGACTCGATCGTCGTCGAAAACCCAGGTGTACTGTTCGCGATAGGGGTAAATTACCATCATGGCATTGGACACGGTATTCGCCTCTTTTCATTTCCTTTGTTTTGCCTGCGAAAATGCAAGTGTTGATACATTATATTCTGTGGCGCGGAAGTTGTGCGCTATCCGATTTGACAATCCTGTTTTAACTTAGGAACTTTGGCAGCTTATTTACAAAATTTATTCGGTTTGTGCCGAGGGGCGAAGTTGAGAGCGATGGAGTTTTAGAGGTGTTTTTTTTTGTAAGTTTTTAACTAGAGGTAAATAGCAGCAAAATTAAACAGTAATAAAGGTGCTTTATTGCATAATTTTTAATTTTGTTGTGCTTATTTGTATAAGCCTTACTAGGTTTATAGTAAGGAGGAATAATCTGTCTTGTCTCAAACTATGATAACTGACACCCTAACTACAAACATATAACTGTTTGTAACTGGGTGTTATGTTTCTTTGCGGGAAGCTGTAGCTCAAATTCTAGTCAACTCAACCAGGGCATTAGCTAAATATTGATACTGCGGCAAAGTATTGTATAACTGAGCCGAAACCCTCACCAACTGCTTGCTAGCATCCGGCCAAGGAATCACCGGAACTTCAATTTTAAAAATCTCCCACAGCGCCTCTTGCAAAGGTGGAATTCCTCCCTTTGCAACCACATCAGACTGGGAGTCTGCCAGCGGCACAACAGCCATAGAACCCACCATTTCATCAGGACAAGGCAGCGACAAATCTAATTTGTCCGCCAATATTTTTCTCCCAGCCAATGCTAAAGCATGATTCTTTGCCCTCAACTCCGGCCACCCGCCTCTCAACAAAGAACCCATAAAATCAATAGCTACAGGTACGCACAAATAGGGGCTAGGATCGACTGTTCCCATCCAGTCAAATTCTAGTTGAAAGCGTGATTTATCAGCGCGCGGCGAATTAGCACCGTGACTGATTGTAGTTGGGCGAATGGCATCTTGCTTGTCGCGCCGCACGTATAAAAATCCCGCACCTTTCGGCGCGCACAGCCACTTGTGGCAATTTCCAGTATAGTAAGCCGCGCCAATTTCATCTAAATTCAGTGCTACCATTCCCGGCGCGTGAGCTCCGTCTACCAATACATCCACGCCACGGTTAGCTAACTCGCCGACTAACTGTTTGATGGGAAAGATTAAACCTGTTTGGCTGACAACGTGGTCTAATAAGGCTAACTTTGTTTGCGGTGAAACGCATTTAATTATTGCTTCAATAATTTGGTCTGGTGACTCAACTGGAAATGGGACTTCTGCTACTATTACTTTAGCGCCTGTACGCTCGGCTACAAAATTAAGTGTGTTGCGGCAAGCGTTGTATTCCTGATTTGTAGTTAGCAATTCGTCGCCCGAAGAAAAATAGAGCGATCGCAAAACTGCATTTACTCCCGTCGTCGCATTCGGGACAAACGCCAAGTCATCCTCACTCGCACCGATAAATGCTGCTAACTGATTTCTTGCATTATCTAACAAGGGTTCAAATTCCCGCAGTAAAAAGCGCAATGGTTCTCTTTCCAGTTGTTCCCGAAAAATGGTTTGCGCTTCCAGTACGGGAATCGGACAAGCTCCAAAAGAGCCGTGATTGAGGAATGTTATATTGCGATCGAGCAACCAATATTCGTTAATCATTAGTAATTAGTCAGTAGTCATTAGTCAGCAGTCAGTAGTCATTAGTCATTAGTCATTAGTCAGCAGTTAGTTAACTGTCAACTGTCAACTGTCAACTGTCAACTGTCAACCATTTTACCTTTTAATTGCTCAAACTCTTCTAATGTATTGCAATTTGATAACATTACTGCTTCTCGTTCCCCTACAGGTAGAGGGATTGCGGGGATTTGATTTAACCACCCTTGAAAGGAACGTCCTCCTTGGTCAATAAAACTTTGCAAACTCGGCAGAGATTTTTGGCGGTAGAAGCCGCAAAGAGGCTCCCAGCGCGAATTTTGATAAGGCACAACTGCTAAAGTAGATGGGGGAAACTCGGTTAACTGACTTGCCCAATTTTGAATAATCTGGGCATCCAACAAAGGCAAATCGCAAGCTAACAGTAAAATCCACTCGGCGGCAATTTCTGTCAATCCCTGAGTCAATGCAACCAAAGGCCCGGAACCCGGATTGTATTCTACCAGAAATTGGGATGTTTCGCTTAAGGTCGATCGATAGCGATCGGGCCAAGCAGTCAGAACATAAACTTCTGGGGTTACAACTGCGGCAACTTCCAACGCCCGCTGCAATAGGGATTTGCCCTGAATTTCCAGCATAGCTTTATCCCTACCCATCCGGGAACTTTGACCGCCTGCAAGCACAATTACAGCAATTTTATGATTAGTCATTAGTCAGTTGTCAGTTGTCAATTGTCAGTTGTCAGTTGTCAGTTGTCATATCATTTCCGGTTACACTCATACATGATGTTGACTGGTGACTGTTGACTGTTGACTCGAATTTACTATTCCGATGCTAACGGATTTGATATCAGTAGTCATCGCACTAATTGCCTGTTTTGAACAGGCTTTCCTGCCTGTTCGACAATAATTATTGGAGATGTCTAACAGTCAGTAGTTAACGGTCAACTGTCAACTCAAAAGACTAACGGTTTTGCTAACTTCCTCAAGTTTTTGGACGACTTGACCGCTACTCAATAAAGTTTCGGCCTTAATTAAACCCGAGTCCATATCCAAACAAACTCCGCTGCGCCACAGATAAAATCCGCCGTTCCAGATAACGGACTGCATCAATTCCGAGGGTTTTCCCAGCAACACTTCCTGCATTTGTTTGAATAACTCAGAGGCTGATTCAAAGGCAGGATTTATGTTGCTAAAACCGTAATCTCCGTGAGATAAAAGCACTCGCTCGAACTCAGCGTCCGGCTTAGCAATGCCGATAATCGCAGTACGATCGCGCGGCAAATCGCAGCTTCCCTCCAATCCTTTGACTGTGGTATAATTTTTGATTCCCCGCAACTCAAAGGCTTTTTGAAACATACCTTCTGTGGGCGGGTGGACGTAGCCGGAGATGACGTTAACGTCGCCGGCACAGGGACACCACATCAACTCCATTGTGGAAAAAGGTGGCCGTTTGCCAATTTCGCGGCGGTAGGGAACTAAAGCGGCGGCTTGAGGAAAATGCTTGGGAAGGTAAACAAAACCCAAACCCGTACTGTCAAAAACTTGCTGGACTTTTTCTAAACTCAGTTTTCTCCAGTCAACTCCCAAACCGCGCCAAATTTCAATCAGGGGAATCCCTTCCTTGGTTGGCATGGTATCTCCCCCGTGCATGAGGGTTGGGACGCCAGAGGTGGCTAAAATTAGGGCGGTTATTGGGCTAATTGGAGCCGTGCGCGATCGCCCGTCGTAAGCAACGCCAAACACGGCCACGGTAGAGACGGAAAAACCTTTTTCTCGGTTTGGGAGGGCAAGCACAGGCCCCAATTCTTCATAAGCATCGAGCATTCCGGCTAATTCTTCCCCAGTGGGTCGTTTAATGCGGTGGGCAATCATAAAAGCTCCGATTTGAGCCGGTGTTGCTTCCCCCAGCAGCATCATCCGCGTGGCTGCTGCTGCTTCGGAGCGAGTTAAGTTTTCTCCTGTGTGTACTCCGCTGCCAATTTTTCGCAGCAATTCTCTAAATGCATCACTCATAACATTTGAAGTTAGTAATTGGTAAGGGGTAATTGGTAGTATTAGAACCGTCTTAAATTTAATTTTCAGAACTATCTATTTAAAGTTATCGAATTATACCAGTTCCCAAAAAAAAGGCAATTGTTGGAAATATACAAACCCTTATTTCATCAGTCATTTTCCTTCTAAATTCTCAAATCTAAAATGGTATTAACTGCCTGATTTTTCTAGGTTAATTGCATCAAATGGCGGCACTAATTCGCGTACCAGATTCCAGAAATGGAAGATCGGCGGAATTTGCATTCGATCGTGAGTTGTCACCAACACGACTTCGCGAGTCCAAGCCGGATCGGCCGCCAATTGAGAGATCGCCGAAACCTTGGAATTTGACCGCTCTTGGCCGATCGGCCGCACTGCTAAAGTGCGATCGGTTTTCGCCTCCACCAAAGCTGAAAGTGGCAGCAAAGCAATCAATTCTCCCTGCCGCACCACACCCCGAAAAGCATCAAGAGTGTTGAGTTCCAAAACAGCATGAAGTTTAGCACCGATGCGTCCAAATTGTTCTTGCACCATCCGCTGCATTCCGTACCCGTCCTTAAACACCACTTGCGGGTAACAAATCAATTCCGGCCAAGGTACTCGTTCGTACTGAGCCAGGGGATGATCCGCCGCCATCAACACCTCGATCGGCTCATTGTAGAGCACCTCAACCAACATTTCCGGGGCTTGAGTAAAATAGCGGTTGTTCATCACCAGCGCTATGTCTACCAAACCATCTTTGAGGACTTTCAGGGCTCTATCGCTCCCGAGGGAAGTCACCCGCAACTGCACGTCTGGATAGTCGCGGCAAAACTTTTGCAGCACAGGCGGCAAATAAGCAGCGCAAACCGAATGAATCGCAGCCACGCAAAGTTCCGGCTGCTTTCCTGCCCGTAAGTCTCCCAATTCTTCAGCAGCATTTTGCCAAGTCTGACAGATTTTGCGAGCGTGAGGTAGCAGGCGTTCCCCTCCCACAGTCAGCTTGGCGTGGGCCGTGCGGTGAAACAGCGACAAACCCACGGACGCTTCTAATCCCTGCACTTGGCGGCTAATAGTCGATTGGGTAACACCGCATTTCCGGGCCGCTTGCTGAAAGCTACCAGTTTCAGCAACTGAAAGAAATGCTTGAAGCTGCTCTAAGCGCATGGAGGTTTAATTCGAGATGGTTTCAGAAATTGGTGCTGCTGAATCCAAGTATGATTTTGGCCGATCGGGTAATTCTAAGCTTACGCTGTCAGCGGTGGGGCAACCGCGGGGGATTGCCCCTACAAATTTCATACCCCAATTCAGCAACGCCCAGAAATTTTACTGGAATATAATCTGTGACATTAACCGATTTAGTAGCAGAATTTAGTAGACTTTGATACAGGTACAGATTAGTTTTGATTCCGGGGCGAGATGCGGGGATGCTACGCTCCAAACATCAATCTGCTCCGGCAGGATTTCTGAGCCTTCAAGTAGAGGTTGATTCTCCTGTGTTGAAGGGATGTCTGAACCTGCAAACTTATCAAAAAATAAATTCAATAAAGATGAATTTATCGAATATTGCAAGGGGAGCATCTCAATGAAAGCAGCCCTCCGCTTGAAATTGGAGCTAGGAGTCAGGAGTCAGGAGTCAGGAGGAAAGAGTCAGAAGGAAGAAGGAAACAGTCAGAAGGCAGGAGCCAGAATAAGTGTTTTTACAAATATGAGATGCTCCCTATTGCAAGATTGTAGCTCAACCGTTGCCCTGAACGGCACTCTAGTAATCCCTTCATTAAGTGCGATCGATAGCTGGGCTTTTCAGCAGTAAGTTGTAGATTCAAAACATAGCATTTAATTTCGTACCTCCTTGGGAATTATAGCACCTCACTTTCCCTCAACCTCTCAATAAATTTACAAATATTTCAGGCTGGTTAAAACCTGGTGCGAACTTTCCTCCCCGGACTAAAGTCACTCTTGTTTTATGTTTTTTTGTGTATCAACTAGAAATTAGCTGCTCAGCAACACAAGTGCAACTCGGAGCGATCGCACAGGAAAGCCGAAATGCTGCCATTTATAAAAAACAGTGCATTATTTTAAATTGTAATATATTCTAAGTTTTTTACTCTAAATCAGCCCCTCTTTTTAATAAAGCTTCACGATTTTAAAAAAATCGAGCCAGATTGAGGCGAACGCCCTCGGATGTCAAATCAAGTTTCAAATTCCGTGACTTTTACCAATTACCCAACTGCGGCGAAAAATCCGAGCCAGAGTCGATTCTTCCAAAGCAAAATAGATAGGGCGGCCGTGAGGACAAGTGCGCGGATTGCGAGTTTGCTGCCATTGATCCAACAAATTCTGCATTTGGGAAAGACTCAAAGGAGTACCGTTTTTCATAGCGCTACGGCAAGCAGTCGCAACTTGAGCAGCTTGCAAATCTGCGACTTTACTGAGTTCAAAAAGCGCATCCGCACAGTCATCTCGATCGGCTAACAATTCAGGAACTTCGCGGGCAGCCCATAGCTGTTCGCCAAAACTTTCTACTTCCAAACCCAAGCGGGATAAATTCTCTATTTGCAGTGCAGATAACTGACTGAGGATTACTGGTTTTTCTAGAAATTTTAGCTGCCAAACCGCACACAATTGCTCGTACAAAACCCGCTCGTGAGCGATGTGTTGTTCCACCAACCACATTCCGCTGGAATGTTCGGCAACAATGTAAGTATTGTGAACTTGAGCGATCGCCCTCAATTCCATCAATCCTATTTGATTAGCTTTTTCCCCTTCACCGCCCGCATCATTCTGCCTAGCGGAAATCCCGACACTGTAAGCACTTTTTTGTTCGGATGCCTTCAGCAATTGTCCCACTCGATCGGGAATAGGGGCAGGCGGCAAAACTTCATCGTTCAAATGCAAAGCGCGAGTAATTGCCGCGCTAACTTGTGCTTGCCAAAAACTCGGATCGTGCAGATAAATTTCTACTTTAGCCGGGTGGCGGTTCCAGTCGATTTCTGAGGGGGAGATGTGCAGGTGGACAAAACACACGGGATAGCGATCGCGCGGACAAGTGCGGGCAAAGGCGCTGAGAATAGTTTGCTCTAATTCGGGCGATCGCACAACTCGCCGGTTCACCCCAACTTTCACCCAATCGGGCCGCCTGCGGTGACAGCGATCGGGCAAACCAATTACTAACTCCAAACGCTGGGAATTGGGGATTGGGAATTGGCAACTGGCAACGGGTAATTGGTAATTAGGCTTAACTGCCGTTCCAACAAGTTGAGTTTCTATCACTAAATTTGCTGGTTTATTATTTGCAGGACTGGCAGGCAAATCTAACTTTAAATACTGCAAATCGCTCGATCGCACGCCGCGCACGAATTGAGGTAAAATGTGTTCTGCGGTGCTACTAGGAGTTACGTGCAAACAAGGCGTGTTTCCTTGACGCAACTGCCAATTAACGTGCGGGTGACAAATAGCAATTTGCTGAATGATTGATTGGATCGATCGCATTTGCTGTGCGGGCGATAAAAAACTGCGGCGCACAGGCCAATTGCCAAACAAATTATCAACAGTGACTACCGTACCAGGAGCGATCGCCGCTGTTTCCACCTCCACAGCAACGCCCGCGTTATTGTAAACCACCCGCCAGCCCGATCGAGCATTTTCAACTCCCCCCTTGTTAAATGATGGTTTGGCGGGGGTTGGCGCCGACTCTCGATTTTCCGAAACATCCCCCAATCCCAAATCATTCGATCGGCTCAAAACTTCCAAACAGCCCAACTGAGCTAAACTGTGCAAAGCTTCCCCGCGAAATCCCAAAGTATCAATTTTGTAAAGGTCTGCTTCCGCGGTAATTTTGCTCGTACTGTGAGGCGAAGCCGCCTGCCGCAAATTTTCCAGATCCATTCCCGTACCATTATCTGCAACTTGCACCCGCCACTGTTCGGGCCAGACAGAAACAACGATGCGAGTTGCGCCAGCATCCAAAGAATTTTCAACTAATTCTCGTACCGCTGCGGCGATCGAGTCAATCACTTCGCCTGCAGCAATTAAATTGATAACTTCTGTGGGTAAGGTTTGAATAGTAACTGGCATCAGATTTTTAGCGCTTCGTTAATTCAATTCTACTTGATTCTGCAAGTCGCTACACAGTATTATGACTTAAGCTCTTCAACCCCGTTTATTAGAAATATATTGTTTGATAACAATATATTGACTCATCAGCCAAGTCTCTGAGGCAAGCGTGAGAAAGTCCTAAGTATATATTTTCCTAGCTACTTAATTTCGATCTGCTAAATCCATAATTTTTGGCAACCGTATGTAAAAAGTTGTGCCTTTTCCGTCCTCTGACTCATAAGTAATTTGCCCTTTGTGAGCCTCAACGATCGACTTAACAATTGCCGTTCCCAACCCAGTACCAGTCCGTTTGCCATAAGTCACGAACGGTTCAAATAACTTTTCCTTAATTGTCGTAGGAATGCCTGGGCCGTTATCGTAAATGCTAATTTCTGCCCACTCCTCACTTTGTGTCACCGCAATCTCCACCCGACCCCCTCTTCCGCCAAAAGCCTCAACAGCATTCCCAACTAAATTTTGTAAAACGCGCAAAATCTTATTTTCATCTGCTTCCACTATTACTTCTGTCACCCGTACTGCTAAATCTACTTTTGCTGCTTCACAATAAACTCTGTTCAACTTTTCAAACTGCTGCAACGTCTGAATTAAATTGACTGGTTTTTTATTGAATACAGAATTACCTCGCGAAAATTCTAATACTTCTTCAGCCATTCCCAGCATTCGATGAACTTGCAATTGAATAAGTTCGCACCACTCCTGAGTTTCCTCATCTTCGTGCATTTCTTTGAGCATTTCTGTGGAGAGTTTTATTCCGGTAAAAGGACTTTTGAAATCGTGAATAATTGTACTCACCATTTCTCCTACCAATACCATTTTTTGTTTGTGTACCAACTGGCTAACATATTGATCCGTGGTATCCCGTAAATTTTTAGTAATGAAGCTAAACATTTGCAGTACCGAACTGCCTTTAGCAAACTGAAGAGTTGTTATTAGTTCTTCACGGCCTATTTTGGCCAAAGTCGAGCCTGCAACTGCCACAGCTCTAGCACTGCGCGGCTCTCCGTCTAAAACTCCGAGCTCGCCAAAATAATCGTCTGGCTTAGCGACAGCAACAGTTTGATATTTATGATTTTCAAGCCGCTTGGTAAACTCCACTTTACCTTCTAAAACTAGATATAAAAAATCCGCTGTTTCTCCTTCTTCAAAAACCAGCGTTTCCTCAGCAAAACTCTCCAAAACAGCTATTTGGCAAAGGTGAGCGGCTTGCTCTGGTTCAAAATAAGACATAAATCGATGAGATGCCAGATCCATGTGAAAATACCTAAGACTTAATCTAAACAGTTTCTTTCTTCTATTTTCGCCGATCGCCATCGGTGCGTTAATAAAATACAATGCTGCTTGAATCTGTCTCTATTTTCTGACATCCCAGCCTCGGACGCAAGGAGCGGCGTCTGGATGCAGAGCCAGACTAGGACAGCAGCACCAGCAATCTCACCACAATTCTCAGTTAATTGACTAAAATACATAAATATTGTACTATTTTTGAGATTTAAATTGGATGTGCGGGGGGTTCTCCGGCCACCTCAGAAGATTTTAACTGTAGACAGATCGTGTAATTTAAATGCCGATCGACCGAGTTTACAAAAATTAACGATCTCCCGATAAAACGATCGCAGCATTCTGCCCGCCAAAGCCAAAACTCAAACAAACCGCATTTCTGACAATAGCCGATCGCGCACAGCGAACAAAATCTAATTCAAACCCCGGTTTTTTCATTCCAACGCAAGGCGGCAACATCTGATATTTAATACTCATCAAACAAAAAGCCGCGCCCAAAGCTCCCGAAGCTCCCAAAGTATGACCCGTCGCCCCCTTAGTCGAACTAACACCAACTCCTCGGTGAAATAACTTCTCAATTAACAGTGCTTCCTGTCGGTCATTTAACTCAGTTGCAGTACCGTGAGCGTGAATAAAATCTATATCTACCGCCGCTAAATTGCTCCGTTTCAAACATTGATTTACCGCCGCGATCGCACTTTCCCCCCCCAGCTCCGGCGCATTAGCATGGCAAGCATCATTTGTCAAGCCAAAACCGGAAACTCGACCGTAAATTTTAGCGTCGCGACGCCTTGCCAACTCTGCCGATTCTAATACAAATAAAGCCCCGCCTTCACCGAGCACAAAGCCTTCCCGATTTTCATCAAAGGGATAGCACCCAGTATTTGCTAAAGCACCCATCCGGCTAAATCCAGCCAGAGTCAGCGGTGTGACAGGCGCTTCCACAGCACCTGCGATCGCCCGCTGACACTCACCGGTGCGGATTAAATCAACAGCGCGGGCGATCGACTGCAGGCCCGTCGCACAAGCAGCCATCGGTGCCAGCACCGGTCCCGTCGAACCAATTGCCCTCGCCGCCGCGATTGCCCCCATGTGAGGCAAAAAATTCACAAATTGAGAATTGGGCATTGGGCATTGGGCATTGGGCATTGGGCATTGGGCATTGGGCATTGGGCATTGGGCATCGGTAACTGAGAATTCTCTTTCCTCTTCCTTCTTCCCTCTTCCTTCTTCCCTCTTCCTTCTTCCCTCTTCCTTCTTCCTTCTATCCTTTACATCCGTTACATCTTGTACAACGGCTGCCGAACTTCCTTCGCTTGCCAACAGTTCCAAATTTGCTTGGAATCCACGGCTAGAACCGATCGCAATCCCGCAATCGGGCAAAGGCAAAGTCAAATTAGCATCTTGCACAGCATCTATTAAAACCTGCCGAATTAAAGTCATTAAATCGGCAGGTTTAGTGCCAATTACAGCCAAAGGTTGCCGTTCAAGTTCTATAAAAGGTTGATGTTGCCGAATTCCTGATTCCCCAGCCAACAGTCTTGTCCAGCTTTTTTCCAGAGTCCCTAAACCCGAAACAAGACCAATTCCAGTAACAACAACATCCACATCTGCCCTCAGCTTCCCAAGTTTTTAATCATTAGTTATTAGTTATTAGTCATTAGTCATTAGTTATTAGTCATTAGTTATTAGTTATTGATGATTGGAACTAATTATTAACTACTAACCCACGACCAACGACTGATATCGTTTCCGGTTGCATCGGAATTATAAAATCGAGTCAACACTCAACACTCAACAACCATTGAGTTTTTCGACCCGCCCGTCAACCGTCAACCGTCAACCGTCAACAATCATCTCGATCGTGCAACCGGAATTGATATGACGAGTGACGACTGACTATTGACTACTGAACAGGCTTAAAATTTTCCAAACCCTGAGTAACAGTAGCCTTATCAATGCGATCGCCCGCTTCAATCTTATCAATCACATCCATGCCTTGCTTGACGTACCCAAAAACCGCATAGCTACCGTCCAAAAACGGTACATCCGTCAAAGTAAAGTAAAACTGAGAAGAAGCCGAATCAGGACTCTGCGATCGAGCCATAGCAACAGCCCCGCGAGTGTGCACCAACACTGGTTTCTCCTTAACCCCAGCTTCTTCTAGCGTCGCGCTGTAAGTCGGATTGGCAGCACCTTTAGCTTTAATTTCCAGAGGAATCCTGCGTTCCTGAGACGTTTTTGGGTCAATAAAACCGCCAGTTCCGAGTCGCGCTGTAGGAAATTTAGGGTCTTTGCCCTGGGGGTCGCCGCCTTGAACTACAAAAGGCTGAGGTTCCCGCACGACTCGGTGAAATACCAGCCCGTCGTAGACTCCTTTCTGAACCAAATCGACAAAATTGCCCGCAGTAATTGGCGCATTTGTGCCGTCGAGTTCGATCGTAATTGGAGAACCTTTAACCGTCATCACCACCGTTGCTTTTCCTTCCAATCGCGGCAAATTGCTAAATTGCGAACTCGCCGCTACAGCAGCAGGAGAAGGAGACGGAGACAAAGAAATATTTTCACCCGACGCCGGATTCGATGTCGGAGTCGAGTTTGCCACAGGGGAACTACCGCATCCTGCGACAAACAACGCACCAATTATTAAAATTGAGAACAACCACCGCTGAATTTTGATTTGCATTTGCATTTGTATTTTCACAGAAAATTCGGTAAGTGGGAAGCTCAGAGACTTCAGTCCTGAGAGGAAAACGACCCGGCGATTTTAATCGCATTGAATCCCCCTTGCGGGGTTGGAGAGGGAATTAAATCAACCTCTCCGATGAGGTATGGTTGCCTCAAACTCCCATTACTGGGGTAAAGTTCGCTTCGCCAATGTTATAAAGGCTTGTCACGCTTACAGCACTGTCTCAGTGACTTTAAGACTGTTTAACTGTAAACAACAGAGCGGAAAACTAGCGTCGCATTCTCCGGTGTTATAACCTATATAACGTAGTCAGTGAAGACTTAGGCTGGTCATTATAGCTTGCTTCGATCTCTCTTACAAGCTCAGTGGCTTTAGCCCTGAGTTAATGACTTTGAGTCAATTACAGACTTTGCAACTAAAGATTTTAATTCAATAGTCCGAACTGTTTTTAGTTCGAAGTCTAAAAACCGCGATTTTCCTTGGATAGCGAACTTGCCTAATCGCCTTGAAACCCTTATTCTACGGTTGGCAATCAAAAACTATCCGCAGTATTGTTAATTGATAGATTCAAAAATTGGTAACGGGCTTACTCGCCGATCGATCTTTTTCACTTACCGGGTAGGTAAGGTGCGCTTCGGCGCACCCCACGAGACATTACCAATCGAAAATCGAAAATCGAAAATCGAAAATCCCTAAAGTCCTTCTAGGGGAACTTGCAAAAATCGAGCCAATTCGGCCGCTTGATTTTCCACTTCCGACAAAGCAATCGGCTGTCCGACTCTAGTCAGGGGAAACTGACGGCGGTCTTTGAGCTTAAGATAAATACTGCGGCGGGGACTGAGACCTTCTCTAATGTCCACCCGCACAGATTGCACGTCCGATGTCTTGCAAGTAAAATCAAGCTTGCGGTTTTTGCCGGGAAAACCCCAGCGAAAGATCCGAATGTTACCAGTTTGTCGATCGAACTCGTTGTAACCGCCACCGACATCAAGGAGAATAGTCAGCCACAGGTAAAGCGCCAACAGCACGCCGCAGACACCGTAGAAACTCATCGCAATGCCTTGGGGGATGAAAATGAGCTGAGTCGGGTCAGAAAAAGGCAGCAGGTTAACGTGCAAGTAGCTGGAAATGCCCGACAGCAGGAAACCAGTCCCTCCAATGCTGACCACCGTCGCCCACCAGTAATTGCTGAAGCGGCGGGAGCCCAAAACCGGGTAGCGCAGTACAGGATCGATCGAGGTCATTGTTTTTGCAGTCATAAAATTAAACAGCCTTAAAGCCAAATCTTAATTCAATTAGTCCACCGAGCGTGACGCTTCGCTGACGCGATCGCGATCGACCGGTCGGCATCGTGTATCAACTCTTGCTAATTATCGTCAACTACCCGCCATCAAGCGGAGTACCGCTATGATGGGGGCTTGTATCTGAACTCCACCTCAATTCCGAAAACCTCGAAAGGATTTCAGCTTTGGCTTCACAGCTCGATACATGAGGGAGTGCTGACAAGACCCCAGTACTCATCCAGGCTTGCCGGACGAGCAACGTTCTAAGTGCGATATTTCGCGCCCCAACCAGATCTGCATGAAGTTGATGCCCACAGCATTCACAGCGGAAAATCAGCCCCTTGTTCGGTCGATTAGCCTTTGAGGTATGCCCACATTTAGGGCAACTTTGCGAGCTGTAATGTGCCGGAACTTTAGTAGCTAACGAGCCAAGCAGCACAGCCTTGTAATCGATATAGCCATGCAATTCGGCAAACGACCATTGAGCCACGTTCCTGTTAGCTTTCCGTTGTTTCTTGCTTGCCTGTTTGCCCGATTTAGATTTAGTTCGATCGCGTATTCCGGTCAGATCTTCTAGTCCAATCAGGCTGTTAGGCTTGGCGATTTTACTCGCAATCAGGTGGTTCACATCAGCGATAAACCGTCTCTCCCGTCCCGACAAAGCGATTAATCTTCGCTTCGCCGAACGGGTGTCTTTTCGCTGTAGAGATTGTCTGGCTTTTTGATAACGGTTGGCTCGATGTCTAGCCGCCTTGCCCGAATAGAAACTCGACTTATTAGCTAAGTCTGTTTCGACTGCGAGGTATCTCGTTCCCACATCTATACCAGAAATTCTAGTGATGTTCAGTGGGTCGAGAGTAGGCGTTTCCACCTCCAAGCTCACCATTAGATAGTAAGTCTTCGAGGATTTATGGTAGACAATTTTAGCAGCACCGATCTTCTTGGACGCTCGCATCAGATCGATGTGCTTGTTGTAGCCATCAAACGGAACAACAATTCGACCATCCAGGGTGTTAATACTGACCCGTCGATCCTTTTTAAAGGAGTAGTCGCGCTGGTAATTAAGCGTACAAGTCCGCGAGGTGTATTTGGGAGCTCGATCGAGTCCCTTGTAGCGCCGCTTGGTATACCCAGCTTTAACCGCCTCGCTATTGTGCTTGGCTTTAGTCCACAGCGTCTTAAAAGTCGCAGCAACTTGTCTTGGCACGTTGCACGCCATCTGGGAACCAAGCCCAAATAAGGCCCGCAGCTCCGAGTAGACCAACTTTTGTAGTTTAGCTCCGTTGCCAGATTTACCGTTATCAAATGCCACTTGTGATGCGTAGTTCAGCGCATCCCGATAGGCCAAAGAAACCCGAGCTACCGAGATTTTTTGCTCGGCATTCAGGTTTAATTTGAGTTTTGCGGTAATTACTTGGCTCACAACTTCTTCAACAGATAATAGGATAATCTTACCCTGTGAAGGATTTGAGTGCAAGCGCAGAGTGTTTGTTCGTTTCCTCAACCACCGCCAACTCGCCGCTTGGCGACGAAGGGTCAGTTGGATTTTTGCTGAGCATCGTCAACCAAGATGGCATTCCTCTCAACCACGCTTTCATCGAGTACGCCTCTAGTGGGGGAACCCTGCTGTTCTAGTTGAAATTTATGAACTTCTAATATATAGTTATGTTAACTTTAATTAGAAACCTTGGTCTTTTAACAAGCAAAAGGATTTTACTCCAATGACAATCGCAGTCGGACGCGCCCAGACCGAAAGAGGCATCTTTGATGTACTCGACGACTGGCTCAAACGCGATC
>JAUBSN010000071.1:0-48275 GCA_036704825.1 Microcoleus sp. F8-C3 | reverse complement strand
TTTTAAAGTCCCAAAAGCCTTTCGACCCCAATTATTTACTTGCTACCCCTTGACTTGTCTAGACAGTATCTACAGGATTAATTGCAATATGATATCTGTCTCCTACTTCATATATCGCCCTAATAAACTTCACGGCGATGAGCAATAATAGTCACAAATACCTGTTTTTGTTCGTCATCAATATAATAGACAACCCGATAATCTCCAACCCGATATCGATAATATCCAGCCAAGTCACCTTTAAGCATCTTAATATTTGGATGATTGCGAGGGTTGATTTTCAGCATCTCAAAACACCTATCCAGCTTTCGTTGCAGTGACGCTGATGCTTCTTCAAAAAACTCCCCAGCATTCAGACTGACAACAACCGAATATAAATCAATATTTGGCTCAGTATTTTCGTTTGAGTTGCTCAACGGAAGTCACCTTACCTGCTGCTACATCTTTTTTTGCTTTATTAAAAGCCTCTATAAAGCCAGGGATTTGCAACAATTCCTCAGTCGCTCGATTGCTTTCTCGTTCTGCTAAATAAGCTAAGAAATCAGCAGCAACGAGCAGTTTTTCTGGAGACAATTCATCTATATATTCCTTTACCTGCTGGCGAAGTTCTTGGGTGTTCATAGTTCATAATTCTGGAAACTTATTAGATATTCACCATCCTAGCAGATCGATCGAGCTATTGGGTAGGGACACAGCACTGCTGTGTCCTCTTTCTGCTGTATCCTCTTCCCCCAAAATTTGCGAAGCATCCAGAATTTCTAGTCCAGCCAGTTTACCGTCAGGGCTGAAATCAGCAATAATGTCTTCAGTCAATTCTCGATTTTCCGCTGTTCCAGGCGCTAGTGGCAGTAACTCTATGTAGAGAGCATCAACTTCTCGATCGTACAGTATTCTCATCTTTTGAACCCTTGAGTTTACTACTTTTGCAGTTGCCGAATTAAATCTAATGCTTTTTGAGCATCATCGTTCATTCCTTGAGCTCTAAATAAACGGGCGGCTTGCTGCAAATCGGCGATCGCCCCTTTTGTATCTCTCATTCTCGCTAAAGTAATGCCTCGGTTAGCATAAGCCTTAGCATAATTGGAATTGAGTTGAATTGCTTGAGTGTAATCAGCTAAGGCAGAGCGATCGTTCCCAATCCGAAACAGCGCCAATCCTCTGTTAAAATAAGTGTTAGCGCGACCGGGATTAATTTGCAGCGCTTGATTGAAATCGTCGATCGCCCCTTTTTGATCGCCCAAGTCCGAAAGCGCTAATCCTCGGTTGTTGTAAGCCGCTGCAAAGTTTCTATCCAAGCGGATGACTTGAGTATAATCTGCGATCGCCCCCGGTTTATCTCCCATTGCCGACAAAACCAGCCCCCGATTGTAGTAAGCGTCTACATAACCTGCATTTAGGGCGATCGCCTTGCTATAATCAGCGATACTCTTGGGCATTTGTCTCAAATCGGAATAAGCGAGGGCTCGATAGAAATAAGCTTCAGAATAATCGGATTGAGTTTGAATCGCTTGGTTAAAATCGGCAACAGCCCCTGACAAATCTCCCTTGTCAAACCGAGTTAAACCGCGAACGTAATAAGTCTTAGCATCTTGCGGATTGTTCAGTTTCAGAGGTGCATTAGCGGTTGTAGAGGTATTCACCAAAATAGCAGAACGATTTAAACCTGCATCCGACAATTTAGCTAGAAAAGTGTTAATAGGAATCGCTGCATTAAATCCTGTTTTAGTAGCAACTTTACCTGTAATAACTGTTCTGTATAAGTCTTAGCATCTTGCGGATTGTTCAGTTTCAGAGGTGCATTAGCGGTTGTAGAGGTATTCACCAAAATAGCAGAACGATTTAAACCTGCATCCGACAATTTAGCTAGAAAAGTGTTAATAGGAATCGCTGCATTAAATCCTGTTTTAGTAGCAACTTTACCTGTAATAACTGTTCTGTCTATATCTGTAACATCATCCAAATCGAAATCGCCCTCTCCGTGAATCCCAACTACACGCCCTTCTGTATCAAATACAGGCCCTCCACTCATGCCCCCTTTCGTAATAGCATTGTAGCGCAAAGTATAACCGCGCGGATGATTCGGGAGACGGCTGGTAACATAACCCGGTACAAACTCAAAATTGCGCTGAGTTCCATATTTTTGCTGCGCTACGTTAGCTGGATAGCCAAACACAAAAATTTCTGTTCCAACTGTCGCTTGTGCGGAATCGCCTAAAGTTACCACTGGATAAGATTCTGTACTGTTAAATGTTACGACTGCTAAATCCGGTTCATTCTGACTTTTTTGCAAACGAACAACACGGGTTACTTGATGGTCTTTTCCCGTATTAGTGCGAATCATATAAGTAGGTTTATCATCATCAACTACATGGTTAGCTGTCAGTACAGTGTAAGTCGTGCCTTGTTTAGCAAGAATAAATCCAGTCCCGCTACTCACTGCATTTGAATATTGACCATTAATTTGAACGGTGACAGAAATCGCTAATTGGGCAATTTCTTGGGGAGTTTTTGCGAAAACTGGTGCTGCTGCTGCAAAAACGACTATTCCTGCTACCGTTACCGTTCCTGCTAGGATGCTGGTGAGGGAATCAAACCGCGAATAATCCCTATTCATAGGTGATTGCTGAAGAGTAAGATTTTTTCTACTCAGAATAGTATAGATTAAAATAAAATTTCTGAAAACCAGAAACGCTTGAGGTTTTCAGGCCATCGCGATTTTTATGACATTTCGTACATTTCGTATATTTCCGCCATTGCCGGCATTACTAGGCAATATTTTATTTGTATATCTTCTAAGTTGACCAACTCGAACTGCATCCCGAAACACTTTCAAAGCTTCTTTTTCTTCGGACATTTGCAGGCATCTCCCCAGCAATTCTAGATCCAAATCCGGCAACAGCATACTCCGAGAAACGCGATCGTAACCCTCCGAGTTCAGTTGGTAAATCGAAAATACTCCGTCTTCCCAAAACCAAACTTCCGCTACGTTAAATCTGCGGTAGTATTCCAGTTTATTAATAGTTCCGCTAGTAAAGACAACTTCGATCGCCAAATCGGGTGTTTCTCGCTGCCGTCTGTCTTCGCCAAAGTAGTAAGATAAATCTGGTTCCTTGCTGCTGCCTTTTGTTTCCCCTTGGAGTGTAGCGCTGCCCGTCGGTCTAAAACTAATATCTTTTTCTAAAAAAAACTGACATAACATTCCTGCTATCAGATATTTAATGGTTCCATGTTCCGGCGAAAGTGTCATAATTTCCACATATCCGTCGAGGTAAGACAAGCGAACACTGCGAGTGTACTCTAGCAAGGAATCCAAAGCTTTGAACTGTTCCCAAGTCATCGATCGCGGCAAAATCAACCGCTGTTGGGGGAGTGCAGTTAATTTGGGGTGAGTCGCAAGGGTCATATATACTTTCCCAGAGTTGGAATTTCTACTTTTAGATTAGCATAAAAAATATCTAAAGGGATAACTATTGTAATATCAACTCTGCAAAGTTCGGTTGCTTAGAGATAGATTTCCCACGATATGTAGGGACACGGCAGTGCCGTATCTCCTACCCGGAATTAGCCCGATCGCCCGTCTAATTCCCTAGACCTAACTAAGCCAAAAACTGGAATTGAGAACCGTTAACTGCCAATGCAAAAGGACTTGCCTGTTCAAATGCACCGATAAGTTCAAAGTTGTTCGTGTTTAAAACTATCCCCACAATCTGTCCGGTAAATATGTTTTCAATCACCATGTCGTTGATAATTCCGTCGTTATCGTAAGCAATCAAATTGTCGTCTTCAAAGAAAAGGTCTAGTTCTGTTAAACCGTCCGTCAAACCGATGCGATCGCCCTCGTCGAAGTTAAAATCGGTAACGACATCGGCTCCATTTATACCAAATGCTTCATCGTTGCTTCTGAGCACGAATATATCACCGCCCGATCCTCCCGCGAGCACGTCAACTCCCCGATCGCCCACCAAGAAATCGTCGCCTTCATTGCCGAATAAATCGTCGTCTCCTTGCCCTCCCCGCAAAATATCGTTCCCGAACCCTCCAAAGATAAGGTCGTTTCCGGCGTCGCCCCTCACTACGTCGTTGCCATCATTTCCATCCAGGCGATCGTCATCTTTCCCGCCATAAATTATGTCATTTCCGCCGCCACCGCCGATAATATCATTGCCGTTATTTCCTAACAGCCGTTCGTTGGAATCCGACGAACCTCCTATAATATCGTTGCCATCGAGTCCCCAAACTCCCCAGGGAAAAGACGACAAATTTCCATTCCCTACGTTAATCTCATCGGGTGTAGCGAATGCCAAAAGACGTGGTCCCCCCCCAGCAAATACAGGAAATCCATTCACATCGACGATGAGGTTGTTAGTCGTTAAAGCCATAATTATTTCCTTTCCAAGAGGCTGTTAGCTGTATTATACATTTTAATTATTGGCTTGCCAAATAGCAACTAAGTTTGGATGTTTACCACAACTTTTATTTCCTAAATTAATGACAAGCAGACTGCTGGTTTATAGTCAATTACCATTAGCAATACTTCGGCTGCGCGAGCGTATAAGTTACCAATTCCCAACTCCCAGGGCTGTGCTTCCTTCAACCCAAACCTGCTGTATATCTCGCCTCTGAGTCAAATAGCATTAGTTGCTGACACTATCCGCTACTGTCTACCGCTTATAATGGGTGTTACCCCCCAGGCGGTAAACAGGTTAATATCACCTATAACGTCGAAACTGAGAGGTTGTTTGTGAATAAAAGTAAAAGTCCCTGGGCCCATCCTCCGAGAAAACACCCAGTTTCCGATACCCGCACACAAACTTTACAAACAGGATCTAAGTTCTTTACAAAGCCATAATCGCCGATCGCTGACATTATTTGGCAAAATCCACTGCTTTCAGGTGTTTTACTCATGTCTACTCCTAAATCGTCTGCCCATCAAAACAACAACTCCTTAAAATCACTGCCAGCGACAGATATCGTTTCAACAGAGCAAGACAGTAAAAATCTGCCTAGCGAATCAAGTATAGAACAGCTACTGGAAGCTTTGGCGGGCCAAGTACCCACTCAATCTGCTGAAATTGAACGCTTGAAAACGTGCAAACAAGATTTAAAGCGACTGTTTCAATTTCTCGGCGACCGCCGCGTTTTAATCGCAGTAATGGAACCGGGAACTTTTGCCCTGCGTTACGCTAACGCGGCGTTTTGTCGCTTGGCAGGTTGGGAGGAAACGTCCTTGGCAACTCAATTTACCAACGGTTGGTTTGCAGAAAGCGAGATCCTTCTGCTGGAACTGTTCGAGGATGGGGACGGCAAAACAGTACAGCAATTGTACCGCCGCCACCTTTTGCACTGGGTATTGAAGCATTTTTATCAAATTGACCTCGACGGTTTGCGGGTGCTAGATGAACCCGTCACGGCGAGGGTAAAAAACTCCAAACACCGACAAGCAAAATTTATAGAATTTTGGCTGGGTTCGGAACAGTTAAAAATTACTCGAATTGACTCAAAAATAGATGAATTTGCGGATGTTTCTTTAAGATTAATGCCTGTAGCGGAACGGGAAGCTTGGCTGATGCAGCCGAATCAACTGGAAAATTTAGCCGATCGATTGCAGTTGGATAATTATCGCGTAGAAGGCTTGCTGCTGTTAGAAGGTTTTGATGTCACCGTGCAGGAGCAAATTCGGCGGCTGACTCAGTTATTGATCGATCGAGATTCGATGCTCGGGCCAGACAAATTTCATAAAATCGATCGGTGTTTGCGATCGCTCTTCAATGCTGACGGCACTTTGCTGCTGCGTCCCGACGGCGACCAGGTACAAATATTAGTTGCAAAAGACAGCGAACATTTGCAGCCGATTCTTTATTCAATGAACTCCCTAGAAACTTCTCACTTTTTGAAGGCTACAGCAGCCAATCAAGTTTGGAACGTGCCAGACTTGCGTAGGGAGTGCGAAACCGAGTGCGAGCGAACTTTGCGGAGAATGGGAACTCGATCGATGCTGCTGATACCCCTGGTAGTCAAATCCGTCACCCGCGAGGGGTGCGGGCAGCGGATTTTGGGCGTGGTGGGGCTGTTGTGCGATCGGTCCAACCACTTCAACGGCATTGACGCTCAACACGCCCAAGAACTCATTCCAGCCTTCATTTCAGCCCTGCGGCAAGCCATCCAAGAGCGGTTTACCCACATTCACAACATCCACCCCGCAGTCGAGTGGCGGTTCGCTCAAGAAGCAGAAAGGCGAAGTTGGGGACTGCCCCCAGAAACAATCGTATTTGCCGATGTTCATCCGCTGTACGGAATTTCGGACATTCGCGGTTCTAGCGACGAAAGAAACCGAGCCATTCAAACTGATTTGCTCGAACAATTTCACTTAGGTTTAGTCATAGCTGATGCTGTTTGCGAAACACAAACTACCCACCTCGGCGAGCAACTGCGGCTCGACTTGCTCGACTACATCCAGCGTTTAAAAGAAAAAGTAACAGTCGATATGGAGGTGCGAGCAGCCGAGTATTTAAAAGAGCATTTAGAAGTATATTTTGACTATTTTGTGCAGTGCGGCTCCAGGGTTGAGGCAGCAGTTGAAGCTTACCAAGCAGCCTGTGAAAACGAACACAACTGCGTTTACAGCGATCGTACCCGCTACGACCAAATGCTGAACCTAATCAGCACCAAACTCCAAGAAACCTGGGCCGGCTGGCAAGAACAAATGCAGCAAATTCTTCCCCACTACTGCGACATCGAATGCACCGACGGCATCGATCACATGATGTATGTAGGAAAATCGATCGACCCCAAATTCAGCCAGTTTCACCTGCACAGTTTGCGGTACGAACAACTGCGAGCAATTTGCGATTGCGGCCGCGCAGTTTTTAGCTTGCAAGCCGAGTCTCAAATTAACATGGAACTCACACATTTAGTCTTAGTGCAGAATACCACGATCGACATTTTTCACAACGAAAACACCGAAAAACTGTTTGACGTAAAAGGCACTCGCGACATCCGCTACGAACTCGTGAAAAAGCGGATCGAAAAAGCCGTTGACAAAGACGCACAAGAGCGGATTACCCAGCCTGGAATGTTAACGGTAGTTTATTCAACCGAAGACGAATGGGAAGAGTACCAACAATACTTGCGCTACTTGTCTCGCGAAGGTTGGGTAGAGCCAAAAGTTCAGACGGGCACGGTAGAATCGCAACAAGGAGTCAGCGGTTTGAAATTTGCCCGCGTGCGTATTTTGCCAGATCCAGAATCAGTTTCTACTATCTGTGAAGTTACGGTTGTTACCGATTGAGAACCCGATCGATTGCCTGTTTGAGGCCCGCGCGCGATCGCTCCCACCCCCTGCGGTTTGAAGCCGAGTGCGATCGCTCCTATTCCCCTGAAAAGAAAGCATTCGGGACTCAAACACAAGAGCCAGATTAGATTTAAGATGTTTGTTGAGACCAACGACCAAGCCCGCATTTTCACGTAATATATCTTCCGCGTGATGTCGAATCGCAAAATACACAACGGTCGGAATCACACAAAATTAAGATTAAGTAGTGTTAATCTAATAATAATTATCTCCTGTAATTTCTAACTTAAGCGATGTTAACCTTATCAAACTACCAAATAATTTCTACTCTGCACGAAGGCGTCGAAACAATCATCTATCGCGGACAAACACCGACAGACGGGTCAGCAGCAATTCTGAAAGTCCTCAAAGCCGAATATCCCACCCTCGAAGCCATTACCAGGATCAAATACGAATATCAAATCCGCCAAAATTTAGACAGCGAACAAATCGTCAAAGCCATCAGTCTCGAAACCTTTGACCACCGATTAGGAATCGTTTTAGAAGACTTTGGCGGGGAATCCCTCGCAAAACTGCTGGAAAGAGAGACGTTGTTGAGTCTGCAAGCAAATTTAAACATTCTCATCCAAATTGTCAAAGCCTTAGAATACCTGCATCAAAATCAGATTATTCACAAAGACATCAAACCCAGCAACATCATAATTAACTCGCAAACAAAACAAGTAAAAATCACCGACTTCGGCATTGCTACAAAACTAAACAAAGAAAACCCGCAATTTAACAATCCCAACTCAGTCGAAGGCACATTAGCCTATATGTCACCCGAACAAACCGGGAGAATGAACCGCACCCTCGACTACCGCACCGACTTTTATTCCCTCGGTATCACATTATATGAAATGCTGACAGGAAAATTGCCTTTCCGCAGCAACGACCCCTTAGAAATAGTTTACAGCCACATCGCAGTTCAACCAATATATCCCCATCAAATTAATTCAGAAATACCTGTCGCCATCTCAGAAATAGTGATGAAATTGATGGCGAAAAATGCCGAAGATAGATATCAAAGTCCGGTCGGATTGTTAGCAGACTTAGAAATTTGTTTGCATCAGTTAGAAACCACCGGAAAAATTGCCGACTTCATCCCCGGACGCTTAGATACTCTCAGCCAATTGTTAATACCTCAAAAATTGTACGGTAGAGAACAACAAGTCAACGAAATATTAGCAGCATTTGAACGTGTAGGCGCGGGTTCACACCAATCTTTCCCACCCAGCCCAAATACAGAACAACCCGCCCCCCCCAATACAAAAACGCTTTTACCCGCATCTTTCCCACCCAACCAAAATACAGAAAAATTCGCCCATTACCAAAGCGAATTAATGCTAGTATCAGGCTACTCAGGCATCGGTAAATCAGCCGTAGTCAACGAAGTTAGCAAGCCAATTACCAGGTCAAAAGGTTACTTCATCAGCGGCAAGTTTGACCAATTAAAACGCAACATTCCTTATGCCTCGTTAATCCAAGCATTTAACTCCTTGCTGCGACAATTGCTAACAGAAAGTGCACTTTCATTAGAAATATGGCGCACTAAAATTTTAGCAGCCGTGGGAACAGACGGCCAAGTAATTGCCGATGTAATTCCCAAAGTTGAATTAATCATCGGCAAACAGCCAGAAGTACCAGAACTCGCCCCTGTAGAATCGCAAAATCGCTTCAATCGAGTATTCAAAGAATTTATTCGCGTTTTCGCTCAAAAAGAACACCCCCTAGTTATCTTTTTAGACGATTTGCAGTGGGCAGATTCAGCAACATTAAAGTTGATGCAAATACTGATAACTGACCCTGACCAGGAATATTTGTTGCTAATCGGTGCCTATCGAGACAATGAAGTTAGTCCGACCCACCCCTTAATTCTGACTGTAGAAGAAATTGAAAAAACTGGTACTACAGTCAATAATATCGTGTTGCAACCGCTGGATTTAGCAAATGTGACGGAATTAGTCACTGAAACACTTAACGCTTGCACAAAACAAGTAACGAATCTAGCCTATTTAATCTGGAATAAAACTGGCGGTAATCCTTTTTTCTTGACTCAATTACTCCAAGCACTTTATCAAGACTCTCTTTTGAAATTTGAATTTAATTACATTACAAATGAGGGAAGTCAAAGTGGCTGGTATTGGAGTATCGATGAAATCCAAGCCATTGGACTCACCGATAAAAGTGTGGTGGAACTGGTAGCTTCTCGCATTGAAAAGCTGTCGGCACCCACGCAAGAAGCCTTGAAGCTAGCAGCTTGCGTGGGGGATAAATTTGCTCTAGATGTGCTGTCACTTGTCAGAGAAGAGTCAGCTAATACTACAGCAACTGAACTTTATTCAGCTTTGCAAGCAGGGTTAATTCTGCCCTTGAGCGATGCTTATCGCATTCCTTTAGTTTTCAATCGAGCCGAATCAATCAATCTCAAGTTAGACACTTCGCGGGTTAGTTACAGATTTTTGCACGATCGCGTTCAGCAAGCCGCATATTCCCTAATTCCCGAAGATCAAAAGCAATCCACCCATTTTAAAATCGGTCAATTACTGTTACAAAATACTCCGCGAGACCAGCTAGAAGAAAACATCTTTGATATTGTCAATCAGTTGAATGTCGGAATTGACACGATTAGCCAAGACTCAGAAAAAACTCAGTTTGCACAATTAAATTTAACTGCTGGACGCAAGGCAAAAGCGGCTGCTGCGTATGAAGCTGCTGTTAGGTATTTGCGGGTTGCTATGGAATTATTGCCTGCGGATTCTTGGCAAAGCCACTATGACTTAACGTTAGCAATTTACGAGTCAACAGCAGAAGCTGAATACTTAAACATCAACTATGAAGATTCAAAAAATCTGGTTGATATTGTAGTAAAAAAAGCTAAAAATTTACTAGAAAAAGTGAATGTTTATCAACTTCAAATTCAGTCTTATAACGCTCAGAATAGACTGGTAGAAGCACTCAATACAGGACTGGAAGTCCTGAAACTGTTAGGCATTTATTTTCCTCAAAATCCCAACGCGCTAAATATTGTGACGGGACTGATTAATACAAAACTGAGCTTGAGAGTGAAACCAATTGAGGATTTAGCTAACTTGCCAGAAATGACCGATCCCGACAAACAAGCAGCCATGCGGATTTTATCAGGGATTCTCAGCAGTGCTCTTCCGGTCAAGCCCCAACTGGTACCGCTGCTGGCATTTAGGATGGTCAAGCTGTGCATTAAATATGGTAATTCGCCTTATGCAAGTATTGCTTACGTTTTTTATGGCGTAGTTATGTACAAGCTAGGGGACATTAGTTTGGCATACCAATTCGGTCAACTGGCAATTAAGATGTTAGACAAATTTCCCTCCCGTTCAATTAAAAGTAGAGTTTATACACCCTTTGGTTGCTTTATTAACCACTGGAAAGCCTCTGTCTATTCTGGATTAGGCGCTCTCCAAGAAGGTTTTATAACTGGGATGGAAACTGGGGAGTTAGAATATGCTGGTTATTCTATAACTGAATATTGCTTCAAAAAACTGTCGATAGGAGAGCCTCTAGATTTGGTAGAGCAGGAGACTGGTAAATATATGAAACTAATGCAGCAATCTCAACTAGAAATGGCTGTACAGTATATAAGTATAGGCAGGCAGACAGTCCTCAATTTGCGCGGTAAATCTGTCGAACCATGCGATTTAGTCGGCGATAACTTTAATGAATTAAAAACACTCCCGGTTTTAATAGAATCTCAAAGCTTTTTTTTAGTTAGTGCGGTTTATTATGCTAAAACTCAGCTTAATTTTCTCTTCAGAAACTACGCGGAAGCCTTGGAAAATTCAAGGTTATTTGAGAAATACGAGGAGTCAGTAGCCGGATTTTATGTAGTTGCTCTGAATAATTTTTACTCCTCTCTCAGTATCATAGCTTTGTATCCAGCAACTGGCAAAGGGGAACAAAAGCAATATTGGGAAAAAGTGCTGCAAAACCAAAAGAAGATGAAAAAATGGGCAGTTCATGCTCCGATGAATTATCAGCACAAATACGACTTGGTAGCAGCGGAAACAGCGCGAGTTTTGGGGCAAAATAGCGAAGCAATGAAATTGTACGATCGCGCAATTGATGGAGCAGCCAAAAACGGTTACATTCAAGAAGAAGCATTAGCTTATGAATTAGCGGGAGAATTTTATCAATCTCTAGGGCAACAGATAATTTCTCAATCATACCTTACCAAAGCATATTATGCCTATATCCACTGGGGAGCTCTAGCGAAAGTTAAACACTTGGAATCAACACATCCTTTCTTAGTAGCACAAACGCGCCCCGCAGAAACCCGAACCCTCGATGTCACACGCACCACCACGGGAAACACTACCAGTAACAGTTTAGGCAATTTCTTAGATGTGAGTGCTTTTGTCAAAGCTTCCCAAGCTATTACCAGTGAAATTATTCTTGAAAAGTTATTGACTAAGTTAATTCATATTTTGTTGGAAAATGCTGCGGCTCAAAAAGTAGTGCTACTGCTGCTGAAAAACGATATCCTCTGCATAGAAGCTACTGGCACTCCTGGGGAGGATAAAGTGACGCTTTTACCGTCTATTCCCGTAGAAAATTCTCAAGATGTACCCCTGTCTGTGATTAATTACGTACACCGGAGTCAAAAGCATCTGGTTTTAGACAATGCTACTGTTTCCGAACCTTTTAATATAGATACCTACATTCAGAAATATCAACCAAAATCAATTCTCTGTTTGCCGATTATTTATCAATCTCAGCGGCGGGGAATAATTTATCTAGAAAATGCTTTGACGGTAGGAGCTTTTACCGCAGAAAGAGTAGAAGTCTTCAAAGTGTTAATTTCTCAAGTTGCTATTGCCGTAGAAAATGCTGGTTTGTACGCGCGCGAGAAAGAAAAATCTCAACAGTTAGAAAAATCTTTCAATGAACTGCAACAGGCGCAACTGCAACTCATTCAAAGCGAAAAAATGTCGGCTTTGGGCAACTTGATTGCAGGGGTTGCTCACGAAATTAACAATCCGCTCGGTTTTATTGCGGGTAATGTTGATGCTGCTGCTGAGGCCAGCTTAGATTTGATTGATTGCTTACAACTTTACCAAGAAAAATTTCCTAATCCTGGAGATGAATTAGAGGACAAAGCATCGGAGATTGATTTAGAATATTTGATCGAAGATTTGCCGAAAATGCTTTTATCTATGAAATCAGGTACAGAGCGCATCCGCAATATTAGCAAGTCTTTGCGGACTTTTTCCCGCGCTGACAGTGCGAATAAAGTGTCAGCAAATATTCATGAGGGCATCGACAGCACTTTGATGATTTTACAGTATCGCCTGAAAGCTAAAGATACTCGCCCCGCGATTAAAATTATCAAAGAATACGGAGATATCCCGCCAGTTAAATGTTATTTTGGGCAACTGAATCAGGTATTTATGAATTTGCTCAGCAATGCGATCGAGTGTTTTGACGAATTCAATCAGGGCCGCACTTACGCGGAAATTGAAGCTTTACCGAATACGATCGCCATTATCACTCAAGTCTCCGAGGATAGCAACAGCGTGGTGATTAAAATCAAAGATAACGGTCAAGGGATGTCATCGGAGGTGAAGTCGAAAATATTTGACCATTTATTTACTACCAAAGAAGTAGGAAAAGGTACGGGTTTGGGGTTGTCTATCAGCCGGCAAATTGTGGAAGAAACCCACGGCGGTAAACTAACTTGTGAATCGGTGCTGGGAGAAGGTTCGGAATTTGCGATCGCACTTCCCTTGAATTAAGATTGTGGAACTATGGCGTGTTTTAAAACCCGGATATCCCCCCTAACCCCGCTTAATAAGGGGGGGACAAGAGTATGCTCAAAGTCAACCCCTACTCCCTTTTTTAAGGGGGATTTAGGGGGATCGAGACTCGGCTAAAAAGGGTACAACACATATATGAAAATTTGTCAATGCCTAATTATTTCTGAAAAAGTCCGCTGTTGGCAGTCTACATTCGGCAGTATGCAGTTACATTATTAGCTAAATGTAATAACTATATTTGATAGGAGTTTTTCGAGTGAACGCTGCCGAACAAGCCAGAAATATAGAAGTTGCCAGCAAAATTGCTGCGGTGGTTAATTTATTCAAGTCCGAATTCCCGGATGCAAAAGTCGATTTGAAACCTTGGATGAATGACGAGGATACCAGAGAACTTGTCGATCCAGATTCGATCGACATTGGCTTCCATTTTCCCGGTAGAAGCCGCTTGCTGCAAAGCCGCAGTATCTTGATTCAAATCCGATTTTACCAAGATCCGGTGGAAGGATATCGGCGGGCGATCGGAGTTGAGGCGGCCGGTTACGATCATAGCGGTCAGCAGTGGCACTTTTCTACCGTGGAAAATTGGAATTTTCTCGGCCAAACCGAACCTGCGGTGGAGTCGGCGCAAAAACTCAAAGACTTTTGCCAGCAGATATTCGATTTGTTTAATCAGTCAATCGATTTTAGATTTTAGATTTTAGATTTTAGATTGAAGTCATTCGGCGATAGAAATAGCTTCTTGTCGAACGAAATCCACTCCAAGCGGACTAAGAAATAAGCTGGATTTGGTATTAGTCCCGATTGTCGCAATTGTCGATCGACCTACAGCCAACTGGATAAACAGATTTGTAAGTAGTCGATCGCTTGCCAAACAAAGTATAGCGGTTGTCGCGGACTTGTTCGTAAACGCGATCGCCCATCCACTTCATCCCTGGCATTGCCCGGTAAGCAGCCACAAACACCTCGCCAGCAGGAAGTATCCGCCCGATTTCCTCCGCTGCATCGCTGCCCTGCCAGCGCCGTTCCGGGGTGTTGCCATCTATCAAAATCATCCCCATTTCGCAGTCACCAGACGTAATCCCAAAGCGATTTAATCGATCTAAATCTTGCATGGAAATATACTCAAAATTCTGGCCTTTATCTAAGTTTTCTAGTAACTGCACCAAAGTAACGCAGAGATTGCAATTACCGTCGTAAATTACGTTATATTTCATGGTTACGGGGAATGGGGAATGGGGAATGGGGAATGGGGAATTGGTAATTGGTAATTGGTAATTGGGCATTGGCCAAACAGAAAATGGGTAATTGGTAGTAAATAACTACTGACTGCTGACTGCTGACTGCTGACTGCTGACTGCTGACTGCTGACTGCTGACTGCTGACTGCTGACTTTTCCCTACAGGAATCTCGATCGCAAATTCCGTGCCTTGACCTGGTGCCGAATCGCACTTAAGCAGCCCGCCGTGTTTTTCCACCACAATTTGATAGCTGATAGACAGCCCCAAACCAGTACCTTTACCAGGTTCTTTCGTAGTAAAAAACGGATCGAACAGCCTTTTGTGAACATCTATCGGAATCCCCGGTCCGTTGTCAGCAATCCGAATCACAATATGAGAAGGATGCCGCCTGGAATCATCAGAAACCGCAGAATCTGCCTGCATCACAGCATCCTGTTTATATTTTACATCCGTACAAATCCGCAGGGTCGGCGAAGGACAATAAGGAATAGGCGCCAGTTGTCCCTCCGCCCACTGTCCAGTCTCCATTGCCTCTTCCAAAGCATCAATTGCATTGCCAATAATATTCATAAAAACCTGATTCAACTGTCCCGCATAACACTGTACGCGGGGCAAATCTCCGAACTCTTTGAGCACCACAATTTTAGGACGACCTGCCGTTTCTTTCAACCTGTGCTGCAAAATCAACAAAGTGCTTTCAATCCCTTCGTGAATATCCACCTGCTTTTGTTCGGCTTCGTCCAATCGCGAAAAATTCTTCAGTGACAGCACAATTTGGCGAATTCGCTCTGCTCCCATTTTCATCGAATTTAGCAGATTAGGCAAATCTGCGAGCAGAAAATTCAAATCGATATCATTTATTTCTTGTTTAATTGCCGGTGTTGGGTGCGGGTATTCCTGCTGGTAAAGTTGCAGCATTTTTAGCAAGTCTTTAAAGTAATCGTCAGCGTGCATGACGTTGCCGTAAATAAAGCTAACTGGATTGTTAATTTCGTGAGCAACCCCAGCGACTAATTGCCCCAAACTTACCATTTTTTCATTTTGAACCATCATGCTTTGAGTTTTATGCACGTCGCGCAGGGCTATTGCCAATTCTTTATTTTTATTCCTCAATTGACTTTCGGAAAGCTGCACCGCTTCTTCGGCGTGTTTGCGCTTGGTAATATCTTTGCGAATTGCTACATATTGATGGGGTTCTCCGCTAGTGTTTAAGCAAGGTACAATCGTAGTATCCAACCAGAATAATGTGCCGTCTTTAGCTTGATTTTTCATTTCTCCCCGCCAAACCTTTCCCTGGCGGATGGTTGACCAAAGTTGCTTGAAAAAATCGGCTGGGTGATAGCCCGAATTGACAAGTCTGTGGGTTTTGCCGATCAGTTCTTCTCGGGAATATTGAAATAGTTCGCAAAATTGATCGTTGACATAGGTAATGGCTCCGAATTCGTCGGTATTTGAGACAATTGCCGATTGATCCAAAGCAAATTTTTCAAATTCCAACTCTTTGAGAGTTTGGCGCAATTCTGCTTCGGCAAGTTTTCGATCGCTAATATCGGTAATCATCCGCAAAACACCTGAAAATTCGCCCTCACTGTCGAACATCGGCGTCGCCGACACGATCGCCCACAAGTGAGATCCGTCTTTGCGAGTAAACTTAAAATCGTGGCGTTCGCGAATGCCTTCCCGCCTGCGCTGCACGTAACTTTCAGCTATTTTTATACAGTCGCAGTCGATAAACTCAAACAGCGATCGCCCCAGCATTTCCTCCACAGTATACCCCAGCATTTCGGCCATCCGAGAGTTAGCAAAAGTCGTGATACTTTCGCTGTCAAACATCCAAACGCCCTCAGAAGCCGTCTCGACAATGCAGCGGTAATAATTCTCTCTCTCCCTGAGTGTTTCCTCTGCTTGCTTGCGATCCGTAATATCAGTTTGCACAGCAATAAAACCTTCGAGTTCCCCCGTTTCTTGATAAATTGGGGCGATCGAAAGCGCCACCCAATAACCCCTTCCATCCTTTTTGTAATTGTAAATTTCCTGATTAAACGGCACCCCCGCAGCCAAAGCCGATCGCAGTTGAGCAATACTTAGCGGGTCTGTTTGAGGGCCTTGCAGTACCTCACCCGGTTTTTTTCCCTGCATTTCTGCCAGCACGTAACCGCTAATCCGAGTAAATCCTTCATTCACCCATTGAATGCAGCCTTGAGCATCAGTAATAATCACACCATTTTGCGTTTTTTGAGCCACAATGGCCAAGCGCGACAATTCTGTTTCAGTTTTTTTGCTTTCCGTAATATCTTCAGCAATACCCAGAATGTACTTAGGCGCGCCCGAATCGTCAAACAAAGGAACTTTTTTCGCGTGCAAAATCCGCTTTCCCAGGTGTGGAAGTTCGATAGTTTGTTCGGGCAAATCGACGCCTTTTCTCGTTGCCAGCACTTCTAAATCTTGTGCTTGCAAGTAATTGGCACGATCGGACTCCAACAAGTCAGCAGCATTGTTTAATATCACTTCATCCCTGGAATAGCCAAACAATTCTTCGCTAGCAGTATTCCAATAAATAAATTTTTGCTCTGCTGCATCTTTAATAAAGACGCTAACCGGCAGATTTTGCAGTACCGCATTCAGAAAATCTTGAGTGTTTCGCAGGTCTTCCTCAGCTCGCTTTCGTTCCGTAATATCCAAAATTACTCCGTCGAGATAGACAACCCGACACCGAGAATTTGCGATCGGCGCCACCGGCGAAACAACAGCCGACAACAAGCCCTCAATTTGCCCTTGTCCCTCTTGTCTTCCTCTCGCCTCGTCCGCCTCGCAGGAAACAGCTTTGCCTTTTTCGCAAACCCAGCTAATTTCGCCGTCAGCCCTGACAATCCGGTATTCAATGATGTACGGAGTTCTGCTTGCTACACTTTTTTTGACAGTAGCATCCACATTTTTGCAGTCTTGAGGATGGATAATGCTGGCAAAAGAACGGACGCGATCGTTGATAAAATCAGAAGAGGGATAGCCGGATATTTCTTGAACGGCATCGCTCAAAAACGCCATTGTCCGTGTTAATTCCCCGTCGTCCGTATACTCGCAGGTACAGTGGTAGACAGCACCGGGAATATTAGCTACTAAATTTTTATATTTTTCTTCGCTTTTTAACAAAGATGAGCCGTCTTCGTTATTGCGATCGCCGTTCTTAACTTTAGAACCATTGGAAGAAATTTGCATGGTTTTTTTTCACTTGTGAGTGCGGGGGCAAGTGGTAGAGTAGATGACCCTATAAAAAGTGAATTTAATGTGCGAAATAATTCGTTATAAACTAATATAGTACAAAATTAGTTCTGCGAACATTCAGAAAATTTGAGGGCAGGTAATAGGTAAAGCTAATCAAGGCTAGAGATGTAGAAAACAGTTCGCAAATGCCTTGTCTAACGGATTGAACGCATTTAACTGAGATGTTGCACCATTCTCAATAAGCCTTTTAGGGGCAGGCTAGAAGGGCCCACCGCACAAGAATTTCATTCTTCGCTTCAGTTGCCCGAAAGCCTGCGCGATCGAGAATGGTGCAAGATGTGAGTTTAACGGATTTGACCGATGGATGTTGAGGTTCGAGGGAAACAGGGAAGATGTTCCCACTCCCCCACTCTCCCACTCCCCCACTCCCCCACTCCCCCACTCTCCCCCTTCCCCACTCCCTCACTCTCGTTAGAATAAGATAAGTTTCCTTGCTACCGATCGCCCCTCAAACAAAACACCATGACTCAACAACAACCCCGGATTTGTATTCTCGGCGGAGGCTTCGGCGGACTCTACACAGCCCTGCGCTTGAGTCAGTTACCCTTCTGGAAAACCGAAAAACCCGAAATCGTCCTAGTTGACCGCCGCGATCGATTTTTGTTCGTTCCCCTGCTGTACGAACTTCTGACCGGCGAACTCCAAACCTGGGAAATTGCCCCGCCGTTTGCCGAACTCTTGCAAAACACAGGCGTGCGCTTTTGTCAAGGTACTGTCTCCGGCATCGATGTGGAGTCCAAGCGAGTTAAGTTGCACGACGGTCCAGAAATTCCGTGCGATCGCCTGGTTTTAGCTTTAGGCGGCGAAACGCCCCTAGATATGGTGAAGGGTGCGGTTGAATATGCTTACTCGTTTCGCACCCTCGACGACGCCTACCGCTTAGAAGAAAGACTGCGGTTTTTAGAAGCCAGCAACACCGACAAAATTCGGGTGGCGATCGTCGGGGCAGGTTATTCGGGAGTAGAATTAGCTTGTAAATTAGCCGATCGACTCGGAGACAAAGGTCGCGTGCGGTTAGTCGAGCAAACCGACATGATTCTGCAGACATCGCCGGAGTTTAACCGCGAAGCCGCCACCCAAGCTTTAGAAAAACGGAAAGTGTGGATCGACTTAGAAACAGAAGTAGAGGCGATCGAAGCGGACACAATATCCTTACTTTACAAAGGACAATTAGATGTTCTCCCCGTAGACATAGTATTGTGGACAGTAGGAACTCAAGTTAGTCAAGCAGTGCGATCGCTACCCCTCAAACAAAACCGCCGCGGTCAATTAACAGTCAATCCGCAGATGCAAATTATCGACCATCCAGATATATTTGCCTTGGGAGACTTAGCAGAATGTCACGATGCAACTAATCAAAAAGTCCCCGCAACAGCCCAAGCAGCCTTCCAGCAAGCTGACTACACCGCCTGGAACATTTGGGCCTCCCTCACCGATCGCCCGTTACTTCCTTTCCGCTATCAGCCGCTAGGAGAAATGATGACATTAGGAATAGACAACGCCACCCTAGCCGGTTTAGGAATGAAACTCGACGGACAACTAGCCCACATTGCTCGCCGCTTAGCTTATCTCTATCGAATGCCCACATTTGACCATCAGCTAAAAGTTGGTTTCAATTGGATTAGCAAGCCGATTCAAGAGTTGCTTAAAAGCTAATCGATGCTTTTTCAAATAGATCGGAAACAGGCTGTTCGGCCTGTTCCACAAAAATTCTATATTCTTGTGGAATGGGCATCTTGCCCGTTCCTATAGAAAATTTTAGGGAAAATACAAAATGCAAACTCCTACAATTCAACAGCAAAAAACAGAACTTCCCCCCCTAATCGAGCGAGAAATTCTGTTCGGAAATCCCGAAAAAACCCGCCCCCAACTTTCACCAGACGGCAAGTATATCGCCTACATTGCACCCGACGAAAACAACGTCTTGCAAGTGCAATTGCGTACCGTCGGTCAAGCAGACGATCGCCAATTGACAGCAGATAAAAAACGAGGCATTCGCATTTTTTTCTGGACTTACAGTGGCGAAGAACTCATTTATCAGCAAGATATTGATGGTGATGAAAACTGGCATTTATTCTCAGTCAATATCCAGTCAAACCTGGTTCGCGACTTGACACCATTTCAAGGTGTTCGAGCTCAGCCGATCGCCCTTGACCGCAACTTCCCCAATGAAATATTAGTGGGAATGAACATCCGCGATCGCCGCAAACACGACGTTTACCGCATCAACCTCAAAAATGGTGCCGTTGAATTTGACACCGACAACCCAGGTAACATCGTCGGTTGGACTGCGGACGCCCAATTCCAAGTGCGGGCGGCCACAGCCACAACTGCCGACGGCGGATCGGAATTGGTGTTTCGGGAAACTGCGGACAAGTCTTGGGAAAGCCTGCGGCGCTGGGGCCCCGATGAGGAAGGCGGTGCCGTCATGTTCTCAGAAAACGGCAAAATTCTTTACATTATCGGCAATCACGATGCTAACGCCAAACGTTCGATCGCACTCGACTTAGAAACCAAACAAGAAACCGATATCGCCTCCGATCCAGAATACGATGTCGGCGATATTTTGATACACCCCACCAAGCGAGAGATTCAAGCAGTTTCCTTCTACAAAGACAAGCAAGAGTGGCAAATTTTAGACCAAAGCATAGCAGAGGATTTTGAGGATCTCGGCAAATTCCGTCCCGGCGAATTCGACCTCACCAGCCGCAACCTCGCCGATACCGCTTGGCTAATCGCTTACAGGACAGACGACGGCCCAGTCTACTACTATGTGTACGATCGCGCCTCCAAAAACTGCACCTTTCTATTCAGCAACCAACCCAAACTCGAAGGGCTACCGCTATCAACAATGGAACCCATTTCTTACACCGCAAGAGATGGTTTAACCATTCACGGCTACCTGACAAAACCTGTCGGCGTCGCCACACCCGCAGCTACAGTCTTGCTAGTACACGGAGGCCCCTGGGCGCGCGATACTTGGGGTTACAATCCACAAGCCCAATGGCTGGCAAACCGAGGTTACGCCGTTTTGCAAATTAATTTTCGCGGTTCCACCGGCTACGGCAAAGCCTTTCTCAATGCCGGCAATCGCGAATGGGCCGCTAAGATGCACGACGACTTGCTAGATGGGGTGAATTGGCTGGTAGAAACAGGAATCTCCCAACCCGATAAAATTGCGATTATGGGCGGTTCCTACGGTGGTTATGCCGCCTTAGTGGGATTGACTTTTAGTCCCGATGTTTTTGCCTGCGCCGTCGATATTGTCGGGCCAAGCAATTTGATTACACTGCTGCAAACTATTCCCCCTTACTGGGAACCGAGAAAAGCAAGTCTGTATCACTGCGTGGGCAATTTGGAAACAGAACCAGAGTTTTTGAAATCGATCTCGCCTTTATCTTTTGTCGATCGCATCCAGAAACCTTTACTCATCGCCCAAGGTGCTAACGACCCGCGAGTGAAACAAGCAGAAAGCGAGCAAATTGTCAATGCCATGAAGCAAGCCGACAAACCTGTAGAATACGTGCTTTATACAGACGAAGGACACGGATTTGCGCGGCCGGAAAATCGCCTGCACTTTTATGCGATCGCCGAAGAATTCCTCGCCAAATATTTAGGCGGTCGATTTGAACCTGCGGGCAACATAGCCAATCATTCCGGTGTAGTAAATCCGCCAACAACTAACAACTAAGTAAAAGTAACAAGGAGATCCCAATTATTCACCTCTCTCTTCTCTTCTGTTTTCCTCTCTTCTCTTCCTCTGTGTTCTCTGTGTTCTCTGCGGTTAAATCATTCCGATGCAACCGGATTTGCTATAAGTCTTCTTCCTTCTTCCTTCTCAAATGACCAAAATTATTTTTTTAGATGCAGCCGGCACACTATTTGACGTTCGTGGCAGCGTCGGCGAGGTATATAGAAAATTAGCCAGCAATTGGGGAGTAACTGTTTCTAACGAAGAGTTAAATGCTGCATTTTTCCAAAGTTTTGCTTCAGCAAGTCCGATGGCATTTCCAGGGATAGAATTATCAATAATTCCCCAGCTAGAATTTGCATGGTGGCAAGCAGTTGCCACTAAAGCCTTCCAGATAGCAGGTGTTTATCACCAATTTTCCGACTTTCCTAATTTCTTTGCCCAACTCTACGCTCATTTTGCCACCGCCGAACCTTGGTTCGTCTATCCCGACGTATTGCCAGCCTTAAATAAGTGGCAGCAACAAGGAATGGAATTAGCAGTAGTATCGAATTTCGATTCCAGAATTTATCCAGTATTAAAAGCACTAAATTTAGCTGAATATTTCACATCAGTGACAATTTCCACCGAAGTTGGTGCAGCAAAACCAGACTCTCAAATTTTTACTGCAGCTTTGCAAAAGCACAACTGCATTGCCGAGAATGTGTTGCATATCGGCGACAGCTTCAAGGCTGATTATTGTGGTGCTAAGAATGCGGGTTTAAACGCAATTTGGTTGAATCGCCAACAGGAAAAAATAGATTCAGGAAAGTTGAATTTAAATGATTTCCAAAAATTAGAAGAGTTTTCTAGTCTGGATTTTATATAAGTCAGTCCTAAATGAGTCGTAAATTTTTTACCCCACCCCACCCCTTTCCGAACTCGCGGGGAGGGAGTAAGAAATTCACAAATGATTTAGCATCGCTATATCACATAAAACCCTTAATTATACTGACTGTGCAGGACTACCCGATCGCGAAGTCAACAGCTACAGTTTCGATCGCGCAATTAATTATCTGTGATAGGGACGAAATAGCTCAATTCCTAACTGCCAACAACGTCTATTTTGAAAACAACTGCGCCCTTGTTAGTATTAGTGGCTATCCCCAAAGCATCTTCAACAGTTAAAATCATAAAAAGCTTATCTGTGTAAGGGCTTCAGCGATTTTCAAATGAGGAGCAAAAAAAATGAGATTCACTCGCTGAATACAAGTTTCAGATTTTTTTATTTCCCCCAGTGGGGGGAAGTTTAGTTTAAATTGTGTGAAATTTGCCTTCAACTTTTTCTCGTCTGGTTTTGTTTGTGTAGGCGCAGTTTCTAAGCGCCCGGACTTATTTAAGTCGTATACTCCGCATTAATTTTCACGTAGTCGTAACTCAAATCGCATCCCCAAGCTTTCGCAAAACCGCTGCCATTCCCGACACTAACCTGAATTACAACCGTATCAGCCTTCAAATATTCTCCCTCCGCAGCCGCTTTCATATAATTACTTGCAGCAGCGCGATCGAACTCTTTAGGTTGCCCGTTTTCCATCATCAAAAAATCCCCTAATTGAATCCGCAAATTCTCTTGATCGAAAGGTACGCCAGCCCGTCCCGCCGCCGCCGCAATTCTGCCCCAATTCGGATCGCGTCCGAAAATAGCAGCTTTCACCAAAGAAGAACCGACAATTGTTTTGGCAATTTTACTCGCAGAAACTTCATCCAGCGCGCCGCTAACTTGCACTTCCACCAAACAAGTTGCACCTTCGCCGTCACGGGCGATCGCCTTTGCTAAATGCACGCAAACTTCTGTCAGCATCGCCTCTAATTTTTCAGCATCTGCCCCCATTTCCGTAATTGCCGGTGTGCGGGATTGACCGTTTGCCAAAGCAATTAGCGAGTCGTTGGTACTGGTATCGCCGTCAACAGTAATTTGATTGAAACTTCTGTTAGCCGCCCGACTCAGCATTTCTTGCCACAAATGCGATGACACTGCTGCATCGCAAGTTACAAATGCCAGCATTGTTGCCATATTCGGGTGAATCATTCCCGAACCTTTGCAAATGCCGCCGATACGCACGGGTCGATCGCCAAACATGGTTTCCAGGGCGATCGTTTTCGGCACTAAATCAGTCGTACAAATAGCCTTAGCCGCCGCATCAGAACCAGTTTCCGATGCCTCAGCAACTAATCGGGGAATTGCCGCCCTCAGCGGCTCCATTTTTATCCGCTGTCCGATGACGCCAGTGGAGGCCAAAAGAATCGATTCTGGAGGAATATTCAGCGCTTCTCCCAACAATTTGGCACTTTCGAGGGCATCTGCCAAACCTTGTTCGCCAGTAGCAGCATTAGCTTGTCCCGCATTGCACAAAATTGCTTTGGCGCTGGGTTTAGCTTGCAAACGCTGGCGGCAGTAGTCCACGCAAGCGGCCCGGACAGTGGATGTGGTGAAAACTCCGGCGGCAATGGCGTCCACCTCTGACAAAATTAAACTTAAATCCGGCAAGCCTGAAGGCTTCAAACCCGCTGTAATTCCCGATGCTCGATACCCTCTGGGTGCTGTAACTCCGCCGTCAATTTCTTTCCAGTCCGACATGATGACCTCCCTAGTAGCCTTCAATCTGCTGAAAGGGGATTATACCATTTTAGATTTTAGATTTGAGATTTTAGATTTTAGACTTCGGCGTCAGCGCTAGAGGAGAACGATTTGAGATTTTAGATTTCCCATTCCTTTAGACCCAATTTCCCATTCCCCATTCCCATAAAACTAATCGCGGCTTCCAATCTAGAGTTAGAACTCAAGAAGAAGTCGCGACGGTTTTGTAATTGACATTATTAATTTTTAGCTGGCAAACAACAAACTCGATTCAACTATCTCGCCGTTGAAAAAAGAGTTATTTGCGATCGATACTCGCTGGAGAACCAGCATCTAAACCCACTTCAGCAGCCACACGGCTCAGCATGGATTCCTGACGGTTTTTGACGAGGTGTTGGTGGCGCATCATCAGGTTGCGGGCTTGTTCTTGAGTTGACATAACTGATTTCTCCAAATTATAGGTAATAACTTCGCAGACAATTGTCGAAATTGAGCTTGCCCTAGCTCATAGTGGCGTTGCTGCGATCGTAGCTAGCTTGAAGGCTGGGCTGCGGTTTGCCTTGAATGTGACCCCAGTAGTGGGTATCTTCCATCCCGACTTCGGTGGCGGTGCGGTTGAGCATGGATTGCTGCCGATTCTTCACCAGGTGGTGGTGGCGCATCATCAGAGAGCGAGCTTGATTTTCGGTAGACATAGGGGGTTCCTCCGTATTGTTTAGATTAATTTTGGGCTGTTTTTTTCTTCTCTTCTATCACTATAACAGACAATTCTGTATCTAAAGCTACCAAATTAAAATTGTAACAAAACTTTACAATTGGGCTGCGGGACGAGAATCTCGATCGAGGTTGCAGGGAGTGCGATCGAGCGCAAGGCTAGTTGATTCAGCCCCAACCTCAAGCAGCAGTTGGCAAAATTTGACGATCTTATTTATTTGACAATAAGCTGTCGCGCCTTTTAATTTTATGTTCTCCGCAGGCGGGACGCCCAACGCCTACTCCCCACAAGACTTTGATTTTTTTGACATAGAATTTAAAGACCGCCACAGCTTATTCATCTTCTAAGAGCCAGATTTTGGCGGCTGCGTACAGGCTTTCTCAAGCGCGGTGAGGTATGATTGACAGATTGTATAACCGCTTAAACGTATAGAACGCTTTCGGCCCAACAACGTCGGCGAATCTTTCGCTCGAACCGCTATAATTGCTAGTGGTAAAAATAACTTTATAGTTTGGTTCGGAGTTATAGAGCCAGAATTTTGTCTCTCAAGGGAGTCGAATTTGCCTTGATTAACAGTAAATTTAATAAGTAGCGAATCAAAATTATAGCAATCCTTGCAGGAATCGTAAAATTTTTACCCCACCCCAACCCTCCGCTTATCAAGGTCCGGGAGTAAGAAATTCACAAATGATGCGAGGATTGCTATAGATTTGCATTGATTAAGCAGCTATGCTCGAGCATAGTCAAGTTTTTTATACTCAACTCGATCGGTTCGCGATCGCACGCTACCCGGTTTCTTCACAAAATTTGGTCATATACGCTCGATCGCGACCGCGAGAAACCGGTTTTTTTTTGGTAGAGCGCGATCGGGAACTGCTACTCGGCGGCTTCGGCTTCCGCTTCAGCTTCAGGTGCATTTGGCACATCTTGCTTGATCGTCAAATAGCGAATCACTTCTTCGCTCAGACGCATCGCGCGCTCCAGGGTAAAAATTGCAGCGCCCGGAGCTGTATAGTTCATTTGAACGTATACTCCGTCCCGGTGCTTGCCGATTTCGTAAGCCAAACGGCGCTTGCCGCGGTGCTGAGTTTCTATGTTTTCAGCACCTTGATCGCGCAAAATAGTTTGATATTTAGCGATCGCCTGGTCTGTCATTTCCTCACCCAAATCAGGGCGCAGAATGTACATAGTTTCGTAAATAAACGGTTTCATGGCAATAATCCCCTTATGGACAACAAGGCTTCTCGCGAAGCAAGGACTTATTATCATATCCCAACAATGAACAATCTCAAAACTAAAAAACCAAATTCCCCAAACAACACACCCTCACTGTGGAACACCCTGTGGACGTACAGCATCATGGGGGCGATCGCACTTTTAATGCTGTTTCCCCTGCTGTGGCTGCTCAGTACCTCCCTCAAATCCCCCACCGAAAACATCTTTCAATTTCCCCCGCAACTGTGGCCGCAACAGCCAACCCTCGAAAACTTCATCAAAGTTTGGCAAACCAACCCCTTCGGCCGCTACCTGTTCAACAGCACCCTAATAGCCGGCCTGACAGTTAGCATCAACGTCCTCTTTTGCGCCCTCGCCGCTTACCCCTTAGCCAGACTTAACTTTCGCGGCCGCGAAGCCATCTTAATCGCGATCGTTTCCACAATCATGATTCCCTTCCAAATAGTCATGATTCCCCTGTACGTATTGACAGTACAACTAGGACTAAAAAATAGTTACCTAGGCGTAATCTTTCCCGGACTAGCCTCAGCCTTCGGCATATTTTTATTACGACAAGCCTTCCTAGCAGTTCCCAAAGAACTCGAAGAAGCAGCCCGCATCGACGGCTGTACAGAATTAGGCATTTGGTGGCACGTCATGATTCCGGCAATTAAGCCAGCTTTAGTCACCCTAGGAATTTTCGTATTTATCGGTTCTTGGAGCGACTTTCTGTGGCCGCTGCTAGTTTTAGACAGGCCGGAATATTACACTTTACCTTTAGGCGTAGCTAATTTAGCCGGGACATTTTCCTTAGATTGGCGTTTAGTTGCGGCGGGTTCCATTATTTCTATTGTGCCAGTTTTAGGACTCTTTTTGCTCTTGCAAAAATACATTGTGCCAACAGAAACCGCCGCCGGAGTCAAAGGATAGAATCAAGATAAAAAATCCGCGTTAATCAGCGTTCATATGCGGTTGAAAATTCAAATCTTTTGAACTGACAACTCACAAAATTTATTTGTGATGTACGAACTACCGGAGATCCGCTGGATTGTTGACCGCGCTGGGGTGGTAGATACTATCATCGCTTTTGCAAATGCGATCGATGCCCCCGACTGGCCAAAATTGCGATCGCACGTAGCTGGCGAAAGAGATATCGACTCTTCGGAATTTTGAGGAGCACTCAAACAAACTTTGGTAATTGTCAGCGACAACCCTGAAGTTCGTGGCGCTTTGCCGGGCAAATCGCAATCAGATATCATTCACAACTGAAAAGCGAACTGGTTTTTCATAACTAAAAATTTCCGCTTACCTGGGAGTAAAAACAGCACTAGGGTAAGCAATCCGCTTGTGATTGAACTGTTCCCAAACTCGGACAAAAATCTCCGCAATGAGAGACATATCCTCCCGCGTTAAATCCGAATCAATCAACTGATTATCCTGCCAGCGAGCCCTCAAAATCTTATTAACCATATTCAAAGCCTCTTCATGAGTAGCATCCTTGAGCGATCGCAAAGCAGCCTCGCAAGAATCCGCCAGCATCAAAATCCCGGTTTCCCGCGACTGCGGAATCGGCCCATCGTAGCGAAAATCCTCCTCCCTCACTTGGCGACTGGCGATTGTTAACTTTGAATTGTCCGCATCTGGCAAAACAAGCTTTAAATCTTCTATTTCTTTTGCAGCAATTTGCTGCGCTTGGTGGTAGAAATAAGCAATTAACATTGTACCTTGGTGCTCGGGAATAAACGCCTGAATCGCCTTGGGCAATCGATGCTTGCGCGCCATCACCAAACCCTCGGTAACGTGCTTTTTAATAATCTCCGCGCTCGCCCAAGGGTCATTAATTTCATCGTGTTTGTTGCCCCCACCCATTTGATTTTCACAAAATCCCAGCGGGTCGTGCATTTTTCCAATATCGTGGTATAATGTTCCAGTCCTGACCAGCTCAACATTGCACCCGAGTTCCCGGGCCGCAGCCTCCGCCAAACTCGCCACAAACAGCGTGTGCTGAAAAGTCCCCGGAGCCTCGGCAGCCAACTTCTTCAACAGGGGGCGGTTGGGATTGGCAAGTTCCGCCAGCCGGATCGGCGTAATCAAGTCAAAAACGTGTTCCAAATAAGGGCTGATTCCGATCGCCACAACGCTCCAAGCCAAACCGGCCAAACTTTGCGCGCCCACAGTACCGAGCACGACGTACCAAATCGCACCGGCAGCCGCGCTGGCAATCAAAGTCCCCACCAGATAAACCGTGCCCTGAGTCAAGCCCACAGCCACTCCCAAAAGAGCCAATTCCTCGCGCGATCGCAGCCGCCCGGCCATAAAAGCGCCCAGCAATCCCCCCGCCCCGCTAGCCACCAAATGAATCAAGTCCACATTTAAGCCAACCGGCAGCAGCGCCGACAGCAGCCCCACCACAGTCACTCCCACCGCCGAACCGTAGAAGCCGCCCGCTAAAATCCCGATCGCGGGCAAACTCGTCCAAGGCAGCCCCAAACTCACCAGCACCGGCGCGCTCAAAGTCAGCAGCAGCAATAGCAGATGATCTCTCCGGCGCAATCGGTAGTGCCTTTCCACCAGCAGTACGATCGCTATTGCCCCCGCGACTAAACAAACAAAACCCGTCAGCCCCAGCCAATTCACTCCCCGCCGGCTTAAACCAAAATAGTCCAGCAACACGAAATCTTCCTGCGAGATATCTTGTCCTTGTGCAACAATTATCTCGCCCTGCTCTACTGCGATCATTACCGGTTTCACCTTTTGCGCCGCTAATTCAGCTAGCTGTTTGGTTTCCTCGCGATCTCTCACCAGATTTGGCTGCAAAATCGCTGTTAAACCCTCAACCGCTAAAGCTTGGGACTCTAACGGCACTTCATCTGCCACTTGCAGCTTCACAGCTTCTTTCAAAATCTCTTTTGGCAACCCCGGCAGAATACCTTGAGCCACCATCCTTTTTGCGGCGCGATTCATGCCTGTTTGGGTTTTCTGCCAGGCTGCTTCGGACAACTCAAACAGCGAAGTATCGTATATCTGGGGGAACCCAGGAACCCACGGTTTTTCCAGCGCCTCCACAGCATTGAGATAGCGCTGGCGAGCAAAGACAATACTGTCTGTCAGGCTTTGAAAGTCTGCTGCCAGAACCGATCGGCTGTAAGCTTGCAGTTGAGCGATAGCATCCTGCCGAGACTTGTTCTCCGTCTGGCCAGCAATTGCCGGGGAATCCAAACTCAACCGCTCGGAAGTTGCACTTTTGTCCCCCGCTTGCGCCAAAATCGAGCGCCACTCCCACTCGGGACAGCTCCGCAAGTAAACCTGAGCAGCAAGCGAGAGCGCCGAGGACTTCGCAAACGGAAACGGGCCTACAGCCTCCCGCAGATCGCTCCCGTGCTGCAAAAATTGTTGCAATTCTCGATCGATTTGTCGATTGACCGCAGGATCTAGCATTAATATTGCTACAGCCCCTATCCGCGCTGCTTTCCGCTGTTCTTCAGTAGTTTTGTAATCCGGGACGCTAGCAGTATCAGGAGCCTTAATCGTCTGAGGAGCTTTCGTCCCCACATCCAGTTTCGGCTGGTTGTAGAAGCGATGGCCCAAAGTGCTGCTTAGAGAAACTACCGCTACCAGGGCCAACATAGGGGAACGAGCTTGATTTTTGAGGCTGGACTTGGAGGTTTTACTTGAAAATCTAGTAAAAGTTTCGGGTGGAGCCCATTTCTGGCGCGACCAACGGCTCGGGAGAGGCCCGCCAGCGCGCTCGGTATCTGCTTTGCTGTCGCCATTTTGCACTTTAGCAATTTGGTGGCGCAATGAGCGCGCAGCCCCTAGCTGCTCAATCTGCCGCATCAATGAGGAGAGCGTATTCATTTATGTCGAAGATATATCACTGTTATCCAGCAGCTTTGTCAGAATTTCTGACTGTGCATCTTGATTGATTTTATCTGAACTACCCTGGCTGAATATTCAACCCCCAGACTACTTTGCCTGACTATCGCCAGAAGTTGGCTTTCCTGACGGGGACTAACCACGCAAACAGCTTTTTTCCTTTCCTTGTCCCTCTTGAACAGAACTCGCGCGCGAGGGCTAAAAACCCCGTTTCTCGGTAGATTCTTCGTTTCGCAACTCACTTTTCTGGTTTAAACCTGGCTTGTTGGGGCAGGCGCGTCCGATTTAATTTTTCACATTTAATTTTTAATTGTCGCTCTCCTTCCACTTTCGCTTTTGACTTGTTAATGGCTAATTGCTAATTTCTGCTTTCCGCTGACCGTTAAAAGCTCCAGACTTTATATTTTACGAGGTCTAACGACATAAGGTGCAGCCACCGATCGGGCTAGCGCTGCAGAATCCAGTCCGGTATCGGGCTTGTAAACTCCCGCCCAAACAGCAAACAGGTTATTTGCTAACTCTACTATTTTTGCATCGCTGCCAGTTCCCCAGAGCCAAGGTTCTCGGCTATCGGCTAGCTGCTGGGATTGAACATCTGCCAAAGATACCTGTCGCCATTCTACAGGAATCCCAGCAACGCCGTTATAGGCTCCAGACAAAGCTCCCGTCAAAGCGCAGGTTATTTGTCCGGCTATGCCACAGCGGGCCGCACGCACCACGGACAAGCGCAAGTCTTCTGGGGTGTTCAAAAAGCAGTAGAAAGCTAAGGCAATGGGAATGAAATTTCCTGGGTTGACAATTGACTCGGTTTGTAATTTTTTTTCACCTTCGCCCTGTCTTTCTCGCAAAGCTGTGGCGCTTTTGCACAGATGAGTGGCGGCTGTTTCTAAATCGGCTCCCTTTTCTAGTAGTATTTGCACTTGCAGCAGCAGCTCTGTTAAGGCATTATCTGTTTTCAGGTAGGCAAGTGTTTGCTCGATCGCTGTCGCCGGGTCAAGTCTTTCTTTGAGAGTTCGGGCGATCGTATATGCTACTGCCAAAATTGCTGTTTCCCATTCTGGCTGGTTTTCGCTGTGCCAAACCTCTATCGCCAGCATGATGTTTTCTCGCAGCTTGGCTTTATTTTCGTGAAAAAACATCGCCGATGGCAGCGCAGCAAGGGCTGCTTCACCCGGGTGAAGCAGGGTTGGAAATTCATTGTTGCGGGGATGGTAGATTTCCGACTTGGCAAATGCTTCCCATGTATCGCGCCAATCTTTTAAATCTAAATCCCTACACCGAATTAAACTTTGAGCACACGCTACCGCAAGTCTCCCGGATGCGGATGAGTCTTTGCCACTGGGGATTTTACTGTTGGCAGAATTCAACGCCAATGTTGCGCCGCTTACGGTCAATTGTTGGTGTTTCGTCAGTTGTACAATCGGCTGCAAGTCTTCTGTTTGGAGGGGAATACCGACGAGTTGCCTCTGGTATTGCAGGCCTAGAGAGTCTCCTAAAACTGCCCCCAAGATGGTTCCTTGAAACTTGCTCAACAGGGAATGCCGCATTTGAATTTAACTCAAGTTGCTAATTGGTCATTGGGCATCGGGCATCGGCCCGCGCAGGGCCCAAAAGCATCGGGCATTGGTCAGCGGTCATTGGTCATCTTGCCCGAAAAGCTTAGCCGAAGGCTGGTTTTTGCTCATTGGTCATCTTGCCCGAAAAGCGCACCCGAAGGGCAGTCAGTGGTCATTTGCCATTTTTTGCTTCGTCATTACCTATTCCCAATGCCCTGCGCGGGCCTGCGCGGGCCCATCCATCCATCCGATTCCCCATGCCCGATTCCCCATACCCGATTCCCATGCCCTATGCCCGATTCCCCATTACCATTCTTGCTGGTGATTATTTTAAATTCAACCCAAACATATAAGGGCTGGTTTTCCATCTAAAACCTGCCCTCATCCGATCGCTGCAATCGGTAAATTTTTAATTTTTAATCAGGTAACTAACTAGAGCTTGCAGCCCCAGCCGATAGCTTTCTGGGCCAAAACCGCTGATTTGGCCGATCGCCACCGCTGCGATAAACGAGTGGTGTCGAAAAGCTTCCCGCCGGTAAATATTGCTCAGATGAACTTCTACCGCAGGGATATTCACCGCGGCGATCGCGTCTCTAATTGCCACACTCGTATGAGTATAAGCTCCAGCATTAATCAATAAGCCTTGGTGCTGGCCTAACATCGAGTGAATTGCATCCACCAACACCCCTTCATGATTCGACTGCTGAATTGAGACTTGCACCTGGAGGGCTTGCGCTTCTCGTTCTAGCAACTTGTTGATATCATTTAAAGTCGCAGAACCATAAACTCCAGGTTCTCGCTGACCCAATAGATTCAGATTAGGGCCGTGAAGTACCAGGATATTTAACAATTTTAAAATTTCCAGCGCAACAAAAATTATGAGAGTTTTGACATGGGATTTAGAACCAGCCTGCCACCTCAAAAGTCAAACCTTAACCTCAAACTTCTAATTCAGTCCCGACTACCTGCGATTCCTCGGTTGGTTGACAGGAATACGAATTGGTTCGAGTTCTGGTTCTGGTTCGGGGCTCAGCAGTCCTTCTATCAGCTTGCGAACCCATTCTTTAATTTCTTCCAGCACCTTTTCAATGTTTTCCATTGAACGGATAGCTCCTTTTTTTATAGTCTAGATTGCTAAACCGACGGCTAAATACCTGAAAATAAGCAAGCACGACTTTGAAACCAAATGTCAAACTTGCTTTCTCGCTTGCTGGTTGTTTTGAGCAATGGAGAGAGTCAGTATATTGGCCAATCAGTCCTATCTTCTTATCATAACGAATCTTTACAGATAATCAAGAGGTAAAAGGAAAATTGCCGAATTATATCGGAGTATAGATTGTTAAATAAAGCTTAAGCTTACGACTGACAGTTGACAATTGACAAATTGTGGGATTTTTTTACGCTATTGCCAACAATAATTTACGCCGGAGGCGATCGAGCGCCGTACAGCTACTCAGATTCCGAATCCAATCCCGGCCGCGGGCATCCCCAAAGCGGTATTCAAAACTTTCTGCGCCGCCTCCGGGCCCCGCTAAACCGACATAAACCAATCCGACAGGTTTAGCATCTGTGCCGCCTCCGGGGCCGGCGATGCCTGTAATGCTCAATCCCCAATTTGTATTGAGGCTGGCGCGAACTCCCGCAGCCATTTGTTTTGCCACTTGGTGGCTGACTGCCCCAAATTCAGCTAAATCTTGCGGATTAACACCTAATAATCCTTCCTTAACCCGATTGTCGTAAGAAATAATCCCGCCTAAAAAGTAGCAAGAACTGCCGGGAACACCAGTCAGCATCGCCCCCAATCCACCTCCGGTGCAGGATTCAGCCACGCTGAGAGTTTGCCCCGCATCCAGCAACAATTGGCCCACAGTCGAAGCGAGGGTATCCCTATCAGCACCGTAACAGTCTAAGCCGGCAATTTGTCGCAATTGTTGTTCGATCGGCTCAATCAAATTTTTAGCAGCCGCGGACGACTCCGCGCGGGCCGAAATCCGCAGTTTGACTTCGCCGTGATTGGCGTAGGGAGCCACAGTAGGATTAGTTAAATTCAGAAAACTATCTACTTTTTCGGCCAATGCCGACTCAGCAATCCCCCAAAATTTTAATGTGCGGCTGTAAATAGTGGCGCTGCACCAGCCGCCGTTTTTCAGGTAAGGAACGGCAGTTTCTCGCCACATCAAGTGCATTTCCGCCGGTACGCCTGGAAATGTCATCACTGTCACGTTGCGAACCGGCTGCCAAATAATGCCCGGTGCAGAACCGCTGCGGTTTGGCAGAATGTCAGCAGTTTCTGGAATTAAAGCTTGTTTCCGGTTGCTGGGACTCATGGTGCGTCCCCGCTGGGCAAATTTGTATTCGATATCTGCGATAATTTCCGGCTTTTCTATTAAGGCTACCCCAAAAAAATCGGCGATGGTTTCGACTGTCAGATCGTCTGGTGTGGGGCCGAGGCCTCCGGTGAAGAGCAAAAGCTGCGATCTGCCCACTGCGATTTCTAACACTTGTTTGATACGTTCTGGATTGTCCCCCACCACTGTTTGATAGTAGTGAGGAATTCCCAGACTCGCTAATTCTTTGGCTAAAAACTGGGCATTGCTATTAAGAATATCGCCTAACAACAATTCAGTGCCAACACAAATAATTTCAGCAACCATTCAATTTTAGATTTTAGATTTTAGATTTTGGATTGGCGAATTGGGCATTGGTAATTGGGAATTGGGCATTGGTAATTGGGCATTGGGCATTGGGCATTGGGCATTGGGCATTGGGCATTGGGCATTGGGCATTGGGCATTGGGCATTGGGCATTGGGATTGGTAGTAAATGACTACTGACTACTGACTACTGACTACTGACTACTGACTACTGACTACTGACTACTGACTACTGACTAATAACTATCGAGCGTGTCTCCAAACTTTCCAGCTAGCATATCCCAGCAAACTTGTCGCACCCATAGCGTAAATTACGCCGCTCGGAAGCGAAAAAGCTAGGGCTAAACTTCCCACCCACAGTGTCAGCGAGTAAATAAATAAAACCGCAAATCTATGGGATAGTCCGGCTTGTAGAAGTCGGTGGTGGAGATGGCGCTTGTCAGCAATAAACGGTGACTTGCCGTTGCGAAGTCGATCGAGAATCACGGCCGACATATCTAAAATCGGTACAGCTAAAATTAAATATGGCAGCAACACAGAAGTAACAGCCGTAGTTTTAACCAACCCAATTACTCCCACTCCAGCGAGAGTAAACCCGATAAAATAAGCCCCGCCATCTCCCATAAAGATTTGAGCCGGATTGAAGTTGTAGCGCAGAAATCCCAAGGCCCCGCCAGCTAAAGCCGCTGCAATTAAGGCTGCGGCTGGTTGGTGCATCGACAGACTGACAATCAGCATTACAACTGCTGCAATCCCTGAAACTCCCGCAGCTAAACCGTCCAAACCGTCAATCCAGTTAATGGCGTTGGCCATGCCGACTAGCCAAATCACGGTAATTGGCAAGCTCAGCCAGCCAATATCAGTCAGTCCCAAGGAGGGAACTGTGAGAAACTCAATTTGTACGCCTGCCATCCAAACGATGCTGGATACGCCAATTTGCATGAGCAAGCGTTTTAATGCCGAGAGCGAAAATAGGTCGTCTGCTAAACCGATGAGGAAGAATCCGATGCCGCCGAGGGTGACTCCCCAAATTTCGTATTCGTCTTTGGGATTGAGAACTTGTCCGTTAGCATCGATGAAGCCTCCTGAGATCCAGACAAATAACAGGGCAGTGATAGTGCCGAGAAAGATGGACACTCCTCCCAAGCGCACCATAGGGCGCTTGTGGACTTTTCGCTCGCCTGGCCGATCGACTCGCCCGCTTTTGAGACCAATTTTTTTGACTATTGGCGTACTCCAGAGGACGACGATCGCAGAAACTAGGAAAGCGAGTATGTGGTACAGATACTGGTACGGCATCTGAAATCAATTTTAAATAGTGCGGGGCAATTAGTCTGTCAGGCAGAGTCTACTACATTTCAGATGGCTTATAACAAGGAAACATCTTGAAGAGCGACTGGGGGTTTGAGAGTCGGAGATTTGCCGCAATGGCAGTTGCCCTGGGGCGAATTGTCAGGTTTTTCATTCATAACTCTCGAATTAACGATTTGAAATATCGACTCTTTCGCGAGCAAAAAAGTCGATATTTGGCGAGCGGGCCTAGTTGAGCGGTATCTTTCGCAACCGACAAATACCGTTAGTCAAACCAGCCCCGCCCGACAAATATCTTTACTAAAAACCGTATTGGCGATCGATATTTTTGGTGAAAACCGCTTGTCAATATCGCTACCGGCAACTATCAATCTTTTCCTGCTCTTTTACCCTTTTACCCGTACACTTCCAACTACCAATTTCCCATTGCCGATCAGGAAAATTAAGCTAATGCCGGCACTTTCAAGTACAAGTGGGGATATAACGGGAAGCGATCGCACAGTGCTGCTACTCGACGCAGGCAGTCGGCGGCGACGCTTTCATCATCTGGATTTAGCAGTCGATCGGCAATAATATTGCCAATCTCGGTAAATTCTGCTGTTCCCATTCCCCTGGTGGTCATCGCCGGCGAACCGAGTCTCAAACCGCTGGTGACAAAGGGCGATGCCGGATCGAAAGGCACGGTATTTTTATTAGCAGTAATATTCACACCGCTGACTAATTGGTCCGCTTGCTTGCCTGTCATGTTTACCGATCGCAAATCAACTAGCATTAAGTGATTGTCCGTGCCGCCGGAAACGAGTTTTAAACCCCGCTGCTGCAACCGTTCCGCTAAAGCGCGCGCATTTTCAATTACTTGACCGGAATAAGTTTTAAATTCAGGCTTTAATGCTTCGCCGAAAGCTACTGCTTTGCCCGCAATCACGTGTTCTAAGGGCCCACCTTGAGTGCCGGGGAACACTGCTTTGTCAAATTTTTTACCTAATTCCGGGTCATTGGTCAAAATCAAGCCGCCGCGGGGGCCGCGCAGGGTTTTGTGAGTGGTGGTGGTGACTGCGTGACAGTGGGGGAGGGGGTTGGGGTGGTGTCCTGTGGCGACTAACCCAGCGATGTGGGCGATATCGGCGAGCAGGTAAGCTCCGATTTCGTCGGCGATCGCTCTAAACTTCTCAAAGTCGATAATTCGCGAATATGCTGAATAGCCGCAAATTAGCAATTTCGGTCGATTTTGTTTGGCAAGTGCCAAAATTTCCTCGTAGTCGAGCTGTTCTGTTTCTTGACTGACGCCGTAGTGAAAAGCTTTGAACCATTTGCCGGATACGTTGACCGGCGAACCGTGGGTCAAGTGTCCGCCGTGGGACAAATCCATGCCCATAATTCCGTCTCCTGGTTCCAGCAGGCTCAAAAACACTGCAAAGTTGGCTTGAGCGCCGGAGTGGGGCTGGACGTTGGCGTGAGCGGCTCCAAATAGCTGTTTGGCGCGGTCGATCGCGATTTGCTCGATGCCGTCAACAAATTCGCAGCCGCCGTAGTAGCGCTTCGCTGGCAGTCCTTCGGCGTATTTATTGGTCAGCACTGAGCCTTGAGCTGCCATTACCGCGGAGGAGGTAAAGTTTTCGCTGGCGATGAGTTCTAGGTGGTCTCGCTGCCGCTGGAGCTCTTGCCCGATTAAATCGGCAATCAGCGGATCGGTTTTGGAAAGGAATTCTAAATTAGTGTCCGTCACAATAATCAACCTCTTGACAGTTTTGGGATTGGGAATTGGGGATCTTATACCGTACTACGGATTTCGCACCATTGACATAAATATTACGTTGTGTTCAGGTTAAGCGGTTTGTCCCCAACTCCTGACATACAATGAAATTACTGGTGTGAAACCTGCCGGAGGTATCAAATGTTAGTCATTTTAATGGAAAATCAGATGCTTGCCCCTCAGTGTGTTTGCCAAAGTTGTTTGCTGGCCGATCGCACTGGCCAACCGCGCTGGAACGGTGGAGAGCTTCGCTGCGGTCATAGAGTTGCTAAACCTACGGAAAATTTGCCCGATCGGTACGAGTGTCAAATGGGCTTCGTCATTGCCAATATTAAATAATCATCGGCCCGCGCAGGGCATGGGGCGGTCAAACAGGCAAAACAGTGACTATTAACCCGACTCGATCTAAGTTCCACTGCATCTGGTACTTGAGGCTGCTATCCGCCCACAAATGAGCAAATTCCGGGCGAGTCGGAACTGAGCCTGCTGCGTTATGCTGATTTTAATAGGAATTAATAGTTCACCGATCGACTCAGGAGAGTTCATTATGACTTGGCGCGGGTCTACAACTGTTCCAGACCGGATTTTTGCTTCTTTGCCTTATTTGCTCCCGTTGATTGACGGGCTTACCTTTGGCAGGTTTCTGTTTGCACAGTTTCCTGTCCTGCAACTGTTGTTGATACCGTTAGCTCCATTGATGCAACTTTACAGTTTGCCCTTTGCTAGCTTGATTATCTTTTTTGCCCTGTATTTAGGAGTAGTTAGAAACGAAAACATCAGTCACTTCATTCGTTTTAATGCGATGCAGGCGATTCTTTTAGACATTGTTTTGATGCTGTGCGGTCTGGTTTTGCCGATTTTTTCTAAAGGCTTGCAAGTCGCATTTATTGCGGAAACTCTGTATAACATGGTGTTTTTGGGCGCTTTGGCTGCATTTGTCTATGCAGTCGTGCAGTCGCTTTTGGGACGCTATGCAGAGATTCCTCCGCTTTCGGATGCTGTTTATATGCAGGTACGATAAATCAGTCATCAGTCATCAGTCATTGGTCATTGGTTATTAGCCTGGATAAGGCGCGCGGGTGAAATAGTTAACTCTTTCCAGGGCGCAAATAATCGTTAAACACGGCCCTACAACCTCCTCAAAGACATTGTTGTTTTTGCACTTACCTAATTAATAACTAATGACTGATAACTGATGACTAATGACTAACAACTACTGTATTTTCAAGACTGCCGATGCCTTCAATTTCGATGCGGACTCGATCGCCTATTTGTAGCGGCCCTACTCCTTGCGGCGTTCCAGTCAGTATCACATCGCCTGGAATTAGGGTCATTACTTGACTGATGTATGAGACGAGAAAGTCTGGGGAAAATACCATGCGATCGATCTGGGATGACTGCACCGGTCGCTCGCTCTCATTGACAAAAGTCTGCAACTGTGCTGCCGGACTCAGTTCGCGGACAATCCAAGGCCCCAAGGGACAAAATGTATCGAACCCTTTGGCCCTGGCCCACTGGTTGTCCCGCTTTTGCAAATCTCTAGCTGTTACGTCATTGGCGCAAGTATAGCCCCAAATTTTGCTGTGCGCTTGTTCGGGAGTGCAGTTGGTACAGTGTTCGCCAATCACCAGGGCCAATTCTCCTTCGTAATCTACCCTTTCCGACTGCTGCGGATAGCGAATCGCTGCACCAGCAGGGATGACAGCACTCGGAGGCTTGAAAAACAGCAGGGGTTCTTCCGGTACAGGGGTTCCCATCTCGGCGGCGTGATCGACATAATTTTTGCCTACGGCTACAATTTTTGAGGGAGAGCACGGGGCGAGAATTTGGTAAGTATCTGGTAAAAGTTCCAAATCTGTTGGTTGTCCTTGTAACCAAGGCGGTGCATCAAATACTTGAACGCTGTGGCTGAGTTGCAGTAAACCGTAATGGATGTGTCCTTGTGTTGTTTTAACTCGAACGTAGCGCTGGGCCATACTATTTTAGATTTTAGGTTTTAGATTTTAGATTCTAGATTCTAGATTAAGAGGATATAGGCATAATTGCGGAAAATTAATTTGTTTATGCCCGTTTAAGATTTTCGCTGTGCAATTTTGCAACCGCTTTCTGTGCAAATTCCGTGCAGCGGTTTGTCCCAGGAGTCAACTGGTAGTTGGGCGAGTAAGGCAAATTCAAAGATAATGCCGATCGTAACTTTTGATTCCCACTCAGCTAGACTGAGCATTCGATCGTAATAGCCGCCGCCGTAGCCCAAGCGATAGCCGCGAACATCGCAACCTACAGCGGGTACGAGAATTAAATCTACTTCTGAGCGGTCTATTTTAGGAGCGTCCGGCAGTGGTTCTAGTATGCCGTAAGCTCCTGTATGTAAAGCATCTCCGGGCTGCCAGATGTGCCAGGATAGCTCTTTGCCGACACAGCGGGGAAATCCCCATTTGCGGGGAGTTGCAAAGAGTGGACTTAAATCTGGTTCTTGGCGACAACTGAAGTAGGCGAGGATGGTTTTTGCTTCGGTGAATAGGGACGAGTTTTGCAGGTGATTGCAGATGATCGCGCTCTTTTGTCTCCATGCTTGTGCTGATAGGGATTTGCGGGTGTTGAGGAGCGATTTTCTTAATTCTGTTTTAGTTAATGAAGGTTCAGCAGTATTCATATTTGCGATCGAATCTCTCGTTTGACTTGCAGTCCGACAGGGGTTAAAAACCCCTGTCTCATAGCGAAAGTCCTCTAAAAGAGGACTACAATTAATTGCCTTTTCATCACACTCTGCAGTCGGTTTTAACCGACTTTAGCTTTGAGGCAGGGGTTTCAACCCCTGCCGGACTGCGGGACTGTCGGAAAGTATCAACAAACTGGATTTGATATTACATATTGTCTCACCACAGGACAAACGCCAAATTGCGTTTCATTCTCCTGTTCTTCTATTTCAACGAGCGATCGCCTCCCCAAAGATTGCAGCCCGTCGCATAAGTCGGAGGGCGATAAATCGGCATCTTTTAGCAACTGCTCTATTGAAACTGAATGTGCTTCGCGGCTGAGGCGGCAGATTAGCTTTTTCTCTAATTCTGACAAACGATTTATCTGCGGGTGCAATGTTGCTGCCAATTCTTCCCCTATAAATAGCCTATCATATTTCAAAAAATCTGCAACCCGGCCTCGGAATATTTCTTGAATGGTGGTGGCGACTATTTTTAACCACAATGGATGGCATTGATAGGTGTTAATTAGGTTGGCCCATGTTTCGGGATTGAGTAAACTTTTTTGTCGGAAAATTTCGGTAGCGGCTGCACCTATGCCTTTGAGTTGCAAGGTGCGAACTGGTGAATTTTCACCTTTTAATGCGGTAATTTCTCTGGGAGGTTCCCAACTGTTGAGGATTAAGCAACTGTTGTGGGTTGTTTCTCCGATTTGTCTGAAGAGGATGCTGTAATTTTCACAGTCTGGGCGGTAATTTCCTGCTAGCTGTCCGCTGCTGAGAATGGTTTGCACGTCGTCGAGGATAATGAGACAGCGGTTTTTTCGCAGATATTCCATTAACAGGGAAAGTCGATCTGCAATGCTGCTAGGGAGTTCGATTTCTGGTTTATTTAAGAGAAATTCTAGGAAATTTTTTAGGGTAGTTTCTAACGGTGGGGAGTGGCGGAGACTTCGCCAGATGACGCATTCAAAGTTATGCTGAATTTTTTGGATGAGGTGGAGGGAAAGTGCGGTTTTGCCAATGCCACTTATTCCTAATATTGCTGCGATGTTGCACTTGTCTTGGACGATCGATTTTTCGAGGGTTGCGAGTTCGGATGTGCGTGAAGCGAAGCTATCGCCATCAGGCGAATCGCACAATGATGAAATGTGAGGTGCGTCTGCTAAGTATAGTCGGGTTTGGGGTTGAGAGGTGTCTGAGGTGGGGGCGGAGGGCGATCGGGTTTGTGGATATTCTGAAAATTGACTATCCTTACAGACATTGACATTACAATAAAAAAGTCGTTTCCCGAATTTGATGAAATGATGAATAATTGTCGTCTCTCCAGTGTCGATCGTAAATTGGATGGAGTGACTTCTTCATCTAATACATTTGATAAACGCTTCCATAATTTTGAAGCTACATTCCTGACGTGACCTTCGCTACAATGCGATGCTTCTGCGATTTGAGAGTATTTTTGACCTTCCCATACACCCCCCAAGATAGCTTCTTGCCAATCCTCCAAATGTTCTCCTGTCTTAGCGAAAACCAGGTCGTCGGCAAATCTCAAGACTTCTTTAACGTCCATCGGTGAGTTAAGTTTAGGGGTTTAGCCTATTATACCTGCTATTTTATGACATTTTATGACATGGATGGCAACATTTGACTTTTTTTGAGAGTTAGCGTCAGGTAAAATAACTTACATTTTCTGACTTTTTATGACTGGACATCACTGTAAATATAATGATATTATCCAAAGATAAGCGAGCATTTTCCACTAATAAACTATAGCAAAACATTGGATTATTAAGCTCATGGCTGACAAACCCAAAAAAGAACCCAAGCTGAAATGTCCGCTGTCGCAAGAGCAAAAAGAGACGATCGAAGAGTTTGCTGATGTCATTGATAAGCATAGAAGAATTGTGAGAAAAATTACGGGTTAAAGGTAATAAATAGTCGTTTTTTTTCATCGTATCGATATGAGAAATGATTTGAGTGGGTTTGAAATAATTCGACTATTTTTTGAACTGCTTTTTCAGTTAGTTGACTAAGAGTATTGATTTATCGTAGGTATTTGACGCTAAAAGGAAATAAGCATGGATGCACTTGTAGCAGCAATCACACAAATTTTAGATTACATTCACACCCAAGGGCCAGACGCGATCGCGCAGCTAACGGGACTACTCGAAGCTCTCAAAGTGGGATCTGTTTCTGTTGCGGCTCTGTTTGGCTTGGTTGCTAACGGACCCGCTGTTATTGAATTTCTTAGCCAGGTGATAGCTTTAATCAGTTCCGGTGCCGGTGTTACGGAAATAGCGACAGCGATCGGCTCTTTGGCCGGCTCACTGGGACTGTCTATTGAGTTTGTCATTCAGATATTACAAATAATCGGCGCTTTATTGCTGGCATTTTAAATATATTAAAAGCGATCGCCCTTTCTTAACTGAGGTGCGATCGCCCTCATTTTATTGATTCAAACTATTTCCGAGGCTAAAAGCCTACCATCAACTCGCTCATATTCATCTTCCAGTAGCCACGAGTGAGCCTCATCGTAACTTGAACCTAAAAACAGCGGTTTATAATTCGCCGATGGCTCGTAAATACAACACTTACTATTTTTGCCACCCACTAACATCAGAATCCGAGGCGGGAAAACAATCGGATCTACCCACAACTCGATAAATTCCCAATCATTGATTTGTTCGGCGAGGTTTTGTGCCGGGGATAACATGGTAATTATCGGTTCCTTTGATGATTTTAATTTCTGCGTAATACAGCGGAATGCGACTGCCGTTATTAGTGCCAGAAGGCGGACTGGTTTGTGTAGGATAGGTTGCCACCGCCGATTATTATAAATGAGGTTTCTAACCCGGATTTAGTATTATTCCTAAAAAAACCCGGTTTCTTCAAGAAACCGGGTTTTTTACGCTCAAACTGCGTGTTTTCGATACCACTCAATCGTACTTTTCAACCCTTCCTTAAACTTTACCTCCGCAACAAAACCAAACTTTTCCTTAGCCCTTTGGGTATCCAAACAGCGACGCGGCTGACCGTTCGGTTTGTCTGTTTCCCAAACAATTTCTCCCTCAAATCCCATCAATTCGCAAATGGTTTCCACTAAATCGCGAATTTTAACTTCGCTATTCGTTCCCAAATTAACCGGGTCAGATTCACTGTAATCTTGCGTCGCCATCACAATTCCCCGCGCGGCATCTGTGGAATACAAAAACTCGCGGCTGGGGCTGCCGTCGCCCCAAACTGGCAGTGTTTTGTCTCCCCTTACTTGCGCTTCGTGGACTTTGCGAATTAATGCCGGGATGACGTGGGAACTTTTCGGGTCAAAGTTATCTTCCGGGCCGTATAAATTGACTGGTAGCAAGTAGATACCGTTGAATTCGTACTGCTGGCGGTAGGATTGCAGTTGCACTAATAAGGCTTTTTTGGCAATTCCGTAAGGTGCATTTGTTTCTTCGGGATAGCCGTTCCAGAGGTCGTCTTCTTTAAATGGAACAGGGGTGAATTTGGGATAAGCGCAAATTGTGCCGACGCAGACAAATTTTTCGACTCCTGCTTCGTAGGCGGCGTGGATTAGTTGCGCGCCCATCATCAAATTATCGTAAAATAATTCAGCGGGTTTGAGTTGGTTTAAACCGATGCCGCCGACGTGGGCGGCGAGGTGAATGATGATATCTTGTTGGTCGGCGGCGCGCTGGCAGTTTTCCATAACGCGGAGGTCGCAGTCGATCGATCTAGTCACCGAAATTTTATCAGCATCGGCCCCTGCTTTCACTAGCTGGTCGATTACCTGACGGCCCAAGAAACCGGCGCCGCCCGTGACTAGAATGCGTTTGCTGCTTAAATCCAAGCTTGTCATAATTTTAGCCTCGGGATTTTGAATAAGGGTCGATCGACAATTTCAATTCTAAAATTGTTGCTTTAGCCAAAAAAGCTTTCAGCTACAGGACGAGGTTGCCCACAAATCTGTTTTAGCTGCTGCAGATTGGGATAATTTGCTCAGTGCACACCCGAAAGTTATATCTGGGAGCCGCGACTCCTCAACTATCATTTTAATGTTTTTTTTAGCCCGCACAGCCGAAAATTTTGCGAGCAATTAAGCTGGTTCTTTGAATGCCATCGCGGGCTAATAGCTTCAACAATCCTCTCATCAGTTGTGAACTCTGTGTAGGGGCAATCCCCGGCGCGAGGCAGCCTTTCGCCAATGGGGGTAGACACGGGGTACTACCCCTACAAACTGTTCCCAGTAACTGCTTTGTTTAGCGGATCAATCAAATCCGTTGCCCGAACCCCGATCTTGTTGGTCTAAAGCTTTCATGTCAGCATCTACCATTAAATGTACTAACTCCTGAAAAGTGACAGAAGGTTCCCAATTTAATTGCTGGCGGGCTTTAGTCGAATCGCCTATTAACAGTTCGACTTCTGCAGGCCGCAAGTAGCGTTCGTCAAACTCCACATATTTTTGCCAATCTAAATTGACGTAAGTAAAAGCCAAATCGAGAAATTCCTTAATGGAATGGGTCTCGTTAGTAGCAATGACATAATCGTCAGGCTTGTCTTGTTGCAGCATCAGCCACATCGCCCGCACGTAGTCTTTAGCATAGCCCCAGTCGCGCTTGGCATCGAGATTGCCCAAGTAAAGTTTTTTCTGATTGCCTGCGACTATTCTGGCCAAGGCGCGAGTAATTTTGCGAGTTACAAAAGTTTCGCCTCGGCGGGGAGATTCGTGATTGAACAAGATGCCGTTGCAGGCAAAAAGTCCGTAAGATTCGCGATAATTTACTGTTTGCCAGTGACCGTAAACTTTGGCGCAGGCGTAAGGACTTCTGGGATAAAAAGGAGTTGTTTCCTTCTGGGGAACTTCCTGCACCAAACCAAACATTTCCGAAGAACCTGCTTGATAGAACCGCACTTCTATGCCAGTCCGATGCTGATAGTCCCGAATTGCTTCTAGCAGGCGCAATACTCCCATTCCTACTGTGTCAACCGTATATTCCGGCGAGTCAAAACTGACTCGAACGTGAGATTGAGCGCCTAAGTTATAAATTTCTACCGGCTGAACTTCTTCCAAGATTCGGCGGAGAGTGGTGCCGTCTGTCAAGTCGCCGTAGTGTAGAAACAGGCGCGCCCCCTCGCTGTGAGGATCGACATAGATGTGGTCAATTCGATCGGTATTGAAACTAGAACTGCGCCGGATAATGCCGTGAACTTCATATCCTTTCTCTAACAGTAATTCGCTCAAGTAGGAGCCGTCTTGACCTGTAATACCTGTTATTAGCGCTCGCTTGCGTTGCGTCATCTGATTTTCCTTTGACAGGCTGTGTTAATTCACTTCGGAATTTCCGGGCTGAGGCTGTTGTTGCCTGCCGGTCGTACTCTCAAGCTCTACGTTAACTCACAATTCTTCAAGCGGCATCAAGGAACTGTTTAGTTTTGGTAATAGTTTGCCGCTTGCTGTCAGTAGTCAGCATCAGTGGTCAGTAACAAATAAAACTAACTACCGATTGCTGACTGCGGACAAAAATTAGTATGCGCCGTTATTTTTGGGAAAAATCACAACTCCAATTGTTTTGAAAACAATCCACATATCCATCCAAAGGTTTTTGTCATTTGCGTAATAGAGGTCGATTTGGACTCGGCGGGGATAGGGAATGTCGTTGCGACCGGACACTTGCCACAAGCCTGTAATTCCAGGTCTTATGGTGAGAATTTTGTTGATGTGATTGCCGTATCTCGGCAGTTCTTCTTCAACTAAAGGTCTGGGCCCGACGACGCTCATATCTCCTTTTAAAACATTCCAAAACTGGGGAAACTCGTCTAAACTGGTCATTCGTAAAAATCTTCCAATCCAGGTAATTCGAGGGTCTTGTTTCAGCTTGAAATTGTCCTCAAACTCTTGACGCAAATGCGGAGAATTTTCCATGATTTCTAGCAATATATCGTCCGCATTTTCCACCATCGTTCTGAATTTCAGGCAATAAAACCTTTTACGGTTTTTGCCTACTCGTTCCTGTACGTAAAAAATAGGACCGGGCGAGCTTAAGGCGATTAAGAAAGCCAAAAGCAGGTAAACCGGAGCAAACAGGATCAGAACCGATAAGGAAAACAGGATGTCAAATAACCGCTTGAAAAGTTCTCCGTCGAGGCTCTGTAGAGAACGACTTAGGCGTCTATCTCCTTGCAGGACAGACCCAAAACCGCGTCTTGCGATCGCTCGAATTACCTTGCCGGAGATTAGTTGGCTGTCGGCAGTCATCTTACTCCTTCACTTCACACCACACACAGTCCTGATCATAAAGCCTCAAGACGCTTTGTTCTCTGAATTATGTTTCCAATACTCAATTTTCTGCATTCAGAAGGCTTCAAAAGGCACAATGCAGCGGAAGTTGAAGACTTCTGAAGCCAGAAGGAAGAAGAAAAAGGGCTTCTGGCTTCAGAAGGAAAAGGGCACAAGGCACTTATGCAGAGGGCTTCTGAAGGCACTTATGCAAAAGGCAGAAGGAAGATTTTCCCACTTCCTCGCTCTCGGGCTCTCGGGATCTGCCACTTTTAAGTCCCAGACTTGGTAAAATCGCGGGATTGAAATTCCTCGTAGCAGCGTTCCACAAAAGCTAGATAGCGCTGCTCAAAAACTTCGGGGGCAAACTGTTGGGCGCGCAACCTGCAGGTTTGTGGCTCAAATTTGCCTTGCAACTGCTCAAATTCCTCGACAGCTTCGACTAATGCTGCTGCGGTTTGGGAAGAAAAAAATAAACCTGTCCCAGTCTCTGGATGTTGGCGAATGTCGAGAACTGTTTCTAAGGCGCCGCCTGCTGCATAGGAAATTACCGGCGTTCCGCAAGCTTGAGCTTCTACTAAAGCTATGCCAAAATCTTCGCAAGCTGCATAGACAAAAGCTTTCGCCTCTGCCATATACTTTTCAACTATGGAGGCCGGCTGCCAGCCGAGCACTTGCACGTTAGGTTTGGCGAGAAGCCGAATCATTTCTAATTCTGGCCCGGTGCCGATGACAATTAGAGTATGCCCGAGTTGATTGAATGCTTGGACGATCGCACTTACGTTTTTGTAACTTACCAACCGGCAAACTGTGACGTAAAAGTCTTGTTTTTGCCGCATCAAGGAAAATCGATCGATGTTTACCGGCGGATAAATCACCTGGGCCCGCCGCCGGTAACACCGCCAAATTCGGCGCGCCGTGTGTTGCGAGTTGGCAATGAAATAATCGACGCGATTGGCGGAAATTACATCCCACTGCCGCAGTCGGTGCAGCAAATATCGCGTCAGCAAGCCCGGGATTCCCCGTCCGGCTTTGCTGCTGTGCAAATAGTCAAAAGTTAAGTCCCAAGCGTAGCGCATGGGCGTGTGGCAGTAGCAGACGTGCAGTTGCTGGGGACTGGTGAGGATGCCTTTGGCGACGGCGTGGGATGATGAGAGGATGATGTCGTATTCTCGCAAATCTAGTTGTTCGATCGCGATCGGCAGCAAGGGCAAATATTTTTGCACGCCGCTGCGAGCTCCGGGAAAATGCTGCAAAAATGTTGTGCCAATCTGTCTTGTAAAAAGATAGCTTTCGGGATTGGCCGATTCAAAGTCGATGAGGGCATAGATATCAGCGTCGATGTATTTGAGAATTTCCTGCACTACCAGTTCTGAACCGCCAGTAGCTAAGGGCGTCAACCATTCGTGCACGAGGGCGTATTTGAGTTTTTTCACTTGTTATGTAGCCGATCGAACGATTTGTTAGCGCCAGTTCTGTCAATATTAATCTTACCGAGGGATACCTTGCACAACCTCAAGCCATCAACCTGGTTTCTACGTAGATATCTACGTCAAACCCAGGATTTTGGGAACAAACGGAGTTCTTTTCAAATCAGGGACAGCCAAACCGCAATCACCAGCAGCGATTCCCCCGATTGTTGACAATAAATACTATTAGGCGGAATACTAAAGGTGATTTGCGAGCGCCTAAGTCTGCGGAACGGGCGATCGGCTCAATGTGGTGTGAGGAAAAAATGTCCAAATTTTTGTGGAAGGGACTTTTAGTTAGTCCCGCTGTATTGGCAGCAAGTCTGGTCGTATCTTCGACGGCGCTAGCAGCAGAGCAACCTGTAGAAATTGCCGCGACCGATCGAGCTCATAAATTGCAATTAGCAGGGGCTGCAACCGAGGCTGCCAAGTCTGAGACGGCAGCGGTTACAGCCGAACCAGCGCCACTAGCTAGCAACTTGACTGTTGAGACTATCGATCGAGAAAGTGCGAACCTCTACGAGGGCTTCGCTAACGCTAACGATTTGATCGCCCCCATTGGCGAACAGGCAAAAGCACCGTCCAACGAAGTTGCAGCAGATTTAAGCGAAACCAAACCCGAAGTCGCGCCCGCAAACTTAAGTCCCGAACAACCTGTCGCGGAGCAAATCCCCGCAGTCGCGCCCGCAAACTTAAACGAAACGCAACCCGCCGCCCCACTGGCTAATTTAAACCCACATTCCGCAGATATTCTATCTGATTTAATTTTAAAAAAATTCAGAATTGTCAAAACCTCAAATGATTGCTA
>JAUBSN010000070.1:0-50769 GCA_036704825.1 Microcoleus sp. F8-C3 | reverse complement strand
GTTCGTAATTCATATTATGGGAGCTAATTTTTTCTTTTATTTTACTAGAGTGTTCGCACTTTCGCAAGAGGTCTATTAAATAGTAACGACTACAATACTGTCCTAAATGCTTTAATACATCTTGACGGTCTTGGGTTAAATTACTGACTTGCTTATCTCCGTTGACCGTCACTAAATGTACCGCTTGAAACATTTGAAATATCCAGCGCATTGTCGGTTTATTGATGAGTTTCTTTACCTGATTTCTGACTTGCTCATTGGTGGCTGATAAGAGTTGTCTTAATTTCCTTTGCGAAGCGGGTATAAACTAACAAGCACAGTCCCATTATCATTCCTATTGCTTCGACTCGCTCGGGATTTTTCACAAATACACTTGATGTAAAAAACAATGGACCTTTGATAAATCTAAATCCTCTCTCGTTGCTTTGCTGTGCTTTGTATTCTGATAGTATCTGTCGGTTGCTCACCTCTTGAGTGTCTAAGATGTTGGTGGCTAATATAAATCTCCGGCTGCGATTTGTTCGGCTTCTATTACTGATAACCGGGGTTCTATTTGACGCGTAACTTGATAAACTTTTGGATTTGTTTGCTTCTCTAGTTTCTGCTTGCTTGTCGATTTTTTGGCGGGTTTTTCTCGGCATTCAATTTCTGTGATTTGGTGATACTTCCAGGTATCTGATAATCTTTCGATCGCGATTTCTGCGTCGGCTATACACGCAAATTATTGTCTGAATAGCTTGCGCAGTGAGCAAGAGGCTGATTCTAATTGTTTTTCTACTTGCTGTGCTATTTTTTTGAGGGCTGCTTGTTTTCTGAGCTCGCTTTCTACTACTATCCATGTCTTGACTCTTTTCCTGACAAGTTTTGTATGCTCCTTCTACTGATATTGAACTGCTGTCTAGATGAACGCTGTTCATTGATACTTGAAATTTATGAGCTGCTTTTAGGGCGATCGCTGTGAATAATTGTGTCGTTCCAGCTTGATGGTATTTATCTAATGCTCTGCCTATTCTGTTATCCGGCAAATTGTTCGGTGGTCACTCCAACTCCTATTAAATGTTCTGTTGCTTGGACTACGAAAAATGTGTCGAATAGGTAGATTGGGGCGCTCAAAAACCCCAATCCGTTCAAAATTATTGCTTTCATTACTTGTCCGGGGCTGACTGTTTCTTTGGTTTTGATACCCACTTTTTTGTTGACTTCTTCTACCAATTCCATCTCATCTATTATCCCCGCTACTATTCCTAAGTGATCTAAATTTACGATATTTATCCCTGATAATGGCTGGTTCATGATTTTTTCCAGTTGCTTTAGGGCAGAAATCTATTATACACAATAAACTCCCAAACGATTGCCGTGCAACCGTTTGGGAGTTTATTGTTGCCGAATTTATCTTCCTTTAGCTCTGATTGAATATCTGCGGAATGTGGGCGTTAATATTTCACAGAGCTGGGAACCCAGAACCCCCATTATACCGTTGGTAATTGAAAACTGTCCGGACTATTGCTATTAGAAATAATCTGAGAATTCAAGTTAAATATATATCGCCAAAATCTCATAATAATGATACTAAAACCAGAAAACGTAGGCACAAATATTTTTGCTCCTGCGAATGTATGAAAAGTCTTAGTTATCAAAGCCAGAACTGCGGAATGTGGGTTATTACAGGGACAGAGCGTTGAGTATTGCAAGTCGCTACAGCTACAGTTAGCTGTAGCACCCAACATTTTGAGCAAGTTCATGAAACTGGAGCTACACCCAATACTTTTAGAAGGAGTTGTTGCTCTTTGAACCCAACTTGGAGGCGACCGCTCTCAATATCGCGAACCCAACTTTGACTTTTGCCGATATGGGTTGCTAAATCTCTTTGACTTAATTGCAGATTTTTTCTAGCGGTGACTATCTGCTGAGCCGAAAGTGACGATCGCATTGGAGTCTTTTCTTTACGTTGAGATTTGCGTAATTTTTTGGGCGTGGCCTGAGTCTCTCTGGCGGACCACCCTTCAGGCAGCTCAAAACACAAAAACCGTGCTTGCATCAGGCGATTCCACTTGTTACGGGGAGCGGCATCAGTCAGGCGATTGTCATTGCTGCCGTCTGCAATCCAAAAGTCCAGTGCTGCGTCGGCATCATCGGGTAAGTCTGCCAGCTTGACCCACAAGGGTTGAATCTCCGGCGGGTAGGTGACGGGATCGAAGATGGGTTTGAGTCCGTAGCGATCGAGCACTTCCAAATCACTCTCGAACGATCGCAGCAATCGCTTCCGTTCTTCTCGCTGGGAGGATGCTTGGAGCAACCTTTGTTCTCCGTAAGCAATCCGCATCAATGTAAGCACTGTGATACGCTGTTCAATTCCCATGCGAGTTTTGAATAGCAGCCACAGCATCATCCGGGCAACCCCTTCATGCTGTTGCCAGATACTCATCACATTCATTAACAGAGATTTGGGCAATGTGCCGTACTGATAAAACGCTGTTCCTTCTTTGGCGTCCTCTCGATTGAGGAAGAACTGCGCCCACTGCCCTGCTTTAACTGTAAAAGTCAACCCAGTTAGATGCTTGTACCCCAGACTATCCTCCTGAAAATGATGCTGAGTTTCGATCAGGTGCCACAAGTAACTTTGAGGAATCCCGATTTTTCTAAATCTGCCCTGAGGCGCCCAGTCAACAGTTACTAACAGTTTGCAGGGTTGTTCTACCAGGTCTTTGATCAAGGTTAGTTTTGCTAGTTTGCTGAGGTCTTTGCGCTTTCTTAGCCCTAGATAGTCAGAAATTTCTCGATCGCTTACAGTAAAAGTCTGTTCCCAAGGGCGATCGAGGGAAGTTGCATAAGCAGCGAACATCAGATGCACGCACGCTGCTCGTATATCCCAGGATGCGATCGCCGTTTGAGCCGCTTCTACTTCCAGAACCACCGGTGAATCGGGAGTGGATTTATCCGTAACGCAAACCGTAACCTCTCCCTTGCCACCGCTGACTTGCCGCCGATGACAGAGATTGCCATACTCATCGGGCTGCCAGGGCAAAGACTGCCGCTGTGCTAACACATTGCAAGCTTCCCAAATCACAATTGCAGAAGCAAATGAATTGGTTTTGCCATTGGCAAATAGCGTGGGACTTGTATTGACTTTAGTATCAATCTTGCATCGACCCTTCTTTGCCTGCAATGGCACTAGAGCATTGTTTAAACACATCGAAGCACATAAAGGTTGCTCGTAAAATCCCTCGCAGTTATTGCACAACATCGGATCGATCCAAAGCTTCTCACCTTCCTGCTTGATTGCACCCGTAGGACACAAGGATAAGCAGTCATTACACTGATTGCAAGCACTTGTAATGGTGTAAGTCATTGTCTTTTGTGATTACCTCAGAGTTAGCAGCGAACTTAAAATTTCAAGTCTTTTTGTCTCTATTGCAGTCGTTAAAAAAATGTGCAACAGCAGAGTATAAAATTTGCCATAGCGGATTGATAGCTGCAATACTTAGAGTGCTAATTGATAAGGTTTTTTTGCTACAAAATGTGACTATTGGATATTTTACGATTGCTTAAAATTTAAGCTATTCAGGATGTTTATTTAATTCCTCATGCTTGATTTGGCAAATTGGCACTGAATTTTTTTCAATTTAAACTAGCCTCTCTTTTTTTCTATTTTGCAATGTTTTTTTCAACCGTTTATTTAAAGTTATCTAATACTAGATTAATTTAAAGTTACTTTTGTTTATGTTCGTTTAGAACTATCAAAGAATTTCTTAATTATTGACAATTAAACAATTGTAGCAATTCATTTAATTAGTCAAATCCGCCTGCAAAAAAATGTTAATTATTGATTAAATGAAATTTGCGCTATTGAGAAATATTGGCAATCTAGCTTGCTCTAAATAACTTAAAGCTGAAATTTTCGTTAAAATGCTAGCTCCCTCACCCATAAAGACTCATTTCCCAGTCAGGCAATACCCATACCCTGCCTCTACACATTTACCTAAACTCAATGTATCTAACGATTTGGGCGATTGAGTACATGATTAATAGGTCTCAACAGCTTTCTTGAGAATGCAATGTGCTTGCTGGCTTCAAAGGATCTAATATAAGCAAAGAAGCTAGGTGATTGATTTTATTAATTCAACAATAGGGTAATTGCTGATGAAGCAAATGCCTGCGCCACTTTTGACTCTACTTGCGGATGCAGTACCTAACCATTTTGGGTCTTGGAATATAAACGCGACGCTAGCGTTATTGGTGGTGCAGCTCGCAGGCGATCGCTTTGTTCATAATTCAGTTTTGTCAGCATACTGGAGGCTGTAGTAGTGCAATCCCTTATTCGAGAAACTAAAAATGTTGCTGAATGGGTTTCATTGATGTCTATCAAGACTCGCGAACAGCCGCGTCATTACTTTGACCCAGAAAAGCTAGAGCAGTTAGTGGAATCGATCGCACAGCACGGCATTTTGGAGCCATTGCTAGTGCGCCCTTTAAATGCCAATGAATATGAATTGGTGGCAGGTGAAAGACGTTACCGGGCTGCTCTCAAACTCGGCCTTGTTGAGGTGCCAGTTGTGATTCGACAACTGAATGATGAAGAGGCGATTCAATTAGCCTTAATTGAAAATCTACAGCGAGAAGATCTAAACCCGATTGAAGAAACCGAAGGAGTTTTACAGCTTCTCGCTTTCAGGTTGCAGATGCCAGTACAGGCTATTCCGACCTTGTTATATCAAATGAAAAATACGCTGGAAAAGGAGGCGGATGCCAGGAATAACGTTATTCCTAATTTCCGACCCGATCGAGAGCAAGTGATTCAGTCTGTTTTTCAAGATTTAGGGCTGATGAGCTGGCTCTCTTTTACGTGCAATCGGCTGCCTTTGCTCAACTTGCCCAATGAGATTTTGGATGCGCTTCGTTGTGGCAAGATTGCTTACACGAAGGCTGTGGCGATCGCGCGTGTCAAAGATGAAATTCAGCGTCAGACTCTACTCGATCGAACCATTGAAGAGAACCTTTCTCTCAATCAAATTCGAGCCCGTATTAAAGTAATCAAACCCAAGCCAGAACTTCAATCTCCTGAAGTTTTAGTTACAACCCTTCATCGACGACTGTTGAAAGCTAAGTTATGGGAAGACCCCCAGCGGTGGACGCAAGCTCAGGCGCTGCTTTCTCAACTAGAAGCTTTGTTGACAGTTGATAGTTAACAGTCGATCGATTGACAGTCGATCGATTGACAGTTGATAGTTGATAGTTGAGAACAGCTATAGCCTTTCGAGCTCTCATATGAGGTACGACTGGCCTCCGTGGCCTCCGTGACCTCCGTGGCCTCCGTAGGCATACCTCACTTTTTTGAGAACCGCTATATATTAACTATTAACTATTAACTATTAACTATTAACTATTAACTATTAACAAACTATAGTCTTTCTCAAAAAGATGAGGTATGACTGACAGCTTATATAAGCGCTAAACTTATAGGGATCTCTTCCCAACAACGTCCGCGAACCTATCTGAGAAAGGCTATATCAACTATCAACTGTTAACCATCAATACTCCAGACTGTTTTTTGAGCAACGACCCAAAGCCTCATTCTACCGTTAATATTTCACAGAGCTGGGAACCCAGAACCCCAATTCTACCGTTGGTGATTGAAAACTGTCCGGACTATTGAACCATTAACCATTAACTATTTTAGGGGGCCACACCCAGAACTTTTAATAGCAGTTGTTGCTCTTTGAAACCAACTTGGAGGCGACCGCTCTCAATATCGCGAACCCAACTTTGACTTTTGCCGATATGGGTTGCTAAATCTCTTTGACTTAATTGCAGATTTTTTCTAGCGGTGACTATCTGCTGAGCCGAAAGTGACGATCGCATTGGAGTCTTTTCTTTACGTTGAGATTTGCGTAATTTTTTGGGCGTGGCCTGAGTCTCTCTGGCGGACCACCCTTCAGGCAGCTCAAAATACAAAAACCGCGCTTGCATCAGGCGATTCCACTTGTCGCGGGGAGCGGCATCAGTCAGGCGATTGTCATTGCTGCCGTCTGCAATCCAAAAGTCCAGTGCTGCGTCGGCATCATCGGGTAAGTCTGCCAGCTTGACCCACAAGGGTTGAATCTCCGGCGGGTAGGTGACGGGATCGAAGATGGGTTTGAGTCCGTAGCGATCGAGCACTTCCAAATCACCCTCGAACGATCGCAGCAATCGTTTCCGTTCCTCTCGGTGAGCTGTAGCTTGCAATACCTTTGCTTCTCCGTAAGCAATTCGCATAAAAGTGGGTATAGTCAAGCGCTGTTCGCCACCCATTTTTGTTTTGAATAGTAGCCATAGCAGCATCCGACAAGCACCTTCGTGCTGTTGCCACAAACTAGTTACAGTCCACAGGAGCGATTTAGGCAAATTGCTGTATTGATAAAATGCCGAACCTTCTCTAGCTCCCCGTTGATTCAGAAAATATTTTGACCAGTCTCCGGTCTTGATTGTAAAAGTTAGTCCGATTAAATGTTTGCAGCCTAAATCATCTTCCTGAAAGTGATGCCGAATTTCTAGCAAATGCCACAGAAGGCTTTTTTCTAGCGAGAACCCTCGCACCCGCCCTTGTTGAAACCAGTTGATATCGAGTAGGAGTCTGCAAGGCTGCTGAACCAACTCTTTGATCAAGGTCAACTTGGCAAGCTTGCTCAAGTCTTTGCGTTTTTCCAACCCTAAATAGGTTTCAATTTGCCGATCGCTGATGATAAATTCTTGCTCCCACGGCTGCTCCAGAACAATGGCGTGAGCCGTAAAAACCAGGTGCAGACAGGCGGCTCGCACATCCCAATTGGCAATTTCAGCCGTCGCTGCTACGCTGTCCAAGGGAACGGGGGGGTCTGAGTCAAGGGCGTTGGCGAGGCGAAACGCGATCGTTCCTCGTCCGCTATTTACCTGCCGCTCGTAATAGAGTTTGCCATCGGCATCAATTTTCCAAGGCAGGGATTGACGTTGTGCTAGCACGTTACAGGCTTCCCACACGGCGATCGCGGAGGCAAAGGGGCTACTTTTGCCATTTGCAAAGAGGTTGGGGCTCGGAAGGGTTCTGGCAGTCGTTTTACAGCGGCCTTTTTTTGCCTGCAATGGTATCGGTGGCAGATCGATCGGACAAACACTCACGCATTGCGGTTCGGAGGCATAGCCCTGACAGTCGTTGCACAACATGGGATCGATCCAGAATTCCCCATCTTGCAGCAAGATGGCATCTTTGGGGCATTGAGGGACGCAATCCGCACACTTTACACATTGGTTTGTAATTGTGTGAGCCATAGGATTAACGCGGTTAAGTAGAAGCTTTAAGCTTTACTGAGTAGTCCTTCTAGCACGTGATACTGAGATAGCTCCAAGCTAGAGCGGACATACCCAGTTCTTGCCCTGACGGGCGATCGAGAATTATGAAACACCAATCCTAACTCACGGAGATCGAGAGCTAGTTAACTTACTACGATCGAGAGTTAGTTATCGTCTTAAATTTATAAATAAAAAACTTTCTTTATTCTGTTCAATTTAAGCTATTAAATAATTTCTTAATATCTTGCCTATTTTCTGTTCGCTACAAACAGTTTAGAATTTAGTAGCATTTTTTACTGTTCTAAATGTTAAGAATTCATCACTTTTAGAGTGGTTTTAGTAATTTTTTTAACTGAATTAAAGAATATTATAGCATTTCGAGCGAAAGATGAGGTACGAGTTTTCTGTACACGATCGCAGGTGGTTATGCACGGCTTTTGACCTATTTTATCGGTTTTTATGGCATCTGACTCTCGATCGCACGCTCTCTTAACCCAGACCATGTAATATGCGATCGATTATTCAGCAAGCCCTAATTAGTAATGCCCTATACCGTATACCCTGTACCGTATACCCTGTAGCCTATACCCTCATTTAACTGAGAAACGCTATATACGCTTGTACAGAGGCTGTGCGTCAGTCCTGAAAATACTAGACCCCCTACCCATAAACACTCGATTTCTGGGTCGGAAAATACCTGTACCCTGTACCGCACGGTTGTCTGAACTGATTGCTATCAAACTGTTTTAGCGTTTGAGTACATTACTAATGGGTTCAATAGATGGATTAATGATGAGTGCTGCTTCTTCGCCTGAAAGCGTCTGATATAAGCAGATAAGTCACAGGATTGTTTTCATTGAGTCAACAGTAGGGAAAAAGGGAAAAAGCTTATGAAACAGATTCCCACTTCACTTTTGACCTTACTTGCGGGTGTGGCGATCGCCCTGATTAGCCTTTGGGTTGGTCAACATCACGGTTTGCTACCTCTTCAAGCTTCCGAACAGGCGCCTTTGGTCGATGATTTTTTCAATGTCATGGTGACGATCGCCACGGCACTGTTTTTGGTGGTAGAGGGGGCGATCGTCTGGTTTGTCATTCAGTTTCGGAAACCTGCTGGAGATGAAACCGATGGCGCGCCCATCGAAGGCAATTTTTCCCTCGAAATAGTCTGGACTGCCATTCCTGCCATTATCGTGATTGGGCTGGGAATCTACAGTGTGGAAGTCTTTGAACAAATGGGCGGCTTTGCGCCAGCGCACGCTCACGGTTCGATCGCCCATCACAGTCCAGCAAAAGGAAGTGCAATGGCTGCACCCGCGATCGCAGATGTCAGTGAGATGGGAGAACCTGCATCGCCCACCGCCAAATACGGCTTTGGCGCTCCGACAGCCGAGGGTAGCACAGCGGCCGACTTGGTGGTGAACGTCACCGGTTTGCAGTATGCGTGGCTTTTCAACTATCTCGATAGCGGTGTGATGGCGGGCGAACTGCACGTACCCCTCGGTAAAGCAGTGCAGCTTAATATTTCCGCCCAGGACGTGATCCATTCTTTTTGGGTGCCGCAGTTTCGCTTGAAACAGGATGCCATACCCGGTCAACCGACGGAGTTACGGTTTGTTGCTACCAAAATCGGTACTTATCCAGTGGTTTGTGCGGAACTTTGCGGTGGCTATCACGGCAGTATGCGAACGCAACTGATCGTACATTCGCTAGCAGATTACGACGCATGGCTTGAGGAAAATCGGACTGCTCAATCCACTGATTTGCAGCAGCAAATCGCCGTTAATCCGACTGAACTTTCAGAATCGGAGTTTCTAGCACCCTATGCTCAGGCGATCGGGCTAAAGGCCGAAATGCTAACTCAAATACATCCAAATAATTATGCAGCAATTACGCACAACCCATGAGAAACAACTCCTGCGATCGCCGGGATATTGGCTTCAAATTAGGACTGAAATTCTTGATAAATTTTGTTTTTACCTGAGTCTAGAGCCCCTAACTCCCCCTTATTAAGGGGAAGTTTGACACTCTTTCTGCCCTTAACAAAGGGAAGTTTGACACTCTTTCTCCTCCCTTGTTAAGGGGGGCTGGGGAATCTGACTCTAATAGTCTAACAACAGGCTGTAACTGCATTTAATGTTAAACATTTGCGTAAATTCTGTCCTCTTTAGCTGCGGTCAAAACGTTTTATCTTCGACCCTTCCTATAAGAAATTGCCATGACTCAAATACAAGATTCCTGCGATGAGGCTCTTGCTGATGCTCCGCACAGCTCACCGCCTAAAGCTTGGAAATGGTACGACTACTTCACATTTAACATTGACCATAAAGTCATCGGGATTCAATACCTGGTAACAGCCTTTGTGTTCTACCTGATTGGGGGACTGATGGCGGTGGCAATTCGGGCAGAGTTGGCAACGCCGGAATCGGATTTACTAGATCCCAACTTGTACAACGCCTTCATGACCAACCACGGCACGATCATGATTTTTCTGTGGATTGTACCCAGCGCGATCGGAGGTTTTGGCAACTACTTAATTCCGCTGATGGTGGGTGCTAGAGATATGGCGTTTCCCAAACTAAATGCAATTGCCTTTTGGCTCAATCCTCCGGCGGGGGCGCTGCTGTTGCTCAGTTTTGTGTTTGGCGGATCGCAAAGCGGCTGGACGGCTTACCCGCCATTGAGCTTAATTACGGCAAATACGGCTCAAACTCTCTGGATTTTGGCGATCGTCCTGGTGGGTACTTCCTCGATTTTGGGTTCGTTGAACTTTGTCGTCACGATTCTCAAAATGAAGATTCCCAGCATGAAATGGGATCAACTGCCGCTATTTTGCTGGGCAATCTTGGCAACATCAGTATTGGCTTTACTTTCTACTCCGGTGCTCGCCGCAGGTTTGGTGCTGCTGCTGTTTGATATCAACTTTGGCACCTCATTTTTTAAGCCAGATGCAGGCGGCAATGTGGTGCTGTATCAACATCTGTTCTGGTTTTATTCTCATCCCGCTGTTTATTTAATGATTTTGCCGATTTTCGGCATTATGTCGGAGGTAATTCCAGTCCACGCCCGCAAGCCGATTTTTGGATATAAGGCGATCGCCTACTCCAGTCTGGCAATCTGTGTGGTAGGGCTATTTGTGTGGGTGCATCATATGTTTACCAGCGGCACACCGCCCTGGATGCGGATGTTTTTCACCATCTCAACCTTGATCGTGGCGGTGCCCACGGGAGTGAAAATTTTTGGCTGGGTGGCTACTTTGTGGGGTGGCAAGATCCGTTTCACCAGTGCCATGCTGTTTGCGATCGGACTGCTGTCGATGTTTGTGATTGGCGGTTTGGGCGGTGTCACGCTGGGTACGGCACCCTTTGACATCCACGTACACGATACCTATTACGTCGTCGGGCACTTCCACTACGTGCTGTTTGGCGGTTCAGTCTTTGGCATTTATGCGGGCATCTACCACTGGTTCCCGAAAATTACGGGGCGGATGATTAATGAAACTTGGGGACGGGTTCACTTTGCTCTCACGTTTGTCGGCACTCATCTGACGTTTCTGCCAATGCACCAACTGGGTTTGCAGGGAATGCCCCGCCGCGTGGCGATGTACGATCCTCAGTTCGCCAGCATTAACCAGCTTTGCACTTTCGGTGCATTTGTGTTGGCGGCGTCGGTGATTCCTTTCACAATTAACATCGTCTGGAGTTGGATGTATGGGCCAAAAGCGGGCGATAACCCTTGGAAAGCTCTTACGTTGGAGTGGACGACGAGTTCGCCGCCCGCGATCGAAAACTGGGAGGTGCTGCCGGTGGTGACGCACGGCCCCTATGATTACGGCCGTAATTTACACCTTTTGAATCAATCTTCGATCGAGAGGGGAACCGCAGATCAATTCGGATAAACGCGGATAAACGCAGATAGTTTCCAGATTGTTTGTGAGTTTTGCAAGGCTCTACTGTAGGTAGTTTATTCTGAGAAGATTTATGCAAGGTTCAAATATCGATCGAACTGAAACAATTCTTGATGGGTTAGTTTCAACGGCCACTGTTATTCATCACGAACAACACCCTGATTTGCGAGTTTTTGGATTGCTGACATTTTTGATATCGGAATCGCTGATGTTTGGGGGATTTTTTGCTACTTATTTGGTTTTGCGTGGAGGGGCGACCGTATGGCCTCCTGAGGGTACTGAAGTTGAACTATTGGTGCCTGCAATTAACACGATCGTACTGGTATCGAGCAGCTTTGTGATTCACATGGGGGATAGTGCAATTAAAAAAGGTGATGTTAATGGGTTGCGGCGTTGGTATGTAGCCACCGCTTTAATGGGTGCTGCATTTTTAGGAGGACAGGTTTATGAGTATTTAACGCTGGGCTATGGTTTGACTACTAATATTTTTGCCAATTGTTTTTACTTGATGACTGGGTTTCACGGTCTGCACGTGTTTGTCGGACTGCTGCTGATTTTAGGGGTATTGTGGCGATCGCGCCGATCGGGACACTATTGCGTTACCAAGCACGTGGGGGTAGAAATGGCAGAAATCTATTGGCACTTTGTAGATATTATTTGGATCGTTTTGTTTACTTTATTGTACATTTTGACAAGGTTCTAAGCTCATGCAAATTTGTTTGAATTCCCCATCTACCCGCGAGCCAAGTTTGTCTTGGTATGACCTGCCAGCCGAAGTCAAACGGTTGCTAATTGCAGCGGCTAATACTTGGGAAGATACAACTCAATCTCAAGATTATATTCATCAAGCATTGGCAGTTTCCGATCGCTCCCTAGATGTATTGGTCGCCGCCTATCGCTATTTTTTTTACAAACACAATGATGCTGCTGCACTGCAAATTGCGATCCAAGTAATTGAGCAGATCGAGCAGTTGGAAAAGCTTCCCGACGACTGGGACGAGTTGGCACCGATTCTTAGCAGTCGAAAAGAGGAACCTAACATCCGGCTGTATCTCAATGCTTATGCTGCTTCGGGATTGGTTCGAGCACGAATGGGCGCGCTCGATGAGGCAAAAGCGATCGCTACCCGCGTGAACGAGATTGACAATAAACGAGAATTTGGGGCAGCTACGGTGTTAGGTATTCTGACTAACTCTGACGATGAGGAGGAAGAGTGACAGAAAGCAATTTGGTTACAAGCCCTCGATTGATCCGTGGAGTCACTTTCTTCAATTTTAAATAGACCTCTTGCAAAAATCCACCAGACCCCTCCCCAACCCTCCCCTTATTAAGGGGAGGGAGCCTAATTTTTCTTGCTTCCCCCCTTAACAAGGGGGGACTGAGGGGGGTGAGTTTTTGACTTTTGCAAGAGGTCTAATCTCAAATCTCAAATCTCAAATCGGTTGACTGTGGTTGAGGTAGCCATGAAACATCGAGATTTATTAGTCACGCAATACGGGCAGTGGCAGGTTTGTAAACCTGCTAGAGAATGGGATTTGCTCTGCACTCCCTATCGGTTTCACCGCTTTTTGACGGAAGTTGAAGATGTGTTGGAATCTGCGATCGATGAAACGAATTGTTTGTCTCAACTGCGGCTGCTGGTGCGCAGGTTAGTCACGAATTCTTATTGGATACAAACGCAGTATGCAGAACCCAACCCCATTACAGGCAGTGGGACGATCCTCCTCTACGACGAAATTGGCTACCCGCTGACGGTGCAAATTTCCACTTTTTTACCGGGCACCCGATCTTCTATTCACAATCACGGGAATTGGGGGATTGTGGCGGTATTGAAGGGGGAAGAAAAAAACACTATTTGGAAACGGACTCCCGATCCCCAGTTTCCAGATTGGATAGAACCAACGGCTGAGGGGATATTGTTGCCGGGGGATATTATCAGCTTTACACCTGATGCGATTCACTGCGTAGAAGCCCTTGGCGATGAACCGACTGTTACCTTCAGCATCTACGGTGAGACTCACCATTCTAAACGTTTTGAATTCGATCCGGCGACACGCACCGCCAAAATTTTCTAGATTCTTTATTCTTTTATTTGGAAATCATCATGTCAGAAAATCGTCAAGATCGATACTTTAACTTAATCGATCGACTTCTCAAGTGTCCCAGCGGACAAGAACCAGAAGTTTTGGACAGTCAGCCGGAGTTGCTGGATGCGGGATTGGTAAAAACATTAATGCAAGTGGCAACGATGATGGCGCATCAAGATAATCAGGATGGTGCAAAGTTTCTGATTTTCTTGGCACGGCAATTAAGTAAAGAACTGGGTTTGTATCCTCAAGTTTCACCGGAACAGTAAATTTTAGACGGAGGTCTTGATGATTTCACAATTAAGTACAACGGAAGCAGGAGAAAGGGCGATCGAGTTTCTCGCGAACGATCTCGAACTCGACACTGACGATCGAGAGTGGTTTTCTGTGTTGAACGTGCGCTCGATCGGGGAAACTTGGTATGTTGTTGAAATTGGTGTAGAAGGGCTGCCGGATAAATGGGTGTTGCAGGTTTATGACACTGGCGAATGTGACCCCAGTTATACTTTTAATTCTCCGGTTCAAGCGACGGAATCAGACACCGGTTTGGAGGATATGCCGGAGGCGATCGCTGAAATATTAATCGCGGAACGCAGCCATAGTTAATCCTCTTTTTTAAGAGCAGCGAGCGCATTGCAATCATTATGACTGCCATCGTTTCTCTTATACCCAATTCGGGTTTGTTACCCCTTTTATTGTCATTGCGAACGAAGTGAAGCAATCGCAGAGTCTCTGGCTTCAAACCAAAGATTTATAAAGCAATACGGTTCAGATAAGACTGTTATGAAGGCCTCATGCTGTGAAAAACAGACGCTGCGATTGCTTCGTTCCTCGCAATGACAACCGCTAACTGAACCGTATTAATTTATAAAGGGAATGGATAGCCTGGATTTGATATTACAACATTTTCTGAGACGCAATGTTCGATTCAGCATATTTCACTAAAGAATCAAAAAATTTGCGGGCAGGCGATCCCTTGAAAAACTGCTTTGCTATCTCAGAAGCTTCATCTCGCAAGGCTATATCTTCTGGAAATGGTTCACCTGGTATACCCGTGCATACTCTATTAATAGCAATACCAAACAAGTTACTACTTACTTCCTCATAGCATTCATCACCAACTCGATCGGCTTGCTCAAGTAAGTTTTTCACAAACTCTAAGCGAGCGAATAAAAAACCAGGATGAAAACCATTGAGTAATTTGCTAGCTGCTCTGATTTTTGCTTCATCTCTGCTTTGAATCCATTCATTAAGCAATTCAATACTTGTAGGAGTGACCTCAAGTGTAGATTGGTGGCTAGACTTTTCTACATAAGCTAGTGAGGCTTCTTTGTAGAGTTCTTTGTACGATGATTTTAATTTAATTAGCGTCATTATGTTATCTGGGATTGAGTCCTTATTATCGTTTCTAAAAAATGATTCCGTTTGTAATTCGCAATCAAACCAAAGATCGCGAATTTTCCTCAGTATGTCTTCATACTCTTCAGCAATTGATAGATAACACAGACAATTTTCATAAGAGGTCGAGGGAAGTGGTTGATAATTTAATTCATGTTTTACCACACTCGCGTCAATTCGCCTCAATATTAATTGAAGTACAGAAGATGGTATTTTTTGGGATGTATAAACAAGAAATTTGCTAATGCAGTTTTTGCTTAAATGGTTGACACCTTCCAGTTTGTTTAGAAATATTTTTAACTCTTCTTCTGTCGAAGTATCTAATGACTTCCTGCTAAAAATTTGGAATAATTTTTCTGCCAATTCTGTATCCTCATTAATTTCTACATTCAATGTTAGAGGGATAGCTAATTGGGGTTGAGACTGTATCAGTATTGCTAATGACCCGGTAGCATTTTTCTTTACTTCAATATCGGGATGAACGAGAAGCTTTTGAATGAGTTTACTTAACTCTTCTGAATTTATGTCGTTTACCCAAGCCCAGTAATTCTTTGCAAATGAACTACAAAATGATGATTCGCCACTATTAATAGCATCTCGAAATACTTTAATAGCTAGTTCGATATTAGAATTTCTTGCCCGATAAAGCATTGATGCTATATGTATTGCAAGGGGGGAATCTCCTAAATTCAGGACTTGTTCACATATTGCTATAGAATAATCTGGCTTGAGATCGGAGAGCGATTCTAGGAATTGAGTCGATACTCTATAATTTTCAGAAAGAGCCTGCAATCGCTCATTGAGAATTTGCATACCCTCCTGAGGAAGTGGGTATTTATCTGAAAAATCGATCGCAACAGTATCAGCAATTTGACGTTCATACTTCTCTCGCCTCTCCCAATTAAGATGAAAATCTTCCTCACTAAAATGAAAATCCTCTTCCTGCCAATCCCACTGGTAGTTACCGCTTAATACTCCATTTAGTTTGAGATTCTCTGTTTTAGGAATAGAGAAGATGATATTTCTTGCTTTTTTCCTAACTGCTTCTGAATGGCTGCGTCGAGCATACCAATCAAGTTTCTCAATAGCCTTCAACTGAATAATTGACTCTATATCGCGAGTGACTAGCGCATGAATCATTTCTAATATTGCTAACTGTTCAGGTTCCCACCATTGATTTGCCTCTTCAAGCGGTTTACTGGATCGATCGGTTAACTCTTCAAGTGCTTTAGTCAAGGTCTCTAATGCTCTCAAAGTAACTTTTAAATTATCTGAATTTAGTAAAATTTTGACGAGTTTGAGAGCTTTGCTGCGGAGCGCTTGAGTAATTTTATGATCTACTAAGAAATAACTAATTTTAATACTTTTGCCATCATAATCATTGTGTTCAATTTTCTTTTTAAATAATGGATCGAGGATATCTAAAAGAGAATAGATATGGTCATGGGCATGAGGTTCTTGAAGCAATCTTTCGCTCGCATAAAAAACTTTTTCATTAAATTTTATTGATTTATAAGCACCGTATTTAGCTAGGTCGAGCAGAACCGTAATTGATTGGGGAGGATTATTATATGGTCTACTTGTATTATCTCTTCCAAGCTGCCATAGGGTCTCGCAGCAAATAGGTATGTAGTCAAGCGTATAGCTAATCCGCTTGAGAATCTCTGGTAGTTTAGACAGCACATAAGAGTGTGTGAAAATATCTCGTTGGTTTATGTTTTCATCCTCTGGCATAGTAGCAGGATGACGCATTGCCAATCGCACGATATCTAATGAGTATTCTGGCTGATAATAGGCAATTTCTTTGATTAAAGATAGCAGCTTACATCTATCTAGATTAGAAGCTTGTTTAAATTCTTCTCGAAAACTCTGCAAAATAATATCAAGTAAATTAGTTTCCTGTTCACTGCTAGAGCGAACTCGCCAATCTAGTTCAGCTAAATTGCGGAGTAATTGCGCTGGACAAATCTCTCTGAACGCTTCCCATATTTCTTGTACATATCCTGTCGAATCTCCCTGATCGGTTAAACAAGCTTTATGTAAGATATGGTCAGCAAGCACATCAGGAGTAATTCTCAAATTATGTCCTTGACGCAGTAAGACACCAGCTTGTTCAAGAGTGCCTAAAGTGCGGATTAATGTTGATTGGTTTATGCCACTAATAAACTCTATAGCTGCTTGTTGAAATTGCTTATTAGTCGGTTGGATAGGCGAAACAGCAGCAATTAATTCCAATATCTTCTTGCAAATTTCAGGATTAATTTTATCGCTAACTTTTCCAATCACAATGTTCTGAAACCGATTGAGCACTTTGCGTCGGAAGTCTTCATTGCGTTCCAACAAATCTAGAGAAATTGCTTGCTCTGCTAACAACTGACCACCTACTACAGTTACTAGAGGAGAATCGTAGGCAATGGCTGCGAGTCGATCGGCAAAGTAACCATATTCCTGCCCAATTGCCTGATGTGCCAGTGCTTTCATCTCTGAAGAACTTAACTCTTTGAGTTCATCTAGTCGCAAATAATCAATCCCCTTTAGATCCAATTGTGTCTCGAGGGATTGAATAGCGTGGGGACGAGAAGAAAGAACTAATTTAATTTCAGGATGCAGATTTCGGGTACGGTTATGAATGAGATTGCATAAGGTTATTACATCTTGTTCGCGTCTGTGAGCATCGTCTAAAACAATAACGCAATGTTCTAGGGGCAAATTATCTGCGTCTTCAATAGTAACAGCTATATCGTCTTCAACGAACCACAGCCGGAAATTAGGATGCTCGAACGTATTGGCAAATTCATAGAGTAGTTTAGTCTTACCGATACCACCACGCCCAGGCAGAATTGCAACTTGCTTCGCACTTGATATCACAAAATCATGCAAGCTCTTGAGTGCATCATCACGCCCTTCCAATTTCCACGTGTGGTTGAATAGCTGATTAGTATTGAGCCAAGGATGGAAAAAATCCTGCCAAGAGACAAAAGGAGTTGATGAAGATTGTCTTTTCTCACCAAAGTTATCTTCTAAAATCTTCTGAACCTTAGTTAACTTTTCTATCTGAAAGTTACCAACTTCTGTTAACAGGGTTTGGGAATCCCAGATATCACCCTTGATGTCAAAAGCAAAATTGCAGTCCTTAAGGATATTATTTATCTCGATATCGGAATAAGTTTTTTGTTTCTCAGTTAGGATATAAACAATTAATCTGTCATACTTCTCATAAAGTTTGTGTTTAGTGAAACCACGCAACGTCTTCTTAATCTTTTCAATGTTAGATGTAGAAGTGATTTGGATAGATACTCTTGCTATTTCATCGCCTAGGTCAATACTAGGATAGTTTGCATCGTCCTCAATGTAGTTTATATTCTCTAAATTTTGGTAATTATAAATTTCTTTAAATACAGGAATTAAAATCGTTTCCGCCGCTTTATTGATGTCAGTTTGACTCATTGATGTAGCTCCTTTTACTTGGGCGACAAAACGAGCCATTAACTCAATAATTCGATTTCGTAAATTCAAAAGATTCATGATATGGAAAATGCTATTTCGGAGCCAAGATATAAAGATATATAGCATTTTTCGAGCGGACGAGGTACACTAAACACCTAGCAGCGCAAGGTGTTTAGCCGATTACTCTGTACCTCACTCAGTTGAAAAATGTTATATGCGTCCGTCAGATACCTATTCTATTATAACGAATTTGATAGAATATGACCTTTTAAGCTTGCCAGTGCAGTTTAACCCACATATCGATGATGAAAGAGCTTCTTGGTTAATACTTTCCTCGTTACCCATCCACCATCAATATCAATCGATCGGGAGCAAGCCGCACATACCAGGGGAAAGGCCAATCTTTGATAGTATTCCACTTTTCTTTGAAGACTTCTGCTTGCACGTGGTAATCCTGTCCACTCGCAGGTATCCCATTGAATTTGAGAAACAGTGTCATCCGGTGCGGTGTTTCACTTGTTGCGGCCAACCAACAAGGATAGGTATTATCAAGATGGCGATCGGTAGTAATGCTAATTTGATGGGCGCGAATTCCGATATCGGTAATGCGATCGTCCATAGCTTCGATGGTTTGCAAAGTAATTCCCCAATCGGTTGCGGCAACTGAGTTATCTCCCTGCACCACGGCGCGGGAAAAGTTTTTACAGCCCGTAATTTGAGCGATGTGAACCGTTTTGGGATGTTCAAAAATTTGATGTTTCGAGTCATAGGCGATCGTTTTTCCCCCCGACATCACCATCAGTTTCTCACAAATTCGGTAAGCCTCCTCCAGATTATGAGTCACAAATAACGTAATGCCTTTGTAAGTTGCTAGAGTTTCCACAAGTTGCCGCTCCATTTGACTGCGGAGATAGGTATCGAGAGCAGAAAAAGGCTCGTCTAGCAGCAGTAATTCCGGTTCAGGTGCTAATGCCCTTGCCAGGGCTACCCGCTGTTGTTGTCCTCCTGAAAGTTGATGCGGATAGCGATCGCCCAATCCTTCCATTTGCACTCCAGCCAACAGTTGGCTAACTCGCTGCCGACAGATTAATTTTGGTAGATTCTGCAAGCCAAAAGCAATATTTTGAGCGACTGTCATGTGGGGAAACAGCGCATAGTTTTGAAATACTAAACTCACTTTTCGTTTGTTGCTGGGCAAGTTAATATTTTTGTCAGAATCAAAGAGCGATCTGCCATTTAAGACAATTCGCCCTTTTGTCGGCATTTCCACCCCAGCAATACAGCGGAGAGTCATGCTTTTTCCCGAACCAGAACCGCCGAGTATCCCCAAAGTTTCTTGTTTTGCTGTAAAAGCTGTATCGAGTTGAAAATTCGATAATTGTTTCTCTATATCGACGAGTAATCCGGCGGTTACATTTGGCAGTTGCGGTTGAATCCAATTTCCTAAATGAGCAGGTTCTGTGGATTTTCCACCTCGATTTACAGGCTCATTGGCTTCTAGCAGTCCTGATTTTGTTTGGTGTCTATTCTGTTCGTAGCGCTGCTGCCAAAAATTCACAGCTACTATCCCCGATAGCGAGAAGCTCATAATAGAAATTGCCCAGAACCAAGCCTCATTCATTTTTCCCGCTTCCACCGCAAAATAGATGGCCATCGGCATAGTTTGAGTTTGTCCGGGAATATTGCCTGCCAGCATTAACGTGGCTCCAAATTCACCCAATGCTCGTGCAAATGCCAGGGTGATTCCTGCCGCAAGTCCGGGCATTGCTAGCGGTAACAAAATCTGAACAAAAACTCGTTTTTTAGACGCCCCTAGTGTTTGGGCAACTTGCAGCAAACTACTGTCGATTTGTTCAAACGCCCCCAATGCTGTTTTGTACATCAAGGGAAATGAAACAACCGTTGCCGCCATTACTGCGGCATACCAAGTAAAGATAATCGAGAAGTCAAATTGCTGCATCAATTGTCCGATCGGACCATTTCTGCCAAATAGCAACAGCAGTAAAAAACCTACGACAGTTGGTGGCAAAATCAGCGGCGAAATCAGAATTCCTTCAATCAATGATTTCCATTTGCCGCGATAGCCCAACATCCAATAAGCCGCAGCAGTACCAATCAAAAATGTGGCGATTGTTGCAATTCCAGCCGTTTTGAGAGAAATCCAGAGGGGCGATAGATCCGTAGACATAGCAACCTCAATTAGCTATTCCAAATCCGTATTTCTTGAAGATGTCTTGAGCTTGTTTGTTTCTCAAAAATTGAACGTAAGCGCGGGCAGATTGCTGATTTCGACTTGCCTTAATTACCGCGATCGGATAAACAATGGGTGAGTGTAAGTTGCTCGGTGCCGTTGCTACCTGCTTGACGCGATCGGAAATTTTGGCATCTGTCACATAAACAACTCCTGCATCTGCGTTACCGCTTTCCACCGCACCCAAGACGCTGCGAACTAAGTTGCCGTAAACCAACTTCGATCGCACTTGCTCAATTATTCCCAATTTACTAAATACTTCTTCGGCATACCGTCCAGCAGGAACACTTCGCGGCTCACCGATGAAAATTCTCTTAACATTAGAGTTGATTAACTGGCGAAAGTTGGTTATCCCCAAAGTGGAGTTACCAGGCACGATTAAAACCAGATTATTAGTCAAGAGATTGCGACGGGTATCTGTCAGAATCAGATTCTTATTTTGCAGTGTATCCATCTGCGTAGTCGCAGCCGAGATAAAGACATCAACGGGCGCGCCCTGTTCAATTTGCTGTTGCAAAGGGCCTGATGCTGCAAAGTTGTAGTTTACAGCGACACCAGAATTAGCTTTTTCAAAAAATGGATCGATTTCTTCGATCGCATTCTGCAAACTCGCCGCCACCGCAATCAAAAGTGTTCTCGATTGAGCATTTGCTGGAAAAAAAGCAAATATCTTGAGACCAACAGACAGGATGAAGGCGATAAACAGGCAGCTCAAAAAAGCAATAACACGTCTATTCATAAATTTTATTTTGAACTGCAAATTAATAAAACCTAACATGAATTTGCCTATAATAAAGATCGTATTTATACCAAATACAAATATACTATGGCAATCCTAAATCATTTGTGAACTTCTTACTCCCTCCCCAAGGCATCGGGGAGGGTTGGGGTGGGGGAAATTTTTTACGACTCATGTAGGATTGCTATATAGCCTTTCTCAGTAACATAAGGTACGCCTTGGAGTCGGCAATTGGTAATTAATTGGCAATTGGTAATTGGTGGTAATTGGCAATTGGTAATTGGTGGTAATTGGTAATTGCACGATTAGGAATTTTAGATCGAGTTTGCTAGCGACGATTATTTCTAACCCATTACCCCTTACAACAAAAAATATATATTAAATGAGTATTAAAATTGAGTTAATGGTAGAGTTTCATGTATAATGAAAGTCAGATAAATTTCTGTCAATTAAGTCAGGAGAAAAACATGAAAATCAGTGCGCGTAACACGATAAAAGGAACTGTCAAAGCCATTGAAATTGGAGCTGTGAATGCAGAAGTTGTTTTAGAAATAGCACCTGGTGTTGAGATTACTGCGATTATCACAAAAGCTTCAGCAGAAAACTTGGGTTTAAGTGTTGGTAAGGAAGCCTATTCCGTGGTTAAGTCCAGCGATGTAATGATCGCGATCGACTAAGGGGAACAATAAGCACGCTTGTTTATCGTGCTTAAGTTGAAGTCGAGTTTTGTGAAAAACCTTGAAGGCTGAAATATTGAGAATAACTCCCCGTATTACTTTCAAGATTGCAGCCGGAATCAGCCCAACCAACCGCCAGCGATCGCCCCAATTACCTATCCTATTCCCATTGGGTCGATTGTTCCTAGCAATTGATTCTTGTTTATACATTATTTTCAGTAATTTATACCATTTTTCTAAAATTGTGCAACACTCTTTGACCCCCCCTAGCCCCCCCTTGTAAAGGGGGGGAACAAGAATACTGTTGCATGCTTTTTGAAAATTGGTATTAGATCGCGGTCGATACTACAAACCTTTTTTAGTTGGTAGCGGGAGCTTGAGTTTTCTGAAGAAGAGGACTGAAGTCCTCACTACGAACCTTAATTATTCACGCAACTTTGCGAGCAACAATGTGAAAAATATGCCAGTATTTTTCCTCACCGATCGCCGTTACTCCCGGATGCTCTTCCTCGTCCAACCACTCAACTTCAAAGGGTTGGAGGAGTGCTTCAACTTGTTGCCGAGTGTGATGAGTGCGATTGGGAAAAACAGTCCACGAATCGCGATCGCCAAACAAGTGACCGCAAAAAATTCCTCCTGGATTGAGCGATTTTACGATCGTTTGCCAAAGATTGGAGAAAGCTGCTGGCGGACAAAAAGGCAGGCAAAAACTGGCATTGATTAGATCGATCGCGGGGGGTAACGTCAATGTTTCAAAACGCATCAATTGAGTTTGCAGCAGATGGCGATCGATCGGACGATCGATCAGGCGATCGAATGCATTTTGTTCCCCATCAATGGCTAAAACACGCCAGCCTCGACGCAGCAATTCCACAGTATCCCGTCCATCGCCGCAGCCTAAATCTACAGCAAATCCCGTAGGGGCAGTGTCCCCCTGGCCGCCCTTTTGGCCTTTCTCAAAAATTGACAGTGCTTTCAGCAAAGTTTCACGGGGCGGGCGACCTGCTACCGCTTGATAGTAAGTCACCCAATTGTGTCCAGAGTCGTGAGAATGAGTGGTTTGAATCATCTGAATAACGTAGTCAATTAAGACTTAGGCGGGTAAGCACGGCTATAGCTTGTTTGCTAAAGCCCCGTGTGTTTAGACCGGGGTTGCTTACGCTCAGGCGATCGCTAATTCTGCGTGAGTTTGACAATTCTTAGGACAAACTCTAGCACAAGCTTCACAGCCAACGCAATTATCTGCATTGGCGATCGTCATCACCTTGCGTTCGATTTCCTCATCTTCTTCATCCTCTACAAATTCCCCATCTTCATTCAGCGCCCGCAATTCCATTACCCCGCGCCCGCAGGTTTTTAGGCATCTGCCGCAGCCGATACAGCGAGCAAAATCGATCGCTTGCAGAAATTTTGGAGTCCAAACTTTGCCGCCAAATGTTAATCCAGTAAATGTAGTCATGATTAGTGTTCTCCTAAGAGTGAGTGATTGTTTGATGAGAAATTGTTTGATGAGCGATTGCTTTAGTCAGTTAGACTGAAATCAATTGACTTGTCAGGTGCATCAGACGAAGTTATAAACGGACGAGCGAGTATTTACGATCTGACGCACCTTACGACTTGTACCAGTGAAGTGTCAAACCCCAGCAAGTCCGATCGCAGTTAAATGAACTTCATCCCAATTGGGCGGACGATAGTCTGAGTTAAATGCTCGATCGACATATCTCACCAGATTGGGCAATGCTTCATAGGGAATTGTGCGATCGAGGAATAGATTCAGCTTGTCTTCCCAACTGGAAGGATAGTTGCGAATTACTGGATGTTTGACAGCGATCGATTCAGATTCAGCCGTTGTCATATCCGTGATGATTTCCAACCTCATTAGGGCGAGGGGACGGACAAAAATTCCCGTGGCTGCGATCGTAAATCCAGCATTCACAACCCTTTGCTTCATCACTACTACAAACTGTCCGCCTTCGGGGATTTTGTAGGGGATTTTGCTGGGATTTGCAACCAATTTCAACTCAATGTTGTAGCCTTGGGTGAGTAAACCTTCGAGTGTGGTTCCCTCATATTGCTGGTCGGGATGAGGAATGTAGATAGTGATTTGATGCAGGCTGCGCCAAGGATCGGCTGTCAGTTCGCCGTCTTCCCAGGAGTTGTGCAGCCGACGCATTGCTTGTCCTATGGAATTATCTCGATTGCACAGATTAATTAATCCCATATTGAGGACGCATTGGTCGAATCGATTCAGACCTAAATTGCCGATCGTGATTGTATTGTTCACATTTAAAAACCTCGCTGTCAACTGTCAACTGTTTACATTTAAAAAGCTTGCTGTCAAATGTCAACAGATCGCGGGCGGGCACGGGGGCATCCCCTCCGCTTCGCTTCGCCCCTACCAACTGTCAACTGTTTACACCACCAATGCTTTATAGTTTTTGACGCGATCGCCATCTGCAACACCCAGAATTTTTGCCAGCCAGGGCGGGGGAGATGTGGCGATTTGGTGCTGCAATTCGCTTAACATCACTCTGGCTGCACCGCCGGCTTCTTTTTTAATTGGGTAAATGCCAGCTTGGACGACTTTCCCCGCCGCAGGACCACCAATTGCAACGATATAAAGCACCGGACAATCGCGAATCAGCCCGACTCTAAAGGCATTTCTGTCATCCGATAAATCCGCTTCTAGTGCCGATCGAATATCAATCAGCCGCATCTCTTCCGCAGAGAGTTGATAAATCAAATAACGCAAACAAGAACCAAAATGTCCGTCCAAAGCCTCTTGATTATTCGATGCTATTGCCACTCGAATCGAATTGGGCATATCCCCTTCTTGATAAGGCTCGATCGCGGGTAAAAGATCGATGTCATCCAGTTCGCCCCACAAAAATCGCACTGCCTTTTTCATCATGGCAATATCAGCGGCATCTGCATCTTCACCGTGTTCCTCACCATCCAGTTCGTAAGTTTGTCCGAGGGCTGTTTTCAAGTTAGTTACGGTGATTCGACTCAAGCTAGTTTCATCGATTACATCGCCTAAATAGGTCTGTAACGCTTCGATAAACTCTGAAATAGACAACTCAGAAAACAGTCTTGAGGCTAAGGCAATCCTTAATGCTACTTCGTTGGAAATAGGTTGTTCGGTCATTACTATTTCTCTCCATTAATGCTCTCAAATTACTTGAAAATTAACCTTCAACAATTCGGACATAAATAGCGTTAATTGCTTTTTCATCCAAGGCTTGAAGATTGTTGCCAACTCGGACAATGAAACGCGGAAATCTTTGTTCTACGGCGATCGACTGCCCTGGAGTTATCCCCATTTTTCTCAGATTGTGAGTTGTCGCATCATCGGAGGCTTTGATGCGGGCGATCGCACCGCGTTCGTGCGATCGCAGTATTTTCAACGAAGTTCCCTGAAGCGAGAATCCTGTCTTTAACATCGAATATGTCCTTCGAGAATAGCCAACTGTGGAGAATTCTGAACTTATAAGAAGAAGGAAGAATGAAGAAGGAAGAATCAAGAATGAAAAAGGAAGGAGGAAAAAAGGAGGAGGAAAAGGAAGAAGGAAGAAGAAAGAAGAAGGAAGAAGGAAGAAAGAAGAAGGAAGAAAGAAGGAGGAAGGAAGAAGGAAGGAGGAAGAATGACTGCTTTCCTGTCAACTCTCAACTCTCAACTCTCAACTCTCAACTCTCAACTAAACCAAATAAGGTTCCTGATGGGTGCGGATTTTGCAATCCGATCGGGGATAGGTAACGCAAAGCAAAGTGAAGCCTTTAGCCATTTGCTCGTCGTCGAGAAATACTTGCTCTGATTGATCTATTTCACCTTCGACAACTTTGCCAACACAACTAGAGCAAGATCCGGACTGACAAGAAGAAGGTAACTCTAACCCCTGGTCTTGGGCCGCTTCCAGAATAGTCATCGTGTCTTCCACGGGAATCGTAATGTCGATCGCCCGTTTTTTGTTGATTAAATTAACTTGATAGGTGGTCATGATCGGGTTCTCCAAGAGCGAAATTTTTGAATTTTTCAGGATTTATGCAACTGGCATATATAGTAAGGTGCGTCAGTTCCGGAATCCTCGATAATCTTTCTAGAACTTTGCCTGACGCAGCCTACAAGCCGATCGAGAGTGCGACAATTGCGTAAGCTGTTTCGTATTTAAACTGCGTGTTTCAGAGGCTAAAACCCTTTACTGGCTTAAATAGCCTCTGAGATTTAAATGGTGAACAGCTTAAATCCTATGAAAGTTTGTTAACTGCAAGGCGTTGCGGCAGGGGTGCAGTCTCCCGCTTGGAAGGATTTACCGCAGCCACAGGTATCTGTTGCATTAGGATTGGTGAATTTGAAGCCACTTTCCATCAGCCCTTCCAAAAAATCAATCACGACCCCTTGCAGTAGTGGCGCACTTTTGGGATCGATGTAAACTCGAACTTTGCCTTGCTGTTCGATCAAGTCATCGGGGCGAGGAGCATTGGCGATATCAATGGTGTATTCATAGCCATTGCAACCGCCATCGCTGACTCCCACCCGAATGCCTTTTTCGACAGAAGGATCGGCACTGCCTTGCAAGAAAGCACGGAGGCGAAATTCGGCTTTTTCGGTGAGTGTAACAGTCATGGCATTTTCTCCAAAAATTGATAGATTGCTAAACGTAGAGAAAGAGGAAGAGGACAAAAAGGGGGACTTTGAGTGCATTCGATTTCTCCCTTACTCCTCTAGATCCGCTCCCCATAAATCCCCCTTAAGAAGGGGGACTTTGAAGACTTTGGTTCTTCTTTTAAGAAGGGGGACTTGAAGACTCTTGCTCCCCCCTTTTTAATGGGGGCTGGGGGGGATCTGGTCAAATTAGATAGAGACATGGCGACAATTTTGGCGGGAAATGCAGTTCGGAGGACAGCGAATTGGCCACCGATAATATTGGTGAATACAGACAGGAGTTAAAACAATTGTTGCCACGATCGACAACTTAATTAACCAGGGAGAATGTACTAAGCTCAAAAACAAACTCAAAAGCCCAATTACTTTGAGAGGAAAGCTTTTACCTTCATCAATCAACTTGTTGCTGAGGTAGACAGCAGAAATTGCGATCGCCAAACTCAAGAGCGAGAAGAGCATGGTTCCTCCTGCTTGGTGACACCCCTTAACCGCCGGCTCATTTCGCCACAAACCGGACAATTCGGATCGTGGTAAGGGTGCCGCTTGGCAAACTCGGCGCGGCTCAAGTCCATCGTCAGCAGTTGAGACAGCAGCGGCGTGCCCAAACCTGTAATCAATTTGATCGCCTCCAAAGCCGTCAGACAAGCCAGCGTCCCCGAAACCGCACCCAAAACGCCAAAACCTCGCCTGTCCCAGTCGGGTTTTTCTGGGAAGATGCAGGACAAACAAGGCGTTAAACCCGGGACGATCGTCGTCAGGTATGCCTCCATGTCATTCATGGCAGCTTCCACCATCGGTTTGCCCCAGCGCACGCAGGCAGCATTCAGCAAATCGCGTTCGACGAAGTTGTGGGCGCAGTCGAGAACAACATCAGCCGATCGCACCAAGGCATCCACATTTTGAGGAGTCACGTACTCGCAGATGGCCTCAATTAGCACATCGGGATTAATCGCTTCCAGCGTTTCTTTTGCCTTGAAAACTCGCGGTTTGCCCACCCAATCATCAGTCATCAAAACCTGGCGGTTCATGTCATCCAGCCGCAGTTCACCACCGCGCAGGAGAATCAATCGTCCCACCCCTGCCACCGCCAGATAAAGTGCTGCCGTAGCGCCTAATCCGCCAACTCCGGTAACAAGTACCGTTGAGTCTTTTAACCGCTGTTGTGACTCTTCACCAAATCCGGGCAGCACCATCTGGCGGCGATAGCGCTCTAGTTCAGTAGGAGTAAGCTTTTGCATTGTGTTATCGACCTTTGGTGATTTGGGATGGAAGACAGTTCGTAGATTGGGCTGAGCGATAGCGAAACCCAAAATCGCGCGATATCTTTTCGTTGGGTGGAACGAAGCGTTGGGTTTCGTTCCTCAACCCAACCTACAACTACAACTAAAATCAATCTGAGCCAATTTCGGATAACATAACCACATTTTGCGGTTTGTCATTGAACACCTTGAACAGTTTTTCGTTCAATGGCGAAGAGGTAGTGAAGGTGTTGTATGCCTCCTGTAGAGCTACTCGATAACGTTCAAGTTTCTCTGATTCATTCAAATCTGGAAATTCGGCATCAATAGATTTGATGAAAGATGAGAACTTCTGAAGAATATGCAGCCGATTTACATTAACAAATTTCGGCTCATAGGGAAGTTCAAAAAAAATCAGGTAATCTTCCGCGTTTACCAGTCTATCGAATTGGGCTAAAGTTCTGCTCATAATTGTTTCTCCAATTGCTTGAGTTGAGTTTTGAGAGAGTCAATCTGGCTGTAGATTTCGTAAGTCTCAGTGGCAGCATCAATTAAGAGTTCGTAATCTGTTGGTAGTCCTTCTGCCAGATCGTGGAGATCCATTTTCATTTGTCCGGCTTTGCTATTGAGGCGCTTGATTTTAGTTTTCAGTTCCTCAATATTTGTGACTGTGGTTGTTTGAACCATAAAAACCCCGATCGATTTAAGTTTATTCAGATTTGCAAATTATCAAAAAATTTTGCGCGTTGATGCCAATATTTAGATCCCGCTAAATCCCCCTTAAGAAGTGGGACTTTAATTCTGGTTCTCCCTTCTTTTTTAAGGGGGCTAGGGGATCGCAGAGTTGGCAAATACCCCCTAAATCTTGCCTACTTCAGGAAAACGGTTTGCCAAACTAATTCCCGATGCCACAATTTTTGCGCCTTCCGCTTCCAGCTTTTCGAGGGAATCAAACCCAAACCGTTGAGCATCGCGCAGAGTTTTGGAAACCAGCAACAGGCGACCGGAAAAGACTAAAGCCCAGCCGAAACCTTCATGGCTCAAATCGATGACTACCTGACAAAGCAGTCCGGTTTCTTCTTCTATGCGGTGGGCAATCCCTCGATAGAATGCCAAAATCCGTCCTTTAGTAATCGGGTCTACATCCCCGTCTACAGAGATTTCGCGTTTCTGGGCTTTGCTAAGGATGTAGGGTTTGAGCAGGAGTTCATCTGACCAATTGCGGTAGGTTCCGTAGGGATCGTTGGCGCGAATTTGTTGCGTAATCGCCTTCAGAAAAGGGGAAATCGTAGTTGTAGTAGCGGTGGGTAAGTTAGTGGTCGTCATACGGTTACTTCTTCCTTAATTTCATCAACTTTTTAGACTAAATCCCGGTTAAATAATCCCTGGATTTCTTAGTGCGCAAAGGCGGAATTTGTGTGTGCAGACGCGATTTCAATCGCCGAGCTTTCTGTGTGTAAAGGCGATTTTAATCGCCGAGCTTTCTGTGTGTAGACGCGATTTCAATCGCCGAGCTTTCTGTGTGTAAAGGCGATTTTAATCGCCGAGCTTTATCTGTGTAGACGCGATTTCAATCGCTTTATGCGTGTAAAGTCGATTTCAATTGCCGAGTGATATGCCCTATACGCAATAACTCTCTTCTAGTTCATTCAAAGCGGGACTGCGCTGTAGGAGCGCTTTTCTCAACCAAGGCGGAGGATTCCCGTTCAAAGTTTGCACCAGTTTAGTCAAAACGTCGGCTATTTCTTGTTCCTCAGACTGGGCTTTTATGGGTGTAATTTTTTGCTTAATAAGACGGGCTGCGGCGCTACCGCCAATGGTTGAAACATAGACGATCGTGCAATCGTGCAGTGCCTCAATTTTGGGCAACAACTTATCTTCGTTGCCATCTTCGTTGAGATTGCCGTCAAACTTCAAGGTTTCAACAAAGTCAGATTTGGTGCGATCGACTTCATAAACATCAATCTTTTTAGCTGAACCAAAGTGAGCATTGATGTGAATGTTGTCGTTAGTAGTGAAGGCTATTTTCATTCTTTACTCCTTGTTTTTTCACTCATTTAACAACTATCGCTCGTGCATAATATTTCGGTCGGAGCGGGTTTTTGAGATTGTCGATTCTCGGCAATTTTTATTGGTGAACTCGCCCTGTACAAATCAAGGTCATTAGTGTTTTGCTTGCGTTTCTTCTTGTTCCAAAAACAAGTTGCCGAGGTCAAATAGCAGTTGCATGATGCCGCGATAGCCGACAGTGCAGCGCTGACCGTTGCCGAGCCGATCGAAGATGGGAAATCCCATGCGGTAGAGAGGAATTTGCAGACGGCGGGCGATCGCAGAAGTATTAGAATTACCAATTAGCAAATCGGAACCCGCAGCTAACTGCTCGAAATCCTCCAAATCACCAATAGTCACTGCTTCTACAGGCAGGTCTTCTAATAGTGGAGATTTGGTCGTCGTCACGGCTGCTTTAACCTCAGCACCCATACTTTGCAAAAAGTGAACGGTTGACCACAGCAAATCCGGTTCCATCGCCAGAGATACTTGTTTGCGCCCGAAAAAGAAATGCGTATCCAGCATCGCGTCTTGCAATTGAGTCCGCTGGCGACGGTACTTATCAGGGACTGACAGCCCGCTCAAATCGGCCAGCCCTTCTAAAAAGCTGTCAACAGCATCCAGATTGCTCAGACTCGGAAACACCTCGTAGGGAATGCCAAACTGCGCTTGCAAAGCTACTGCCGCCCCGCGCATACTTTCCCCCAAGGCCAGGGTATAGACGGAACTGCCAATTTCCCGAAGTTCGGCGAGAGTAGTGCCGCCGGCAGTAACAGTGCTGTAAGAGTCATCCAGATGCCCGTCAAGCGAAAGAGACAAATCGGGAACGGCGATCGCAGTTAATCCAAAAGCCTCTACAATCTCCTTAATTTCCTGGACATCCCCCGGCGCAAAGGCCGAACTCACCAGCAACGTGACTTGATTGGCCCGTGTTTCACCCGATCGAGGTAACTCCTTGACAATACTTTCCACCGCGGCTGCAAACCCATCTTGCAAAGCCCCCTTAAAATCGGGAGTCGAAACAAAGACGATCGGCAAATCGTGCAGTTCGGGATGGCGTTTGCGAATGCTTCGCAGAATCCCGTCCATATCTTCACCGCGAGTCTCGGTTAATCCCGTCGTGCAAAGCCCAATGATGGCGGGCTTCGACTTTTCCACCAACGTTAAAATGGCTTGTTCGACATTATCTTCACCGCCTAAAATCGTGCTGACTTCAGTCATCGCCGTAGTAGACAGCGGAATCGCTTCCCGGAAGTGGCGCACCAGCATGACTTTGGCGAAGGCTGTGCAGCCTTGAGAACCGTGAAATAAGGGCATGATGCCTTTTAAGCCGAGAAAGGCGAGGGCTGCGCCCAGGGGCTGACTCTGTTTCAGTGGATTCACTGCTACAGACTTTTTGGGTGTTGCGATCGTTGCCATTAGATTGCCTCCGTATCCCAAGGGGCGGGTTTGCGAACTTGTCCCCAAACGGGGCTGTACAGAGCTTCTTCTAGCTCTCTGGCCATTTCCACCATGCCGACATAGCCTGCATAGGGATGGTGGCGTTCCTGGTTGATGTCGAGAAATGGAATTTTGGCTTTGAGGGCGGTGTACTGGTTGCGTCCGCCCGCGATCAACATATCGGCTTTGGTTTGGGCGATGACTCGCAGTAGTTCCTGAGCATTGCCTTTTTCCAGCATGATGCCGTCTTTACCGAGCAATTCTTTGATGCGGGCTTTGTCTTCTTCGGTGCTTTTTTTAGTGCTGGTAGCGCACACTTCCATGCCTAAATCTTTCGCAGCCGAGACGATCGACCAACTTTTGACACCCCCGGTATAAAGCACTACTCGTTTTCCTTTCAACCTGGCCCGGTAGGGAGCCAAATCGCGATCGAGTTTTGCCGTTTCTTCGGCGATTAAGATTTCGACGCGCTCTTGCAAATTGCGATCGCCAATTTTAGCGGCAATATTCCGCAAACAGCGGTTCATATCTGCGACACCGTAGAAAGATTCTTCAATGTAGGGAATGCCGTAGCGTTCCTCCATTTTGCGAGCCATATTGATCAATGCTTTGGAGCAAATCATCACATTGAGTTTGGCTCGGTGAGAGCAGGCAATATCCCGATAGCGCCCGTCGCCGGTGATTTGCGCTAAAACGCGAATTCCTAATTTCTCGAACAGCGGCAATACACCCCACAATTCCCCAGCAATGTTGTATTCGCCAATCAGATTAATATCGTAAGGAGTGGTGATTTCCGGTTCGCGAGTGCCAACAACATATTCCAACAAACTCTCCCCGCCGACTCGATTCCCCAGGTTTTTGCTGCCAATAAAGCCGGGAGAATTGACAGGCACAACAGGTACTCCGATTTTCTCGGCAGCTTTCTGACAGACAGCATCCAGATCGTCCCCAATCAGCGCTGTAACGCAGGTAGAGTAGACGAAAATAGCTTCTGGGCTATAACGTTCTTTGATTTCCAAAATAGCTTTATAAAGCTTCTTTTCGCCGCCAAAGATGATGTCGTTTTCTGCCAGATCCGTGGTGAAACCCATTTTATAGAGCATGGAACCGGAAGACAGGCTGCCCCGACTGCCCCAGGAATTTCCCGCACAGGCGATCGGACCGTGTACTAGATGAGCTGCATCAGTAATGGGTACTAGGGCGATCATTGCTCCATCAAAGGCACAACCTCCCTGAGCGGCGCCCGGTTGCGCGACTTGAGTGCAAGATTTGTTTTTACCTTTGCCCTCTTTTTTGTGGTTGTGTTCGCAAGCTGACTCGCTCAGAAGTTCGTTGATTTTGCCTTGAGTGAGTTTCATAGGTAGTTGATAGTTGACAGTTATCAATGGATAGTTGACAGTTATCAATGGATAGTTGGCAGTTATCAATGGACAGTTAACAGTTATCAACGGACAGTTAACAGTTATCAATAGATAGCAGTTATTAATGGACAGCAGACAATTTTCAACTGTCAATTTTCAACTGTCAACTAGCAGATGTACTTTTCAACGTCTTCGCCACAAACATCTGAGAGATAGCTAAGGGCGCGAAACCGCAGAAACACAAACTCGTTGTAGAACGGATTGATCTCGCAAAGCGGGGGAGTATGGAAAAAGATGCCAAATAAGCTGAACTTACGTTCAAACGGACAGGTACAGGGAATTAATTGGCAAATTAAGTGGGCGAGGCGAGAGTTGCGAATTTCGATGCGATCGAGCCAGTGACGGATGGGATCGAGAAGGGTAGAAGATGGGGGTGAAGGCGATCGCAGATGATCGGAGGGTGGGGTGAAAGTAGCCATAGCAGTGTGAGGGGGTAAGGGAAGGGCTGGTTTGTGTGGCGATCGAATAGTTTAGACATCTCCCATAATTCCTGTGGAACAGGCATCCTGCCTGTTGTTGACTATCTTTTTAGGAGATATCTAAGCTGTTGTGCATTTAAAATGGGTATTTCAGAGGTTGAAATCCAATACTTGCTTAGATAGCCTCGAAAATTTAAATGATGAACAGCTTATTAGACATCTCCCATAATTGTGGAACAGGCATCCTGCCTGGTCAGGATTGGCTTTTTGGGAGAGATCTACTGTGGATTGACAAAACCCGCCCTTACAGGGTTTGTCTAGCGAATCAAGTCATAGGAGATGTCTGTCTTCGCGGGGACGATGGTATTGCGATCGAGTTCATCCAACAAGGTATTCACGATCCAATTCAGCAAGTTGATCGTGCCTTGATAGCCGTAGGTAGCGTAGCGGTGCAGGTGATGGCGATCGAAGATCGGATAGCCAATCCGTACCAGCGGTGTGTGAGTATCGCGCCACAGATACTTACCGTAAGAGTTACCAATCAGTAAATCTACGGGTTCGGTGAACAAGAGCGATCGCAGATGCCACAAGTCTCTGCCACCCCAGATGGTTGCGCCTGCACCAAAGGGACTGGAATCCAATAATGCTCGCAGTTCAGTTTCAAACACATCGTTGCTGTTGCTGACGACAATGTGAACGGGTTCTGCACCCACTTCCAGTAGGAATTGCACTAATCCAATCACCAAGTCAGGGTCGCCGTACAGCGCAATTCGCTTGCCGTGCAGCCATGCTTGCGAGTCTGTCAGCGCATCCACTGCGCGACCCCGTTCTTCTTCCAATTCTTTGGGAATGGGCTTACCTGTGAGGGCAGATAATTTGATCAGAAACTCATCCGTGCCGCGAATACCAACCGGACGAACAACCGAAGTCGGCTGCTTCCAATCTTTCTCCATGTATTCGCGAGTTTTGATAGTGGAGTAAGCCTGAAAGGCGATCGTAGCTTCGGCATTGATCGAATCGGCACCATCTTCCAGAGTTGTCCCGCCTTGATACATATGGTATTCTCCATCATTGGGCGAATCCAAATAATCGGAGTTATCTGCCAACAAGGTGTAATTGACACCCAACAGCGATGCAATGCGCTTAATTTCCCGCAGGTTGCCAATGTAAGTTTCAAAGCCGGGAATAAAGTTGATTTTGCCGTTAGTGGTTCCGGCTTTCTGGTCTTTGGTCAAGTTGCTGAGAATGCCCTTCATCATGTTGTCGTAGCCCGTGATGTGGGAACCGACAAAGCTAGGCGTGTGGGCATAGGGTACTGGGAATTCTTGCGGCACGGACCCTGCAGCCTTGGCGTTGGTGATGAATGCTTGCAAGTCATCCCCGATGACTTCGGCCATGCAGGTGGTGCAGACGGCAATCATTTTGGGCTGATAGAGACTGTAGCTGTTGGCCAAGCCATCAATCAAGTTGTTTTGTCCGCCGAATACTGCGGCATCTTCGGTCATTGAGGAGGAAACTGCCGAGAACGGTTCTTTGAAGTGGCGGGTAAAGTGCGATCGAAAATAAGCGACGCAGCCTTGAGAACCGTGGACAAAGGGCAGAGTACCTTCAAAACCAACGGCGGCGAGGATTGCACCGAGGGGTTGGCAGGCTTTGGCGGGGTTAACAGTCAGCGCTTCGCGGGCAAAGTTTTTCTCGCGGTATTCCCAACTCTTCGTCCACTCAGCCGTTTGATTCACTAATTCGGGGTCGTGTCCCCCTTCAAACTCTTTCTTGCCAGCAAACAGTTCTTGGTACTCGTCTTGGTGAAATAATTCTACGTGGTCTTTAATGTTATTAATGTTGTTCTGAGCCATGATTCGTGTTCTCCAAGGTTTGATGAGGGTGTAGGTAATGGAGAGAGAGAGGGAAAGAGGGGGAGACGAAGCGATCGCAAATCCGGGTTAAATACTCTCTTTATTTAGTCTCGCGTTGCGCGGACGAAAGTTTGTGTAGACGCGGTTTCAACCGCCGAGTCTTAGTTGTACGCGGTTTCAACCGCCGAGTAAAAAACCCGGATTTAGCATCATGCAGTTGCTGCCTCAGCTTTTTTCCACGGCGCACCAATCAAACTCCAAGTGGGGCTGTTAAGTGCCAGATCCATGTCGCGGGCAAAGATGGCGAATCCGTCGTAGCCGTGGTACGGGCCGGAGTAATCCCAGGAGTGCATTTGGCGGAAAGGTAGCGCCATTTTTTGGAAGACGTACTTTTCTTTAATGCCAGAAGCCACTAAGTCGGGCTTGAGTTCTTTGATGAACTCCTCAAACTCGTAGGCAGAAACGTCGTCGTAAATCAATGTGCCGTCTTCGACGTAGTGCGTGGTGCGCTTGTAGTCGTCGTTGTGGCCGAATTCGTAGCCCGTACCGATCAATCGCATTCCCAAATCGTAGAAAGCGGGGACGACGTGGCGGGGACGCAGACCGCCGACCATCAGGGCAACGGTTTTGCCTTCTAACCGAGGGCGATATTTAGCAATCACGGCCTGGGTTTGGCCTTCGTACTTGGCGATGACTTCTTCCGCTTTGGCTTGGATGGTTTCATCGAATTTAGAAGCGATCGTCCTTAAGGATTCAGCAATTTGCGTCGGCCCGAAGAAGTTGTATTCCAACCAGGGAATCCCGTAGGTTTCTTCCATGTGGCGGGAAATGTAGTTCATCGATCGATAGCAGTGAACCAAATTCAACTTCACCGAAGGCGTGTTGATCATTTCGTTAAGTGTGCCATCACCTGACCATTGAGCGACTACGCGCAAGCCAATTTCTTCTAACAGAATCCGGCTCGACCAAGCATCTCCACCGATGTTATAGTCACCGATAATAGCGACATCATAGGGTGTGCTATCAGGGATATTTCCGGCTTTCTTTTCCTTATCATATTTCGGGAAAACAAAGTCACGTACAGCATCATTAGCGATGTGGTGTCCGAGAGATTGAGAGACACCCCGGAAGCCTTCGCAACGAACCGGAACCACTGTTTTGCCAGTTTCTTTCGCAGCTTTTTTGGCAACAGCTTCAATGTCATCTCCAATCAACCCGATCGGACATTCTGATTGAATTGAAACGCCTCGGTTGAGCGGGAATAGTTCCTCTAATTCGGTAATCAATTTGGCAAGTTTTTTGTCACCGCCAAATACAATGTCTCTTTCTTGGAAATCAGAGGTAAACTGCATCGTACCAAAGGAATCAATGCCCGTGGTGCCGATGTAGTAGTTGCGGCGACCAGACCAGGAGTAGTAGCCGCAGCCCACAGGCCCGTGGCTAATGTGGATCATGTCCTTGATCGGGCCCCAAACCACCCCTTTCGAGCCGGCATAGGCGCAGCCGCGAGTGGTCATCGAACCGGGAACAGACTTAATATTGGACTTAACGCCGCAATCAGATTTGCCTTCTTGGTAAACGTTCAGGTGTTTTTCCCGCTTTTTCTTAGCTTTGTCGGGATAAACTTCGAGAACTTCTTCGATCAGCGCTTTCTTGTCAACGACAGGAGTTTCTTCGAGAGTTGGTACTTCGGGGGGTGTCATATTCTGCCTCTCTAGATAAAGGATGAAATCAGTGCGATTTTAGATTTGAGATTTTGGATTGACTTCTTACTGCTTTCCTGCGAGATTATTATCCACTTCTTACCTATTCTTCCCTCGCATCCTACCCTAGGAAAACAGCTTCGCCGAATGCGTCTTCGCGGTTCAATCATCCAAAATCCAAAATCCAAAATTGCTAGTTCAGGAATTGGGAGGAAGTATTGCTTGGCAAGTAATATTCCCCAAGCAATACTTAGAGTATTAACTAGGCAACACCTGCGGGAGCTTTGATGCCTTCCTTGATTGCTTTTTCGTACTCTTCTTCGCCACCCAGAATGCCGAATTCGACCAACAAATCTTCCAGTTCATCCATCGTGATTGGAGTCGGGATGGCGAGGTTCTTGTTGTCGATAATCTTCTTGGCAAGAGTGCGATACTCTTCAGCTTGTTGGCTGTCAGGGGCGTACTCGATCACCGTCATGCGACGCAATTCAGCGTGTTGAACGATATTGTCGCGGGGTACGAAGTGCAGCATTTGGGTATTGAGGCGCTTCGCTAAAGTTTCGATCAATTCTAGTTCCCGATCGACCTTACGGCTGTTGCAAATCAAGCCGCCCAAACGCACGCCACCGGAGTGAGCGTATTTCAGAACACCGCGAGCGATGTTGTTAGCGGCGTACATTGCCATCATTTCGCCGGAGGTGACGATGTAGATTTCTTGGGCTTTGCCTTCCCGGATGGGCATTGCAAAACCGCCGCAAACTACGTCACCTAATACGTCGTAAGAAACGAAATCGAGGTCTTCGTAGGCGCCATTTTCTTCCAAGAAGTTAATGGAAGTGATGATACCCCGTCCAGCACAGCCGACACCGGGTTCAGGACCGCCGGACTCAACGCAGCGAACATCGCGATAACCAGTCAACAGAACTTCTTCGAGTTCTACGTCTTCAACTGCACCGCGTTCAGCAGCTAGGTGCAGAACGGTGGTTTGGGCTTTGCTGTGCAGCATCAAGCGGGTGGAATCTGCTTTCGGATCGCAGCCAACGATCATGACGCGCTGGCCGAGTTCTGCCATACCGGCGATCGTGTTTTGCGAAGTGGTAGATTTGCCAATACCGCCTTTGCCGTAGAAGGCTATCTGTCTGATGCTTTCGTCTGTCATGGGATAAATCTCCTTTGGAGTGATAAGAGGTCAGTTTGATTGGGGATTGGGATTTTAGATTTACGATTTACGATTTTGGTTTGACAATTTTGGATCGCTACTTTCTGTGAAGAAGAGGCAATTAAAAAATCCAAAATCCAAAAGCTAAAATCTAAAATGGGGAGTTGGAATCGATCGACCTTGGGGGCGATCGCCCAACTGGGAAAATTTGCAACAACATAGATTTCATGAAACTGCTTGAACTACTAGGTTGGGTAAAACACGTTCTCGCAACCGAACTTCGATCGCATTTTTGAGCGTTGCTGTACTGCTTTCACAGGAGCCACAAGCTCCTTTGAGCAAGACTTTGACAACATCACCTTCTAAGTCGAAGAGTTCTACATCGCCGCCGTCGGCAACTAAAATCGGACGTACATCTTGCAGCACAGCTTGAATTAAGTTAATTTTTTGCACTGTTGTGAGGGTACGATTTTGCGATTGGGCCTCGGCAATTTCGGCGGCAACTCTCACAGCAGTGAGTTCTTTTTCTTGTTGGATAGCTGCAATTAAATCTTCTATTTCTGCGCCGCACGAACTGCAACCGCCGCCTGCTTTTACGTAGCTTGTAACTTGTTCTACTGTGGTCAAATTATTTTCAATTACCACGCGGCGAATGCGGTTTTCGCTAACACCAAAGCAGCTACAAATTAGGGCACCGTCATCGTCTTCATGCTGTTCGATTTCTATGCCGCGGTATTTGAAAATAGCTGCTTCTAGTGCCTCTTGCCCCATCACAGAGCAGTGCATTTTTTCTTCCGGTAGCCCGCCCAGGTAATCGGCAATGTCGCGATTGCTAACTTTCAAGGCAGCATCTAAAGTGAGTCCTTTAATCATTTCGGTGAGGGCGGAAGAAGAGGCGATCGCACTCGTACAACCAAAGGTTTGAAAGCGAGCATCTAAAATTTTGTCGGCCTCTACTTCAATTTTGAGGTGCAGTCTCAAGGCATCACCGCAGGCAATACTGCCGATTTCGCCAAATACAACTGCTATACCGGATTCGTTGGTTTCTTCGATCGCCCCCTGATTTTTGGGGTTATAAAACAGGTCTAATACTTTCTCGGTGTAGTCCCACATGGCGGTGTTTCCTGCAAGGTAAAGTTCGATTTTGGATTTTTGGAGATTGGAGGTTGTTCGATTTTGGAGAGATTGGATTTCTTGCAAAAATGATTATTTTGAAGAGGAACCGCAGATTAAGGCAGATGAACGCTGATGAACGCTGATGGTTTAGATCGTTAATTTCTCCCTATCTCCCTTTTTCTTCATCTCCCTATCTCCTCTTATCTCGATCCTGCGACAGCCTCTTGGCGGTCTTGCAACCATTCGGCTTGGTCGTTTTTGAAGGGCGAAAGATCTCGCAAGCGCTGGACTATTCCGGGCATAACTTTCAGAATGAGATCGACTTCGGCTTCGGTGGTGTACCGGGAAAGGCTGAACCGGATGGAACCGTGCAGAGTGGTATAGGGTAAGCCCATTGCCCGCAGGACGTGGGAAGGTTCTAGGGAACCGGAGGTGCAGGCGGAACCGGAGGATGCACAGATGCCGAATTTGTCAAGTGAGAGTAAGATGGCTTCGCCTTCAATGTATTTGAAGCCGATATTGGTGGTGTTGGGGAGGCGATTTTTACGATCGCCGTTGATTTCGGTATCGGGAATCGCCAGCAGTCCTTTTTCGAGGCGATCGCGCAATTTCTTTTCCTGGGAAAAATCTACTAAATGGATCTGCGCTAGTTCCGCAGCTTTACCCAATCCGATGATGCCGGCAACATTTTCAGTTCCCGCGCGCCGTCCCCGTTCCTGGTGTCCGCCAATCAGCAGCGGGCGGAAGCGGAATCCTTTGCGGACAAACAGGGCACCGATACCTTTGGGGGCGTGAAATTTATGACCTGAAATTGTCATTAAATCGATCGTGCTGGTTTTCATGTTGAGGGGCATTTTGCCTGCTACCTGCACGGCATCGACATGAAAGGTAGCCCCGTATTCTTTAGCAATTGCTCCAATTTGTTCGATCGGGAAGACAGTCCCCGTTTCGTTGTTGGCATACATGGTGGAAACGAGGGCTGTAGAGCCCGTAATTGCCGCTTCCAGTTCCATCAGGTCTAACTGTCCTTTGTGGTCTACCGACAAGTAGGTGACGGTATAGCCCTGCTTTTCCAGTTGTTTGAACAAGTTTAAAACGCAGGCGTGTTCTACTTGGGTGGTAATCAAATGTTTGCGATCGGGCCCGGCTGCGATCGCAGCACGAATAGCAGTGTTATTCCCTTCGGTTCCGCAACTGGTAAAAATGATTTCCGACTCTTGAGCACCCAGCAGGTTAGCAACTTGAAGACGAGCTGTTTTTAAAGCTTTTCCAACCTGTCCGCCAAAGGTGTGCATTGAGGAAGGATTCCCGTAGTATTGGGTGAGGTAAGGCAAGATTGCTTCGACTACTTCAGGATCGACCTGGGTTGTAGCATTGTTATCCAAATAAATGACTGGATTCATGAGTTGACTCCCACCGATGTAGGGGTTTGTAGTTGTTGAGATAATGTTTGCGAATACTTGTCAAACCAGCTTTGCCAATAATCAGAGAGGTGGTTGGTTTTTATTCCTGATACCAAACTGTTGTAGATTTCAAACCATTGTTCCCAGTATTCGTTGGCAGGCTTTGCTTTATGCGATCGAGAGAGAGTTGCCATGCTTGGAATACATCCTCTATCCGTGGGGCAGGCTGCCCAGCACTGAGGTACAGAGTAGTAGCCCACACAATCGTTACAGCGTCCAGAATCGATTTGATATTGTTGCTCATTTTTGGCGATCGCTCCTGTTGGACAAATTGATTCACAGCGATGGCAACCAATGCACTTATTGGTGATGGTGTATGGCATAGCAACCTCCTTTAAAGGGTTGACAGTTGACAGTTGACAGTTGACAGTTACCGGTTGGCAGCAAGGTTTTAAACCTCTTCTCAAAACTTGCAGTTTGCTGTTGTCAACTCTCAAACTTCATAGGTAATTCCTCAACTTTGCATAGATTTAGAAACCGGAATTTTGATGAATATCTTCGATTGCGATGCAGGCTCGGTCAAAAACCGGGTTTCTTTAGTCGGACTGCGTAAGTCCTGAACTTAAAAATTGTGAACGTTCCGGTCGTAAAACTCTCTTGCTACCTTTTCAATCACGTCGTAAGCTTCAACAACTTGCAATCCAGATTCTCTCAGTTCCGCTTTCGGACATTCGCCTACTTTGGAAACCAGAATTGCTTTGCAATCAGAAATTGCTTTGATGACATACTCCAGCGTGGCATCTTCGCCGTAACCGCCTTGGCAGTATTGGTCAATCTTGCGGTGTCCGACAAACTTAGCTTCGTTAGCGTCCACTTCAAAGATTTGGAATTCCTTGGCATGACCGAAGTGCTGGTTGACAATTCCGCCACCCTTGGTTGCTACTGCTACCAGAATCTTGGGACTGTTTTTTACTCGTTCGCTGGGCTTAACTTTAGCTTTGGCTGCTTTGATTTCTTCTTTGAATTTCTCGATACCAGAATGGACTTCTTGCCGCAGTTCCAAGTCGTACTGCGAATCCATTTCCATGAACTTGTCTTTGGTGAATTCTTGACTGCGGTCTTCACCTAATAAACCCACCGCATCCGCACGGCACTGGCGGCAGTGACGCATCATTTTCATGTTGCTGTCAGCGCATTCGTCTTGTAGCTTTTTCAGTTCCTTGGGATTGGGGCCGCGCTGTCCGGTAAGACCGAAGTGAGTACCGTGTTCCGGTGCAGAAATCAACGGCATGATGTTGTGGAGAAAAGCTCCTTTTTCGCGAATTACCCGATCGACTTCTACTAAGTGTTCGTCGTTAATACCTGGAATCATCACCGAATTAACTTTGCAGAGAATGTCTGCTTCTTTGAGTGCTTGCAAGCCTTCCATCTGCCGTTCGTGCAGAATTTGTGCTGCTTGTAAGCCTTTGTAGCGTTTGCGGCGATAGTGTACCCAGGGATAAATTTTGGTGCCGATTTCTGGGTCTACCATATTAATAGTGATGGTGACGTGATCGACGTTGAGCGCTTTGATCTTTTCTACGTGATCCGGCAGCATTAGCCCGTTGGTAGACAGGCACAATTTAATATCCGGTGCTTTGTCAGCAATTAGTTCAAAAGTGCGGAAAGTTTTTTCGGGATTCGCTAAAGGATCGCCAGGGCCGGCAATTCCTAACACTGTCATCTGGGGAATTTTACCTGCAATTACCAGTACCTTATGGGCGGCTTCTTCGGGAGTCAATAACTCGCTCACCACGCCCGGACGGCTTTCATTGGCACAGTCATATTTCCGGTTACAGTAGTTGCATTGAATGTTGCAGGCAGGGGCTACGGCAACGTGCATCCGAGCGTAGTGATGGTGTGCTTCTTCGCTGTAGCAGGGATGTTTGGAAATGCGATCGAGCATTCGCTGGTCGTGGGTGGTTGCCGTACTGGTATTGCTGCTACAACCACAGCTATCAGAACTCTTTTTCACCGCATTTTTGGAGATCGTAATATCCGTAGCAGGCTGTGTAGCCGGAGGAGAGAGAAGTCCTGAAGATGGGGGGGGTGTCATTGAATTTCGGCAGGGCTAGGTGGACAGCGCCAGTGAGAAAGACGGTTACTACATTCTTCTGAAAAAGGATTGAAGTCACTCGGTACAGACAACCTGCCAATGCAGGCTAGAAGCTCTGATTCGTCCCTTTGGGAACGATTTGTGAATGCTGTAGCACAGCGACTTCTTTTCGACTTCATTCAAAGAGGGTGGTGTAGTTGCGTTGTCCTCTCATCTCCTCTCCTACCTAGAAACCTGAATCTCTGTTTTTGCTTAGAAGAACTTGTGTTTCTGATTTAGAGAGTTGATTGATTGGCGTTATGAGATTTATAGCAGCCACTCAAACACCGCCGGTTTCAGTCGCCCTGGTAAGAGTTATTGAATTCATTAGTTTGTACTCAAGCTTTCAAACCCAGACTGACTGAACACAAAAAAAAAATATCGGGTTGAGGTACGAGTATTTTTCGCAGGGGGTGCGAGTATTTTTGGAGTTGGGGAGTAGTATTTTTGGTACTCAGCTTAAATGCTTATGAAATCAATATATGAAGCTATTTTTTAGTGCTTTTTTAAGCCAACTGAGTTGTACTCAAAAATAGCCCTTATATGGCTCAAAGCTTTAGTTTGACGGGATTTCGATCGTTTTTTTTGATTAAAAGCTGGGAGCAAATGGTTGAGGATAGCCCCCAGCAATATTTGAAATTCAATTCTGTATCTAAATTAGCACTTATCTAAAATTAAAGCAATAACTATAATAAATTTTTTATCTTTGTTCATCACGAACAGAACTACATTATAATAGATATATTGGATACAAAACATCTGGTTTGATTGCTGGTTTGAGTACAGAGTCAGCAGCGAGTTATTTGGGCTGCTAATTTCCTGAAAAGCCCATGAATAGAGGGTTTGACCGTGAGTGCTCGAATACTGGTTCCTGTTTCGATCAATACCAGTCCCTGCCATCAAAAATGCTAGTACCTCAACCCATAAAAAAAATTAAACATTTACCAGATTTAGGGTTAAGGAGTTGAGTGCATTTCTAATTAATTCAATAACTCTGATTCGGGCTGCTTTTTGAGTCCTGTTTTTTGCTGCCTGATATAACCAGGAGAACAGAAGCCAGTTTTTTGCAACCCGAAAGCAATGCAGCACCTTCCTTCCTCACTCTGCCTCTCCCTCCCTGAGCGTTTCAGGAAAAGCTCCGGTCAGGATGCTCTAAATAGCGAGCCAAATTCTGCATTGGAATCAAACCCGTTACCGATCGCATTATGGCAAGCGGTGAGGGAAGATTTTCGCATCATCTTCGATCGCGATCCGGCTGCCCGTAATTGGTTGGAGGTGCTGTGCTGCTATCCGGGTTTCCATGCTCTCACTCTGTATCGTTTCGCTCACTGGCTGTACCGCCGTCGGGTGGCGTTCATCCCTAGGCTGATTTCACATCTGACTCGGTTCTTGACGGGGATTGAAATTCATCCCGCCGCCACGATCGGCATTGGGGTTTTTATCGACCACGGCATGGGTGTGGTGATTGGGGAAACGGCAATTGTGGGTGACTACTGCTTGATTTACCAGGGCGTGACGCTGGGTGGCACTGGCAAGGAAACGGGCAAACGCCATCCGACTCTGAGTCATCATGTGGTGGTCGGTGCTGGGGCAAAGATTCTGGGCAACATCCAAGTTGGAGACTACGCTCGCATTGGCGCCGGAACGATCGTACTGCGAGAGGTACCGTCCCATTGCACGGCTGTTGGAGTCCCCGGACGCAATATTTGTCGCACCAATACTCAAACTTGTCCCCTGGAGCACGGGCAAGTTCCCGATGTTGAGGCTCGGGCCATGCAGGTATTGCTCGATCGTATTGAAAATTTAGAACAGCAAATTCAACATTTGATTCCAAATCATCACACTCTTTAACCCTGTTTTCAAGGTAACTCCCATGTCACCCCTTTATCCTGCCAACGCCGATACCAGCAGCCAGATTGACGATCGACCGAATATCAGCGTCTCTGTGACTCATATTGTTTGTGTTTCTCGCATCGATCGCTGGCAAATCTACCGCCGCCTCCAAGAATTAATGATTCCTTGCTGGTGCCTGGAAGATGGTTCGCTGCGGGTCGAGGTGCAGAATGGCATCTGTGCTCTGCTGCTGCGAAGTGTAGTACAACAATTTGTTGCTTCTCGTCAGGAAATGGTGATCTGGCTTGAGCGCTGTTGGAATGCCGCTCAATATTAATTCCGCTTGCACAGGAATAATTTACTGTTAATTGTTGATGGTTAACTGTCAACTCTTAACTCTTAACTGCCAACTGTCAATACTCCGGACTGTTTTTTGAGCAACGACCCATAACCTCATTCTATCGTTAAGATTTCACAGATCCGGAAACCCATAACCCCATTCTACCGTTGGTGATTGAAAACTGTCCGGACTATTGAACTGTCAATTCTTAACACACACTTACATCTACTTAAGGAGACTATCAAATGACACAGGTACAGACCTTCGTCCAAGAATTTGGTCAAGTTCAAATCAATTCAGTTGCTTTAGGGCAGGAAGTCACCGTTCCGGTTTGTGAAGGATTGAATATTGCACTTGCTACTTTTCAAACACTTTACTTACAATATCAAAAACATCATTTTGTGGTGGAAGGTGCAGAGTTTTATTCGCTGCATGAATTCTTTGCTGAAAGCTACGAACAAGTCCAGAATTATGTGCATCAAATTGGCGAGCGGTTGAATGGATTGGGTGGTGTTCCTGTCGCCAGCTTCAGCAAACTGGCAGAATTATGCTGCTTCTCACCAGAGCCGGATGGAGTTTTCACGGCCCGGCAGATGGTGGAAAATGACTTGCAAGCGGAGCAGGTGGCGATCGATCTATTGCGGCGGCAGGCTTCCCAGGCAGAGAGTGTGGGCGATCGCGCCACTCGCTATCTCTACGAGCAATTTTTGTTGCAAACCGAAGATCGCGCTTTCCACTTAGCACATTTCCTCGCCAAAGACAGCCTGACATTTAATTTGGTAAATCGGGCATAGGTAATTGAACGTTGAATATCAAGTTCGGTGGATCGCGCGTAAGATTTCGGCCAGGGCAGGTTTATTAGATCGATCGTTTTCATGATAGACATTGATGAACCCGCCTTTACAGGAATTATGGCTAATTGACCGGACTCGATCTAACTTAATCCTTTATTGGGAAGCAGCCATGAGCAGTAACACACAATTCATTCAATTTTTGCAGCATGAAATGGCAATTTCAACCGCAGAAATCGATGTGTTGCTGCGCCATCCCGAACAAGCTCATGCTCCTTTACAGATGCTGCTTTGGCAGTATGGATTGATAACGCTTCAACAACTAATTCAAATTTTTGATTGGCTGGAGGAGCGATTCTGAAAAAATATCTTAATTAAGTCCAAACTAAGTAACAAAATTGCCGATTAGACATGAGAACTTCCAAAATGAAAACCTCTCTCATTCAGATTAATGATACGACCTTGCGAGACGGAGAACAGGCAGCAGGGATTGCCTTCAATATCGAAGAAAAAATCGCGATCGCCACATTTCTTGACTCGATCGGCGTGCAAGAAATGGAAGTTGGCATTCCAGCAATGGGACAAGAAGAAGCCGAATCTATTCGAGCGATTTCCAGCCTGGGATTGAAGGCGAAACTACTTGGCTGGAATCGGGCAAAAATGTCTGATATTCAGGCATCAGCAGACTGCGGCTTGCAACGGATACACATCTCTATTCCAGTTTCGGAGATTCAAATTGCGGCAAAATTTCACGGGCAATGGCGATTAATGCTTGTCCGTCTGCAAGATGCGATCGATTTTGCGCGCGATCGCGGTTTGGAGGTAGCTGTTGGTGGCGAAGATTCCTCTAGGGCCGATGAATCCTTTCTGTTCGATGTGGCTTCCTTGGCGCAACAGTGGGGTGCATTCCGGTTTCGTTTCTGCGATACCGTTGGCATTCTTGACCCATTAACCACATACAAAAAAGTCCGGCATTTGGTTGGCAATCTGGACATTCCGATCGAGATGCACACCCATAATGACTTGGGACTGGCAACGGCGAATGCGCTGGCTGGCATTCAAGCTGGAGCGCAATCGGTGAATACAACGGTGAATGGGTTGGGCGAACGGGCGGGCAATGCCGCGTTGGAGGAAGTAGTGATGGCACTGAAGCGGATCTATGGCATCCAAATCGGCATTGATACGAAACGATTGCTCGAACTCTCTCGTTTGGTTGCCAGAGCATCTCACTGCCCTGTTCCGCCCTGGAAAGCGATCGTGGGCGACAATGCCTTTGCTCATGAATCTGGCATCCACGCTCACGGCATCCTGCAAAACCCAGTCACCTATGAACCATTTGCTCCAGAGGATGTGGGCTGGGAACGTCGCTTTGTGGTGGGTAAACATTCGGGCCGACATTTAGTGTTGAGCGTGCTGCAACAACAGGGCATCATCCTCAATTCTGAGGAAATTCAATGGGTGTTAGAAGCGGTTCGCCATCAAGCAGTACAAGTTAAACGCAGTCTCACGGTTGAAGAACTTTTGAGTTTAGTTCCCCAAGCGAGGTCATACGCTCATGCAAACTGATGAAATTGAAATCGATTCTCCTCCTGCCTTTGACATTGGTCAGAAAGTGCGATCGCGCAAACTGATTCGCAATGATGGCACGTTTCCGGGTAAAGATATTGGCGCAACTTTGGCAAAGAAAGGTGATGTCGGGTATGTCATCAGCATCGGCACTTTTTTGCAAAGTTCCTATATCTATGCCGTGCATTTCATGACTACGGGTCACATTGTCGGTTGTCGTAAAAAAGAACTTGAACTCGCTGAGGAAATTAAATGAAAGTAATGCTCCGCCGAAATCATGCCGGACACTTAGTTGTCTATGTTGCCAAGAAAGATTTGGAAGAAGAAGTTGTGAAAGAAGTAGAGGCAGATAGTCAAAAATTTTTCACGCTTGCTAATGGCTGGGAACTGGCGATCTCAGGCTTAGAAGAACCATTAAAACTGCCAAAAACAGTAGAAGCCAGACGTATCGTTTAGGAGATTAAGCTCGTGGTTAATTCTGATAACTACTCACGCGGAGAATTCAATTTTGAAGGTCAGTTTCTGGGCTTTGTGAGTCATGATGGGAAGTTGAAATATTTGCATTTAAGGGTGTTATCGGAAGAAATGCACATCAAGATCCCTAAAGCGTTGCGGATTGCCGTGGGGTTATCGCTTCAGCCCGGTGAATCGATCCGAGTTATTGGCATCAGCAAGTTGGATCGCCATGCCCATGAACCCAAATTCAAAGCAACTCAGATTATACCGCTTACAGACCGCTGTGCTCAAATCCTCCCTGAAACACCTTCTACTCCCGTGTCTTCAGTGACTGATGAATCCAAAATCAAACCCAAAATCAAAGTGTTGGTGTGCCAAAAATCGGGATGTTTGAAAAAAGGGGGAAAAGGATTGTGTGAGGCATTGGCAGAAATACTTCGCGATCGCAACCTGGAACAGTATGTCACGATTCAACGAACCGGATGCGTCAAACGGTGTTCTGCTGCGCCTAACCTGGCGATCGTGCCAGGAAATCAGCGTTACAAAGAAGTTAGCCATAAAACGCTGCCGCAAATAGTAGATGCGATCGCCCAAAGTCTCACAAGACATTGATCCGTTACCGAAAAAATTGGGTCTAAAGCCCCGTCCTTCTAGGACGGTTTTTCTTCATCTTTAGGTTTTTCATGAATTCCCTCAGTACATCGGTTTTTGGGTAGTCCTGCATAGTCAGGATAACCTGTTATAATTTACTTAGTCAATCTGCCTTAATCTTTAGTTTATGAAATCTCCCAAGTGCGACTCTCAATATATTGTAAAAAATGGTCATACTCACACTGGCTCTCCAAAGTTTTAAATGTCGAGATTGTGCCAGACAATTTGTGAGAGTTCCCAGACATCAGCCAATTTCGGAAGACACAAGAAAGTTAATAGATAAACTTTTATTAGCAAAAATCTCTCTGGCTGGAATTGTTAGGGCTACCGGAGTTTCCCCAAGGTGGCTACAATACTATGTTAATAAAAAGTTAGGAGCCGTCAAGAGAGAAGTAGAAGTGAAGTCAAAAAAAAGGGAAAGCTAACAATTGAATGCGATGAAATGTGGTTGTTTGTAGGGAATAAGGGTAATAAGCAGTGGATTTGGTTAGCAATTGATGTTTTGACTAAAGAAATTGTAGGAGTATATATTGACCAAAAAAATAAAGATGGTGCTCAAGGACTTTGGAATTATTTGCCCGCATTATATCGTCAATGCGCTGTCAGTTATACAGACTTTTGGAGTGCCTATGGAATAGTTTTTCCTAAAAAAAGACATAGAGCAGTAGGAAAGGATACTGGTCAGACAAACTATATAGAAAGATTTAATAATACCATGAGACAAAAAATATCTCGCTTGGCAAGAAAAACCTTTTCATTTTCTAAAAAACTCTTCTATCATATAGGCAGATATTTAGTATTTTATTCATAGCTATAACGCCAATTTATCTATTAAATAAAACCGTGGTTATCCTGACTATGCAGGACTACCGTTTGACGGTTACTTTAGCTCGATTAGTTACAGAATTTTTAGAACGTCCCGGTTTGGCTCAAAGTACGCGGCAGTCCTACGAGGTAGCGTTAATGCTGTTGCTTGCTGAATGCGGTCGTTTGCCTGTAGAAATTATTAGCCGCCAGTTCATATCAGAGGGAGCATCTCAATGAAAGCAGCCCTCCGCTTGAAATTGGAGCTAGGAGTCAGGAGGAAAGAGTCAGGAGGAAAGAGTCAGAAGGAAGAAGGAAAAAGTCAGAAGGCAGGAGCCAGAATAAGTGTTTTTACAAATATGAGATGCTCCCATATCAGATTACTTGGAAGGCTTAGAATATTTATCGATTGCTACTCATCACCGGCATCAAGCAATTATCCAGGCGCTGTTCAATTATGCGGTGGGTGTTGGCTATCTCAGAAGCAATCCGATTGCTGGCAAAAAACGCCGCCAGCCTAACTTGGAGAAGGTAGAGTACGGCACTGATGAAGTAGTGCGCTATTTGAATAAAGAGCAGCTAGGAGAGTTGTATGGACTTGTCTGTAAAGATGTACGCCTGCACGCGGTTGTTCGGTTGTTGCACCGCACGGGGGCTAGAATAGGTGAAGTTTTGGCAATAAATTTAGAACAGGTAGATACTGTTGCTCGTAAGTTTCAGGTTGTCGGTAAGGGGAACAAACAAAGATGGTGCTTTTCTAGTGAGGATGCAGCGTTTGTTTTGGATAAGTACGTTAGGCATTACTGACATACAAGTTCGGCGGCTTTATTTACTGCACAAAACCCTTTCACTCAAGAAGTTACGCGCTTATCTTATCGCCGAATTTATACTAATTGGTGTGAGGCAATCGAAAAGAGTCTCCTCTTAAAAGGCGCTCGCCTTTACGACTTGAGGCATACTTTTGCTACGACGGAAAGAGTTGGTTTAATGTCTGTTGAAGAGCTGCGAGCTTTGATGGGGCATGAAAAGATTCAGACTACGCTAAGGTATCAAAAGGTGACTTCTCTCAGGGCGCAATTCGTGGCACAAAAGGCTTTAAGTTTTTTAACTTCTGTCGAATGAGAAGAGCGATAGTTCAGCTAGATTTAGGCTGTACGATTAATATATTTTTTGAGCCAGCAGGCTGTCGGAGGCAGAGTAGTGGCTGTACTCTGCTGCGGTTAACTGAGTTCAAGCTTGTCGGAGCCAGAGGGCGCTCCTTTTTGAAAAAATGGCTGTAATACGGAATCCGGTTGCTCCAGGTCTGTTATAATAACTGAAAAAATCTCAGAAAAATAGCTATGCCCATAAAAGTGGAATTAGAGCCTCATTTAAGTCATTCGGACCTAAAAGCGCGATACCGTTCTTCTAAAGACCCAGTAGAAGCGCGACGTTGGCATCTACTCTGGAAAGTCGGTTCGGGCTTTTAGGTGAAGACTGCTGCCACAGTTGTGGGCCTAAATTATGACTATGCCCGCCGAATTGTCAAGAAATATAATGAAATGGGTATAGATTCGGTTAAAATTTCTCGCCCTAAAACTCCCATAAACCATCAAGGGGGTAAAAAACCTATATTAAATCCACAGCAATTAGAGCGGTTAAAACAAGTGTTACAAAAGAAACCCGTAGATGGGGGAGTTTGGACGGGTCCTAAAGTCGCTCGATGGATGGAACAAGAAACTGGATGTATGAAAATCTATGATTCCAGAGGATGGGACTACTTAAAAAAGTTAAAATACTCATGGCAAAGGCCCCGACCGAAACATAAAAAAGGTTGTCCCATTGAACAAAAAGAATTTCAGGAAAATTTTCCGAAAAAAGTTGAAAATCTTCAAGAAGAGAATCCCAATGCTGAAGTAGAAGTTTGGTTTTTTGATGAA